>MGZJ01000091.1:168831-183858 GCA_001802645.1 Geobacteraceae bacterium GWC2_53_11 | reverse complement strand
TACCCAGTTACTAAAACAACGATTATGCCGGGCACGATGCTAAAAAGCCCGACAGACTCCTAGTGCACCAGACACCGTTGTTGCACCTGTTACGTCGTCTCTAACACGTCGATGTGCAGCATCGAAGCTAATTGCATCCAGGACGCCGTCTGCCTCTTTGAGGAATAAGTCGTCAAAGTTGCCGACTTCTATTTGATGTTCCATGTTTGCTGCATTTATAAAGTCAGCAGTCGAATCCCAATTTGATGGTGGAGGAGACTTGCTTCCGAGTTTTTCAACAATATTTTCGAAGGACTGATCCCAAGAGTAGTCAAGATAGGCTTTGGATAGAAGTGCCGCGTCCTGAGGTGAGATCTGTGAACCGGGAATTGGAAATATGTCGCCGAGGAAATAGCACGGTCGCCTCCAAACAAGGTGTGCAGGAGGTGAACAAGGTTTCTCCTTCTCGATGTTGCAAAGAAATTCTGATATTTCCAGTTCTGCTCGTTCGAACGAATGCTGGATAACAGTCCCGGCACTAAGACGATCCATTGTTCGTGCCAGGAGGAGGCGCTTGGATAGATCCTTCCGCTTGAACAATTCCAACAGCGTGTCATCTCCAACTACACAGATTGAATTATCACTGTCAACGCGAGTCTTCAAAATGCTAAGAAGGCGCGAATAGTCGGGATGTCTGGGTTTGCCATCAAGGGCATCGGCGAGGTGTGTCCAGTAGTTCACGTCGAGGTAGATGCGCTGCTTTCTAAGAATGACATCACCAAGAGCGACAATCTTCGAACGGAGGTGCCGACCAACCTCTGCCTGGACGAACGCCATGTGCTTCATCTTTACCTCATCGGTCACGTACTCATTCCTCTCTACTTAAATGCAACAATTTTCAATAAGACGAACGGCTAGGACTATGACCTGCCCGTCCAGCTTTATCAACTAAGAGACCTGGGGGTCAATCTACACAATTTACTTTGTCAAGAATGTAGGTTTGACACCATTGCCATTTTTTGGGATCACATCCTTAATTTTCCCATTTCAAAAGGCAGCCCCCCTCTTATTGGCTAGGCGTACTTTGGGCAGTGATCCCTAGCAGGGCAAACGTCGCAGCAGGGCGAGATCCCGCAGATGCCCCTGTAGGGCACTCCGAACTCGTCCTTGTCTGGGCTACAATGAATTCGTATCAGCTTGTCCAGCACACCCGGGCAGAGCCCTAAATCGTACTCGCGGAAGCGAAGCCCAGCCAGTTGAGTGTTGCAAAGCACTTTCAGTTCCTTCTCGCCCCGACTATCGCAGGATAGGTCGACGCGCGCGACGCGTTTCACGAAGCGTTTCACATGTAGGTCAACCGGTGCTTCGTCCAAATAGCCGGCCTGCTTCAGCAAGTTGGATCTCACTTTCGGTGCCCCCTTGCCGATTCGAGCTTCTCCGGTCCGCAGTTGTTCCAGCCAGCCGATAACAGAACCCGCACGTTCGATGTCTCCAAACGCCTTTGCGACCAGTACGGCCTTGTTCTTCCCGAATCGAACGCCAGCCAGCGCTGCCTGCGCGGTGCCAACGTCCTGAAGACACCGCGTGTCCCGTAGGAGTCCCTTGGCCTTCACATCCTGCGATACGCGCACTGCTAGCGACCCAGGCATTTGGAAGTTAATCAGTAACGCCAGCACTACAAGAAGTTGCTCTTCGAGGTCATTTCCTCTCATAATCACGCGGGTCGTCTCAATCGGGCGCAAGTTTCGCACGAGGTCAGTGTCGTACTCACAAATTAAGATGCCTACAACATCGCGAAGCGCAGTCATAGTGATTTCTGCCCCTCTCTTTTCATAAATTTTCTTCTCACCAACTCCCTATTGACCGGTTCACCCATATGGAACATGTATCCGCAAAACAGAACCAAACCTACTGAACCACCACAACCTCCCTCGGCGCGACACCCACCCCCACCGAAGCAACCGACGCACCTGCGGCAAGGTCAACAACCGAAAGCATATTGCTGCCGCCAAGCGTCACGTAGGCGCGGCTGGTGACGGTGTTCACTGCTATGCCCTGCGGCGCGCTGCCCACGGAGATGGTTTCAACCACGGAGTTGGTGGAGGTATTGATAACCGAGATGGAGTTGCCCCCGCCATTCAGCACATAGGCCCGGTTGGCACCGGTATTCAGCGCTATCGCCACCGGCTTGGTGCCCACGCTGATCGTGCCGGTCACGGCGTTGCTGGCGGTATCGATAACCGATACCGTGTTGCTGGTGCCGTTTGCCACATACACCCGGTTGATTGAGGGAACAACCGCCACAGCCTGTGGCCCGAAACCGACCGTAACCGTTGAAACCACCGTGTTGGTGGCACTGTTGATGACGGAGACCGTATTGCCGGTGGTGTTTGCCACATAGACCCGTCCGGCAGCGGCATTCACCGCCACCGCTTGCGGCCCGATGCCCACCGCGACTGTGGCCACCACACTGTTGGTGGCCGTATCGATAACCGACAGCGTATTGCCGAAACTGTTGGCCACATAGACCCGGCCCGCCGATGGATTGACCGCAACGCCCTTCGGCGACGAGCCGACGCCGACCGTGGCAACGACCGTGTTGGTGGTGGTGTCGATAACGGACAGCGTGCTGGCGCCACTGTTCGTGACATAGGCACGGTTGGCGGCCGTATTGACCGCGACACCTTGCGGAGCCGTGCCCACTCCGATTGTTGTGACAAGCGAATTATTCGCCGTATTAATGACGGATAGCGAATTGCCGCCATTGTTGGCCACATAGGCGCGGTTCGCCTGGTTGACCGTCAGCGTGATTGTCTTCACCGTTCCGTTAAAGGTGGCCGTAATCGTGGTTGATCCCGGAGCGACCGCCGTTACCACCCCTTTGGTCGCAGCCGTGTTGCCGATGGCGGCAATGCCCGTATTCCCGCTTGTCCAGGTGACGGAACCGGTCAGATCCTGAGTGGAGTTGTCCGAGAACGTGCCCGTAGCCGCAAGCTGCAGGGTCGAACCGGCGCCGACCACGGGAGTTTCCGGCGTCACGGCAAGCGATGTCAGCGCTGTTGCCGTCATGGTTGTCGAGCCGGACACACCCAGGGTCGCGGTAACTGTCGTAGTTCCGGCAGCCTTCACCGTTGCCGTCCCGCCGCTCGCGATGGTGGCAACCGCGCTGTTTGAGGAACTCCACGCTACCAAGGTGGTGACATCCCCGGTAGAACCGTCACCGAATGTTCCCACAGCGCTGAATTTCAGGGTTGAACCGGCCACGACACTCGGATTGGCCGGAGTGATCGCAATGGAAACCGGCCCCTCCACCGTCAGGGTCGTCGCCGCAGAAACCGCACCGCCGTAGATTGCCGTAATGGTGGCTAAGCCGATTGAGCGGGACGAGGCAATGCCGCCGGAGCTGATAGTGGCGATCCCGCTGTCCGATGAAATCCAGCTTACCAGCGAGGTCACGTCCAGGGTTGCGTTGTTCGACAGGGTGGCAATGGCGGAGAACTGCGGGGTCGCCCCGGCGGCAACAACAGGATTGAGCGGGGAAACATCAAGGGAGGTAACAGTTGCCGCAGTCAGCGTGGTTGATACGGAAATGCCGGAAAAGGCGGCAGTGATAGTGGATTGCCCGGATGCAACAAGGTTGGCAAGTCCGGCGGCGCTGATGATGGCAACGCTGCTGTCCGATGAAGCCCACGACACCAGGTTCGTCAAGTCCTGGGTAGCGCCGTTGGCCAAGATCCCGGTTGCCTTGAACTGGTGGAAGGTGCCCGCCACGAACGTGGAGTTTGACGGTGTGACTTCTATGGAAGCGAGCGACGCCGGCGTAAAGGTGGTTGAGCCCGTGATACTGCCCGATGCGGCACTGACAGTGACCGAACCGGCGGCAAGCGCGGAAACAAGCCCATTCGATCCGCCGGTAGTGCTGACGGAAGCAATGCTGCTGTTCGACGTGCTCCAGCTAACCGAGGTTGTCAGATCCTGGTAGGATCCGTCGGAATATGCCCCTGACGCCTTGAATTGCATGGTCGTGCCGACAGCGATGCTCTTGTTCGCCGGGGTAACCGTGATGGATGTCAAGGTAACGGGAGTCGATTTGCTGCCGCCTCCGCAGCCGGCGATTGCCAAGGCAACGATCAGCACACCAAGTGCCGCCGCCGCACGCACAACCGACTTCAAAAAGTTTGAACCACATACTCTACTCATACCCGATTCTCCTCTCATCCTGCACGACCTACAGCGCACCAAGCTCATACTGCAAATCTTCTATGGCAAGCCTGGTGCCCAGACTCACGTCAGGGTCGTTGTACAACCCGGTCAAGAGCGACAGCATGTCGTTCCATGGCAGCTTCTGATTGATGTTAAGCCAACGGAAGCCAAAGGCAATTGAATCGTCGCTCAGCTCATAATGCAAGACATTCCGGTAATTAACGAGGTAATCCTTGATCGTAACACCGCTATAGGTCGGCAGGTTGAACGCCGCCATGTAATAGGCCAATGACGGGTCCAGCACGGGAGCGGTAGCCGTCACAATTTTCTGCAGCTCAACCGCACCGGCAGCCTGCCCCAGATAAAACGATGACTTCAGGCTGGCCATGCCAAAGGTAACCGAATCATAATCTGGCTCGCCGGTCATATCCAGCCAACGCTGGTTGATTGCCTTGAAACGGTTCTCCCATGCCGTGGCGTCACTGCCGGTCGGGCAGACGCCACCGTACGGTTCAGAGCCTATATCCGTCCGGCACTCGATCCAGATCTGAGCATCGTAGCAGGGGGTAAGCCCATCATACAAATCGTCGGGCGAGGTATAATCCTGCCGGGCCAGCCCGGCATCGCAGGCAGTGCCAAGCAGATTGAGCGGACTCGTGGTGACTCCGGTGATTGAATTGACGCGGGCATTCAGGTAGAGCAGGTTGTTGGCAAGAAACTTGTCGGCGGTAGTGGCGGTCGTTACCGAGATCATGGTGGTTGGAAGCGGCGTAGTCGAAGTCATTGCCGCCAGGATCGGCGCCGACGCGGTGCAGATGGCAGAGACGTTGGCGCTGTTGGTGGTAAACAGATCAAGCGAAGCCGGACCGCGATGGATCAAACCCACCACCTGGCCGTTGTCGTCAAGCACCGGCGAACCGCTGTCGCCAGGGAGCACGAACGCCGTTGCCTGAAACCATTTGCTGGAGGCATTTGCCACCAACCCGTCGGTCCATTTTTTGAGGTTCCCTTCCGGATGCCCGACAATGGTGACATGGGTGCCGAGCAGAGATGCCGGCGTGCGGGAGGCAAGGGTAAGATAATCCGGGGTGTTGATCTTGCTCCCACCCTTGGTGGTGTACAACTGCACCAGCGCCATATCAAGCCCCACATCCACCGCGTTCGGCACGGCAAAATAGGTGACCGGATCGATCCTGGTCGCACCTTTCTGGTGCATGGTGGTTATCTCCACATAGCACCCCTCGGAAGGACAGACCGAATCCCCCAGCACATGATCGTTGGTGAGCAGCTGGCCGGTTGACGACACATAAAACCCGGTGGCATAGCTCCCGGCCGTGTGTATCCGCACAACCGCCTTGGCAGCGGTCTGGATGGCGGGCGGCGCCGTGGTGATATCATTTAAACCGGGCAGATCGGCATTATTGACGTTGGTGATGTTGGTGACGTCGTCACCGCAGCCGGTGAGAAGGGTTAGCAGCGCTGCTGTTAATGCCAGCAGAAGACCGTGCCGGAAAAGTTTCATGATTTGCCTCGTGGTGATGCAGGGATATAAACAATCCCCTCTCCCTGAGGGAGAGGGTTAGGGTGAGGGGGAAAAGTTAAAATATATGGCACCGGTTGTTCCACTCATCAGGCCTTCGGCTGAAGATCAGTACCATCGTGAGTGATTAACCGCAGTTTTCAGTTGTACGTTGCCGAAAACAGTACACCCAGTGATGAAGAGATAACGTCCGGAGTAGCGCCGTTAATCGGCTTATCAGGACATTTCGAGTATAACCACTGTCCGGCCACACCGAGCCCCCAGTTATCACTCACCCACCACTCTTTGCCCACCATCAGGTTAAAGCCGACACCCCTGTCTGTGTCGTAGGTTTTGCCATTTACTTTTACTGACGTGCGTGCCGTCCCGACGGCACCGGTCAGGTAGAAATTAGCCGGGAAATAGTAGGTAAGCCCAAGCCCCAGAACGCTTGTGGCATGATCACCGGTGGCTCCCGTCGTGCTCTGCCCGTTAACTTTCAACTTGGGTTCCGACATGCCTGTGGCGGAAAGGTCCAGGTGCACGATAAAATTTTCGACCACGGCACCGCCGATAGCAAAATTCAAGTGACTGCTCGCCCCGCTGTATTCATACTTGTTTGCGCCAACTTTTTCCGAGATAGACATCGCCCCGACACCAGGCGCCAGCCTGAGAAAGAAACCGTCATGCATATGCTCACCTTCGGCATGCGCCGTGCCGCTAAAAACCGCGAAAATTGCTGCAATACTAACCATTACATTACAAATTTTTCTTCTCATTTTCCCTCCGTTTGATTGGTGTTAAAAGGTTTCTACTATTTTAAACTTCCGATCACACAAGAAACAAACAGCTCATCCCGGCACTTCATTTAACTTTCCTTAACCCATTCCCACCAGTAAATCAATAATAGTTTCAGCTACTTAAAATCACCAAAAACTGTACCATTTTGTTACAGCACCCGGTTTTCACGTTGCATTTCAACACGTTACAAACTGTAACATTTTGTTACAGTAGCGGTAACCTACTGGTATTACTGGAATTCAATATTTTGCAAAAAAAATGGATAATTGAAACCGGGAAATTTATCGGCGGAAGGAAAAAACGTATTGAAAAACCGTTGCACGCGGAGTCGCGGCCAAAAGTAGGCGCTTCTAAGCGAGAACGCGGAGCAGGATCAGGTAATTACATTGTATCAACCGATTGAGTTTCTCCGCGAACTCCGTGTCTCCGCGTGAGTAACTACCGCTTTTAAAAATGCGTTGTATACTCTTTTGACATGCTCAGCTTTTTTATCTATTAAAAGACTAAGTTTATCCGCAAACACTTCATTGCATTTCAAACGGGGCTCATGCGGACAAACTAAAGGAGATGACATGAAAACATTGGCACCTGTTACCTTTCCTCTTTTTGCGGCACTTCTGCTTTCATTGACTGCATGCAGCGAAAAAACGGTGGTTTCTCCCGGAGGCTCCAAACAGGTACAATCGCAAGCCTGTTTCAACAACAGCTGCCACCAGAACGCAACCAGCCCGGGGACCGGCAAAAACATCCCACAGGAATGGCTGCTGTCCGGACACAACACCAAAAACGGTGCCAGTTGCTCCGACTGCCACGAACCTGCCGCCGGTCATCCCACCGCAGCATCAGGCGCCACCACGGTTCCGGATACAACCAACAATCCCGACAGCGCCGGTAAATGCGCAAAATGCCATACCCTCTCAAAAGGTTTCGGCATTTCCGTCTATGACGGCATTGCAATCGACACGGCATTTGTGCATTTCAGCAGCGGATCTCACTCCTCCTACGTATCCCGTTTCTATCAGAATTCCTGCCGTAAATGCCATAACCCGCACGACACGGCCAGCGCCATGGATTACCTGCGGCAGTGGTCACGCTCCAACGTCGGAGCCACCACGACTCCGGCAAGGACCTCCGGTTCCGATCTCAAGACGCGGGGCAGCTCCATTAGCGCCGACAAAAACTTCGGCAACGCCTGTGTCCGCTGTCACTCCACAACCGGGTTCCTCAATTATGCATCGTCCGGATTCAGTGACGTTCAGGCGCTCCCCGACCTGGATGGGACACGAAGCAACTACCCCGCCTACCCTTCCGGTTCCCAAAACTACCAGGACAGGTCCCGGGAAGGTGACAACTGCAACGGCTGCCACACCGACGGCCGCTCGGACGATCCCGGCGCATCCTACAGTTACCGGCTCCGCCCGGTTCCACGGGTGACCGCCTACTTCAATTATTCATCCACACCGTTGCACCAGCGCGCCTGGGATGTCACCTACAAATCGCCGCTATACCCCGATTTCGGCACTTCAAACGCCTGCATCGTCTGCCACACCGGACGCGAGATCGGCCTGGTCATCAAACTGGCGTCCGTGAAGGGAATGGATTTCAGCAACCAGAAACGGATCGACGCCCATAACCAGGCAACCGCCTCGACCATGACTACCCAGGTGGGCTTCAATTATTACACCAGCGCCCAAAAATACGAGAACAGCGCGTACCGCCACACGACCATCGGCCTGGCGGCTTCGGGCTACAGCGGCGGCACCAACGGTCCCTGTATCGGCTGCCATATGAACAACAACCGCTCCCACGGCTTCATGCCGGTAAAAATCAGCAGCGGCACAATTATCGAGGTACTCAGCGACCAGCAAACCTGCTCCAAGTGCCACAACGCACAGAACAGTCAACATCCGGCCCGTACCCCCGCCCTCCTGCAAGGGAGGAAAAACGGCATGGCAGCCGCCATGAAAGCTCTTCAGCAGATGTTGCTGCATCCGAAGCAAAGCTCGATCTATGCAGTGGGAGTAGCGGACAGTGCGGCGAAGGGGGGTATCAGCTATACGGCAGGCGGGGCGCCGATTCTGAATCAATGGACGGCGGCCTTTGGGAACGGAGTGGTGCCGGGTTCGGGCAACCCTGCCGTGCCCGGTGGTCCGGATGCGGTCACGGCAGGCGCATATACCATGGGAGCGGCATTCAATTACGAAGTAATCGTCAATCAGGCAGGCGCCTACGCACACAATGCCAGATACGTCCGGCGCATGATTTACGACTCCATCGACTGGCTGTATGACGGCTCAATAAACCAGGACGCCAAGGCGGCCCTTGACTGGCTGCACACATACAACTACATCTCTTCCGGTTCAGCCACCGGCACCTATGAACTGGCGCTGGGGTATCTGTTTGAAAGCGACGGCACGTACTCCCGGCCGTAATATGTCCCCCCTCACCCTGGCCCTCTCCCACAAGGGGAGAGGGGATTATAGGTAATCAAAAGGCCTCCGGGACAACATGTCCCCGGAGGCCTCAATTCACATCAGTATCAAACCCTTCCTACAGATCAACATACACCGTAAAATAGATCCGGGTGACACCACCCGAATTCAGCCCCTGGGCGACACCGAACGCCGGGGTCACCTTGAGCCAGTACCCCAGCGTCACGTCCATACGCAGCTCCGCCCCGGTACCGACCTTGATATTGTCGCCGCTGAACTTCGTTTGGTCATCCCACACTTCCCCAGCATCGACAAAAAGCGCCCCGTGCAGCTTTTCCGTAAAGAACGGAAGGGTACCGGATCCGCGCATGGGAAAGGTAAGCGGCAGCCGGTATTCAAGGGTGCCGGTAGCGATGTACTTGCCGGTCACCGAACGCTCCTCGTAGCCGCGCAGCGGGTATGCATTCAGCTCGGACGGAACACCGCCGATCTGGAACGACCGCTGACCGAACTGCGCGCTGCTGTCGGATAGAGCTCCCGCGAGGCGAAGGTAGAGCACATGATGCCTCAGCAGATCAGGCGGCAGGCGGAGGAATTCCTGGTACTCGGCGCTGTACTGCGACATCTCCAGATCGCTGCCGATGGCCTTGTCGAAGCGCCGGTACAGCAGGGAAACCCGCCGTCCCTCTTCGGAACTGACCGAATAGGGGTATTTGAGCACGTTGTCGAAGCTGAGGCCGGTGAACAAGTTGTCCTGCCGTCCCTGAAAGACTGAAATGCCGTTGAACCTGCCGTTGCTGTCCAGCCCGCTGAGCGCTTTCTGATCCTGCAACTGGTACCCGGCAAGGAAACGGTAGCTCGATTCCAGCCTGTTGAGCGGCACCGATGCGCCAACGGTGACGCCCTGGTTCAGTTCGTAGTAGTCGCCCCGCTGAAGCAGATTGGCATAGAGCACCGGCTTCGCGTGGGCTTTCACAAACAGGCTGGGGTAGAAGTAATCGTTCTGGTACATCAGGTCGAAATAGCCGCGACTCCGGCCGGAACTGTAATCGGCGGTAAGAGCATAGCTGTGGTAGCCGATCACGTCCGCGCCGGCGGTGAACAGGCCGTAGGTGGAGGTGCCGGAACCGTCGCCGGCGATGCGCGGCAGCCAGAAGTGCGGCAATGCGGTGCGCAGGAAACGGTATGGTTCAGCAGGAGCCTGAGACAACGCCGCCGCTTCATCCTTGTCGCTGCCGGCTGCAACCGGCGCTTCCGACGCACGTTTGCCCGGCAGGGACGGCCCGCGCGTTGCCAGCCATTTATCCCGGTCGAGCGCAATCCTGGCAATGCTGAAGCCGCGGGAATCGTAGCTGGAGAAGATGACCGATTTTCCGTCGGGCGACAGATCGGGCTGCAGGGCGCCGCCGAGCAGGTGGCTTACCTGGTACTGTTTTCCCTCTTTCAGGTCATGGGCAAACAGGTTGAACACGCCGGTTTCATCGGAGACGTACACCAGTGCGGAACCGTCACGAGTCCAGACCGGGTAGGCAACGGTGTGGGGAACCCTGAAGAGCGTCCGGTCACTGCCGGAAGCAACCTCAAAGAGGTGCAGGGAAGTCTGGCCGGTATTGTCGGTGACGGTGTAGGAGATAGTGACACCGTCGGGCGACCAGCGCGGCGAGGCCACCCGCTGCTGAACAAAACTGGTGATCTTTTTTAAAGCGGCAGGGGCGCCTGCACCTTTCACATCCAGCAGCACCAGGTTCTGGTTGCCACGGGCACTGACCACGGCAGCAAAACGGCTGCCGTCCGGCGAGATGTCCACGTCGCCGAGGCGCTGGCCGGTCGTCAGTCGGGTCACCGCATCACGTGCAACATCATAGGCGTACAGGTCCTGAAATGTGTTGAAGCCGTTATTGATCTCCGCCTGGGTAAAATAGAGGCTCTTGCCGTCCGGTGACCAGCAGACACTGCCGTCGGAATACGTGCGGCGGACTTTCGCCTGCACGGCGCCATTGGCATCCGTGACCACCAGCGCGGCGTGATCGTGTGGGTCACGGCTGGTGAAGGCGATACGGCTGCTGTCCGGTGAGAAGCGGGGGTTGGTCAACTGTTCCCCGCTTTTTGAAACCGTCTGCAGCGGGGTGAAGGGAACCGCGCCAAGAGCCGCGATGCGCTGTGACTGTTCGCGGTACACGGCATTGATCATATCGTTGTAAAGGGCGGGATACCCTTTCCCGCCGAACAGCTTCTCCGGCGGCGCGTTGATGAAATAGGGGAAGCGCCCGGAGTGGGCGATGTTCAGCTTTGCGAGCGACTCTTTGCCGTAGGTGTCGGCGATGTACTGCTGCAGGCGGTAGCCGAACACGTAGGGGAGATTGCCCGACGGCCAGGCCGCACCGTCGCCGTTGATCTGGCCGATGGTGGGGAAATTCCGCTCGGCAGCGGCCATGCGGAAGATCATGTCGTAGTAACTGCTTCTGCCCCGCCCTTTCCCGCTGTACTCGGTTTCAGCCCAGGTTGACATCCCTTCCAGCCACCAGCGGGGCAGGAAGGAGTTCGGCGGGGCCGTCACCAGGAACAGCAGTTGTGACAGCCCGTCAACGCCCGGCAGAGTCTTTCCGAAGATCGTCCGCATCACCTTCCAGGAGTCCCGCACCGGGTCCAGCGTGACGATATGGGCATATTCGTGGGTGATCACGATTTTCAGCCAGTCGTCGTACTCACCGAGCGTCGAAGCGATGCCGGGGGGCACCACCTGCACGTAGATGGTGTTGTAGGGGAGCGCCGTGGCAAAGCCGTTGCTGAAGTCGCTGTCGTCGATCAGCACCAGCTCGGTCTTTTCAGCCGGACTCCAGGCGAATTCACTGCTCAGTTTGCCATGCACCTCTTCGGCAATAACAGCGGCCTTGCGGGCAATCGCTTCAAGCCCCTGGTGGTAGTGCACCGAAACGTGGGGAGTTTCCAGGGTGGAAAAAGTGTAGGAGGTATCAAGGCGCGCCGCATGGGCGAAAGTCGTCATCCAGAGCAGCAGGACAAGGGCGGTTATGGTCGTTTTCATCTGGTTCCTTCGTTCAGGTAGTCCGGGAATATAGAATTGAGGCAATCGAGTGACGCCGAGTGCCGGAATACATAGCATATCTCCACGGAACCCGCAAAATTTTTGAAGCCTGCTCCACCATGAAAGTAATTCATGAGAAGTGTTGAAAACAATCTACTTTCAGGATAGTCTTAATGTGATAGGTCACCTTGCCGGACACCACCGGATACCCAGGGTGTCCAAGGAGCGGTAACGATGAGGCTGGTGAGCATTGGCATACTGGCAGCACTGATGATGATGCAACAATCGGCACTTGCGGCCCCGAATGACTACGAAATCGACCTCAAGGAGCTGCGCAGAACTACGCCGCCCCGGCCGGAGAAGAGTGAGCCGAAAAAGCGCCACCACCGCGTTGCGGCAGAAACAAAGATCGACAAGGGTACGGCACCGGAGCATGAAAGCATCTACGTGGTGCTGCCGGGTGAACACCTGTTTCAAATTTTGATGAAGAAATACGGACTGTCCGACCCGGAAGCTGAGCGCCTGATTCCCGAAGTGATGAAACTGAACGGAATTTCATCACCGAAAGGACTTAAAGTCGGGCAGCGCCTGCGCATTCCGCTTCCTGCCGTGGCAGGATCCCGCAGCGCGGCAATCCCCCCATCGGTTCCGGCGCCCGGCAGGACAGCACCGGCAGCAGACTTGACAACAGCGTCACAACCGGCGCTTGCGCAGGTCACGACTAAAGCATCTCCCACCCTGCCTGCCGTTCAGCCGCTTGAAGCCGAAATAATCAGCATCATTTCTGAATCGCCCTGCAAGCTGGCACGAAATCTGGCAAAAAAGTTGGGGCTGTTTGCATCATCCACACCCGGTATCGAAGGGATGGACTCAGTTGATGCAGGACATGCCGAACGGAGTGTTACCGTCGTATGCGGAGTTTCGGAAGCCGAACAGTACACCTATGAACGTCTGCTGGCCCACAGTGGCAAACAGCTTCTGTTTTTTGATGAGGATGATTCCGCGAACAACGTGGTGGAAGAGTTGGCTGACAGCCTGGGACTGGAGTTCCAAAAACGTGATGCCGATGCGACAGCACTTCCGCTGACCTATGTTTTTGCACCCTTCGGCACCAGAACGCGAGAGCTGCACATGACCATTTTCCCGGCGGCCCAACAACCACAAAAACAACCCTAGCAACAATCAGCTGGCACCCTATACCTCGATACGGAATTGCGCCCCACCCTCCACATTCTGAGCCGTCAAACTGCCGCCCATATTCTGCTCGATGATAATTTTGGACATGTACAGCCCGATGCCGGTACCCTGGGTTTGTTCCTTGGTCGTAAAATACGGATCAAATATTTTGGGCATGACCTCGGAACCGATACCGCCGCCGTTATCCGTTACCGAGACAACAGAGCGGCCGTCAACTGAGGTTATTTTGACGTCGATGCGCGGTTTTTCCACCCCTCGCTCCACTAAAATATCCTTGGCATTACTGAGAATATTGAGCAAAACCTGGGCATACTCGTTACCGTAACCCATTACACTCACTTCCGGCTGCTCGGTGATCCAGAGCTTGATTCCGTTAGCCGAAAGGGTCGGGCTGATAAATTCCACAGCCTTGGCCACCGACTGATTAGCCGTAAAGCGGACCTTTTCCTTGTCCAGACGGAAGAAATTCCGGAAATCGTCGATAGTCTGGGACATGTGCAGAATAATTCCCATGATCCGGTCAACCTCTTGGTCGAGTTCTTGCTGCGTCAGTTCTTTGCAGGAAGGGAAACCCTGAACAATGAGACTGATCAGATTGAGCGGCTGTCGCCACTGGTGGGCGATATTGTTGATCATCTCCCCCATAGCCGCCAGCCGGCTCTGCTGAATAAGGGTCTGGTCCTTTTGGCGCAGATCGTTCACCGCGGTCTCGATACGTTCTTCAAGAGTCCGGTTCAACGCTTCAAGCATCCGCTGTTTGTCCGCCAGATCCTCCTGAACAACCTGACGTTCGGCGATTTCATCCTCCAGCATCACCGCTTTCTCATGCAGGAGCAGCTGGGATTCATTCAGTTCGGCGATATTTTTTTCCAGGGTGCGGGCCATCTCATCAAACGTACAGCCCAGCTCGCCCAGTTCACCGCCCGCCACCTGATCGGCAACACGTGTTTTCAGATCACCTCCGGCCAGACGTTTCGAGGCGGACTGAAGCATTTTGACACGATCAACGATAGAGCGCTTGCCGATAAAGAGTGCCAGAAGCAAGGCAAAAACCACAAATGGCGCCATTATGCCGATGTTATAGAGGAGTTGGCGATTCGCCTTGGCAACAGCCGCCTCAATAGACATCCCGGCACGCACGTACACGTAGGGGGTCTGTTCGCCCGGCAGCCGCAGCTTGCGGTAGGTTGTAATGCGCCGGTCACTGTCCCCCAGAGTAAACGCATACGTATCCCGGTCCGGCCCCGCCTTCATTTTTTCAAAATCAGCGGTTTGCATTGACTCACCAACATTGCGGCCATGATCGGTTCCGCGGCTGATAATAACCCCTTTATGATCGACCAGGATGTAGTTGGACTTCGGCGGCAACTGGGAGCGGCGCAGGATCTTTTTCAGGACTTCCAGATCCAGCCCTATCACCACGACGCCGCGAAAGGCGCCTTTATCGACAATGGGATATGCCATGGCCAGAACAGGCTGTTTGGTCACCGCACCGACGATATATTCGCCCGAGGAAAAGCGCAGGGTGTCACGGGCGTTTTTGAAATAGCGCCGGTCGAGCAGGGATATGGGGGATGTTTGGGGAATGGCCGACGCCCAGAGCGTACCGTCGGCATCGGCAATCATGATGTTTTTATACTGGGGGTTCATTTTCAGAGTGCTACGGATAACGGACTGAACTTTGTCCGTATTGTGATTGACGACATCCGGCAGCACCGCCAGAAAGCCGCACAGTTGTTGGGCTTCACGGGCCAGGCTTTCCTGTTCCGCCGCTAGGTTGTCGGCAAGTTTCTGGGATTCGACAGCAGCCTTACGATAGTCATCGGCACGCTCCCGCAGACCGGTATACACGA
>MGZJ01000091.1:163553-168806 GCA_001802645.1 Geobacteraceae bacterium GWC2_53_11 | reverse complement strand
CAGTTTAGAGAATGAGTTCATATCCTTCTGGTTCCTTATTGGTATCAATCCTGATTCACAAATCCGAAAAAACCCGCCACCAGCGGCGCATGACAGGTGACGAAGTCGAGGCTCACTGCGCGCTCCAGGTCACCCGAACCGCTGCGGCAGACCCGGCATCGATCCGGCACAGCTCGGAGGCGCAGACCCCTGCAATCCAGAGCAGTTCATCACCGCATAAAAGAAGTGGAATCCGTCTGCGCTCAGACAGCGGAATCTTCCGGTCGATAAAAATATCCTTCACCTTTTTTCTGCCGCTCATGCCGAACGGCACGATACGGTCGCCTGGCTGAAAGGTACGGATCAGCCAGGGAAAGGGAGTTTTCGCGGGATCTATACAAACAGAGGCGGGATCAGCGGCAAAGTCCGCCATGCCGGTCAGAACAACGGCAAGAGAGCCGCCTGCGGGAAGTTGATAGCTGCCCGGCTCCGTTATCAGAAACTCAAAGCCTGATTCAAGAGGAGCATCTATTTCCTGCATCAACAAGAGACGGTCATATTCCCTCACGGCTGTAATCCCCCGTGGGAGTGAACAGCGGGAATTGGGACGGTCTGAGTCGAGCAGGTCACCCAACGCCTCAATATGACATAGACTCAATCCCTCAAGAGTGCCTGCGGCTTCTTTGAACACAAGACGCAGCACCCTGCGCCGCAGAGCGGGGTTGAGCATAGTAAGCTGTCCAATGTTGCAGACGACCCTTCCCTCCTCCATCCGGCACGATTCACCAAAACTCTGGCTGGTCATTTCCTCCAGCAGGGCTTCATCGCCACCGATAACAGACGCCGTTGCAGCAAGTGTCGAACGGATGGCCGGATTATACGTTTCCAGCAGCGGCAGCAGCTCGTGGCGGATACGGTTGCGCAGATAGGCGGTGTCGCTGTTGCTGGCATCTTCACGCCATTCCTGACCGGATTCACGCAGATACTGTTCAATCTCTGTTCGGCGTATATCCAGCAGAGGACGCACGTAACCGCGGTCATTGCGGTATGCCATGCCGGACAATCCGGTCATGCCGGAACCGCGCAACAGCCGCATCAGGACGGTTTCGGCCTGATCATCAGCATGATGGGCAAGTACGACGGCTGCCGCCCCGTACGTGGTGCGAATTTCATCCAGAAACTCTATCCGGGCGCACCGTCCGGCATCTTCCAGGTTCAGCCGCCCCGTTGCCGCCGCCATATTGATATCAATGCGCCTTGTTTCAAAAGGAATGGCATGGCGAAGCGCAAGCTTCCGGCAGAACTCCTCATCCGCGTCGGATTCGGCCCCACGCAGGCAGTGATTCAGATGGGCGGCAATCAGATGAAGACCGTAGTCCGGAAAGCGGCTGAGCAGATCAAGCAGCGCCGTGGAGTCGGCCCCGCCAGAAAGCGCCACAACCAGCGTGTCGCCCGGTCTGAACAGCTGCTGCCGGTGAACCGTTTTTGCAACGCTGTCAATCAGCGCGGCACCGAATAAGCTCACTTCCGGGTACCAAAGAGCATATTCAGTACAAAACTGAACAGGCTGTAGAGGAGTGCGGCAACAAAGGCGGCTCCGAATCCGGTAACGTGAAATCCCGGCACGACTTGCGCGGCCAGATAAAAGATCAGGCCATTAACCACGAGCGTGAACAGGCCGAGCGTCAGCACGGTAACCGGCAGCGTCAACAGGATAATGACCGGACGCAAAAAGGTATTGAGCAGGGCAATCACCACGGTGGCAAAAAGCAGATCCTGAAAACGGTCGATCTGGATACCGGAGGTCAGTTTCATTACGAAAAAGAGGGCAAACGAATTGAGTGCCCAGGTCAGGACAAGTTTAGTCATGGCATATCCTACAACCAGCGTTTTTTTCTGAAATACGCCACCATCAGCAGCGCCAATGCAATCATCAATCCCCAGAGTATAAAGTAGCCGTTATGCCATTCCAGCTCTGGAAAGTATTTGAAGTTCATGCCGTAGACCCCGACCAGAAACGTCAGCGGCATGAAGATGGTACCGATAACCGTCAGAAACTTCATAACTTCGTTGGTACGGTTACTGATACTGGAAAGATAGAGGTCAAGCATGCCGGAGAGCAGGTCGCGATAGGTTTCCACCGTATCGATCACCTGGACGGTGTGATCGTAGACATCCCGGAAATAAAGACGGGTGGCATCATGCAGCAGGGGACTGTCACCCCGTTCCATGAACGAGATCGCTTCGCGCAGCGGCCAGACGGTCTTGCGCAGATAGATAATCTCTTTTTTCATGGTGTTGATCAGATGAAGGGAGCCCTGCCCCGGAGTGACTGTCAACTCTTCTTCAATATCAACGATCCGCTCGCCAAACACCTCAAGGACGCTGAAATAGCCGTCAACAATGGCATCAATCAGCGCATAGGCCAGATAGTCGGCCCCCATGGTGCGGATTTTTCCTTTGCCGTTCCTGATCCGATTCCTGACCGTGTCGAACGCGTCCCCCTCAATTCCCTCCTGAAAAGTGAACAGGTAATCGGGACCGAGAATGATGCTGAGCTGTTCCGAACTGAAACTGTTTTCCTCCGTTGGACGGAGCATTCTCAGCACGATGAAGAGGTATTCCCCGTAATCCTCGATTTTGGGGCGCTGCACGGTGTTGACGATATCTTCCAGCACCAGCGGATGAAATGAGTGTTTGTCGCCAAGAGTGCGGATCAGGTCAACATCATGCACTCCTTCAACATTTACCCATATCACGTTCCCGTCGCAGGGGTTCGCCAGATACTGGTCGATCTGCTCGAAGTGACGCTCTTCAACACCATCCGGCGTGAAGCCGATAACGGAAATGTGGGCTGCTTTGTTTGATTCATCGCCGATATGCACCAGCGTGCCGGGAGGCAAGCCGCTTTTTACCGAACGCTTCTTATGAAACCGGGAGGAGCGCATTAAATACCTAAAATCTCTGCCATATGCAGCAGGTCTTCGTTCAGTTTTTTCTGGCCGCCGTTAACGACCATCTCCAGCAGCGTCGTCGTGAGCGAGTTGGCCGACAGTCCGACCATGACACCCTTGGTGCCGGAGAGCAGGAGTTCAACCGACTTTATGCCGAAGCGGCTTGCCAGCAGGCGGTCAAAAACCGAGGGTGCGCCCCCTCGTTGGTAGTGCCCCAGCACGGTCACACGCGTTTCAAAACCGATGGCGTTTTTGATGCCGTCGGCAACTTCCTGCGCTTTTCCGGCTCCCTCCGCCATGATGATCAGGGCGTTGGTGCGCCCTTCGTCATAGCGCTGGCGCAGTTGATGGCACATCATGCCAAGATCCAGCTCCACCTCCGGCACGATGGCAAATTCTGCACCGGATGCGATGGCGGCGGTTGAAGCAAGATAGCCGGAATTGCGCCCCATGACTTCGACGATAAAGGCGCGGTCGTGGGAACTGGCGGTATCCTTGATGCAGTCCACGGCATAGATGATGTTGTTGAGCGCCGTATCAACGCCAAGCGCCATATCGGTGTAAGCGATGTCATTATCGATGCTGGCCGGAATGCCGATAACCGGAAAGCCCATCTTGTCCAGTGCCAGGGCGCCGCTCAAGGAACCGTCTCCGCCTATCACGATCAGACCCTCGACCTTTTCCTTGAGCAGGTTGTCCAGCGCCTTCTTGCGCCCCTCCTCGGTGCGGAACTCGGTTGAGCGGGCCGACTGGAGAAAGGTTCCGCCGCGCTGCATGGTCCCTGAAACAGCCTGGGTATTAAGAACTATGAAATCATTCTTGAGGAGACCGGCGTATCCTTTGCGGTAACCGATCATTTCAATGTTATTGGCGATAGCGGTCCGGGCAGCCGCACGGATGGTGGCGTTCATGCCGGAGCAGTCACCGCCGCTGGTCAGAATTGCAAGCCGTTTCATGGTAAATCCTCCTCGTTTGTCAAGTGCTTCACGATGCTTTCCCCTTCCTGCTCTTCAGCCACTCCATCCGCTCGACAATGCTCTTTTCATAGCCATGCCCTTTCGGATCGTAAAACGTCCGGCCGGCCAGTTTCTCCGGCAGACACTCCTGCCCGGCGTAGCCGTCATCGTAGTCATGGGCGTACTGGTATCCCTTGCCGTACCCCTGCTCTTTCATCAATTTTGTCGGCGCGTTGCGGATATGCAGCGGCACCGGCAGGGCACCGCTTTTCCTGACTTCGGCCAGTGCTTCATTGATGCCGGCATACGAAGCGTTGGATTTCGGAGCGGTAGCCAGGTAGGTAACGGCCTGCCCCATGATGATGCGCCCTTCCGGCATGCCGATAACCTGAAACGCCTGTAGCGCGGAGACCGCAACCTGAAGCGCACGCGGGTCGGCATTGCCGATATCCTCGGAAGCCAGGATGATCATGCGGCGCAGGATGAAGATCGGATCCTCACCCGCCTCCAGCATGCGCGCCAACCAGTAGAGCGCCGCGTCCGGATCGCTCCCCCGCATCGACTTGATAAAGGCCGAGATGACGTTGTAATGTTCCTCACCGCCTTTGTCGTAGAGCAGCGCCTTTTTCTGCAGCGCCTCCTGAGCCGTTTCAAGGCTGATGCTGCCGTCCCGCGTCAACCCGGCGGCAACTTCCAGCGTATTCAGGGCGGAGCGGGCATCCCCATCGGCCTGGGCCGCCAGGAATTCCAACGCGTCATCGCTTGCCGAAAGGCCGCGAAGACCGAGCCCTCGTTCCGTATCGTTCAGGGCCTGCACCAGCAGTTTGCATACAGCATCGGCTTCCAGCTGTTTGAGCACCAGAACCCGGCAGCGCGACAAGAGCGGCGCTATAACCTCGAACGAGGGGTTCTCCGTCGTCGCGCCGATAATCGTAACCACCCCTTTTTCGATGTAAGGGAGGAACGCATCCTGCTGGGATTTGTTGAAGCGGTGGATTTCGTCGATAAACAGAATCGTGCGAATGCCTCTGGCCGCATAGCGTTCAGCTTCCTTGAAAGTCTCACGGATCTCTTTTACCCCCGCGAGAATCGCCGAAAAAAAGATGAAGTGTGATTTTGTTTCGGCGGCGATGATGTGAGCCAGCGTGGTTTTGCCGCACCCCGGCGGCCCCCACAGGATCAGGGAGGAGAGCTTGTCGCTCTCGATCATGCTGCGCAGGATGCGCCCTTCCCCCACCAGATGTTCCTGGCCGGAGAACTCGGCGATGGTGCGCGGCCGCATCCGTTCGGCAAGCGGCGCGTGCGGCGAAACAGTTGCAGCGGTATATGGTGCGGATTCTTGTTCCCAGAGATCAGGGGTATTC
>MGZJ01000091.1:163267-163535 GCA_001802645.1 Geobacteraceae bacterium GWC2_53_11 | reverse complement strand
AGTGCAGATCTCGCCGGATGTGGCGTTTGACCGTTTCCGGTTTGATGTTCCAGATTTCACTGGCATATTCGCTAATGGTGCGGTCGCTGGAAAATTTGCCCATGGCGGCGGTATTGAGAATCGAGGTGCGCGCCCATTCTTCCTGCTGCTGGTACAGCCGGTCCACCTCATCCTGGCAGGCGATGTAGGATGAATAATCCGCCAGCAGCAGGTAGTGATCAAGACCCAGCAGAGTATCGACTATCGGCTTGAACAGATTATGGTCGTG
>MGZJ01000091.1:139780-163230 GCA_001802645.1 Geobacteraceae bacterium GWC2_53_11 | reverse complement strand
AGGGTTATGGTTGTAGTAGTCGTGCGGGCGGTACCCGGCCTGCTTAAGTCCGGTAACCTGATCGGCGGTCAAACCAAAGATGAAGATATTGTCCCGGCCCACCTCTTCCATGATCTCGATATTGGCGCCGTCCAGCGTACCGATCGTCAAGGCACCGTTCAGGGAGTACTTCATGTTGCCGGTGCCGGACGCTTCGGTGCCGGCCGTGGAAATCTGCTCGGAAAGATCGGAAGCGGGAAAGATCATTTCGGCCAGCGAGACATTATAGTTATCGAGAAAAACGACTTTCAGCTTGTTTTTCAGTGCCGGATCATTGTTGACAACCGCACCGACATAATTAATCAGCTTGATGGTCAGCTTGGCCATAAAATAGGAGGGAGCCGCCTTGCCGCCGAAGATAACCGTGCGCGGGGCATAATTCCCGTCAGGATCGGCCTTGATGCGATTGTAGCGGGTAATGACATGCAGCACGTTCAGAAGCTGCCGTTTATACTCATGGATGCGCTTGGTCTGGCAGTCGAACATCGAATCGGGCGACACCAGGATGCCGTTATGTTTATGGATATACTCCGCCAGCCGCTGTTTGTTGGCCCGTTTGACCTCCATCCACTGCTGCCGGAATTCAGCGTCATCGGCAAGAGGAATCAGCCGTTTCAGTTCATAAAGATTGGTAACCCAGCGGTCGCCGATGCTCGACGAGATCAGGTCGGACAGCCAGCGGTTGCAGTATTTCAGCCAACGCCGCTGGGTAATGCCGTTGGTCTTGTTGTTGAAGCGGTCCGGCCAGAGCTGATAGAAATCATGGAACAGATCGTTTTTGAGAATTTCGCTATGCAGGGCGGAGACACCATTGATCGAATGACTGCCGACAATCGCCAGGTGCGCCATTCGCACGCAGCGGTCGCCATCCTCACCGATGATCGACATCCTGCGCAAACGGTCATTGTCACCCGGAAAACAGGCGATAATGTCCTGGATAAACAGCTCGTTGATGCGATAGATGATCTGCAGATGGCGCGGCAGAATGCGTTCCATCATCTCCACGGGCCACTTTTCCAGCGCCTCCGGGAGCACCGTATGGTTGGTGTAGGCAAAGGTATTCCGGGCAATATGCCAGGCTTCGTCCCAGCCAAGCCGCTTTTCGTCGAGCAGAATCCGCATCAGCTCGGGAATCGCCAGGGTCGGATGGGTGTCGTTCAGCTGGATAGCCACCTTTTCGGGCAACAGGGCAAGATTGTCGTGCTTTTTGGCAAAGCGATAAAAAATGTCCTTCACCGTCGCCGACGAAAGGAAATATTCCTGGCGCAGGCGCAGCTCCTTCCCCTCGGCCATATGATCGGCGGGATAGAGCACCTTGGAAATATTTTCCGTGCGCATTTTCGATTCGACCGCGCCGATATAGTTCCCCTGATTGAATGAACCGAGTTCGAAATCACGCGTCGATTTGGCACTCCAGAGGCGCATGGTATTGACGGTATTGTTGCCGTAGCCCGGCACCGGGAAATCGTAGGCCAGCGCCATGACGTCGGTGGTATCGACCCAGTCATAGCGGGTACAGCCCTGTTCATCCTGGTAGCTGTGAACCCGCCCGTGGAATTTGATCAGGTGCAGATGTTCCTGACGGTCGAATTCCCACGGATTGCCGTAGCGCAGCCAGTTATCGGGAAATTCCGCCTGTTCGCCGTTGACGATCTTCTGGTAGAACATGCCGTATTCGTACCGGATACCGTAGCCGTAAGCCGGCAGGCTCATGGTCGCCATGGAATCGAGGAAACAGGCTGCCAGACGCCCCAGGCCGCCATTGCCGAGCCCGGCATCCCACTCCTGTTCCTGCAGATCCTCAACATCAATCCCCATCTGTTTGAGAGCGGTCTGCCATTCTTCCATGATGCCCAGATTGATCAGGCAGTTGCCGAGCGTCCGCCCCATGAGGAATTCCATCGACATGTAGTACACCCGCTTGGCGTCGTTGATGTAGTAGGACTGCTGGGTATCAAGCCAGCGGTCAACCAGCACATCACGCACGGCATAGGCCAGCGCCTGGTACAGATCGCCCTTGGTGGCGGAAAATTTGTCTTTGACCAAGGTATATTGGAGATGACGGAGAAAAGAGCGCTGCAAGTCTGCCACAGTCGGCGTTTTATCACTTGAGGAGGACAAAGCAACTGGAGTCATGATAACCATCCTTTAAGACGGAGTGAGCGGACAGGAAACTATATAGATTTCTAACTCTTAATGCAAGGATGACCATTCCAATTTCGCGCAATCTCTGCTATGGTGTTGTCATGGGTGAGAAACTGATCTGTAATAATAAAAAAGCTTATCACGATTATTTTATCGAAGAGAAGTATGAAGCCGGTCTGGTGTTGCAGGGGACTGAGGTAAAAGCACTGCGCGCCGGGATGGCCAATCTGAATGACTCATTCATGCTGGTGCGCGAGGGCGAAGCGTTTCTGCACAATCTGACCATTTCGCAATACGAATTCGGCAACCGCCAGAATCACCAGACGGATCGTAACCGCAAGCTGTTGCTGCACCGCCGGGAAATTGAAAAGCTGTACAGCAGGATGCGTGAAAAAGGTCTTTCGGTTGTTCCTCTTCGGCTCTATTTCAAGGATGGCTTGGTCAAGGTCGAGATTGGGCTTGCTAAAGGAAAAAAACTGTACGATAAGCGTGAGGATATGAAGACGAAGGACAGCAATCGTGAATTAGCACAGGCGCTGAAGAGCAGAAACCGGGATTAGATCCGTTCATAATTTCATCATTTTAAATTCATCATTTTACAAGGGGGTGTAAAGGTTTCGACAGGCGAAGATAGATACTGATTGCGCTGGGAGGATAGTGGTTGGCCTCTAGAATAATCCACTAAACAATGAATGCAAACAATACAACTGCTGCAGACAATTACGCCTTCGCAGGTGCAATTGCTGCTTAGTACCAGCCTTGGAATCTTCGGAATCCAAGCGAGCTAGAGGGTAGACTTACTTCCCTGTGTAACCCTTCGGCTGTCAAAAAGAAGTAATTGTAATGGGACGGCGAGGATGATCCGATATTCGTCGTATTTTAGGAATCGGTTCCTGGTGCCTTGATTGATGGCTTACCTTGAACTTAAAACCAAAGTCAATCTATCAGCGTAGACGTTAGCATCGAAGAGCGTTTGGACGTGGGTTCGACTCCCACCACCTCCACCATTTAACAGTCCGGCACCATCCGGGCAAATACGAAAGCCCTTGAGAAATCAAGGGCTTTTTCTTTTGGCTTACTTGAACTCTCCTTTCTTTATGATAACCTTTACGTAGTTATTTCCCCTAAAACCATAGAACAGACTTAAGCTAACGACGTGAAATTACTTCCAACAGCAACAGTAAATTTTTGACCGGAGGTGTCAAATGAAGACGTTCATCAATGTGCCTGTTCTGGCTGCGGTAACTCTGTGCCTAGCTTCTCTCCTTTCAGGATGCAGCAGCGGATCATCATCCTCTACAAACGACAAGACACTCCCTACTCCAAAATCGGTTTTTGCCAATATCACTTCAAATACGACCTGGTCCAGCAGCAATGTCTACATTATCGAAAACACCATCTCGACCAGTTCCACGCTTACCATAGAACCGGGCACGGTTATCAAATTCAAGCAAGGCACGTCACTCTATACCATGCCGGGCGGAGCGATTGTCGCCGACGCCACGAGCGCTGCCACCCCGATTATATTCACCTCCATCAAGGATGACGCCTACGGCGGTGATACCAACGGCGACGCAGCCGCCACCGTTTCCGCAAAGGGGGACTGGGGCTACATCAGAATTACCACGAACGGCTCTGTCTTCAATAACTGCCGGATTATGTACGGCGGCAGCGCCAAACCATATACCGGAGCGCTTGCAGTCGGAGATCCGAATGTCGATCCGGTGGTAACGATCACCAATACCACATTCGCGCATAATCAAGGAGGGACCCTCAGTGATATCCGCGCAGCGGCGCTCAACCTTGGCGGCGCTGCCGCAGGCAGCATTGTCACGGGAAACACCTTTTATGACAACGATATACCCATGGTCATCAACGGTTTGGTAACTATCGACAATTCAAATCTATTCCATGCCAGTGTGAACGGCAGTACCGTTACCAATACCCAAAACGGAATTTTCATGGACGGCGTCAATCATGCCGTGACCGGAAATGTGACGTGGTCCAACACCGATGTCGCCTATGTAATCAACAACAATACCGTTCTGGGCATCGGGGATTCCAGCCCCACTGGTGCAGCCGCAGGCGCATCCCTGACTCTGGCGGATAATGTCATTCTCAAGTTTTATGGTGGGCGAATCGATCTTTATCAGTATGGAACGTTGAACCAGGGGACGGGAAATTTTTTCACTTCACTGAATGATAATGCACTATCGGGTGTCAGCAATGGAGACCCAGCTTCAACGCCGGTCAAGGGAGATTGGCCCGGCATCAATCTTTGCACTCCGCTCTGTTCATGGGCTAACTGGAGCAATATTCTGAATGCAACGCATCCATAAGTTATCAGAACATGCCATCGTGCTGAGCAAGGCTTTCTGCAACAGAATCCTTTTACCGGCGCACCAAGCTTACATGTCTGTATCGAATTTGAACACTACTATGGTTCATTTCTCAGCCGACCTCTCTTCGCCTGACTTCCGTTCAAATTTCCGGTTTTCCATGTTATATTCGAAAAAACAGGTTCGGGGAGGGTGTAATGGTTAAAGTATTGATAGGACTTTCATTGGTGGCAGTCACCCTGAATGGCTGCGCGGCAGCACGAAAAACATATACTTCTACCGGCAAGGAAGGGTACAGCATCAACTGTTCGGGAACCTCATCGAATTGGGGAAGATGTTACGAAAAGGCCGGTGACATGTGCGGCCCACGAGGATATGAGGTTCTGGAAAAGATTGGGGAGAATATTTCATCATCATCCAGTACCATATTTGAACAGCACAGCGGCACTGACATAAACAGGAACATGATAGTCAAATGTAAAGATTGAAAACCGTTTCAGCCCCTGAATGACCAGGGGCTTTTGTTTGAAATCCCGGCAAAAAGGACTCTCCACAAAGCCTGTGGACAACCTGTTGACAGATAGATTGAAGCGCAAAAAACATCACGTAATTCGAGGCGTTTCAGCGGTTTGCACAGCGAATAAGCACGACATGTAACTGTTTGATTTTACGTGTCAATAGTTATTTTTTACGACATACTATCTTCATTACATTCATTGTATACAGCTACAGCCGACTACGACGTAACCATGTGGATAACTTCAAGAAAAATCGGTTGATTTTACAGGTTCAATCACCGCCACCCGACCGGCTGAACCCCCTTGTCCCTGAGACATTAATCCTTTATCACAAGTCCGATTGTTGTTGAATTGGAAAACAGATCGGCCACAAAGAGGATGCAGCAAACGCATCAGCACATGGAGGGACGTATGGAATTTAATCTTTTGAAGGATCTGGTGCTGCTGTTCGGCCTGGCGCTCGTGACCGTGGTTCTGTTTCGCAAGATCCGGCTCCCTTCCATCATAGGCTTTCTCTTCACCGGCATCGTGGCCGGTCCCTATGCCCTGGGACTTATCACCGATACCCACCAGGTTGAACAGATGGCCGAGATCGGGGTGGTGCTGCTGCTGTTCACCATCGGCATCGAGTTTTCCCTGAAGGAGTTGCTCCGGATCAAGCATTTGGTCTTGTGGGGCGGCGGAGTACAGGTTGCCGTTACCATTGCCGTGGTAGCACTTCTGGGGGTTGGACTCGGCTTTTCCTGGCAGCAGTCCGCGTTCTTCGGCTTCCTGGTCTCACTCTCCAGCACTGCCATCCTGATGAAACTGCTGATGGATGCCGGTGAGATGGACTCTCCGCACGGCAAAGCCTGTTTGGGTATTTTGATTTTCCAGGACTTGTGCGTAGTGCCGCTCATGCTGTTCACGCCGTTTCTGGGCGGAGCAGGCAATGGAGTGGCCGGCATCGTGATGGTTCTGGGCAAGGCGCTTGCCGTAGTGGTGGTGGCACATTTCAGCGCCCGCTTTGCCGTCCCCTGGATATTCAACCAAGTAGTCAAGACACGAAGCCGCGAGCTGTTCATTTTGACCATCATCTTCGTGGGCTTCGGCACCGCCTTCCTTACGGCCCAGGTGGGGCTTTCCATGGCTCTGGGCGCTTTCATTGCCGGCCTGGCAATTTCGGAATCCGAATACAGTCATCAGGTCATGGGGGACATCATCCCTTTCCGCGATGCGTTCATCAGCCTGTTCTTCATCTCGGTGGGGATGCTGCTGGACCCGGCTACGCTGGTGAAGCATCCGATGACGGTGCTGCTGATAATTGTTGCGATCATTCTGATTAAGGGGGTGGTGGCAAGCGGCGCGGCCCTGATTCTTAAATTCCCTCCCCGGCCTGCTCTTATCAGCGGTCTGCTCCTTGCCCAGGTGGGAGAGTTCGCTTTCGTACTCTCTCAAACCGGCCAAAAATACGGCCTGCTCAACGGCGAACAATACCAGCTTTTTCTGGCGGCTTCTGTCGCAACCATGGCGTTGACAGCGGTTTCCGTGAAATTCGCCGAACCGCTGGCCAACAAGATTTCTTCGCTCTTGCCGGCAGCACTCAAGCGCGGTACGAGGGTAAGCGGCGTCAGCCACGACCGCTTTCCGATGGAAGACCATGTCGTCATCGTTGGCTTCGGCGTAAACGGCAGAAACCTGGCCCGGGTCCTGGTTGCCAACGGCATCAGCTATATTGTAATAGAAACCAACCATCACACCGTCAAGGCCGAGCGTAAGAAAGGGACGCAGATCATTTTCGGCGACGCCTCCCGCCCCGAAATACTGCACCATGCCATGATTGAAAAAGCCCGGGTCATGGTAGTGGCGATCTCCGATGCCACGACCACCCGCCGGGTGGTTGATCAGGCTCGAAGCATGCGTCCGACTATTCATATGATTGTCAGAACCCGGTACGTGGCGGAAATGGAACCGCTCTACCAGCAAGGGGTCAACGATGTTGTGCCCGAGGAGTTCGAGACTTCGGTAGAGATCTTTTCGCGAGTTCTGCGCAGCTATCTGGTGCCGCACGACCAGATTGAAAGCTGCATCAACGATATACGGCGGGACTCCTACCAGATGTTCCGCAGCATCAGTCGCCGGCACAGCCATGCCACCGGAATCACCGGTTTTCTTTCCGGGGTGGAACTGGCCACGTTCAGGGTGCAACCGGGCTCGGAAGTCGAAGGGACACAGCTGCGGGACGGCCTTCTCCGCGAGCGCAGCGGTGCTTCGGTATTGGTGATCCGGCGCGGAGAAGAGATCAATTCAAATCCGGACCCGGTGTGGCAGTTTCAAGCTGAAGACACCGTACTGGTTCTGGGCAGGGCCGAGCAGTTGGCTGTCACGGCGCGGCTTTTCGAAATGACCTCGCTGATACATACATGATAGGAACAGAATTATGTGGCGTTAGAATCCTGTTAAAATATAGAATGATACTTTAGTGGATCACAAAAACCGGACAATATTTTAAACGCACGAGTTCCTATAAACACTGATGTTCCTGCGGTGTACTTTGGTTAAAGCACGTAAGCAGGCTCTATAATATAAAGGAGTTGCACGAAAATGGTGGCGTCATTCAAAGACCGGCTGCAGGCGGTAAACCCTGAGTATGAAACATTTGAGCGCCTGCATACCTTGCAGGTCAACCTGGGCAATCTCTGCAACCTGCATTGTACCCACTGCCATGTCGATGCCTCAAGTCGTGGAACGGAAATTATGGGGACAGACGTCATGGATCAGATAGCCGGATTTCTTACACGTCATCCCGGTCTTACCCTGGATATAACAGGCGGCTGCCCTGAGATGAATCCGGACTTCCGTTATCTGATAGAACATACCGAAGGGCTGACACCACGCCGGATGCTGCGGAGCAATCTCGCGATAATGGCCGAACCGGGATGGGAATGGCTGCCGGAATTTTGCCGGAATCACAACCTGACCATTGTAGGTTCGCTTCCCTGCTACCTTGAGGAGAATGTTGACCAACAGCGGGGTAATGGGGTCTATCAAAAATGTATCAAGGTTTTGAAGAGGCTCAATTTACTTGGCTATGGTAAAGATCTGGAGCTTAATCTGGTCTACAATCCGGGCGGAGACTTTGTTCCTGGCAGTCAGCAGGGTTTGGAAGCAGCGTACAAGACCCAACTGTCTGCCAACCACGGTATCATCTTCAACCATCTTTTCACGATCACCAACGCTCCGATCGGACGTTTCCGTAAGCATCTTGAAGCCACCGGCACGTACTCCGATTACCTGCGCATGCTGGCAGGTCGCTTCAACCCCGAGGCAGCGGGCAATATCATGTGTCGCACTCTGATTAGTGTAGATTGGCAGGGAAAACTATACAATTGTGATTTCAATCAGGCCCTGGGAATGCCGATTACCGCGGATGATGGTTCTGAAATATCGTTTTCCGAACTGGAGAATGCCGGTATGAGCGGAAAGCAAATCGAGCTTGCCCAGCACTGCTATTGCTGCACTGCTGGCGAGGGTTCCAGCTGCACCGGAGCGCTTGTACAGTGAAACAGAAAATCTGCCGCTCTTTTGAAGGACCTCAAGAAACAGGAAGACATCACGCTTGAGATTACTGTTGGTGCTGGTGTAGTATCGGACACCACCCGGTTAATTGCGCCGAAAGGGGCAAGGCTTTTGTGTGTTCCGGCCTGCAAACAGACAAATATATTGAAAGGGGGTGAAATCATGGCAACATGGAAATGTGAGTGTGGCAACACCAAGGAAGGACGCTGCAAGCCTCAGAAGTGTGAAAAATGCGGTGAAAAAGGGAAGTTTGTTAAATCTGAATAGTCTGTTTCAGTACGACTTTTTTTTATGACACTACGGCAGGATGTGACAGGGCTTACCTTACATCCTGTTTGTCATTTCAAGCTGTCCGCACCCGATTCTCAAAAAATTGCGGCCGCTGGTTTGACAGAAGGATGCTGTGCTGTATATTTTTACCGGACGTTACATCACAGGATGAACAGGATAGCCATAACATGGATCATAACTACAAACTACTCAATGGTATTAATGCAGCTTGTCTTGAAATCCAGCAGGCACTTGATGAACACCTTGAGACCACCAGCAATCTTCAATACAAAGCAGACATTGAAAAAGACAAGGTAACGCTTGAAAATCTGAAGCTCATTGCGATCGCCGTTAAAAAGGATATTGAGTCAGCAAGGATTGGAGCAAGTACCGAGTTGCTTTTGCGAATTGCTGCTAATGATTTCAAGAACAAGCTAAAAAGGATTCCGGAGAAAAAAACGCTTCGTAAAGAGATCATGCAGTCTCTTAAGGAAGTACACCTTGATATCCTGCATCTGACTATCAGAGAAGCATAAACTTGAACACAGGTTAATTATGCAGCCTGACAGTTCAAAAGCCCTTGAGGAATCAGGGGCTTTTATATTTTGGGACCTCAACCAGGGAACGGGACGATCCGCGGGAGCCCGGTTGTTTATTCAGCCGGGCTTACCTTCGCACCGGCCCTGAGAATATCCTCAGCTTCCTGCGGTTTGAGAGTATCAATCTGAGCCTGACTGTATCCCAGGCCGCGGAGTTCCATTTCATCCTGCATGGTAATCATGAACTTCACACTTGCCGTCTTTGAGCGTTCTTCACTATCATCAGGCTTGTCAAAAATCGACAGCAGCATTGAGGCTGTAGTCGTATCGAACATGACCGGATCATAGGTAAAACCATCATTAACACCGTTGTCTGCGGCTGGAGTCGGCACAACATTTATCGCGTGGGCCGGAAAGTCTTTTGATTTGATGATCATGCCTCCCCCCTTCTCATCCATCGCCTGATTCTAACATAAAAACAGATCAAGGGGAATTTCTCATGGCCAACGTTCAGGATGCATCGGCCAGCTCCTGAAAGCGCCGCGCCAGTTCGGGCCCTTTTGCACCTTCCTCATGCTTGAAAAAGACGTATGCCTTGTCCCAGTGCTGTGCCAGAACCCGCTTCAGCCATTGTGCCAGATCGTCATCCGTGTAATCGGAGCGACGCAGGCGCAGGTACCCCCACGGTGCCGTACTGATGATTTCCTCTGCCGGATGCTCATCCCAGTCCGCCGTGCAGAGGCTGCAGCCATGCGTGCGGAGCAGCTCAAGAATGTCCTTGCCGAACCAGCTCTTGCTGCGGAATTCGAAGGCGCAGGGGATGGTTTTGGGCACCAGTTTGAGAAATTCTTCCAGCACCGCAGGGTTGGCCCGGAAGCTGCCGGGGAGCTGGAACAGGGCTGGCCCCGTCTTGCCGCCCAGAAGCGCCATGGTCTTGAAAAAATAGGTGGCTTCCTCGCTGACATTTCTCAGCAGCTTGAAATGCGTGATTATCTGCGGCGCTTTAAGCGAGAAGATAAAGTCATCGGGAACCTGTTCCGCCCATGAGGTGACACCCGCAATTGTTGGCATGTGATGAAAGGTGTAATTGACCTCCACTGTTTTGAGCCGTTCAGCGTAGAAATGCAGCATGTCCTTGGGCTGTATCTTCTCCGGATAGAAAAGACCTTTCCATTCCTTGTATCCATAGCCGCTTGTACCGGCGTAAATTTTCATGGCGAACCTCCTTCACTGATAGTGTCGCGCGCCACTTCTCCGGCGCTCTTGTCTTCACGCAACCGTAGAAAGACTGGATGCCTCATGACCCCTTCCCCGGTCCAGCCGGTCAGACCTACTTCGCAAACCAGCTCGGGCTTTACCCAGGTAGTGGGACTGCCGGTTTCCGGTACCACGTCGAAAGGGCATTTGATTTGAATCAGGGGATTCAGCTTCTCACGGATTTGCTGCAGTTCCTGTGCCCCGAAACCGCCTCCTGAGAGGCCGATGTAAACCAATTCCCCCTCCTGAAAAACACCAAGCACAAGGGTGCCGAAATGGCGCCGCCCCCCCTTCGGCTCCGTGAATCCGGAAATAACGGCATCCTGCGTGAGCCGCGACTTGATCTTCAACCAGTTACCGCTCCGTTTGCCTGCTTCGTAGATGCTCAAAGCCTGCTTGGCGATGATTCCTTCCAGCCCCTTTTGTGCGGCGGCATGGAAGAATAGCACCCCCTCGTTTTTGACATGATCGCTGAAGCGTATTTTCGGCAGGGAAGGGAGAATGTTTTTCAGGAGTTCTTTCCGGCGGAAGAGAGGAAGTCCGGTCAGGTCATGACCCTTGAAATACAGCAGGTCGAAGACGTAATAGATCAGGTGGCCGCTCCCGGATTTCGGATAGTTCTGCAGCTGTTCGAAATCGGGCCGCCCCTGGTCATCCACAACCACAACTTCACCGTCCAGAACCGCCTCGAAGTCGAATTTTCGCAGCGAATCGACCACGGGGGAAAACTTTTTCTCGAAGGAAATTCCGTTGCGGGAATAGAACGAAACTCTGCCCTCGCGGATCTCGGCCACGGCCCGGTAGCCGTCCCACTTCACTTCAAAAAGCCACTCCGGATCGTTAAACGGCACCTTGACCGTAGCTGCAAGCATCGGCACTATTGCGTGCGGCATCAGTGCCAGCGGCGCATCGTGCAGACCGTCGCTTTCCAAAGTTTCGTGCAGGCGTATCTGGTGGACTTTTTTCTGGCGGAATGATTTCTGGGTGACGTCTTCGAGCTCTTCTTCCAGCGTTTTATGCGTTATGACCGAACGGTTCTCCGCGAGAATGTCGCCTGTGGTCGCAAACCGGTCTTTCTTTTTCAGGAGCAGCCATGATTTGTCGTCCTTGCCGGTTTTGACCAGGGCAAACTCGCCGCGCAGTTTTTCCCCCTCGAGGATAAATTTCAGATCCCCTTTGCGCAGCCCGTTCACGAGACGCTGCTCATTGTCCTGTTCGTCCCCCGCAAGCGGGTGGTGGTAAAAGCCCCTGTCCCAGATGATGACGCTGCCGGCGCCGTAATTTCCCTCCGGAATGACACCCTCGAAATCCCGGTATTCGAGCGGGTGGTCTTCAACCCTGACGGCCAGCCTTTTGACGACAGGATCGAGTGTCGGCCCCTTCGGCACGGCCCAGCTTTTCAGAACTCCTCCCAGCTCCAGCCGGAGATCGTAATGAAGCGCCCGGGCCGCATGCTTGTGAATGACAAAGGTAAGCCGAGGCGCTTCTTGAACTGCCCCCGGTTGCGGCTCGGGTGTTTTCTCGAATTTCCGTTTGGCTGTGTATTCTGTCAAGTTCATGGTGCTTGTCCATTCCAAAATGTATGGAAAACATTACTCACGCGACGACGCAACGACGCAACGAAAGGCATTTATGGAAATCTTGTTTCTTGGTTTTACGTTGCGTCGTTGCGTCGTCGCGTCGTTGCGTGAAACAAGATTTGTTGCTTATAGATGTGGCAACTTCTGCTTTTTTACCAGCACCTCCCGGAATAGGTCACCCGCTGCCTTGATCCTGCCCAGCGCTTCCGCATGCGTAATATGCAGCCTGGCCGGGTTGCCGCCTTTGACCGCCAACTCCAGCTCCTTCCATTCGAGCGGGAACGAGACGTAGGGCTTTTCCCTGGCCCGCAGGGAATACACGCAGACCATGGTCTTCGACGCATCGTTTTGCGACCAGTTGATGAAGACTCTTCCCCTTCGCTGTTCTTTCGCCATTTTTGCGGTCACCAGATCCGGATAATTTTTCTGCATGATTATTGCCACGGCTTTGGAAAACTGTTTTGTGTCGTCAAAGGTCGTCTCCGGGCGGTTCAAAGGCACAAAAACATGGAGTCCCTTCTGGCCCGAGGTCTTCGGATACCCGGTGAGGCGCAACCGGGAGAACAGTTCCCGCAGAACCAGCGCCACCCGGCCGCAGTCAAGGATGTCGGCCCCTTCGCCAGGATCCAGATCAAAGACCATGGCATCGGGCGTTTCCGGGGACGCGGCGCGGGCCAGCGGCACATGGAGTTCCAGCGATGCCAGGTTCTCCACCCAGAGCAGCGTTGCCGTGTTGTTGGCCAGGCAGACCGTCATCTGCTTGCTCCCCCTGCTGACTTCGGCGGTTTGCACCCAGGCCGGATGGTGGACAGGGCAGCGCTTCTCGAAAAAGTATTCCTGCTCCACGCCGTCCGGATAGCGCTTCAGGGTCAATGCGCGGTTTTTCAGGTGCGGCAGGATGGAACCGGACATCTGGCCGTAGTATTCCAACAGGTTGGCCTTGGTGAAACCGCAGGAAGGGTAGAGCTCCTTTTCGAGGTTTGAGAGGGAGAGTCTTTTTCCGCCTATTTCAATGGCTGTCCGGCTCATGGTTTATTCTTCACCTCGCGCATGATTTCCTCCAGTGCCGCCACCAGGTCGGCCGGCCCTTCGCCTTCTTCCTCCTCAAGCACGGGGGCTTCGACCGGCGCCTGTTCCTTCATCTTCAGATTCAACAGGTCAACGACCTTTTCACGGCGCAGATCCGCATATTTCGCCGGATCAAACTCTGCCGTCATGTTCCTGATGCTTCGTTCCATCCGTTTTTTTTCCACGGCTTCAAGTTTCGCTTCCTTTGGCGCAATGCCGTTGTCGGGGAGCACTTCTTCACTATAATGGAGGGTGATCATGGCCAGCGCCCCCTCCATACTGACGACCGCCACGAGGTACTCCCGCTCAACCATCACGAACTTGGCAAGCCCGGCTTTATTGGTGCGGCGCATCACTTCGGCAAGCAGCCGGTACGCTTTTTCGCCTCCCTTCAGGGGAGCAAGATAGTAGGGGTGGTCAAAATAGACGGGATCGACTTCGTCAAGGTCAATAAAGTCGATGATCTCGATGGTGCGGCTTCGCTCGGGGGATACGGACTCAAGTTCCTCGTCGGTTACCGGCAGGTAGCGACCGGGGGCAAGCTCGTAGCCTCTGATGATTTCATCCGGGGGGACGATCTGTTCATGTTCCGGGCAGAACATTCTTCGTGCCAGGGGAGAGTAATCCGCACGGTGTAGGGTGCGAAACGTAATGCGACCCGGTTTGACGGCTTTGACCAGGCGTACCGGAATCGCCACCAGACTGAAGCTGATTGTTCCGTCCCACATGGTATTCCTCCCTTCATGCGGCTTTTTTCAGGCTCGCTTCAAGTGCCTGAAGCAATTCGTCGGGCGGCGTCGGCCGCAGGGTTCTGGGGCGCAGGAGCACCACTTTTTCGCCGCGGGCTTTTGTATCGATCAGTTTTTGCAGCCGCTGCTGATGTTCGTTGACGAATTTGCGCGGTTCAAAGGGAGCCGTCAGCTGGTTGATCAGGTCGCTCCCTATTTTGAGTTCTTTTTCGGATACGTCTATTTCCTGCAATTCGAGCGATGCCGCGGTCAATACTTCATCGGCATAACGCATGGTGCAGAGGCGGAGCATCCTGCCGCTTGCCTGTAAGGCGCCAAGGTAGGAGCGCTTTCTCATCGTCCAGGTGCATATTCCCGCTGCATCCATGCCCCGCAATAGTTCGGCAAGCTCGCTATAGCCCGGCGCCTTGATGTCGGAATCCGGTTCCAGGTAGTAGGTGTGGTCAAGGAAGAGGGGCGATATCTGCCCGCTTTTGACAAATTCGTGAACTTCGATCATCCGGCTGCTTTCGGGGGTGGTCAGCTCCAGTTCCTCCGGATCGACGATGAGATATTTCCCTTCTTCCACCTCGAAGCCCTTGATCTGGTCTTCCGCCGGCACCGGGATATTTTCATAAGCGCAGATCATCTGCTGGTGCAGGCGCACCCGATCGCTCCGGTGCAGAAGGTGAAACTGAATCCGCTCCTGCTTGACCGCCGAATGAAGCTTCACCGGCACATGCGAGTCACCGAAATGAATTGATCCTTTCCAGATAGTTCCGCTCGGCATGGTCATTCCTCCATGGTTCTTACAGCTTCTTGTGGTCATTATAACAAAAATGCCGAGTAAACTGCTCGACAATATATGGTGCGATCTGAACGCGTTGCTGATCAATACAAAAAGAGCCTGCTCATAGGTCAATGAGCAGGCTCCCTGTGTTGGGTGCTTTTATGTTTCTACCGGTTACTTCGCCTTGATCATCTCGATTTCCAAGTTGATGGCAACTTCTTCTCCTACCGCTACACCGCCGGTCTCAAGCGCTGCGTTCCATACGAGACCAAAATCCTTCCGGTTTATCTTGGTGCTGGCAGTTGCGCCGCTTCTGATGTTGCCCCACGGATCCTTGCTCTCTTTTGACGGGCCTTCCACATTCAATACGACTTCCTTGGTGATGCCGTGCAGGGTCAGGTCGCCGGTTACTTTCAGTTTGTCCTTGCCCGCTTTGGCTACCTTCTTGGAAACAAAGGTCATGGTCGGGAATTTTGCAACATCGAAGAAGTCGGCGCTACGCAGATGCTCATCACGCTTTACGACATTGGTGTTGATCGAAGCGGTGTCGATGGTGACCTGTACCTTTGATTTGGTGACATCCTTGTCGTTGATATCTACCACGCCGGTGTGCTTGTCGAAGCTTCCCTTGACGTTGGAGACCATCAGGTGACGGACCTTGAAGCCGACATTTGAATGGTCGGGATCGATGTTCCAGGTTGTGGCAGAAGCCAGGGCAGGAAGTGCCAGGGCGATGATGGTACTGATGGATGCGAGTAAGCGTTTCATGGTAATTCTCCTTTAGTGTGGCGATGGTTTTTATTTGATATCGTTCGACATCAAACTATATAGTCAAAAAAAACATTCCTTCATGCGTAGCACAAATTCAGATTTTTCCTTCTCCCAGACCCAGTTTTTTACATAGCCCGCCCAAAGTTTCCTGCTCCTGGGGCGTTAATACATTCATTTCTTTTACTATCGCTGCTTTCACATCGGCAAAGACAATTCCGATAAGCTTCTCACCCTGTCCGGTAAGCGTAATGGTCAGGTAGCGGCGGTCTTCGCTGGTCCGTTCTCTCTTGACCAGTCCCAGTTTCTCCAGATTGTCGATGACCAGCGTAATATTGCCGGTACTCTTGAGGATTTTGGCGGCAAGATCGCGTTGACAGAGCGGTCCTTTGTGATGAAGCGCCTCAAGTACCCCGAATTGGCTGATGGTCAATCCGGCAGCACTCATGATCCTGCCCGTCCGGCTTGTTACCGTTTCCGCCGCACGCATGAGTTTCGTGTAACTGTTCAGCGCGAGATATGATGACGTAGTAGTTTTCATTGCCATGCCTTGACAAAGGTCGATGTCATACTGTTTAATATCAAACTATATATCGTGACCGGATATGTCAACATATTTTTATTCAGCACACGCAGATTGAGTCAGGGAGTAGTAAAAAACGACCGATCAGATGTGAAGCTTATTTGCAACTGTTGTAACGATAGGTAAACTGCACCACCGAATCTGCCATTTCAATAACCGAGATGGCGCACTTGCCGTTATATTCAACGTCGTATACCCGCTCATTGAATATAATAGGCATCCGCCTGTTCCTGCCAAGCAGATAATCCAGGGCAATTTCCCGGGCAATCTGCTCATATTCGGGGTTCGGTTTTGTTACGTATTTAATGCGGGTCTCGTACACAATCATACGGTCACGAAACTGATAACTGGACACGGCATGAACTCCCCCCGCCTCCTCCGGAGCTTCATCAACCGAAACGATATCAAAAACGTCCCTTTTGCCGAGGTAATACGCCGTCATCTTGTCCTGGGTTGCGGTCGTTTCTGTAACCACAGCCCGCAGGGCAAGGATCTCCCGGTCCGTTGCTGGTTCCTGCGGAGATTGAAGGACTTGCCATGTTTCAGAGGTATCCGAAAGCAGGCGCAGGTGCGGTTGCTCTGCAAAGGAAGGTACGCACCAGATTATGCTGAAAAAAATAAATAGCAGAACGCGCATGAAATCCTCCTCCTGAAAACTCATACCATCAATTAAATACGATCGCTAAAACCCGAACAAACCGCGCAGGCGGTTGCCGATTTCATTTGTCGGAGAATCGCTCCCGGAACCTGACTCGTCTTTGCCAGCCGAGGCATCTTCACGCGTCTCAGGCGCCGTTTTTGCTTTTCGCGCCGGTTTCGCCTTACGAGATGTTTTTTCCTCATCACCTGCAACTAACGGCATCATGGCGGTTGATTTCACCCGGAGCTTGGCCGACCATTCAATATCCCACCGTTTCTTCGGATCTTTCGGCTTTGGCGGGTAAGTCAGATTCAATTCCTCTCCATAGGCGATGAACTGCATCATGCCGGCCTGCTTTTCGGTAAAGATCGGGGGAATGGTGCAGGATGTCTTTGACGGATCGAGAATCACCTTGTCCTTGATAAAGCGGGTCACGTCACCCGGAGTCAGGTAGTCCTGTAGCGCGAAGCCGGTCTCCGCAACCTCGCTAGAAGACCAGAAGATTGTTTCTTCGCTCTCCTGATTATGACCGATGGCGCTCGCAAAATAGCCGATTGCCGTGGGAACCTGCTTCCATTCCAGCTTCAGTGCACCTGAAGCCGATTTCTGAAGTGGTGAAAACTCAACCGGAGCCATGAAGTCCCTTTTTTTGTCTACCGTGAACGATAGAGCCGGTGTGTAGTTGCTTTTGACTATGTTGTTGCCGAGCAGAGAACTCTCCGGCGGAATTTCAGTGCGATCATCCTTGTTGGGCCATTCGCCGTAGGTCCATCCCTGGCGGGGCGCTGGAGGAGTCTGCCGGGTGGTCGCCCGACCGGCAAATGCCTTGGCAAAATCAACCGGAGTCATGGTGGCGGTGTCGATCACCTTCGGCTGACCTTTACCAACGGTCTCGCCGCATCCCCAATAGACAAGCATCCGCGCTTTTGGTTTTTCATACTGCTCCGGGGTTTCTCTTCGTTCTTCAGAAGGGACATACTCGGTTTTTTCTTCTGTGGGAGTGAGCAGCGGCAGGGTAATTGCTGCATTCTGTGTCTTCGGCAGCTCGTGATCCGCTTTTGGATCGCCTGTCGGCTTACGGGGGGATTCCAGTTGCAACTGAAGAGTCTTCCGGGGGCCAAACAGGTTTTTGCCGCCAAACATCGCCGCGATACCGCTTGCTTCAGCCGTCATACCCGGTATGCTTTGGCTGGTGGTGGCAATACTCATCCAGTAATGGGGGTACGGTTTCTGCTTTTCAGCCCCGAATGCGACTGTAACCAGCGTTACAGACAAAAATACAGATGAAATCCAAGGCACCGTTTTCATAATTCCTCCCTGTTACATTGGTTACCGTAGGTAATGACATCAGTTTTGGATGTATTTATTATATTAGTCAAATAAAAAAGCACTTAAAAATTACTTAAACCGCAGTTCATACGACAGTGCCGGATAGAGCCCGGTATAGGCGACTCCGGTTGTATACCCGCCGCCTAACTTGATTACATGCCGCTCTGCAAAATGCAGCTGGTATACAAGTGATGTGTACGCCACGGAACCGATTCCGACACCAACAGTCGCCACCAGGCCGCTGCCGTTGTAATTACTGTAGTACGTGATTCCCGTCGCGGCAAGCGAGGGAAAACCGAACGTATAAAAATGATAAAAATTGTTGCCAAGATCACGTTCCGCCGAATATCCGATGACGTCAACGCCGTTGGGATCGAGAAACCCGGCATGTACGGATGTCGTCCTTCCCGGTGCAGCCGTTTCGCCGAAAGCTGCACCGGCCACGCAGGTGATCAGCAGGGTAAGGATAATCAACAACCGTTGACAGGCACCCGGATTATGTAATCGATACATTATTGACATACAGGTAGATTAGCGCATAAAAGTGTCGCGTCAACCAATCCAGTAGCTTGTCGTCGATGGAATGCATTTTGAAGGCGGTGTGGACACATATGAGAGCGATTAAAGCATATCTTTCTATCATGGGTGTTATTGCCGCTTTGTTGTGTGGCGCCTGCAGCAAAACGCCGCAGTTGCCGCGTTTATCGGCTGATGCCGTCATCCTGGCATTTGGCGACAGCCTCACGGCCGGTACCGGAGCGGGGGATTCGGAAAGCTACCCGGCGCAACTGGCACAGTTGACCGGAAGAAAGGTGGTCAACGCCGGGATCCCGGGCGAAATTTCGGCTGACGGCCTGAAGCGGCTGCCGGAGCTGCTTGAGCGGGAGCACCCTTCCCTGCTGATTCTCTGCCATGGCGGCAATGATCTGCTTGCTCACCAGAACCACCAACTGATTGCCGACAATCTGAGGGCAATGTTGCGCATCGCCGGAGAGCGTGGTATTCCTGTGCTGATGCTTGCGGTGCCGGTTCCTGATCTCTTGCTGAAACCGCCACCTCTGTATGAAGAGCTGGCCCGCGAGTTCCAGGTTCCGATTGAAGCGAAAGCATTGCCGCATATTCTGGCCAAGGGTTCCCTCAAGTCGGACTATATTCACCCCAATGCTGCCGGATACCGGATGTTGGCCGAAGCATTGGTCAAACTGCTGAAAAAAAGCGGGGCACTCCCCGCGTAACGTCAAGGAGTCATAATGCAGTACATCGACATGCTGTACCGGCTGGCGATCAGTCTCTGGGCTGGTGGAAATGCCATCTTTACCCTGATGCTGACACCGATTCTCTTTAAAACCGAAAGCCGCGATGTGGCCGGACGTATCGTTGGCAACCTTTTTCCCGGTTATTTCCGCTGGGGAGTTGCATGCGGCGTCATCGCCCTGATCTGCCGTCTCAGCAGTCGCGGGTTTAACTTCAAACTGCCGGTGATTGTCCTTGTTATCATGCTGGCTGTCACCTGCTTCCAGGCGCTGTACGTGGAGCCGAAAGCTGCTGAGCTGAAGCGGCAGATTGTCTCCTTTGAGACCACCAGCAAGGATCATCCGCTCCGCAAGGAGTTCTCAAAGCTGCACGGTGTTTCGGCGGTGTGCAATCTGGGCGTGCTGGCCGGCGGCGTGCTGCTGGTGGTTCTGCCATAAACTTAATCAGGAGGAAGACAGCATGAAAATCATTGCCATTATGGGAAGCCCTCGCGGGATGCAGGGCAATACCGGCCGTCTGCTGGAGGAAGTTCTTGCTGGAGTTGAGGAGGCAGGAGCCGAAACGGAAATCCTTTCCCTGAAATCACTGAATGTGCAACCGTGCGTTGCCTGTGACATTTGTCACAAGACCGGCGGCTGCAACATCAGGGATGACTTTGAGAGCATCAAGGAGAAACTGCTCGCCTGTGACGGTTTCATCCTGGCCAGCCCGAACTATATTTTCAGTGTTTCGGCCCAGATGAAAGCTCTGTTCGACCGGTGTAACGGCCTGATCCACTGCATGGCCCTGGAAGGAAAGTATGCGGCAATGGTGGAAACGTCCGGAGGCGGTGAGGACGAGGAGGTGCTCTCCTATATGGGACGCTTTGTAAATACCATGGGAGCAAACTCGGTTGGCGGGGTCGGTTCGGCCATTGCCGGAGTGAGAAGCTTTCCCGATGAGGAGGCGCTGTTTGGCAAAGCCCGCGATCTGGGGCGCACACTCTGCAGCGCCGTTGCCGGGCAGACAGCGTATCCCGAACAGGAAGCTTTCATCAGCGGGTTCAAGGAGCGGATGTCGGGTCTTGTGGATTTCATGCAGGAATATTGGCCCTATGAACGTGATTTTTGGGCGCTGAAACGCTCAAAATAAGTGTTGCAGCGTTACGCATTCATTAACAAATTGGAGGATACATGACAGGTGAAGAGATACGGAAAAAGGTGGTAAAAATAGCGGCACTACTGGTTGTAACCGCAGTTGTTCTCTGCGCCGGTTACATGGCAATCGTGCTTAACTGGAGCTATTCCAAAGGCGACCGGATCGGCTACGTACAGAAGTTTTCCGAAAAAGGATGGCTGTGCAAAACCTGGGAAGGGGAACTGCAAATGCTGCCGGTTCCGGGCGCAGTTCCGGAAAAATTCATTTTTTCCGTACGTGACAAGGCGATGATCGGCAAGATCAATTCCACTCTCGGCAAAAAGATATCGCTAACCTATGAACAGCATATAGGCGTGCCCACAACCTGCTTCGGCGAATCGCAATATTATGCTGTTGATGCCAAAGCACTGGAATAACGGGAAAGGGTAGACACGGCACCGGAGACCTGATGAAAAGACCGTTTTGTACTTGGGAAGACGATACGCTGGTGCTCAATATACTTGGCACCCCCAACGCCAAGCGCGATGCCATCGGCAAGGTGAAGGGGCATCAGCTCTGCGTGAGCGTCACGGCGGTGCCGCGTGCCGGAAGAGCGACCGACCATATGGTGCGTTTTCTTGCCGAGGAGTTTGGCGTCTCAATCAGTGATATTGAAGTGGTGTTCGGACGGATGAATGTCAACAAGCAGTTGCGGATCAAGGCTCCCAAGCGTTTACCGTCCGTAATCGGACAACTCGACTTGTGTTAGATAACTTGTTCTGACTGCTGATTCGTGCCGATACTGTGATAAAATAATGACGTAGATGAAAATAACAACGCGAAAAGCGGGGTTAGGCAACCATGTGCGGTAGAATTTCTGTTCATATTCCTGCGGCAAAAATAAAGGACTTGTTCAACCTTGAGGAATGCCAGCAAGTTGAGGACCGCTTCAACATAACTCCTTCACAACTCGCTGCCGTTGTCCGTAATCAGGGTGACCATAACCGGCTCGACTTCCTGAAATGGGGACTGGTGCCGATGTGGGCAAAAGATTCGAACATCGGCAGTCAACTGATCACTGCCCGGTGCGAGTCCCTTTTGGAAAAACCTGCCTTCCGGCACGCGGTAAAATATCGCCGCTGCATCATACCGGCGTCCGGTTTCTACGAGTGGGAGCGGAGTGGCGAACACAAAAAGCAGCCGTGGTATATCAGGATGACTGATGAATCGCCCCTCTGCCTGGCCGGTTTGTGGGAAACGTGGAAAATGCCGGGCGGCAACGAGCTTGAAACCTTTGCCATTGTTACCACGGCGTCAAACAAACTGGTTGCTCCGCTAAATGACAACATGCCGCTTATTCTGCATCCCGATTCCTTTTCACTCTGGCTGAGCCACAACATGCACGACCCGGAGCAACTGCTCCCCTTCTATCAGCCGTTTCCGGCTTCAGCCATGACCGCGTACAAGGTGTCAGATCTGGTGAACAACCCTCACGTTGACTCCCCCGCCTGCATAGAAGAATTATGACTGATGTGAAGCTCAGGGCGTACCTGCTTCAAAGACTTCCGGTATCGTCCGTAAAAACGTATCCCTGATACAAAGGATCTATGCACATGGAAACAAGCCAGCATCGGCATGATCATAGCGAGGAGGGTATTGAAATCCCGGTGGAGAGGATCAATCCCGAAACGCTGCGCAGGATGATCGAGGAATTTGTAACGCGGGAGTGGAGCGAACTGTCGGACTCCGGATATTCAATGGACGAGAAGGTTGACCGGGTCATGCAGCAGTTACATGACAGGCAGGCCAGGGTTGTGTTCGACAGCTCCTCTGAAACATGGAATATCATCCCGCGTCGATAAGGATATGTGCCATCTAAGTTCTTGAGCTTTCTCATCTGGAAATAGTATAACGTACCTCATCGAAACCATTTTAAATAAGTATCCATGCCGAAAGGGAGTATTTTATGAATTTTATAAAACTGTCACCAGTATTAGCGGCATTGTTGCTGGCACTTTCGGTGCCGCACGAAGCTTCCGCTGCCAGAAAGCCTCTCAAACCGGTGCCGCCTGCCGCCACCGTTACGTTTCCCAAGGGAACGGCAACCCCCTCGGAAGTGTGCGGAGAGTGCCACAAGGCCATTTACCGGGAATATGCCTTTGGCTTCGGCGGCGACAGCCATGCACTCGACACGGAAACGTCACCGGCAGGCAAACGGGACATCACCCATCCCTCAACCGTATCATCAATGGCAACATCCCACGCTCTGGCCGGTGCCGACCCTTTCCCGCTGCATGCGCGCGAAAGCGAGGCTGAAGGCAAATCATGCAATGTCTGTCACTTTCCGGAAGCATTTAACCTTCCCGACCTGAATGTCTCCGAAGTTTTCAAACCGACACCGCGGCCCAAAGAGGCGGAAGCGGTCGGTTTAACTTGCGCAAGCTGTCACCTGACGCCGGAAGGCAAGATCCGCGGGCCCTACAACATCCGGGCGCCCCACGAAAACAGCCCCGATGCCAACATCAAAACCTCGGTCATGTGCGCATACTGCCACAGTCTGGGAAAACGGGTTCCGGGCAAGCAGACCCAGACCTTTCTTGAGTGGCGCGATGATTTCTGGAAGCAGGGATTAGGCAGTCAGAATTGCCAGGACTGCCACATGCCGCGAACCAATCGCAAACTTGCCGAAGAATACACTGTTCCGGACCGGGTTGCAGCACGGCATCTCTGGACCGGTGGCCGCTCCCTGCAACGTCTGCAAAATGCTCTGAATCTGGTCACCGTTCAACCGGACAAAGGCACGGCGAAGTTTGAATTTCATGTCATCAACATCGGAGCGGGACATTCCGTCCCTACCGGGTCGAACCGCCGTGCCGTGTACCTCCAGGTCAAGGCGCTCAATGCCAAAGGCAAGGTTATTGCCGGCAAT
>MGZJ01000091.1:129478-139749 GCA_001802645.1 Geobacteraceae bacterium GWC2_53_11 | reverse complement strand
GACAAAACCCTTCCGGATGCCAAGGCTGCCATGCAGGCTGACGCCCAGGGACCGCATGAAAACATTATCCGTGCCGGAGAAGAGAGGATACTGGCCTGGTATCCACAGTTGAAACCGGGAAGTTACACGATTCAGGCGCGCCTAATTTACGACCTGAATCGCTACAACAGCAACACGGAAAAAGGCGACCAGACACTGTTTAAGGAGACGTCAATTCCTGTCACAGTAGGAAAAAAGTAACGGCATGGCGGTAGGACAAGCGGGCGCGAACTGGCAGGTATATATAATTCTCTGTTCGGATGACACGCTCTATACCGGGATTACAACCGACGTGCAACGGCGTTTCAACCAACATGCTGTAGGAAATGGTGCAAAATTTTTTCGGGGACGGCGGCCGTTGCGGGTTGTGTATCAGGAGAGTGGGCACACCCGCAGCAGCGCAAGCAGACGGGAATTGGCAATCAAGGCCTTGACGCGCGCTGAAAAGCTTACCATGATAAAAATTGACCAACATTCTCCAACAGGAAGAAGAGTTCAAACTCTGACGTCCAGCACGTAAGAGTCCATTTTTAATCAGTTTTCAAGAGGAATCTCATGCGCACAACCAGTATCTGCCTGTTGTTTCTGGCAACCCTGCAACTTACCGCCTGTGGAGCCAAACGCCCGGTTCTGTACCCCAACGAACATTTGCAGCAAGTCGGCAAAGCTAAGTCAAATCAGGATATAGACGACTGCATCAAGCTGGCAAACGAGTATCAGGCCGGCGGCAGCAAGACCAAGGAAATAGCCAAGGACACCGGAAAAGCCGGCATTGTCGGGGCTGCAACCGGGGCCGTGATCGGCGCTTTAACGGGCAATCTCGGGAGAGGTACCGCTATTGGCGGCGCAGGAGCAGCTACGGCAACAATGGGTTCCGGCATCATGCGTTCCGACGAACCGGACCCGGTTTTCAAACAGTTTGTGGATCAATGCCTCAGGGAGAAGGGATTTCAACCACTCGGCTGGCGCTGATACGGCTTGGTTCAAAAACATGTACCGGCTGATTTCAACAATCCGATCCCGAGTATTTTTTACCCCTGATTTTCCTGAAGTTATCCACACGGTTACGACTTCATTAACAGCATCGAAGCACAGCAAGTCCAACTAAGTATACATTTACGCAATAATAACTATTGACACGTAATATCAAGTAGTTGCAAGCCATGCCTATTCGTTATGCAAACCGGTAAAAGCCCCTGTTTTACGTGATTATTTTTTCTGTTCATTATCCCTATCAACAGGTTTTCCACAGGCTTTGTGGAGAGCGCTTTTTACGAGAAAAGTGAAAGAAAATGCCCCTCATTATCAGGGGCATTGTTTCAGAGATTTGCCGATTTAAGATGTGAACAACCTCAAGGAATAAGATCATTTCATCGGCAAGCCGAATTTCCTCCGGATTTCGTGGGAACAGCCGTAACTTCTCACGGCATAATCTGCCGTTTCGCAGATAACGGCGCACTCTTCCGCCACGGCAAGAGTGATATCCTTTGCCCCCTCCAACTGAAGACGCTGGCACTCCTTGCTTAATTTGGCGTTCAAATCATGAATCCGATGAATCTCAGCCAGCAGGTTTTCAATCACATGATGGCTGTTCTTTGCATGAACAGCATCTTCCCCGGAAAGCCACCTTTTGGCAAATGCCACAATTTCGTTCATTGGAACCTCACATGTGGGTAAAAAGAGTTTTCACCATACCCCGGCAACATGCACCTGTCAACGGAAGCCATCAGAACAACAGCACAATTTTACTGACGGTATCGAACTTTAGTGGCCAGCGCATCGAGAACACAGAATCGTTACATTTGACATAAATATGCACTTGCCAAAAGCCTGACATAGGTAATAATTAGACTATAAGAGCGTATTTGTCCGATACCGTCCGCACACGGATGGAGACCGGCTATCGACATCAGTACGGAGGACTATCATGGCTGCCTACGAAAAATTGAACCGCCATCTTGTAGCACTGAAAGAGGGCGAACGTGTGTTTGAAAATGCCTTTCAGTCCGTTGCGAGGATGATTCTCGGCCAGGGGTTCGACAAGGTGGTCGTGAACGGCAGGACCACCTACGATTTCAAGCTGTTTCGCAGCGGCCGGAAGCATACCATCGGCATGTATGACGAAATCAACAGCTTCGTATCCTATGTGAAGGATGCCGCCGAAGGGGGTTCCAGCAAGGAGATGGCCTTTGTCCTGGTCGGTGAACCGGGCAACGGCAAGACCTTTTTCGTCGAATTCCTCTGCACCCAGTACCGGGCCTTCCTGTCGCTCCCGAAAAACCGCCGCTACACCTTCCGCTTCAACGGTCTGTCCCAACTGGGGCATTACGGCAAGATCAACATCATCGACTCGCAGACCTATGAAGACCCGATGATTCTGGCCATGAACCTGTTCGACTCCACCGAGGACAACCGCCGTTTCCTGGCCGAACAGGGTGGGCTGGACGAAGCCGCCATCGACGACCTGTATGAAAACTACCGCCCGCTCGGCGCCTGCAGCGGCTACATCTGGAACGATATCCGCGAGTTCTGCGACGGCAATCTGGAGCGGATGCTCGACTTTATCGAGGTGCTGCCGGTGCCGATGAGCGAGAGCCTCGGCACCGTAACCGGCAAATACCCGGCCAAGGACAAGATCACGTCGTCATCGGTAGACCTGCTTGGCGAGGAGTCGATCCAGCGGCTGCTGCATATTTCCGACACCAACAACCCGTACCGCTTCGATCTGCGGCGCGGCGCGCTGGCCCGTGTTGCCGGGGGCGGCATCCACTTCTCGGACGAGATTTTCAAGAACAAGAAGGATTTGGTGCAGGTCTATCTGGGAGTCATCCAGAACCGGGCCATCGAGATCGACGGTTACCGGTGGCCGATCGACTCCCTGATCATCGCCACCAGCAACAACTCGGAGTTCAACCGTTTCCTGTCCGAGAAGGAAGAGGCGCCAATTGTCGACCGCTGCCGCATCTGCTACGTCTCCCACAACACCAACTACCGGCTCCAGGAAGGGCTCACCTCCTACGCCATCGGCAGCGAGGAGAAGACGACTCTGACCAAGGAGTCGCTGCATCAGGATCCGAACCTGAACTACGCCGCTTCCGTGGGGGTCGTGCTGACCCGCCTCCCCCGCTCGGAAAAACTCACCTCGATCGAGACGATGAAGCTGGCGGCGGGCGAAGTAGCGGGCGAGAAGAGCATCAAGGCGCTGGCCGAGGTGATCGACACCCTCGGCCAGGACCCGGACATCACCAAACGGTTCGGCCAGAAAGGTCTCGGGCATCGCAGCCTCGGGCGCTCGATCCAGCTTCAGGTGGAGAATTCCGAGACCAACGAAGGGCGCTGCATGTTTGCCTATGATGTCTTTAAAACCCTTGAACGGGTCGTGCTCGACTATGTGGTCGAAACCAACGACCGGGCCAAGTACCTGGAGGATCTGAAAGTCGCCAAGGGGCTCTACCGCGAACGGATCATGACCGAGATGTTCAACGCCTACATGGATGAGCCGTACGCGATCCGTAAGGACGTCATGAACTACGTGAACATGATCATCGGCATCGACGCCGAAAACCTCGGCCCGGACCGGATGTGGAAATACAAGGACCCCCAGAGCGGGGAACTGCGCGCCCTGAAGATCGACGAGCGGTACGTGAAGAGCGTGGAGGAGCGGATCGGCCTGAAGACAGAGGAACAGCGGGATTCGTTCCGCACCTCGATCCGCAAGATCTATGGCCAGAAGATCTCCATGGACCCGAACTATGACTTCATGGACAACCTGGAACTGGTCAAGGCGATCACCGATGTCCGCCTGAAATCCGATATCGCCGGTGCCGGAAGCCTGATCGGCGCGCTGGCCAACCGGACCAACGAGGAGAACCAGAAGCTGTACGACCGTATGATCACGACCATGCTGAACAAGCTGGGCTACTGCCGGACCTGTGCGCAGAAGACGATTGAGTATTTCTGCACACAAGAGGATGAAAACTAAATATTATTTTACCGCAGAGGACGCAGAGGAACGCGGAGGAAAACCCGCAAAGGTTGAGACGACAGATTTTCTTTTATACCCAAATGTATTTTGACTTTCCTCTGCGTCCTCCGCGTCCTCTGCGGTGAAAAAAAGGTTTTATGAAAAACGACCTGCTCACATACCTTGAAGAGCTGAAAGCAGCCGGCCTTTCCCCCGAACGGGAAGAGCGGCTGCGGGCCGAGCTGGCAACCGCTTCGGATGGCCACCCGGTGCCGCCGGACGCAGTTCCGGAGGGGGAGTTTGCCCGGTTCGGTCGGAGCGTCTACGCTGACGGCGACCAGATCGTGTTGCGACAAGCAGTGGAGCCCGTCTTCAGCGCCGCCGCTCTGACAAAATCACTGGACGAACTACTGGAGCGGGATCGCCAGCGGGAAGAGGACGGTTTTCCGCGCAAGATCCAGATAGGCAAGCTGGTAAAGCCGGGGCGCGGCCGCACCGGCAAGGTGGTCGTCGTGCCCTCCACGGTGGAGGAAAAACTCATTCACGATCCGACGATACGCCCGCCGGGCGAAGGGGGATCATCGGGCGGTACCGGTGACGAGGAGGAAGGGGAGGTCATCGGTGAACAGCCTGTTCGCGACGAAGGTGACGAATCCGGAACCGGGCCGGGCCAGGGAGGCGGCGAAAACCACGAACTGGAATCGTCCGCCTACGATCTGGGGAAATCGCTGGCCGAAAAATTCCAGCTTCCGAACCTGAAAGAGAAAGGGAAGAAGCGTTCCTTCACCCGCTACACCTACGACCTGACCGACAAGAATCGCGGCTTCGGCCAGGTGCTGGACAAGAAGGCAACCCTGCGCAAAATTGTGGAGACGAACATCGCCCTCGGGAATCTTCCGGACGTGGCCGACATCGACCCGACCCGGTTCCTGATTACGCCACACGACAAGATCTACCGCGTGCTCTCCCAGGAAAAAGATTATGAGCCGCAGGCGATGCTCTTCTTCCTGCGTGACTATTCCGGCTCCATGGCGGGCAAGGTTACTGACCTGATCGTCTCACAGCACGTGCTGATCTACAGCTGGCTGCTCTACCAGTACGGCGGCCAGGCGGAAACGCGCTTCATCCTGCACGACACTGAGGCCAAGGAGGTACCGGACTTTTATACCTACTACAACTCCAGGGTCGCGGGGGGCACGCAGGTATCAAGCGCCTACAAGCTGGTGAACGAGATCGTGGCCAAGGAAAACCTGGAAAGGGATTACAACATCTATGTATTTCACGGCACCGACGGTGACGACTGGGACGAGGCTGGCGAGCAGGCGATACCGGAGCTGACAAAGATCCTCACCTATGCCAGCCGGGTCGGGATAACGGTTGCCGAACATGGGGAGGGGGGCTCGACCACGGTAGCCCGCTACCTAAGAGGATCAGTCCTTTTGTCAGACAAAGCGGAACTGGTCAGGATGGATGTTATGGCGGAAGACGCGGACGAGCCGCGCCTGATCGAGGGGATCAAGAAACTGATTTCTTGATAAATATATGGAACTTATTAATCAACATACCAAAAAAATCATGGAAGGCTGCAAGGAGCGCGCCCGCGCTGCCGGCCTCTCCTTCACCGACGAGAGCCTGGAGTACGTCGTCACCAACCGCGACCTGCTGGAGCTCTCACCCAAGGTAATGATCCCGACCCTCTACGACTACTGGGTTCACGACGTGGAAGTGCTGCACGAGAAGGGCAAGTACGAGCTCTACCCCCATAACCCCTACGAAACGGTCATCAACACCCGGCCGCCGATCTCCTTTTACAACGACAACAACCCGGACTGGCTGAACGTGATGATCTTCTATCACGTTCTGGCCCACATCGACTTCTTCCAGAACAACCTCAACTTCCGGCACACCTGGGACTACGATTTCACCGGCCAGGCGCTCTCCGACAAGCGGGTCATTGCCAAGCTCCGCTCCGAGAAGGGGCGCTGGGTCGATTACGTGATCGAATTTGCCCGGGGGATCGACAACCTGGTTGATTTCCATGGAGACCTGGCAGACCTGTTCATCCCTCCCGGTGCGGAGTGTTCGTCCCGGCTCGACTACTATTTCGACGTCTTTCTCCAGGTGGAGAAGAAGGTTTCAGTCAGCGACTACATCAAAGAAGTGGGGCGCTACAATGCTGCCTTGAAGGAATCCGGCGATCAGGGGGAAAAGAACTTCTTCCGCGATGCGGACCTGCGCTACCCGGAACTGGAAGCGCATTTTGCCCGTTCAGGAGAAACACAGCCGGTCAGAAAGCGCGACCTGCTCCGCTATCTGCTGGACAATTCGGAATTTCTGGCCCGGGACGAGAACATCTGGATGCGGTCGATTCTGGAAATTGTGCAGAAGACGTCCCTGTTCTTCCAGCCGCAGATCCGGACCAAGATTCTGAACGAGGGGTGGGCCAGCTACTGGCACGAGAACCTCTTCCTGCAGGACGACCGCATCAAGGGGCATGAAGTGGACTTTGCCCGGGTCCATGCCGGCGTCACCTCCATGCCGCGCGTCGGCATGAACCCGTATGCGCTCGGCATGCGCCTGTTCAGCCATATCGAGGAGCAGGCCGACAAGGGGCGCCACTCCTTCGACTTCCAGCGACTTCTGGATGCCGACCGGCGCAAGAAATTCGATACCGGAGCCGCCACGGGGCGCGACTTCATCTTTACGGTGCGGGAAAACCTGAGCGATTACCTGTTCCTGAAAACCTATCTGGACCAGGAGTTCATGGACCGGCACAAACTGTTCGTCGCGGGCAAGCGGCTCGACCAGCAGCGCATGGTGTGGCAGTACTACGTCAAGAGCCGCAAGGCTCAGGATTATCAGCAGATGATGCTGGGTTCCCTCTACCATCCGCCGGTCATCACCGTTGACCAGACCAAGGGGATCGAAGGCGCGCTCTACCTGACGCACACCTTCGAGGGAAAACAGCTGGTACGGGAGTATATCGCCAACACGTTAATGGGAATCGAGTACCTGTGGGGGAGCCCGGTCTATCTGGAGACCAGCGAGGCGGTAGCGGCCCCGGCATCGTCCTGGGCCAAGAAGGAAGAGCCGCGGGAAGAGGAGATCACCTGGCAGCGGGTGCTCTACTCGATGAATGACAAGGTGCTGACCAGAAAGACCGTGTAAAGAAGGTGACGTATGTCGGATGTCGATAGAGCCATAAAGCACCTCAACCGCAAGATCAGCGCACGGGAACACAGCCAGACCATTCCCTTCGATGAGTACCTGAGGATTCTGGCCCTGCGGCCGGACGCCATTGTGCGCAACGTTTTCCAGACCTTTCATGACATGATCCACACCTATGTCGGCGTCGTGCGCGATGAATACCCGGACGACCCGGAATCGATCCATTACGTGAACTACGACTGCAGCAACCTCTTTGTCAACGATACGGACCGCCCCTTCTTTGCGGACCGGCTCTTTGCCAACCGGCTCATCAACCATGTGGATGAAATGAAGGGAAGTGCCCGACAGAACAAGATCTACATCTTCGAGGGCCCCCCCGGTTCGGGCAAGAGTACCTTTCTCAACAACCTGCTGCTCAAATTCGAGGAATATGCCAACAGCGAGGCAGGAACCCGCTACGAAGTGGTCTGGAGGCTTGACCGGAGGGTCTTGGCGCAGATCAACGAAACCCAGCTATCATCCTTTGTTGACCGGCTCACCAACCTGCTCGATGAATATGAACTAGGTCAGGCCGAACTGGCCGAGATGAAAAACACCTTGTACCGGGGCGGCGGTGATTTCGTGGAAATCACCTGCCCATCTCATGACAACCCGCTGCTTCTGATTCCGAAACGGGACCGGCGCTCCTTTTTCGACGACCTTTTCAAAAACGACGAATTCAAGTGGAAGCTCTTCACCGACAAGGAGTACGAGTGGGTCTTCCGTGAGACCCCCTGTACGATCTGCAGTACCATCTTCGCCGCCTTGATCCAGCGGCTCCCCACCTGCATGGATATCTACCGCATGATCCACGCCCGCCCTTACCGGTTCAACCGCCGCCTGGGAGAAGGGATCCCCGTCTTCAATCCGGGCGACAAGCCGATGAAGCAGAACGTGATCACCAATGAGCAGCTGCAGCACAAGATCGATGTCCTGCTGGGCGACAGCAATGCGGTCAAATATCTCTATTCGAGTTTTGCCAAGACCAATAACGGCATCTATGCCCTGATGGACGTCAAGTCCCACAATGCCGAGCGGCTGCTGGAACTGCACAACATCATCAGCGAAGGAATCCACAAGGTGGAGGATCAGGAAGAGAACGTCAAATCGCTTTTCATCGCCCTGATGAACCCGGAGGATGAGAAGTCTATCGAGGGATTTCACTCCTTTACCGACCGGATCGAATTCATCAACATCCCGTACGTCATGGACCTGAACACCGAGGTGGAAATCTACCGCAACATATTTGGCAAGCATATCGACGAGAGCTTCATCCCCCGCGTGCTGCACAACTTTGCCCGCGCCATCATCTCGACCCGGATGAAGACCACCTCCGACGCGATGCAGGAGTGGATCGGAGAGCCGGAGAAATACGGGCAGTATTGCGACGAAAACCTGCAGATTCTGAAGATGGAGTGCTATACCGGCAACATCCCCACATGGCTCACCGAGGAGGATCGCAAGCGTCTTACCGCCAAGCGGAGGAGACGGATCATCGACGAGTCGGAAAAGGAAGGGGTAACCGGTTTTTCGGGACGTGATTCGATCAAGATCTTCAGTGAGTTTTACGCGGCTTACGCACGCAAAGATGAGCTGATTTCCATGTCCAGTCTCAGCACGTTCTTCACCAAATGGCGCACGGATTTACTGGAGATGCTGCCGGAGGGCTTCCTCGACTCGCTGCTGCGCAACTACAACTACACGGTGCTGCAGGAGGTCAAGGAGTCGCTCTACAATTACAACGAGGAACAGATAGCCCGGGATCTGCTCAATTACATGTTTGCCGTCAGTTTCGAACCGGGCTCGGTGGCGGTCTGCCGCTTTACCAACGACAAGCTGGAGATCAGCGAAGAGTTTCTGCGCGCAATTGAGGTACGGCTGCTCGGCACCGCCATCGACGAAGGCGAACGCCTCGAATTCCGCCGCGAGACCCAGAAGGAATACGCCTCCCGGACCCTGACCCAGGAGATTCTTGCCGAGGGAAAAGATCCCAAGGAAACGGGTCTCTACCAGCAACTTCATGAGCGCTACGTCCACAATCTGAAGGAAAAGGTGCTGGATCCGTTCCTCGACAACGCCAACTTCCGCCGGGCAATCAAGGATTTCGACACCGACGCCTTCAAGACGTACGACAAGCGCATCCGCGACGATGTCTCGTTTCTCATCAACAACCTTTGTTCCGCCAGATTTCACTACACCAAGCAGAGCGCCAAGGAGGTCTGCGTCTACGTGATCGACAACGACCTGGCCCGCAGGTTCCGTATATTTCCAGAGCATGTGATTGAATGAGATGACACACTAAATACAAGAGAACCAGCTCATTGATCAATGGGCTGGCTCTTGTGTACTGTACGGTTATGCACCCTACCCGCCGATAATCTTCACCAGCACCCTTTTCTTCCTCTTGCCGTCGAATTCCCCGTAAAAGATTTGCTCCCACGGTCCGAGATCGAGCTTGCCGTCCGTCACCGCCACCACGACTTCGCGCCCCATGATGGTCCGCTTCAGGTGGGCATCCGCGTTGTCCTCGTAACCGTTGTGGTGATAGCGGGAATACGGCTTCTCCGGCGCCAATCCCTCCAGCCAGATTTCGAAATCCTGATGCAGGCCGGATTCATCGTCGTTGATGAAGACGCTGGCGGTAATGTGCATCGCGTTACAGAGGAGCATGCCGTCTTTGATGCCGCTTTCCCGCAGGCAGACCGCCACCTGCGGCGTGATGTTGATCAACTCGCGGCGGCAGCTCGTTTCAAACCACAATTCCTTGCGATATGACTTCATGGCTGCTCCCCCAGACTTTTACTCACCACTTCGTAGACATCACGCGGCAGATCGGGAAGGTCCTTGATCCGCTGCAACTGTTCACGCATCAAGGCACTCCGCCCCGGCTCGAAGCGGCGCCAGGTAGTGAGCGGCCCCAGCAGCCGTGCCGACACCTGCGGGTTGACCGGAATAAGCCGGAGCAACTGGTCGGCCAGGAAGCGGTACCCGGCACCGCTTGGGTCATGAAAACGGACCTGATTGCGCTGGCTGAACGCCGCCACCAAAGAGCGGAAGCGGT
>MGZJ01000091.1:110966-129446 GCA_001802645.1 Geobacteraceae bacterium GWC2_53_11 | reverse complement strand
GAAGCGTGGAGGAGGCCTGAAGCGAGAACCATTTATCGACCACCAGCCGTTCCCCCTGCCAGCGCTGGTAAAAATCATCCAGGTCTTCCTGCCGCTCCGGGCAGTCGCAGGAAGCGAGCGGCGTCAGCGCTCCGATGGCATCGGACATATTGTCGGATTGGCGGTACTGGTCGTGGCAGAGGTCGATGGCGGTCTGATTGCAATTACTCAGCAGATAAGAGAGGCAGAGGTTGGCCAGGCGCCGATGACCGGAACGGCCGTCATCCGGGCTGTACGGAGAGAGACTCAGGCAGTTGGCGCGCACCGCCATGAATTCATCCTCGAAGCGCGTCGCCAGGGTGCGGATGACAAACTGCCGCGCCACGTGGATAGCCGCCGGCTCAACCACCGCTACCAGTTCGGCAAGGTATTTTTCCGTGGGGAGCGTCAGCGTTTCGGCCAGAAAGGCACGATCCTGATAGCCGCTGGTCAGCGTCACGCGGAACGCGTCGGCAAAGGCGTCATCCAGGACAAGCTCGGCTCCGCGCTTCACGTCATCAACCAGCCCGAGAATGATCTGGACCGCCATCCGCTGCCCCGCTTCCCAGCGGCAGAATGGGTCAGTCTCGTGAGCCATCAACAGGGCCAGCTGGTCATGCCGGTAGGGATAGTCCAGCTTGACCGGCGCCGAGAAACCGCGCAGCAGTGCCGGCACCGGTTCTTCGGCGATGCCGGTAAAGCAGAAGGTTTCCTCGGCAGCACGGAGGTGCAGGATGCGCGAGGTCGAGGTTCCGGCGGACTCTCCGGCAAGCGTCTGCGGCAGTTCCGCACCGTCAGGTCCGAGCAGGCCAAGCGCCAGCGGGATATGCAGCGGCTTCTTATCCGGCTGCCCCGGTGTCGCCGGACAGCTCTGGCTGACTGTCAGGGTAAAGGTACTGGCAACAGGATCATGAATGCCACTGGCAGTAAGCTGCGGCGTACCGGCCTGGCTGTACCAAAGGGCAAACTGGTCAAAACTGATCTCCCCCGCTTCCGCCATGCAGTCCACAAAATCGTCTACCGTCACCGCCTGGCCGTCGAAGCGGGCAAAATAGAGGTCCATGCCGCGCCGGAAGCGCTCCGCCCCCAGAATGGTGTGCTGCATCCTGACCAACTCGGCCCCCTTGCTGTAGACCGTTGCCGTATAAAAATTATTGATCTCCATGTACGAATCGGGGCGCACCGGATGTGCCATGGGGCCGCCGTCCTCGGGAAACTGGGAGGTTCTGAGTACCCGCACATCCTCGATCCGCTTTACTCCGCGCGACTGCATATCGGAGGAAAACTCCTGATCGCGGAACACGGTCAGCCCCTCTTTCAGGGAGAGCTGGAACCAGTCGCGGCAGGTCACCCGGTTGCCGCTCCAGTTATGGAAGTATTCGTGGCCGATCACCTCTTCGATGGCGCGATAGTCCTCATCAGTTGCGGTTTCCGGACTGGCGAGGACGTACGCGGAGTTGAAGACGTTGAGCCCCTTGTTTTCCATGGCCCCCATATTGAAATCGTCCACCGCCACGATCATGTAGATATCAAGGTCATATTCCCGGCCATATGCCTGTTCATCCCAGCGCATCGCCTTTTGGAGGGAGCGCATGGCATGGCCGCATTTGCCGCTGTTCTGCTCGTGCACGTATATCCGTAGCGCCACTTGCCTGCCGGAACAAGTGATAAAGGTATCTTCGATGCAGACTAGGTCGCCCGCCACCAGAGCAAACAGGTAGCCCGGTTTTTTGAATGGGTCGCTCCAGATGGCGACGTGGCGCCCGCCCGGCAGATCCCCCTGTTCCAGAAGATTGCCGTTGGAGAGAAGTACCGGATAGCGCTGTTTGTCGGCAATGATCGTAGTCGTGAAGAGCGTCAGGACATCGGGACGGTCCTGGAAATATGTAATGGCGCGGAACCCTTCCGCCTCGCACTGGGTACAGAACATCCCGGCGGAGCGGTACAATCCCTCCAGAGCGGTATTATCCTGCGGGCGGAGAACTGTCATTACCTCTAGGACAAAGGAGACGGGAACGTCAGGAATTGTCAGGAGATCATCGGCGACTGTGTAACGATCCGGCGCGAGCTGTTCACCATCAAGCTTCAACCCTTCAAGAATGAGGCTTTTGCCGCACAGGACGAGCGGACGCATGCCGCCGGATGCGTCATACTGTGCCCGAAGCGCCATCCGGGAGGTGACCAGCGTTGTTTCATCGCCAAGCTCGAAGCGGAGGTCGATACTGTCAACAGTGTAATGGGGTGGAGTGTAATCTTTACGGTATATGGTACGATGAGTTTCAGTCATTGGATGTTAGTCCTCGAAACAGAGATATGATGCAGCATTTTGGATACATATAACAATCATCTGCGACTTAATCATTATTTTTCTTGGTAAGCCCGCCCCTATTCTGGTAACAGTTACCGGTAGTGTCCATGAATAAAGGAGAGCAGTCGATGGAAGAGACCATTACATTCTGGCTCGACAATAAAATATGCTCGGGATTCAAGATCGCCGAGATCGGTACGCAGACACTGGTGTCGTATCGCGACAAATATTATATCGTTGTGAAGGGTGCGGCGCTCATGAAAGGTGTCCGGCCGCTACACTACTCAAAAACATCCATGCCGCTGCTCTGGAAAAAGGCGATGAAGGGAATCCTCCCTGCTCCGGTTACCGCCGTTGAGCATGCCGATGACGACTTTCTTCCGATAACTACTTCGACCAAAAAGGAGCGTACTGTCATGAAAAAAGCAACTACTTCAGCACCGGAGTTTTCCGAAGAGCAGCCGCTGGCCGCTGCGCCGCAAAGTGCTCCGAAAAAACCCGCCGCGCCTAAGACAACAACCGAGATTAAGCCGGTTAAAATCGCCCAGTCCGTTGTCTCGGCCACCTGTCCCTACTGCAACCACAAGCAGGACCTGCCGATAGAAAAAGGGCGGAACGGCAAGCCGTTCTTTGCCACCTGCAGCCGATGTTCAACCGATTTTGCCGTCCGCTTTGTACCGGTCACCGTGTATCAGGCCCAGGTGGCGGCGTTTAAGTAAACTTATCGACCACCCCCAGCCCCTCCTTATCAAGGAGGGGAGCTTTCAAGTCCCCCTCCTGTTTCGCTTGGGAGCGCCTACTTCTGGTAGGAGGGGCTAGGGGTGGTAATGAATTACAGGAGACTTACCCATGAACAACAACGACATCCTGCGCCGCGTGCGCTACGCCCTCGACATCAGCAATCCCGGCATGATCGACATTTTCAAACTGTCCGGCTGCACCCTGGAGCTCCCTACCCTGCTTAAACTTTTAAAAAAAGAGGAAGAGGAGGAGTTCATCTCCTGCAGCAACCCCATGCTCTCGTTTTTTCTCGACGGCCTGATCATCAACCGGAGAGGCCGTCGTGACGGAGATGACGGATCGTTGCCGAAACCGGATGCCTCGCTGAACAACAATGCCATCCTGAAAAAGCTGCGCATCGCCCTTGACCTGAAAGAAGAGGACATGCTTGCTATCATGAAGCTGGCCGGGGTGATCATCTCAAAATCGGAGCTGAGTGCCCTGTTCAGAAACAAGGGGCACAAGCATTTCAAGGAGTGCGGCGATCAGTTTCTGCGGAATTTCCTGCAGGGCCTGACAATGCGCAACCGGAAGGTAACCGGAGAAAAAGAATCATAATCCGGCTATTTTGATAGGCATTACGGTTGACACATCATACTATCTATATTATCCTTCTCAACCCCGTAAATTCTTATCAATCGCGGGTTTAGCGATATCAAACCAATCTTTAACCAAGGACATTCACCATGCGCAGCGACATGATCACCGAAGGACTTGAACGCACACCCCACCGCGCTCTTCTGAAAGGGACCGGTGTTCCGCAGAACCAGATGAACAAACCGTTTATCGGCGTGGCAACCAGTTTTACCGACTTGATTCCCGGACACGTGGGCATGCGCGATCTTGAGCGCTTCATCGAAAAGGGCGTTCACTCCGGCGGCGGTTACTCGTTCTTCTTCGGCATTCCGGGCGTTTGCGACGGCATGGCCATGGGGCACAAGGGAATGCACTACTCCCTGCCAACCCGTGAACTGATTGCCGACATGGTGGAGTCTGTGGCTGAAGCGCACCGCCTGGACGGCCTGGTGCTACTGACCAACTGCGACAAGATCACCCCCGGCATGCTGATGGCGGCTGCACGCCTGAACATCCCCTGCATCGTGGTTACCGCCGGTCCGATGATGAGCGGCCGCGGCCAGTCAGGCCGCAAGTATTCATTCGTCTCCGACACATTCGAGGCGATGGCCCGCTACAAGGCCGGCGTGATCAGCGACAAGGAACTGCAGGTCTGTGAAGACAACGCATGCCCCGGCATGGGTTCCTGCCAGGGACTGTTCACCGCCAATACCATGGCGATCCTGACCGAGACGCTGGGGATGAGCCTCCCCCGTTGCGGTACTGCCCTGGCTGTTTCAGCGCTGAAGCGCCGCATCGCTTTCGCCTCCGGCGAAAAGATCGTCGAGCTGGTACAGAAGGATATCAAGCCACGCGACATCATGACCCGGGCCGCGTTCGAGAACGCCATCCGCGTTGATCTGGCGCTGGGCGGTTCGTCCAACACCGTGCTTCACCTGCTGGCCATCGCCCACGAAGCGGGTGTGGAGCTGCCGCTGGAGCTGTTCGACGAACTGGCAAAAGATACGCCGCAGCTGGCTTCAATGAATCCGGCCGGCGAACATTTCATGGAAGATTTGGACATTGCCGGCGGCGTCGCCGGAGTGTTGAAACAGCTTGGCAACAAAATACAAGATACGCCCACACTGTTTGGCCTGACCACGCATCAGCTGGCCGAGAGCATCCAGAACGTGGACGAGGAGGTTATCCGCCCGCTTGGGAATGCGATAAAGAAGGAGGGTGGCATTGCCATCCTGTCCGGAAACATCGCTCCCAAAGGGGCCGTCGTCAAGCAGTCGGGCGTTTCCGCAGCCATGATGAACTTTGAAGGCACGGCCCGCTGTTTTGATGCCGAAGAGCAGGCCATGGCCGCCATCATGGAAGGAAAAATCGTGTCCGGCGATTGCGTCGTCATCCGTTATGAAGGGCCAAAAGGCGGCCCGGGCATGCGCGAAATGCTTGCCCCCACCGCCGCCATCATGGGGATGGGCCTGGGCGACAGCGTTGCCCTGATCACCGATGGCCGTTTCTCGGGAGGCACCCGCGGCCCCTGCATCGGCCACATTTCTCCCGAAGCTGCCGAAGGCGGCCCGATTGCCCTGGTGAAGGACGGCGACCGGATTCTCCTCGACATCCCGAACCGTCGCCTGGAACTGCTGGTCGATGAAGCGACCCTGGCTGCCCGCCGGGCCGAGTGGGAAGCGCCGGAGCCCAAGATCAAGGGTGGCTGGCTGGCACGGTATGCCAAAGTGGTTACTTCGGCACATACCGGAGCCGTTACAACTGCAGATTAAGTTTTACTGCGCACCTCAACAATGAGGTAATTTCCTGTTCACAGAGGTTATGTATGAAAATGAACGGTGCACGAATAATGCTGGAATGTTTGAAAAAAGAGGGCGTTGATACCGTGTTCGGCTATCCGGGCGGTACGGTTATCAATCTGTATGATGCCCTCTTCGATTTTAAAGAGATTCGTCATATCCTGCCGCGCCACGAGCAGGCAGGCACCCATGCGGCCGACGGCTATTCCCGCGCCACTGGCAAGGTCGGCGTGGCCATAGCCACATCCGGCCCCGGTGCCACCAATACGGTTACCGGCATCGCAACCGCCTATATGGATTCCATCCCGATGGTCATCATTACCGGTCAGGTGCCGACGGCGCTGATCGGCAACGACGCCTTTCAGGAAGTCGATATCATCGGTATTACCCGTCCCTGCACCAAGCACAGCTTCCTGATCCGTGATGTCAAGGATATCGCCATCACGATGAAGAAGGCGTTTTATATTGCACGGAGCGGCCGTCCAGGCCCGGTTCTGGTAGATTTCCCCAAAGATATCCAGATCGCCCAGGGTGAGTTTCATTATCCGGAGACCGTAGAAATCCGCGGCTACAAACCGAACCTGTCCGGCCACCCGCGCCAGGTGGAAAAAGCGGTTGCCATGATTCTCGACTCCAAGCGTCCGGTCATGTACGTCGGCGGCGGCGCGGTGCTTGGCGATGCTGCCGAACCGTTGACCCAGTTGGCCCGTAAGCTGTCCGTACCGGTAACGACAACCCTGATGGGGCTTGGCGCATTCCCGGAGAGTGACCCGAATTCGCTTGGCATGCTCGGCATGCATGGCGCCTACTGCGCAAACATGGCCATGACCAACAGTGACCTGATCATTGCCATCGGTGCCCGCTTTGATGACCGCGTCACCGGCAAGCTCTCAACCTTTGCACCACACGCAAAAATCATTCACATCGACGTCGATCCGACCTCGATCAAGAAAAATGTACGTGTTGATCTGCCGATTGTCGGCGACGTCAAGGATGTTCTGACAAAGATGTTTGCCCAGGCGGACAAGAATAAAGAGAAACTGGACGATTTCGTTACTGCTCTGGAGTCGTGGCATACGGATATATCCGGATGGAAAGAGAAGCACCCTATCGGCTACAAACAGAGCAGCACCATTATCAAGCCGCAGTTCGTCATCCAGAAACTGCGCGAACTTTCCGACGACGACGCCATCATCTCCACCGACGTCGGCCAGCACCAGATGTGGACAGCCCAGTTCTTCCAGTTCAACAAGCCACGCACCCTGCTCACCTCGGGCGGTCTCGGCACCATGGGCTTTGGTCTGCCTTCGGCAATGGGTGCCCAGGCGGCGTTCCCGAATCGCCAGGTCATCACGATCTGCGGCGACGGCGGAATCCAGATGAACATCCAGGAGATGGCAACACTGGTACAGAACAAGCTGCCGGTCAAAATCGTCATACTGAACAACAACTTCCTCGGCATGGTACGCCAGTGGCAGGAACTGTTCTTCGACAAGCGCTACTCATCCACCTGCATGGAGCTGCCGATCGACTACATCAAACTGGCGGACGCCTATGGCGCCAAAGGGTTCCTGGCCACCAAGCCGGGCGATGTGGAATCGGTCATCAAGGCCGGCTTCAAGGAAAAAGGACCGGTAATCATGGAGTTCAAGATTGCCCGCGAGGAAAAAGTGCTGCCGATGGTTCCTGCCGGAGCATCACTGAACGAAATGGTACTGAACGCCTAAGGCTAAGGAGAGGAAACGCCCATGCAACATACAATTTCAGTTATAGTTGAAAATGATTTCGGAGTGCTCTCCCGGGTCGCCACGCTGTTTTCCGGTCGCGGGTTCAATATCGACTCGTTGTCGGTGGCTCCCACCAACGAAGACGGACTGTCGCGCATGACCATCGTAACCCGCGGCGACGCCCAGATTCTTGAGCAGATCAACAAACAGCTCAACAAGCTGATCGATGTGCTCAAGGTGCTTGATTTCTCCGACGGCAGCGCTATCGAGCGGGAACTGGCATTGATCAAGGTCGCCGCTGAAGATGATGCCCGTGCCGAAGTTCTGCGCATCGTTGACATCTTCCGGGCCAAGATTATCGATGTCACTCCGAAATCCTACACGATCGAGGCAACCGGCAACCCGCTCAAGATCGACGGGATTCTGGAACTGCTGAGACCGCTTGGCCTGAAGGAAGTTGTCCGCACCGGAGCCGTTGCCATCGGACGCGGCGCCAAGGGTTGGAACGGGTAGAAGAACAGTAGTTGTTGTTATTGTTCCAGCCGCCCGGAAACGGGCGGCTTTTTTCATTCAAACAGAAGTGATTTCTCCTGTGATCGAGGTCAAAACAGCTATTTGCGTTGACAGTCGCAATTGAATATAGTATCTGTTTCGTTCGTTTTTACGTATTTGTCAGACCGGTTTGCCGGATATAAATTTGTGTGGAGGATGTACCACTATGAATGTTTATTATGATCGTGATTGTGATCTCGCGTTGATCAAATCGAAAAAAGTTACCATCGTTGGTTACGGTTCACAGGGGCATGCCCATGCCTGCAACCTCAAGGATTCTGGTGTTGATGTAACGGTTGCGCTACGTGAAGGTTCTGCCTCGGCCGTCAAAGCCCAGAACCATGGCCTCAAGGTAGCATCCGTTGCCGAAGCCGTCGCCGACGCCGATCTGGTGATGATTCTGACACCTGATGAATTCCAGTCAACTCTCTACCGCGATGAGATCGCACCGAAACTCAAAAAAGGTGCAACTCTTGCCTTTGCTCACGGTTTCGCCATCCACTACAACCAGGTCGTACCGCGTGCCGACCTCGACGTAATCATGATCGCCCCCAAGGCGCCCGGTCATACGGTTCGCTCCGAGTTTGTGCGGGGCGGCGGAATTCCTGACCTGATCGCAGTATTTCAGGATGCCTCGGGCAAAGCCCGCGAAGTGGCCCTTTCCTACGCCAGCGCCATCGGCGGCGGCCGCACCGGCATCATTGAAACGACCTTCAAGGACGAGACCGAAACCGACCTGTTCGGCGAGCAGGCTGTTCTCTGCGGCGGCGCCGTCGAACTGGTAAAAGCCGGTTTCGAAACCCTTGTAGAAGGCGGCTATGCCCCTGAAATGGCTTACTTCGAGTGTCTGCACGAGCTCAAACTGATTGTTGACCTGATGTATGAAGGCGGCATCGCCAACATGAACTACTCCATCTCCAACAATGCCGAGTATGGCGAATATGTCACCGGTCCGCGCGTGATCAACGACCAGAGTCGCGCCGCCATGAAAGAGTGCCTGAACAACATCCAGAACGGCAATTACGCCAAGCAGTTCATTCTCGAAGGAGCTTCAAACTACCCGGAGATGACGGCACGTCGCCGCCTCAATGCCGCGCACCCGATCGAGGTTGTCGGCGAGCGTCTGCGGAGCATGATGCCTTGGATCAAGAAAATAGTCGACAAGACTAAAAACTAATTCAACGCAGCAAATCCAGACACCCCTCTTCCGCCAGGAGAGGGGTGTCTTCGCATTTGTAGTACGTTATATTTTCTGTTTATTGTAAATGATATTTTAGCTAACATATTTATCCTGTTTTAACAGGACTAGGCAGGTACATGAACAACTCATCTTTTTTCGCCCGTGAAGGGTATCCGTTTATCGCCTATACCGCCGGATTAACGGCGCTGCTGTCAGTCGCTACCTGGAGACTCTGTTCTCCTGTCCTGCTGATTCCGGCGATCCTCGCGTTAATTCTGACGTTATTTGTACTTTACTTTTTTCGTAACCCCGAGAGAACCGCACCGGCTGACCCTGCAACAGTTATAGCGCCGGCAGACGGGACCGTCATCGTCGCCGAGCGGGTCCCTGAAACGCCGCTTGGTGTCGAAGCCATGAAAATCAGCATTTTCATGTCCGTATTCAATGTCCATGTCAACCGTGTCCCTTTTGACGGAAAAGTTGTCGATATTTTCCACCATTCTGGCAAGTTTTTCGACGCCCGTGACGGACGGGCTTCCTGCGAGAACGAACGCAACGGTATCATTATGGAGATTGCCGGCGGCGCCCGGATCGCGTTTGTCCAGATAGCCGGACTGGTAGCACGCCGCATTATCAGCTACCCACTGATCGGAGACCTGCTTGTTCGCGGAGAACGATACGGATTGATTCGCTTTGGCTCACGAGTCGATGTGTATCTGCCGATGGACGTTACGCCACTTGTGAAGATTGGCGATAAAACGGTGGCGGGTGAGACCGTTCTGGCCAGACTCGTCTGAATGAGGATATACCTTCATGGATAACGAAACTCAGGCAACAACAGGCGAAAACAAGGAGAGTATCAAGCGTGGAATTTACATTCTCCCCAACCTGATTACTGCCAGCAGCTTGTTCGCCGGTTTTTACAGCTTGGTTGCCACGTTGAATGCAGACTACAAAATGGCTGCAATTGCAATTTTTATTTCTGCGGTATGTGACGGACTTGATGGCAAGGTGGCCCGTTTGACCGGCTCAACCAGTAAATTCGGCGTTGAATTTGATTCTCTGGCCGATCTGGTCGCCTTTGGCGTAACACCGGCGTTCCTCATGTATGCATGGGCGCTCAGGCCGTTTGGGCGGCTTGGCTGGGTTGCGGCTTTTCTGTTTCTCATTTGTGCGGCATTGCGACTTGCCCGGTTCAATGTTCAGGTTGATACCGTTGAAAGCAAACGGTTTGTCGGTCTTCCTACCCCGGCATCTGCATGTATGGTTGCTGCAACGGTCATGCTCTTTTATCATTTCGGCTGGCCCAGCTCCTATAAAAAGCTTGCCATACTGGGACTTATCTATCTGCTGGCGTTTCTGAATGTCTCCAACTTCCGCTACAACTCTTTCAAGGATCCTGCCTTTATAAAACGGCAGCCATTTGGTTTTCTGCTGCTTGCTGTGGTACTGCTGATTGTAGTAGTAGCCGAACCCGCCATTATGATATTTAGCGAGCTGCTCCTCTATATCCTTTCAGGACCTATTGACTTTGTTGTTACCTGGCCGCGGCGCCGGAGACTAGAAAAGGCGGTACATAAAGGGCGGGAAGCATTAAACAGATAAGGCGGGAGCTAGACGATATCGTAATGCCGGCAGTTAATTCCTTCCGGCGAAATGTGTACAACTGCATAACTGCGATGACTGCCATGATTGGCAAGTGTACCGGGGTTCAGCAACAAAAGACCTGAATTACTTTCAAGCAGACTTTGATGCGTATGCCCAAAAAGAGCTGCATCAACGCCGATTTCCTGCGCTCTCTGACGCAGCCGTTCCAAACCGGATTTGACCTGATAGATATCCCCGTGGGTCAACAGAAGCCGTTTTCCTTCGCACTCCCACACACGCTCGCGCGGGGCACCTGACGTTGGGTCACAGTTGCCGGCCACATTGATAACCGGGATTCCCAGCACTTCACGGAGCAAATCTGCATCACCGCACCCATCTCCCAAATGTATGAGGGCATCGACCGGTTCACAACGGGAGTGGGCTATAAAGGCACAGTTCACATTGCCGTGGGTATCTGAAATAACGAGAACTTTCATGTGGCAACTGTAGCAGATGTACTCTTTTCTCTAAAGATAAAATGTTTTCAAGGTGCTTCCATATGTCCAAAAAGGCCGTCCTGATCATCGGTGCCGTACTGGTATCACTCACCATTCTCTTCGCGTTTTCCGTGAAGATTGCCTCAACAATAATCAACAGCGGAGAAGGTATCGCCGCCAAGCAGGGGGTCGGCCTGATTGAAGTCAAGGGCATGATCCTCGACTCCAAGGAAACAATCCGTCAACTACGATATTTCCTTAAACAAGATGCCGTAAAGGCTGTTGTTCTCCGGGTTGACTCTCCCGGAGGCATCGTCGCCCCATCGCAGGAAATCTATGCAGAGGTCAAAAAGTTCGCGGCTAAAAAGAAGATCATCGTCTCCATGGGAAGTCTCGCCGCTTCCGGCGGCTATTACATCTCTGCCCCCTCTACCCTGATTTACGCAAATCCCGGCACCATTACCGCCAGCATCGGGGTTATCCTTAAACTGTCCAACATTGAATCTCTGATGGACAAAATCGGCATCAAGTCCCACACGTTGAAAACGGGAAAATACAAGGATTCCGGGTCTCCGGATCGTCAGTTCACTCCCGAAGATCGCGCCATGCTGCAAGCGGTCATCGACAATACCCACCAGCAGTTTGTCAGAGCGGTTGCAGAGGGGCGGAAGCTGCCGATTGAAGATGTGCGCAAGATAGCCGACGGCCGTATCCTGTCCGGCGAGCAGGCCAAGGAATTCAAGTTGGTAGATCGCCTGGGAACACTGCAGGATGCGATTGAAGAAGCGGGAAGACTAGCCGGCATTTCGGGTGAACCCGAACTGCTGCTGCCCCCAAAAAAGAAAGTCAACTATCTGGATCTTCTGGCTGAAGGTGCTGAAAGTGCTTACAACGGTCCGCTGGGACGAGCGGTTGGCGGAATGAAGATGATGTACGAAGCGGAATAAAGAGGGCAGGCAGACGGGTATCCGCCCACCCTCCGGAACTTATTTGCGTTGTTTTAACCTGCTATGGGCGTTAAGCAGAATTTTTTCCGTCGTAGCCCAGTCAATACAGGCATCGGTTATTGAAACGCCGTATTTCAGCTGACCGAGGTCGGCCGGTATTTTCTGGTTACCTGCTTCGAGGTTACTTTCAATCATGACTCCCGAGATAGAGGTATTGCCGGCTAGTATCTGATCGACGACACATTCCAGGACTTCAGGCTGTTTCTGGTAATCCTTGTTGGAATTGCCGTGGCTGCAGTCCACCATTATGGTTGACAGCAGGCCGTTTTTGCCCAGCTGTTCTTCTGTATGGGCGATATCTTCGGCATGATAGTTAACTTTTTTCGATCCGCCCCTGAGAACGATGTGCACGTCCGGATTGCCGCTGGTTTGAATGATTGACGTCCGCCCCTCACGATTGATGCCGAGAAAGCTGTGCTGATGCTGTGCAGCCTTCATGGCGTCAATGGCAATTTGCAGATTACCGTCGGTGCCATTTTTAAACCCGATGGGAAACGACAGGCCGCTGGCCAGCTCGCGATGGGTCTGAGACTCAGTGGTACGGGCTCCGATGGCGCCCCAGCTGATCAGATCGGCCACATATTCCGGAGTGATCGGATCAAGCATTTCATTGGCAACCGGAACCAGCAGCGTGGTCATACGGCTGAGCAGACCGCGGGCAATACCAAGCCCTTTGGAGATGAGATGGGTGCCGTTCATATCCGGATCGTTGATAAGCCCCTTCCAGCCGACAGTAGTGCGCGGTTTTTCAAAGTAAACCCGCATGACCAACAGGAGCTGATCATCGACCCTACGCGAAAGTTCAGCCAGTTTTTCGGCATATTCGACGGCAGCCTCAGTATCATGAATCGAGCAGGGACCGACAACAACCATCAGCCGTTTGTCGCGACGCTGGATAATATCCTTGATCTGATCCCTGCTTGCGCAGACAAATGAGCGGTCCTTTTCCGACAATGGAAACACCTGGCGCAGGTCGGCCGGAGCGATTATCGGCGTAATGCCGGTGATTTTAAGATTATTGGTTTTGAGCACGGAACGGGTCTCCCTTTGATGTAAAGATGTGTTGTTATAGTTGTTCAGACACCCTATTGTCAATGCTTCTCTATAAAATTGCTTACTATTTCAGCAGGTTAAATATTACGAAACAATTGTTGCGGAGGAATCGTGAAACGCGCGGTATTTCTTGATCGGGACGGCACCATTAATATTGAGAAGGAATATCTGTACAAGAAAGAGGACTTCGAGTTCATTACGGGTGCACCGGAAGCGATCCGATTGCTCAATCAGGCCGGGTTCATGGTCGTGGTCGTAACCAACCAGTCCGGCGTGGCGCGAGGTTATTATACGGAAGACGATGTGGAAAACCTCCACCGTCATATTGCCCGGGAACTGAAAGAAGCCGGAGCGCATGTAGATGCATGGCTCTACTGTCCGCACCACCCTTCAGGGCGCGGCAGCTATGCCCTTCCGTGCGATTGCCGGAAACCGTTGCCGGGGATGTTACAGGAAGCGGCCCGGCGCTATGACATCGATCTGGAAAACTCCATCATGATCGGTGACAAGCTCGCCGATGTGGAAGCGGGGCAGGCTGCGGGATGCCGCACCATTCTGGTGCGCACCGGCTATGGTGCTGGCGAGGAGCAGCATACCGGTCCCCAAACGACGGTCTGCGACGATCTGCTCTCGGCGGTCAAATCGCTGCTGTAATATCAGGTTTGACACCGCTCCGGATAACATGCTACCAAGATAAATTCAAAAACAATGTGAGGTATTCATTATGTCCCACGGCATTAAAAAAGGAATCATTCTGGCCGGAGGCGCGGGAAGCCGCCTTTTCCCGCTGACGCTGGTTGCCAGTAAACAACTCCAGCCGGTGTATGACAAACCGATGATATATTATCCGCTGGCAACCCTGATGACAGCCGGAATACAGGACATCCTGCTGATTTCAACGCCTCACGACACCCCGCGTTTCGAGGCTCTTCTGGGAGACGGCTCCCGTTGGGGCGTAAAGATTTCCTACAAGGTACAGCCGGAACCAAAAGGAATTGCCCAGGCATTTCTGGTCGGTGAAGAGTTTATCGATAATCAGCCGGTCTGCCTCATACTGGGCGACAACATTTTTTACGGCAAAATGAATCTGGACAAGATCGTTGCGGATTTCACCTCGGGAGCACGGGTATTCGGCTATCAGGTCAACGACCCGGAACGCTACGGTGTCGTTGAATTTGATGCCAACGGTACGGTTCTCAGCATTGAAGAAAAACCCCAGCGGCCCAAATCCCATTATGCCGTGCCCGGTTTGTACCTGTACGATAAGAACATCGTTGCGGTTGCAAAAGCCATCAAGCCCTCTCCCCGTGGCGAACTGGAAATTACGGACATCAATCTTGACTACCTGCGGCGGGGGGAATTGATGGTCGAACGTCTTGGGCGAGGAATCGCATGGCTTGATACCGGGACACATAAAAGCCTGCTGGAAGCCAGCATCTTTATTGAAACCATCGAATCCCGGCAGGGCCTGAAAATTGCCTGTCTTGAAGAGATAGCTCTCCGCCGCGCTTTCATCTCATGTCAGCAGATGAAAGCGGTTATCGAAGCAACGCCGAATTCTTCGTACAAGGAATATCTCCAGCGGGTCTACGATGAAGCCGAATTGTGCGGCACACGGTAACCGTAGAGAGAGATAGAACCCATGGATTTTCTAAAAAAGTATATGTACCCTCTCTTGACCGGCATCGGCATTCTGGCTGCCCTGCTGGTTTTCTCACTCAACGTGCCCCGTAATCGGGAAGCAAACATTCTTGAACGCACGGTTTTTACTATCCTCTCACCTCTGTTACAGCCGGTTTCCCGGGTCAGCGGTTTTATAGAAGATGCTTGGGACGGCTACATCCAGCTTGTTGATACCCATCGGGAAAACATGCGCCTGCGTGAAGAAATCCGCGAACTCAACCGGCGGGTGCAGGACGGCAGTGAAGCGTTTCTGGCAAACCAGCGTCTGGAAAAGCTGCTTGACATGAAAAAAAGTGTCAAGGCACCAACCGTTGCGGCGACGGTAATTGGTGAGGATGCGACCTCCTGGTTCAGGACACTGATTATTAATCGCGGCAGCTCCAGCGGCATTCTCGAAGGAATGGCCGTCATCTCCGCCGACGGCGTGGTCGGACAGACCGTCAAGGTTTCCCCTGCTTCAGCCCGCGTTGTCCTGCTTACGGACCATGCCAGCGGCATTGCGGCCACGATTCAGCGCTCCCGCGCACGCGGCGTTGTTAAAGGCAAAGGCGAAATGCTCTGTTCACTTGAATTCACGACCCGCGAAGAAGATGTAAAAGTCGGAGACATGGTCATTACCTCCGGAATTGGCGGGGTTTTTCTCAAAGGGCTTCCCATCGGGGAAGTTACCATGGTTAAACGAGGCGAATACGGTATTTTCCAAACCGTATCGATTCGTCCTGCCGTCAACCTTCCCCATCTGGAAGAGGTTCTTGTCGTACAGAAGGGTGGCTATGAGTAAGCGCGCCGCCTTACTGCTAGTTAGCCTCGTCGTTACGGCGATGGTCATTCAGGTTTCCCTGTTGCCGGTCTTTGTACGTCCGGCATTCAAACCGGATCTGTTGCTCGTCATTATGGTTTTCATCGCTCTGCGCAGCTCGTTTGAGGCTGGTGCGCCGCTTGCCTGGATATTCGGCATGCTCGACGATGTCTGCAGCGGCTTGTACCTTGGCCTTAACGCCACCGCATTTCTGATTTCATTTTTTGTGATCAAAAGCGTTTCCGACCGGTTATATGCGGACAGCGCCATTCTTTTCATCCTGACGGTAATCGGGGTGACGATGGCCTCTTTCACGCTGAATCTCCTCCTGATGGTCCTGTTTACCGCATCCCCCGGAATAGCCTATTCAATGTTTTCGGATATTTTTTCGCGCATCCTGGTCAACGCTTTTGTCGCCTCCCTGATTACGGTGTTCCCCGGATTTGACAGCAATGTGGAACCGGCATGAAAGAGCGTCGTTTCGTCCGGGAATTGCTGGAGTCCAAGCAACGCATACTGGTGCTTTCATTTATAGTCGGCGTCGTCTTCCTCTTTCTGGTAATACGGCTCTGGCACTTGCAGATTCTCAACGCAGACAACTACCAGGCCATGTCGGAAAACAACCGGCTCCGTTTCGTGCCGATAGCCGCCTCCCGCGGTGCAATCCTGGACCGGACCGGCAAAGTGCTGGTCAGCAATCGTCCTTCGTTCAGCCTTGCCGTGGTACCGCAGGAAGTTACGGATAAAGAGGCGCTTCTCACCCTGCTCGCCACTCTGCTTGGCCTTGATCGTGCTGATATGGCGGAGCGATGGGAAAAGAACAAGGGGCGGGCAAAATACTACCCGATCGTTCTTGCCTCCAACATTACCCGTGATCACGTCGAGATCGTCGAGGAAAACCGCATGCGGCTGCCCGGCATCGAAATAGAAATGAAGCCGGTGCGCGAGTACAGCAGCAACCAATTGGCTGCTCACCTGCTCGGCTATATCGGTGAGGTGTCCGAAAAAGAGTTGAACTCGACAGGCTTTGAAGATTACAACCCCGGCGATTACATCGGAAAGAACGGGATTGAACGCGCTCTGGAAAAAGAACTCCATGGCGGCGATGGGGGTCGGCAGCTTGAAGTCGATGCCCGCGGCAGGGTCCTCCGGACGATTTCGGAGAGCTATCCAACCGTCGGCAACAGCGTGGTACTGACCATCGATGCCGCCGTACAAAAACAGGCAGAGCGCGCTTTCGGCGAGCAGGCAGGTGCTGCCGTTATCATGGATGTCACCAATGGTGAAATTCTGGCCTTTGTCAGCAACCCCGGCTTTGATCCGTCTCTCTTCAGCGGAAAACTGCCGCCGGATATCTGGCAGGGATATCTGGACGACAAGCGCCATCCCCTTGAAAACAAGGCGCTCAGCGGCCAGTACCCCCCCGGTTCCACCTTCAAAATGGTAACCGCTCTGGCAGGACTGCAAAACAACATAATCGACGATTCCACGTCGATCAATTGCAGCGGCAGCTATGATCTGGGCACCTCAACCTTCAAATGCTGGAACAAGAAGGGGCATAGCTCTACAAACCTGCGCAAGTCCCTGCGGGAATCGTGTGACGTCTATTACTACCAGCTGGGAGAAAAACTGGGTGTGGACAAAATTGCCGCTGCGGCTCAGGCATTCAGACTTGGGCAGCCGCTCGGTGTTGAACTGCTCAACGAAAGAAGCGGCCTCATTCCGACATCAGACTGGAAACAGAAACGCTTCGGCAAGCGGTGGTATCATGGCGAAACCCTTCCGGTCGCCATCGGCCAGGGGGCTGTTTTGCTGACTCCGATTCAATTGGCGTCCATGACGGCAACCATTGCCAATGAAGGCACCATATACCGTCCCCACCTGGTAAAACGGATCGTTGATGCCGACGGAAAAACACTTAAGGAGACCAAGACCGAAGTCATCGGCACTGCTTCGTTCTCCAAAGAGTCATTTCGCCTGGTTAAACAGGGCATGTATGCGGTCGTCAACGATGCGGGCGGAACCGGCGCCGCAGCCCGGCAGTACGACGTCAAGGTGGCCGGTAAGACCGGCACCTCCCAGGTTGTAAAATTGCGCGACAGCAAACTCGGCACCCCTTATCAATATCGCGACCATGCCCTTTTTGTCGCCTTTGCCCCCTATGACAAACCGGAAGTAGCCGTGGCTGTCGTCGTCGAACATGGTGAGCATGGCGGAGCTGCTGCCGCCCCGATTGCCAGTCGAATGCTGAGAGCATATTTTGACAGCAAAAAACCGCCGCGCAAGGATACGGATGCTTCGTCCAACGAAGATGAAGATGAAGGGAATGATGAGAACAATGTTCCGGCTTCGATAAACGAGACCCGGAACAACGGAGACGCGGCCCATGATTGATCGTCGACTCTTGACCAACTTTGACTGGGTTCTTGCCGGACTGGTTGTGACCGTCTGCCTGTTCGGAATCATGAATATCTACAGTGCGACGACTCCCTACAAAATTATCGGGACCGCTTACTATATCAAACAGTTCTACTGGATGCTGGTGGGAATGACTATTTCTCTGGTTGTGTGCAGCCTTGACTACCACATTCTTGAAGATCTGTCATATTGGTTTTACGGTATTTTAATTTTTCTTCTGGTTGCCGTGCTGGTGGTTGGCAGACGCTCCATGGGTGCTACCCGCTGGTTGAATCTCGGTTTTTTCAACATCCAGCCGTCCGAGCTCATGAAACTTGTCATAATTATTGCGTTTGCCCGATTTTTTAACAATTTTCAAGCGGTCGGCGGCCTGACGGTCAGAGAAGTTCTGATTCCTTTAAGCCTCCTTGCCCTGCCGGCAGCACTGATCATGAAACAGCCTGATTTGGGGACCGCCACACTGGTCATGCTGATCGCCCTGTCAATGATTATGTAT
>MGZJ01000091.1:101811-110957 GCA_001802645.1 Geobacteraceae bacterium GWC2_53_11 | reverse complement strand
GTGGCGTTTGTCTGCGTTACGATCCCCATGACCTGGGTCAGCTGGTCGTTCCTGCTGCGCCCGTATCAAAAGAACCGCGTGCTCGACTTTCTGGACCCGGAGAGATCCCGGCTCGGGAGCGGCTATCATATTATTCAAAGTAAAATCGCGGTCGGTTCGGGAGGAATAATCGGAAAGGGTTTTGTCAAGGGAACCCAGTCGCAACTTCGTTTTCTCCCCGAACAGCACACCGACTTTGCCTTCTCGGTCTTTGCTGAGGAATGGGGATTTATCGGCTGCCTGGTTCTGATCCTTATCTACCTGTCGCTGGTATTGTGGGGGCTCAATATTGCCAGGCGCTGCAACGATAGATTTGGCGGACTGCTTGCGGTGGGCGTCACGGCAATGCTGTTCTGGCACATCGTCATCAACATGGGGATGGTTATCGGTCTGTTTCCGGTGGTCGGCGTGCCGCTGCCGTTCTTCTCCTACGGCGGCACTTCCATGATCACCTCGATGGTGGGGATTGGACTGTTGCAGAATATCAGTATGCGACGGTTTATGTTCTGATCAAACGCTCTAAATTACTTCAACCTTCAGTACCTGTCCTTCTCTCTCAACCACCCGGACCCGGTCCCCGATGCACAATGTTTCGCTGGAATAGCAGTTCCATTCATCGACACCGGGCACGGAAACGTGGAATTTAACGATACCCTGACCAGAACCGTCTTCGGTTCCGCGAATAACAACTCCCGACTCACCGACAATTCCCTCTTTCGGCACTCCGGCGCACGTCCGGTCCCCTTTTGGTTTCAGATACTTGAACCACATGGCGGTAAAACAGATCGAAGTAAACATCCAGAGTGCAATCTGACTTATGAGAGGAAGACCGGACAACAAGCCGCTGAATGCGCCTACCAGCAAAGCACCCAATCCGAACCAGATAATCGTAAACGACGGGAAGACCAGCTCCACCCCGATCAGACAAAATCCAGCTATTATCCAGTACCACCATTCAATCTGCATAGATGACCTCACCAGCAGGATTGGTTTGTTTCAATTGTACCAGATATTCCTGACAATGGTCATTGAGAGCGGCAAGAATTACCGGAAGCAGGATGGCTTTTACCCTACATCACACTTCGATCCTGATTTCCGCCCCTTCCCGCGTATTGCGCGCCATCAGGGTGCCGTGCATGTTTTTTTCAATAATCGTTTTCGACATGAACAGTCCAACTCCCGTCCCTTTGTCAGGGCCTTTCGTCGTAAAATACGGCTCAAATATCTTGTCCAGAATATCCTCTGGAATGCCGCCGGCATTGTCGGAAACAGTCACGATGCTTCTCTGTGCCTCCATTCCGAGGGTAATTGTCACCCTGGCGTTTTGGGGGCGTCGCTCCAACAAGGCGTCCTTGGCATTTATCATGATATTGAGCAGCGCCTGAGAATATTCATTGGGGAAACCGAGGATCGACGGATCGGCTTCCGCAGTAAAGACAATGCTGATATGCTGGTTCCTGAAGCTGTCTTCTACCAGCGACAAGGTTCTCGTAATCACCCCCTGAACCGCGAACTCGACCTTTTCCTTGTCCGGCTTGAAAAAGCATCTGAAATCGTCAATGGTCTGGGACATGTGATTGATCAATCCCATGGATTTCGTGACGCTCGCCTCCAGATAGTCGCGGTTGAACGAGCCGATATCGTAATACAACCGCATCTGCTGAATCTGCAATCCCAGGACGTTGAGCGGCTGCCGCCACTGGTGGGCGATGTTATTGATCATTTCCCCCATAGCCGCCAGGCGGCTCTGCTGCAGGAGCATCCTCTCCTTCTCGCGCAGCGACTCCACTGCCCTGATTCGCTCGAGCGTCTCCTGTTTCAGCGCCTGCTCAGCCCGTTGGCGCTCGGCCACCTGCTTTTCCAGGGTCACGACCATGCTTGCAAGTTCAGCTGTCCTGGTTTCAACACGATGCTCCATGTCGTCATAGGCAGCCTGTAGCGCCGCCTCGGCCTTCCTGCGCCTGGTGATGTCCCGGGCGATGCCGAACAGGCCGGTGATATTCCCTTCCGCGTCCCTGGTTGGCCCCTTGGTGATCAGCACGATATGCTGCCCGCCGGAACTGTCGACGACAATCTCCTCGCTGACCAGCGTCTGCCCATCATTCATCAGGGTGCGGTCAATCTCCTTCAGCTTGTGCGCCAGTTCTGGAGGGAACAGGTGTACGTCATCCCTGCCGATGATCTCCGCTGCTTTCTTGCCCGTCATTGTTTCCGCTCCGGAGTTGAACAGCAGGTAGCGCCCTTCGAGGTCTTTGACAAAAATGGCGTCGCTGGTACCCTCAATCACGGAATGAAGCAGTTCGCTTTTCTCACGCAACTTCAGTGCATTGAGCTGCAGAGCACTCGCCATGCAGTCGAAATTATGTGCCAGTTCCCCCAGTTCGCCGCCTCTGACGCATTCGGCCACACGTGTGCCGAGTTCCCCTGCAGCCAGCCCTCTGCTGGCACTCTGCAGGGCAAGCACCCGGTCCACCACGCACTTCCTGCTGACATACCACCCCAGACCAAGCGCCAACGTCAAGAACAGAGCGAACACGATCAGATTTCTGAGCAGAGTGCTGTTGGCTGCTTCCGTCACGGATGCCAGCGGGACGCCAACACGTACGTACATATAGGGGGACTGATCGCCCGCCAGACGCAGCTTCTGGTAGGCCACCCGGCGAAACACGGAATCATTGGTATTGGCATCGAACAGCCCGCTGTCCGGACCGGCCTTGACGCGGGCAAACAGGTCGGGCCGATCCTGTGTGCCAACAAACCGTGCAGCATCTGTGCTGCGAAACAGAAACGTCCCCTTGTGGTCGAATATGGCATACGCCACGCCGTCTGAATGGTTTGCCCGGATAAACAGTTTCTCCACTGCATTCAGGTTCAGTGAAACACCGATAACGCCGGTGACCACCCCTTGCCGGTTCTTGAGCGGGAAGCCGAAACTGATGGTCGGCAGGCCGCTGACCCTGCCGATGGCATATTCGCCGGTAGAGAATTCCTTCGTGGCCACCACATCCCTGAAGTAGCGACGGTCAGCCAGAGAATGCGGTTTCGGATCAGGAGTGGAGGAGGCCCACACCACCCCCTTCTCATCGGTTATGAAGATCGTCGTATAATAGGGATAATGGGTTATAAGATCCTTGAGAAGCGGGTTCAACTCGGCACTGTTGCGGTACTGGACGGCTGGAAGGTGGGACAGCGAGAGCGACAGCTGATGCGTACTGTCGACCAGCAGCTCCATCTCCGAAGCAACCGAGTGGGCAAGTTTTTCTACCTCTCTGCTGGAGGCAATGATCGCCTGTTGCCGCAGTTTAAGGCCACTTTGAATAATGACGCCGACAGCCGGCAGGGCCAGCAGCAGCACCAGCAGGTACATGTGAACCCGAATCGGCCAGGATAGAAATGAACGCATATGTTCCTTTACCAATTTTTCATTCTTGTGCCAAAAACGGATCAATACAGCGGTAATTGACATTACACCACGATTCTGAATTCCGCCCCCTCACCCGTGTTGCGCACGGTGAGTCTGCCGTTCATGTTCTTTTCAATGATGGTTTTAGACATGAACAACCCTACGCCGGTGCCCTTGTCCGGACCTTTGGTGGTAAAATAGGGTTCAAAAATCCGGTCAATGGATTCAGCGGCAATCCCGCCGGCATTATCGGCTATTGTAACAACCGCCCGCTCCCCCTCCATGCCTACGGTAATCGCAATCCTGGCATTTTCCGGGCGCCGTTCCAGGATGGCATCCCGGGCGTTCATGAGGATATTGAGCAAAACCTGATAATATTCATTCGGAAATCCGATGACGGCCGGATTGGCATCAACGTTGAAATCAAGTTTGATTTTATGGGCCTTGAAACCATCTTCAACCAGCGAGATGGTCCTGGCTACAAGCTCATTGACCGTAAACTGAACCTGTTCCTTGTCCGGCTTGAAAAAGTTCCTGAAATCGTCAATGGTCTGTGACATGTAATTGATCAGCTCCATCGATTTATTGACACTCTCGTCAAGGTACTCACCACTGAATTTGCCGATACTGTGATACAGCCGCATCTGCTGCACCAGCAGACCCAGTACATTAAGCGGCTGACGCCACTGGTGAGCAATATTGTTGATCATTTCCCCCATAGCGGCCAGACGGTTCTGTTGCAGCAGCATCTGCTCCTTCTCGCGGAGCGCTTCGACAATCCGCAACCGCTCCAGGGTTTCCTCCCGCAGTGCCATCTCAGTCGCGTGACGGCGATTTTCCCGCATCAGGTTATCAAGAGCAAAAGAGACGTCGGCCCCCATCTGCACCAGCAACTCCTCCATCTGCCTGTCAAAAAATCCTTTTTCAGCGGCATAGAGCGTGAATGCCCCGATTACGCGTCCTTCTTCCTTTATCGCCACCGATGCCGTAGCCCGAATACCGTATTTTCTCGCCCGGTCATGCCAGGGTCTGGTATCGGGATCATGGAGAAAATCATTGCTGATATGAAATGACCCGTTACGGATTGATTGTCCGGTCGGACCAATTCCGGCCGGTTCATTCATGACCGTAACATGTAGCCCCTCCAGATACCCGGTCGCGCCGCAGGACGCGACATTTCGGACCTGACCGGAATCATCCAGCAGGCCGACCCAGGAGAGCAGAAAGCCACCTTGATCCACGGCAATGCGGCAGAAGTCATTGAACAACGAATCCCGGTCGGAAGCACGAATGATAGCCTTGTCGATTTCGCCAAGCACCGTATAAAGCCTGTTCAGACGCAGCAGGCTTGCCTCCATGACCTTCCGCTGGTTGATTTCGTTCTGCAGTATTTCTATCGACTCGTCCAGCGCTCCGGTCCGCTCGGCCACGCGCAATTCCAGCTCGTCATGGGATTTTTTCAGCGCCTGCCCCTGCTGCATTCTCTCCATGGCAATGGCAACCTGATCGGCCACCGCTTTCATGAGGGCCAGATCGTCGCTGCTGAAACTTGTCCTGGTACGGGTTCCGAAAGAGAGGGTCCCCAGCACCCTCTCCTGGACAATCAGCGGATGGCAGGCATAGGCCTGAATACCATACGATTTGACCAGTTCCGTGCGCGGATCAGGATTGGCGGCAACGTCTTCGATTACGATCCGGCAGGCGTCGCGGGCCACGCAGCCGCATACCGCCGTACCATATTCGAGCCATTCGAGCCGCTGTCGATCCGCCTCGGCAATTCCGGCGCAGGCATTCAGGTGTAAACGCCTCTCATTATCGTCAGCCAGAAAGTTGAAAAAAACATCACAGTCAAGGAAAGTCATGACCTTTTGACAGAGAGAGTCTACAACCTCCTGCGGCGAATTGCTGGAGAGAAGTTCGCTGGCGGTTGCGGCCAGCAGATTGATCCTTGCGGCGCTTTCCCTCAATGCCGCCTCCGCCTGTTCCCGGTCAGTCACATCATGAATGATCGAGAACAGCAGGGTTTTCCCCCTGGTTACGACCGGGGATGAATAGACCTCTACCCAGCGGATTTCGCCATTGCTCAAGCGATGCGGCGCCTTGAAATTACTGCGGCGTTCGCGCACTACTTCCCGCATAAGGAGAGCCATCTCCTCGTAAGGCATCTGGTTAATATTTTGGATTGCAAGAGTGCTCAATGCTTCACGCGAGCTGCCATAGAACTCAGCCGCAGCATCATTGGCATCCACGATGGCACCGTTGTCCGGATCGATCAGCAGCATTACCGCCCGATGACGTTCGAACATCGTACGGAACTGCTCCTCACTCTCATGGAGCGCCCCCAGCAGGATTTCTCCTTCTGACAATGAACGGGCCAGCTTGATATTGCTGTAACTTAACTTTGAAATGATATCGGCAAACTTGATGAAGTATTCCATGCAGGTGGCAACGGTATCCCTGCTGAGGCGCGGCACGCATGCAAGAGCAGCGATGTACTCATCCTCGTTAAACCCGTAGCGCCGGGCCTGCGACTTGAAAAGTTCAAAGTCCAGCGGCTCATCGTCAAAGAAGAACTGTCCGGAAAAGAAGTTGCCGACATGCCGCCCCCCGACCGTGATCGGTGTCGCCACATCCCACATGTTGTTTTTGCACTTGTACAGCTTGAATTCACCGGGTGTTATACCGGAGGTGAGTTGAATGTCGCTCTCCCGGCAATTGTCACTGGTTTCGTGATGCACCCGATGGAAACGGGTACAGATATCCTGCCACCCCACGCCGACCAGCACCTTGCCGTTAAGGTCGATGATTGCCATGGGAATTGGTACCAGTTTGTTAAAATCATGCATGAGTTCCTGGATCGATTGGGAGTCGATAATGTCCCCCAGTTCCAGGTTGCCGATATCCCCTTCCGGGGAAAGGATACTTTCCAATTTCTGCCGGACCCGCTCCTCGCTTTCAATTAACGCCTGCTCCGACAGCTTGCGTTCGGTGATATCGATAAAGGTTATAACGATACCGTCAATTCGTCCCTCCTGGCCGCGATAGGGCAGGATCCTTTTAAGATAGCAACGTTCCCGGCCCAGTGATGCTACTTCCCGTTCGGCAAACGGCTGCCCCGACAGCACCGTTTCGGCATTCTGAGCGAGGGTCGGCCAGTCGATCTTGCCGGCAAAATGGCGAAACGCGCGGCCGACATCGGACGGCAGCAGATTGAAGATAGCGGCCACGGCAGGAGTAAAGCCCATGATGTTCATCTGCCGGTCAAGAAACAGCGTGGCAATTTCAGAGCTGGTAAGAAGATTTTCCATATCGCTGTTGATCTGGTTGAGCTCCTCGACCTTGCCCTGAAGTTCGGAGTTGACCGTCAACAACTCCTCGTTCAGAGCTTGTAACTCCTCCTTGGAGGTTTCAAGCTCCTCGTTGGTTGATTGCAGCTCCTCGTTGACCGATTGAAACTCTTCGTTGATCGACATCAACTCTTCATTGGCCGATAGAAACCCCTCGTGGGATGTCTCAAGCTGCTCGGAAGTGGCCTGAAACTGCTCATGGGTGATGCGCAGTTGTTCTTCCAGATGCCTGATCAAAGTTTCCCGGGAGGAGTCATCTCTCTCCGGCACCGCGCTTTCGCCCGTCACCGCTCTGGACGGTGGCGGGGCGACCACCTGCTCAAACATGACCATCGCCAGCCTGCCGTCCAACTGCGATTCATCAAGCGGCTCGACCACCACGTTTACCCACAGTTCTTCGCCGGAATCGTCAACCCTTACCCCTTTGAATTCTACTTTCTGCTGATCGGAAAACACCTTGTAGATTGCTGCCCGTAACGCCGGACACAGTTCCTCCCGAGCCATGCGCAGTATATCCTTGGTCGGCTCACCAAGCGGCACTTCAAGAAAGCGCTTCATACGCGTGGTAACATGAACCACCTCGTATTTCTCGTTGACCACCACACAGGGGGGCGAATAACGCTCCACCAATATTTTTTCGACAGCGGCGCCGGCACTGGAACCAGCCGTTTCTGATGATCGCGAGGTTCGTCCGATTTCGGGCAACTTGCGGACAGCCGTATTAAAGGGAAAGGTCATCTCCGGTCGCCGTTCCACATTACGCTGCTCAAATATTTTCCACTTTTTATCGATGACCGAAAACAGCTCGGAATTGCGCCCCACCGTCTCCGCTCCCCCCAGAAACAGGAATCCTCCGGGATTAAGCACCTGGTTGAACATGGCGATAAGACGTTTTTGCATGTCCGGGTTGAGATATATCAGGAAGTTGCGGCAGACCATCAGGTCGAGGCGCGAGAAGGGCGGGTCTTTGATCAGGCTGTGGTGGGCGAAGACAACCATTTCCCTGAGGTTGCTTTTTACCTGCCAGCGACCATCATGCCGGACAAAAAAAGTCTTGAGCCGGTCTATCCCGACATTTTCCTCGATATCATCGCTATAAATACCGGAACGGGCCTGGGCTATGGCCACCTCGTCGATATCCGTCGCAAAAATCAGGACATTGGTATAGGTGCCCTGTTCATTCAGATACTCCCTGATCAGCATGGCCATGGTGTAGACTTCCTCGCCGCTGGCACAGCAGGCATGCCAGATACGCACCGTGTCATCCTGCGAACGGTTGGCGAACAACCGGGGGATGATATCGCGCCGCAGGACGGCGAACGCTTCCGGATCCCTAAAAAAGCTGGTTACCCCTATCAGAATATCCTGACAAAGGGCATGCGCCTCCTGGCCATCCTCCCGCAACAGGGCAATATATCTGCCGAGGCCGGCCGTAGTATTTACCGCCATGCGCCGTTCGATGCGCCGCATGACGGTGTTTCTTTTATAGGCGCTGAAATCGTGGCCTGTTTTGTTTTTTACGATACCGAAAATGGTGTCCAGATCTTCATCAAGCGTGGTGAAGCGGCACTCCTGAGAGCCAAGATCGCAGATACCATGGGCGATCTCGGTAATTTTTGCCGGGATTTCCTCAGCCAGCAGGATCACGTCGGCAGTCCCGGATGAAATAGCATTCCTGGGCATGGACGGATACGCAGCCGTAGCCGGTTCCTGTACGATCACCACCCCGCCCCCGTCCTTGACCAGCTTCGCTCCAAGAGCTCCATCGGTTCCCGAACCGGACAGGATCACGGCAATGGCATGCCTGCCGAACTCATCGGCAAGCGAATGAAAAAGGCGATCGATGGGATGGATTGCACCGTAGGGAGCTGACGGTTCTTCAAGCCGGAGGAGTCCGCCGTTCACCGCCAGACTTCTCCCGGCAGGAATGACATGGACCCTGTTGGCAACAAGCGGCATACCGTCTTCAGCGGTCACCACCGGCATGGTTGTGTAGCGGCCCAGCATGTCCGCCAGAAACGAAGGACCGGCAGGTGGAAGATGCATGATGACGATAAAGGCAATACCGCAGTCGGTCGGCATCGTGGTAAACAGCTGTTCCAGAGCCTCCTGACCACCGGCGGAGGCTCCAATTCCGACAACAAAACAGGGAGTACCCTGGGTATCTTCCGTCAGATGTGAGGCTACCGCAGATATTTTTGTGGCTGTTTTCATTCCACTTCTCCAGCAGCGTTAAGGCATTGGTCTCGCCCGATCTCGTCAAGACACTGTCCAAGTGTGGTAAACAGCTTGCCGTAATCAACGGGTTTCAAGATGTGGTGATCAATTGTAACGGCGGCTGAGGCGGAAGATTCCAG
>MGZJ01000091.1:87748-101793 GCA_001802645.1 Geobacteraceae bacterium GWC2_53_11 | reverse complement strand
CCTGATTTTTCCGGCCATGCAGACACCATCCATTTCCGGCATGTTGATATCGGTTATCACAATCGCCGGAAAATTCTGTTCAAAACAGGCCAGGCCGGCCCTACCGTTTTCAGCGAAGCAGAAGTCGATGTGCGGAAATTTTATTGCCAGGACGCTTGACAGAATTTCGCGGGCCGCCTCGTCATCCTCGACGAGCAGTACCGAAAGCGGATTAAGTGTTTTCATGGTTTTCTCCATCTGTTGTATATGCTTCGACTCGCTATATCTAATTAAAATTCATGGGATTTACAAGACATATATTATCCGGATAAGCGGGCAAGAGGCATATGGTGCGGGCCATTGTTCAATGTCGCTCGAATACTGCCGTATACTACCCGGAAATTCACGACTCCACACATTCGAAAGCCCCACGGTTTCCCGTGAGGCTTTCCTGTTAATGGCAGTAAACAGTGCCGATTGGCTATATCAAAGTACAACGGGAGAAAAACAGTCTCTACAATCTATCTCGGCACCCGGATCTGGGCCTGTTCAAATCCGACAAAAACTTTGGCGCCCAGCATGAATTCCGCCCAGAATTCCTTCCACTGGGAAGGTTCGCCTTCATTGTCAGCAGCTGGTTTGAGTTCTGCCAGGAAGATGGTCATGGCAGCTCCACCGACCAGCAGAAGCCCGGCCAGCATAAACGATTTCCCCAGGCCGCCGGGTTGGGCATTGATCATCTCCGACACCTTGCCCATGACAAATCCGCCCACGCCCCAGGCAGTAAAGAGAGCGCCGTAGTTCAGGCCGTAGTTCTTCGTACCCCAGTAATCCTTGGCAAAGGAAGGGAACAGGCAGAGGTTGGAGCCGTAATTGAAGCCGATGAAGGTGGCGAGCAGGACCAGCAACACGGCGCTGCCGGAGTTGACTACCGCCATGGCGATGAACATCATGACAGCCTGCAGCGACAGCATGATGAAGAGCGTTGCGCGGCGCCCGATCTTGTCGGAAAGGACTCCGGCAACAACACGGCCAGCAGCGTTGCCGATTGCCATGATAGCCACCGCCACGAAAGCCATGGGTCCCATGCTTTTCTTGGCCAGGCCGGCTACGCTGCCAATAACCATCAGACCGGCACCCGAACCGATAAAAAAGGCGAACCAAAGCACATAGAACTTGTAGTTGCGCAGCATTTCGCTGACGGACGCGTTGACGACAGGCTTAGCGGCATTGAGCTTGGCAACCGGACCCGGATCTGCCGGTTCAGCCGGGACAAAGCCCTGCGGCGGATTTATCAGGAAGAACGAGAGCCCGCACACGACGATCGTAAAGCCTATGCCGAGGAACATCATGGCTTTGGGAATGCCGAAGGCACCGATCAGATAGGAAGCCAGCGGTGCGATATAGACCGGCGCAATGCCGAATCCGGCCACGACGATGCCTGCTATCAGCCCGGTCTTGGAGGGAGAAAACCACTTCAGGGCCGGTGGAGTCGCGGCAGAATAACCGAATCCGAAGCCGCTCCCGGCAAGCACTCCGAAGCCGAGCACCCAGGACATGTAGCTGCTGGAAAAGGCCATCATCATGAAACCTGCCCCTACCAGCACGCCGCCGATAAGCGCGGTACGTGCGGGACCGATCTTGTCCTGGCACTTGCCGGCGACAATCATCGAAAAAGCAAACGCGAGACAGCAAACGGCATACGGGTCATTGATGGAAGCTATGTCCCACTGAAAGGCATCCGGCCCACCCTTTTCGATAGACGCCTTGATCGCCCCTTTAAAAATACTCCAGGCATACAGTACGCCGAGGGCCAGATTGATGGCAAGGCCGGCAGATACCACATTCCAACCCTTGTTCTTGATATCAGTCATGAGCGCAATCTCCCTCTATATTTTCTGGACAGCACGTTTGTCCGGACCGTTCATACGGATAGCTGTGGCAAATTCCATCCAGAACACCAGGTAGATGGACACCATGAGCGACAGACCGATATTCTGGTTCTCGGCACCCAGCGCCTTGGCCAGAATGGGCGAGGCAAATCCGGCCCCCAGTGTGCCTGTTGCCCGCTCAAGCAGATAGAACAACGGCAGCGTCAGCAACGTACCAACGATCATAATGGCAATACCGGTAGGACGTTTGATCCAGTATTTGGGAGAAAAACCGTACATGCGCATGAATATGACAACCCAGATAACCCAGACCGAGTAGTCAACCGCGGCATCCGGCAGGGCCAGTTTGTTCTTGACCAGCACAACTTCAAGTACGGTCACGACGCCCAGCAGGGTGAACATCCAGTTGAATTTCTCATTGGCCTGTGTCTGCCAGTTGCGGCTGTCCGGGGCCTTGACTTCGTCGAACGAGTGACTGTGCGTGCCAAGCGCCGAAAAGAGAATGGCGAACCAGATGCCGGCATTGTGAAACAGCAGGGAAGCATGGTTGCCGGCCACGTTGGCAATACGGGACATCGGCTCGCGGGCAAAGTCGCCGGCGATGCGCATCAGAAACAGGTTGGCGATTACGGAGCAGGCAATGATGACCGCGATGGTGAAAATTTTACGCGGCAGCAGGTACGGATCGACGCGATCCGGAAAACCGATGATAAAGGCGAACCAGATCAGATACATGATCAGCGGGATGCCGAAGCAGATGCCGTAGGTGGACTTGCCGGCAAAATCGCCGCTTTGTGCGTAGATGATGTAGTTGTTGCTCGGGTCGGCATCAGTGTTGGCAGCCTTGACAACATCCTTGGGCGCCTTGTTGAGGTGCGGCAGCAACCCCATGGCGTACCAGCCATGGTCGCCCTGGGTGGTATCGACAACCCAGTACTGGTCGCCCATCATTTCGTCCAGACCGCCGAAGAGCTGCATATTGAAGGCGGCACAGATGACACAGACCGCCAGAAGCATGATTGCATGAGTAATTTTCATTGGCATTATCGTATCCCCCCTATTCTTTATGTGTAGTCCAGAACATCGACACCGCGTTGGCGGCAAACAGACCGTACAGCCACATGGTATTCCAGGCCGGGCCGGACCAGTGACTGCCGTGACCGCCACCGACGACTCCTGAAGCAATAACAAACCCGATTATTGCGGTGAAGGCTACCATGGCAACCGAACGAAGGATGGCACTGTTACGCCAGGTGTGCCGCTCCAGCTCCTCGATTCTATGCAACAGTTCAAGCTCTCTTTCGCTCATCTCTTCTCTCCTTTGTATATGTGATAATGATAAACAGCGTGGAAACTGTCAGGGCCAGCAGCAGCTGAAAACTATTCAGACTTAGTGAAAGGTTGTAAAACATCTTCATTCCTCCATCTTCCGATTTATTGGTTTTCAGCACTTAACCATTTGAGGAAGCTCGCCATTAAAACGATCCGCCAGCTCCATGTATTTGGTGCACTGGGCATGCCTCCCGCAACAGTAGCGAATAATCATTCTCACATCATAGGGAGATATGTACTCGCAGCCGACATCGCAGTAATCATCATTTTTTCCATAAAATGGACAGATGTCTTGGCTCCCCATTGATGTCCTCTCCTCGTGTCGTAATAGCGTATACAGCATTACCCGTGCCAAACCACAAAAATTATAAAGTTTATATTTATTTCAGTATGTTACAACCAATCACCATGATATCCAGACAATTCATCGTCCATATGTTTTGCACAAATGCAAATACGAACTATTCACATTGGGTGTAACCAACATTGGATTAAAGTTATTAAATCCCGGCAAACCCCAACAAAGTCCAAGTAATTTAAGACTGTTATGGACAAAAGAGAGGAATCCGTGAAGTTTTGCAGAATTGCAAATGAGGTTTTGAGCCTAATTTGCAATTCTGCAAAACCGTGCTATTTTATTTGAGGGAAAATATGCGCCTGCAACCAAATAATATTTCCGGCTTGCCAACCGAAACGACCTGCGGTATTCTAATGAGAACGATACGAGGGGGTGTGATATGGATACAAGCTCTATAGCGGGTTCATCACTACTTATGAGGACGGAACAGACTCAGCAGGCGTTATCGACAACCATGATGAAGCAGGCGGCAGGTCAACAGAACAAAATGGCCAATTTGCTGGCCCAGAATGCCCAACAAGCGCCGCAACCGGCTGCACAGGGAAACAGTAACTTCAGTTTTTCAACCTACGCATAAAAGGTGATTCCAAGTATAGTGTAAACGGCCTGATGAGATTTCATCAGGCCGTTTTCTATTTGTAAGCAGTGGCATTGTACGAGCTGCGCACATAAGGACCACTTTCCACATGGCTGAATCCCATGCCTAAGGCAACACTCCGCAAGGCGTCGAACGTCTCGGGGAGAATATACTCCTGCACCGGGTAGTGTGCCCGGCTTGGAGCAAGATACTGCCCCAGGCTCACATAGTCACACCCGACATCACGCAGGTCAGCGAGAACCTGAAGCAGTTCATCTTCCCGCTCCCCCATTCCCAGCATCACACCCGATTTCGTTTTAATTCCCGATGACAACTCTCCGCACGTACCCAGCACATCGAGTGAACGCCGATAGTCGGCGCCGCTGCGTATATGATACAGCCGTGGCACCGTTTCAATATTATGCCCGATAATATGCGGATGGGATGCAGTAACCGCCTCCAGACTCGCCCGCTTCCCCTGCATATCCGGAATCAGCACTTCAATGCGCGTTCCCGGAGAAACAGAACGGATGGCGGTCACAACCTCTGCATATATCCCGGCACCGCCATCGGGGAGATCGTCACGAGTAGGACTGGTTATCACCACATGTGCCAGTTCAAGTCGTGCCACAGCAACAGCAATCCTCACCGGTTCGTCAGTGTCAATCTGAAGCGGTTCCTGTTTTTCAATATTACAGAATGAGCAGAGCCGGGTACAAAGCGTGCCAAGAATAAGAAACGTCGCCTGACCGCAGCCGAAACATTCTGAAATATTGGGGCACAGAGCCTGTTGACAGACAGTATTCAGGTTTAAATCGTCAAGCAGACGCCGCATGACAGCCTGCTCCCCAGGGTTGGCTTTCTTTTGCAGCCATTCAGGTTTTCGCTCTATCGGCATACACCCTCTCCTGCCAGATTCCACCGGTCATTCAAATATTTATCCTGTAACAGCTCAGAGGCGGCTGTCTGTTCAATTCCAGTATTCATATTGCCAACCAGTTCCGTATTAAGATGGCAGGTAAAAGCTTTTACAACTCCACTGACAAGAGCATCACGGTCACAGACGACACCTTCGGCGGCAAGATTAGTGACCCGCTCCTTCAGTCCAACGGGTTGCTCTCGCATAAATGTAACCCCTTCCTGCAAAGTGTCAATCAGGGGAATCGAACCGTGCTGAAAAATAATATTCTTGAGGCGCCGCTGGGCATTCCCGCCTATCTTTCGTCCAGCGACAAGAATGTCAAAGCTTTCCCTCCCCGCAAAGCAGAAAGGAGTACGTTCCCCCAGACAATCGCCGTGATCAGCATAGTCAGTCGCATACTCAGCTTTCAGCCCTAAATTGCGATAAAAGTGCAACAAAAAGCCTGTTAGAATACGGTATGCGTCCTTTATTGAAGAAGCGGCCGGAATTTGTTCCGGAGCACAAACCAGGCTATAGGTCAGCTCACCAGAGTGGTAAATGACGCCTCCGCCAGAGATACGTCGTACCACAGGGACTCCGGCGGCACGGCAGCAATCAAGGTCCAGAACTTCTTGCGCGTTTTGAAAACGTCCCAACGACAGCGTTGGTGTAGACCAGCCATACAGACGCAAGACAGGCAGTGACCGGTGCGGATCAAACGTTTGCAGCAACGCATCATCAAGAGCCATATTTTCGGGGCCGGAGAGGCATCCCGTATCGACAAATCGCCATTTTTGCATTGACAATCCAGAGCCTCGCGGCTATAAATTCAGGTTACATATTCCTCGTTAGAATGAGGCGTTTGCACAAAAAAATGCTACTACCCAGAAACGTCGAAAGACGCCAATGTGGTTACCAGGTTTTGTCGGATTAAGGCTTAACCCAATGTAGCTGGATTAGATCCTACGTTGTGCACTGCCGAAAGTCAACCAGGGGGGAACATGGCTTTTTTTCTTTCCAGCCACGGTTCTCCGTGGCTTTTCTATTATCAACGCAGTCAGTTTAAATGTCATAAACGAAGGGTGGTGGTCATCCACATTGGACAGTCATAGTAGTGCTATTCCGTTACCCATCCCGTCCTTATGACGGCAATCCCCTCAAAGTACACTTTCTATCTCACTGCCTGCTTTGATTGATGCCGTTTCATAGGAACGGGTTCCCGTAAACAAAGCAGGGAGCAGCCGACTCCGGTCTCTCCCGACACAACATTTTCACTGGCGGCTTTCAGTGGACAATCTCTTTGCGTACCTGCTGTTGTACATCGCCAGGGATATGCTCGCTGAAATCTGCTGAATTCACGTGAATGTCCGGCTCAAGACATAGCCTGACCGGACTGGGGAGTTATCAATATGTCTATCCATCTGGTTCAAAACCTGATTTCGCAATACCGGCGTGCCGAAGATCTGGCCAGCCGTCAGGTTATACCACACCATGATCTTACTGAAAAACAGCATCTTACTGAATTGCGTTCCCTCATTGCCTCGCTTGACACTGCGGCAATTGCGGGAATTCTTGATGCACTCCCGCCTGAGGACCTCCTGCTCGTCTGGGGGCAAATTGACGACAGCCAGATTGATGATCTTCTGGACGAAGTATCTGATGCAACTCGCGACATAATTGCCAGCCGCAGCAACTATCTCGGCGCCGCCTGCGTGGTAAACGCGTTTGAATTGGCGCAGGGACGTTTATCGCAAACAACCATTGAGTCTGTAGAAGATCTTGAGGGAATCACCCCGATATGGGTTGATCTGGTTGGGTCAACCAAGGCTGACCGACGCAAGATCGGCCAATATTTCGGCCTGGTACTTCCGGATCCGGAAGAGCTGACCGACATCGAATCAAGTGCCCGCTTCTATGTTGAAGAATGCGGAGAGATCCATCTTCACTCCGACTTTTTGCTTGATAAGGAGGGTGAATCGCGCAACGTTCCCGTGGCATTCATTCTGTTCAAGGACATCCTGTTCTCGGTGCGAGAGGAGGAGCTGCCGGTTTTTCGTCTGCAACGGCTTCGTGCCCGCCATCAGACAGGCTCTGTTTCGGACGGGATGGATATGCTGCTTGACCTGTACGCTGCAGATGTCGAGTATTCCGCCGAATCCCTTGAGGATATCTACTCCGCCCTGGGAGAAGTTGGCAAACAGGTACTCAGCGAAAGAATCAGCGATGAAGATGCGGCAAAAACCCTTGCGGCAATTGCCGAAGAAGAGGATTTGAACGGCCGCGTCAGAAGAAATGTGCTTGACACGCGCCGGGCACTTACTTTCCTGATGCGCAGAAGACTTCTTTCCGTAGCCCAGCTTGAAGACTCCCAACAGGTACTGCGTGACATCGAGTCACTTGACGGCCATACCGCCTTTCTGTTTGACAAAATCAACTTCCTGATGGACTCGACGGTTGGTTTCATCAATATCAATCAGAACCGCGTCATTTACCGACTGACGGTTCTGAGTGTCATTTTCATGCCGCTCAACGTAATTGCCGGAATCGGTGGCATGTCAGAATTCTCGATGATGACCAAAGACATCCCCTGGCCAGTTTCGTATGCATTTTTTACGTTCGGGTTGTTTGGGATTGCCTGGATTACCTACGTTATTCTGAAGATGTTTGAGAAACGCAATCCAGTGAGACACTAAAACTGAAGCATCAGCGGTTGTGACAGATTGGAGATTCAAAATGACGCCCCACCGGTGATGAACCGGTGGGGCGCTGTCGTCGTCATCAAGGCTATTCGCCGGATTTCCGGTTGGTCTCTTTGGCAAGTACGTTCTACTTTTTAATATCCACCGGAAGCCCGGCTTTACGAATCGTCTCGATCAGCTCGGTGTAGCTTTTGTACTTCTGGTCATACGTTGCCCGGGTGTCGTCGTATTCCTTTTTCAGCACATCAAACTGAGCCCTGGAAATTCCTTTTGGATTATTGCTCTGTTTTCGCATCTGTTCCATGCGCTGTTCAATGCCGCTGAGCTCCGCTTCCCGGGCATCAAGCTCCGTGCGCCATTCGGCACGGCTCTTGCCGCCGTACAACCCGCCTTCAGCAGATACTGCGGCTTTCGTCCCGAACTTTTCTGCTTGTTTCTCCGATTTTTCAGCTTTCGGAGACTCCTGCGGCACATCCTGCCGTATATCGTCGCGATGTTTCACTTTTTTGCGATATTTTTTAGGGACGCGCGAATAATCCTCGGTAAAATTGTACGTGCCACTGTCATCTACCCACGAATAGGTTTCGGCATAACTCTGCGTTACCAGCAGCAGAATGAAACCCGCACAGACAAAAGTTTTCATACCCACCCCTTCTAGCCCGGAGGCCAGGAAAATCCGCGACCTGCCAACAGGTGGAAGTGAATATGAAACACCGACTGCCCCGCACCGGCACCGTTGTTCTGCACAATACGAAATCCGGATTCGGCATACCCTTTTTCAGAGGCTATTTCTCCCCCCTTGCGGAAGGCATAGCCGACCAGCGCATCGTCCTGCGCTACCATATCGATGCAGTTGACAAAATGCTTCTTCGGCAACAGCAGCAGGTGCAGCGGCGCCTGCGGAGACAGGTCTTCGATAACGAGCAGTTGATCGTCCTCGAATACTTTCTTCGACGGTATGTCGCCACGAACAATTTTGCAGAAAATACAGTTTTCCATGCGTACCTCCGTTACGGTAATTGCAGCAGTATCAAAAACTCCCGATTGCCGTCCGCTCCGGTGATGGGCGATTCACACAGTCCGGCAACCGTAAGACCAAGATCTAAGGCAGTACGGCGGACATCATCAATAACTTTTTCATGGGCTACAGGATCGCGGACAATGCCCCCCTGCCCTACTTCACCCTTGCCGACCTCAAACTGCGGCTTAATCAAGGCAATGATCCTGCCACCCGGTTGCAACAAACCAATCGTTGCAGGAAGCACCTTGGATAAGGGGATAAACGAGGCATCAATAACCGCCAAAGCCGGCACATCATCAAGCTGATCCGGCGTCACGTAGCGGATATTGGTTTTCTCCATACTGACGACACGCGGGTCCTGCTGAAGCTTCCAGGCAAGCTGGCCATAGCCGACATCAATGGCAAAAACCTTAACCGCCCCGGCCTGCAACAGGCAATCCGTGAAGCCGCCGGTGGAAGAACCGACATCGACGGCAACGAGACCGGCTACATTAATATCAAATTCGTCCAGCGCCCTGCGAAGCTTAAGTCCTCCCCGGCTGACATAGGGGAGCTGTTCACCCTTAAGACGAACCTCAGCATCAATCGCCACCTGCTGTCCGGCCTTGTCAACCGTGTGGTCACCCACAACGACCTGTCCAGCCATGATCAAGGCTTTGGCTTTTTCAATGGTGGGAGCCAGCCCGCGTTCCAGAACAAGTGTGTCGAGGCGTTGTTTCGTCATAAGTGGTTTATTGTTTTAATAAGTATTGATGTAGAAAAAAAGTCCCGCTTTAGTCAGCGGGACTTTCAAAAGACTCTTACTCGCCAACCAGCTGGCTCTTGGTAAAGAGCGCTTTCAGCCAATACCCTTCCGCCTCGATATTCTCGCGGCCACCCTCTTCGCGATCTACCAGCGTCACAATACCGAGAACAACCAACCCTTCCTCCTCGGCACGCCGAACCGCTTTCATGGACGAGCCACCGGTGGTGACAACATCTTCCACGATAACGACTCTGGTTCCGGCGGGGAGATTCTTACGCCCTTCCAGCCACTGGCCGGTGCCGTGCCCTTTCGGCTCCTTGCGGATAATGAAGGCGTGCATGCTTTTTCCCGCCAGATGGGCGGCAATCGAAGTAGCAGTGGCTATCGGGTCAGCCCCAAGGGTGATGCCGCCAACGGCCTGGACATTTTCAACATCCTTGATGGCCTCATAAAACAGCTTACCGACCAGGAAACCACCCTCTGCATGCAACGTAGTCTGTTTGCCGTCGAAATAAAAATCGCTCTGGCGACCGGAAGCCAGGGTTACCAGACGTTTTTCGTAGGACAGCTCCAGGATAATTTTCTTCAGTTCTTCGCGATCACTCATGGCCATTCACATCCTCCTCAAATAGATCCTTCTGTAGGTTTTCCACCGGTTTGGGAAAGGCAACCGGGTAGGTTCCGGCAAAACAGGCTTTGCAGTAACGGGTATCGCCCTGGCCAATTGAAGAGAGCAGTCCCTCTTCGGACAGGTAGCCCAGCGTATCGGCGGTCACATAGCGGCATATTTCATCGATGGTATGCGATGAGGAAATCAGCTCTTTCCGGTTCGGCGTATCAATGCCGTAATAGCAGGGGTAGCTGGTCGGCGGCGAGGAAATACGCAGATGCACCTCACTTGCCCCGGCGTTACGCACCATCTTGACGATCTTGCGCGAAGTGGTGCCGCGCACGATTGAGTCATCAATGACGACGACCCGCTTCCCCTTAAGCAGCTCCCGTACCGGATTCAGCTTGATCTTCACGCCGAAATGGCGGATTGACTGGGCCGGCTCGATAAAGGTCCGGCCGACGTAGTGGTTGCGAATTAAACCCAGCTCGAACGGAATGCCGGATTCTTCGGCATATCCCATGGCGGCCGGTACACCGGAGTCCGGCACGGCGATGACCACATCGGCATCCACCGGGTACTCGCGCGCCAGCTGGCGTCCCAGTTCTTTACGGGCCAGATAGACGTTGCGGCCAAAGATGTACGAATCGGGGCGGGCAAAATAGACGAATTCGAAGATGCAGGGGGTCGGCTCGATCTTCTTGAACGGGAAGAGGGACTTGATGCCGCCGTCCTTGGTGCAAACCACCATTTCGCCCGGTTCGATCTCGCGGACGAACTCGGCTTCGATCAGGTCCAGCGCGCAACTTTCCGAGGCGACCACCCAGGCATCCCCCAACTTGCCGAGGCAGAGCGGGCGGAAACCGTTCGGGTCGCGCACCGCGATCATACGGGTCTCGGTCAGGAAGAGCAGGCAGTAGGCGCCCTGGATACGTTTCAGGGCCTCCACGATCCGGTCTACCAGCGAGTTGGTCTTGTATGTGGCGATCAGATGGATGATGATTTCCGTATCCATGGTCGTCTGGAAGATCGAGCCGTACGCCTCCAGCTCGGCCTTCAGCAGTTGCGCATTAACCAGGTTGCCGTTGTGGGCAACCGCAATCGAACCGCGCGAATAATCGACCATAATCGGCTGGACATTTTTTTCCACCGAAGCTCCGGCAGTCGAATAGCGCACATGCCCGATGGCAGATTTGCCTGGCAGTTTCTTGAAGACGTCCGGGTTGCTGAAAACATCAGCAACCAGACCCATCCGCTTGTGGGCGTACAGGGAAGAGCCGTCTGACGAGACGATGCCGCAGCTTTCCTGACCTCGATGCTGCAGGGCATACAGACCGAGATAGGTCAGGTTGGATGCTTCCGAATGATTGTAGATACCAAAAACACCGCATTCTTCCTGGGGACGGGATAGCTTCATAGGTAATGGCTCCACTTCGTGTTGGCTCATAGCAGGTTTTTCCTCACATACTCGGCAGCATTTTTATACAGGATCAACCCGTCACCCTCTTCCGGCAGATTTTCACGGGTCCAGCGGGGATGCTGGGTGTAATGAACAAACGCTTCCGGATGCGGCATCAGCCCCATCAGGCGGCCAGTCGAGTCACACAGGGCGGCAATGCCATTGGTCGAACCGTTGGGGTTGGCCGGAAACTCCAGAGTTGCGTCTGCGTACGCGGAATCGCTGTAACGGAGCACCGCGAGATGGTCGGCTTCAATACGCGCCAGGGTTGCCTCGGTATCGCAGAGAAACTTTCCTTCACCGTGCCGCACCGGCAGATAGATCCCCTTGTCAATGCCTTTGGTAAAGATGCTGGGCGAAGCGGCATCAACTTTCAGGTAGGTCCAGCGGTCCTGGAAACGGCCGCAATCGTTGTGAGTCAGCGTTACCGACTGGCTCAGATAATCGCCGTCGAATCCGGGCAGCATCCCCATTTTCACCATCAACTGGAAACCGTTGCAGACGCCGAGGATCAATTTGCCGTCGGCAATGAAGCGGGTAAACTGCGCAACCAGCTTTTCCCCGCTTCCCGCAACCGCGGCATTTTTCAACCGGTTGGCCTGCGCCTTGGCGCTTCCCAGGTCGTCGCCGTCGAGAAAACCGCCGGTCAGGTTGAGAAAGTGAAAATCATCCAGCCGGATTTCGCCGGAAAGGATCTCGGCGATGTGGGCGATAACGGCCTCATCGAAACCACCGAGGCGGCAGGCATGGGCAGCCTCCATCTCGCAGTTGGTGCCGTTGCCGGTTATGACGATTGCTCGTGTCGGTTTCATTGTTTCCTGGTCTCCTTACCTATTTGTACAACATGCAGTATCGTAACTAATGCTCTAATCGAAATCAATGGTCCGACCGGCAATAACCGCCAGAAACGGGGTGCCGTACTTGCGCAGCTTGTGTTCGCCGACCCCTGTAATCATCAGTAATTCCCGTTCGTCACGTGGCTTGCTCGAAGCCATTTCCAGCAGTGTGGCATCGGAAAAGACCACGAACGGCGGTACACTGGCGGCATCGGCAATCAGTTTGCGCAGGGCCCGCAACCGGTCAAACAGTTCCTGATGAAGAGTGTCAACTGCGCCACGGCGGCGTTTGGCCTTTTCTTCCGGCTTGATGACGGCACGAGGCAGACCGAGGATCACCTGCGTCTCCCCTTTCAACACCGGACGCGCAGCAGGCGAAAGTCCCAGCACCCCGTAGCGGGTAAAGTCCTGCACAAGAAAGCCAAGATGGATCAACTGCCGGAAGATATTTTCCCACTCCACCGCCGACAGATCGGCGCCGATGCCGTAGGTAGAGAGCTCATGATGACGCAGGTCGCTAATGCGCTGGTTTTTTGCCCCGCGCAGCACATCGATAATATGCCTGACGCCGAAGCGTTCGCCAACCCGGTACACGCAGGAAAGCGCTTTTTGCGCCTGTTTGCTGGCATCAAACCTCTGCGGCGGATCGGTACAGATATCGCAATTGTCGCAGTCATGTTCGCGCTGGTCGCCAAAATACGAGAGCAGCGCCCGGCGGCGACAGGTGAGCGCCTCACCATAGGCAACCATGGCATTCAGCTTCTGGAGTTCGATCCGCACCCTTTCGGCATTGTCGCTGTTCTCGATCAGCGAGCGGGCGGTCATGACATCACCCATACCGAACAGCATCAGCGCCTCGGAGGGGAGGCCATCCCGGCCGGCGCGACCGGTCTCCTGATAATAACTCTCAATACTTTTCGGCATGTCGTAATGAACGACAAAGCGGACATTCGGTTTGTCGATTCCCATGCCGAAGGCCACGGTGGCCACCACGATGCGCAGGTCGTCGCAGCGGAAAGCGTTCTGCACCCGGCTCCGTTCCTTGTCAGACAAGCCGGCATGGTAGGCGGCTGCTGAGAATCCTGCCTGCTTCAGCTGATCGGCAATCTGTTCGACCCGCTTCCTGCTCAGGGCGTAGATGATGCCGGATTCGTCGCCGCGCCCTTTCAGGAATCCGGTCAGCTGCACAAACGGCTTATGCTTCGGCACCACCGTGTAGGTAATGTTCGGACGGTCGAAACCGGCGACAAACACCGTCGCATGACCGATACCCAACTGGTTGACGATATCCTTGCGCGTTTCCGGGTCAGCCGTGGCGGTCATCGCCACAATCGGTATATCCGGGAACGTGCTCCGAAGCTGCCCCAGTTTCACATAATCGGGCCGGAAATCATGCCCCCACTGGGAGATGCAATGCGCCTCGTCGATGGCGAACAGTGCCAGCTTCACGGTGGACAGCGTATCCAGAAAATCCGGAAGGAGCAGCCGTTCCGGCGCAACGTAGAGCAGATCCAGTTCGTTACGGTGCATCTGGCGCAGCACAGAGCGCGCTTCTTCGGTCGTCAGTGACGAATTGAGACAGGCGGCACGGACCCCGTTGTCCAGCAGTGCATCGACCTGATCCTTCATCAGCGCA
>MGZJ01000091.1:73565-87709 GCA_001802645.1 Geobacteraceae bacterium GWC2_53_11 | reverse complement strand
CGGTCGGCATGACCAGAAAGACATCTTCACCCGCCACAACCCGTTCGATGACCTCCTGCTGCGGAGCACGGAACTGGTGAAAACCGAACACGGTTTTCAGGGTATGGTGGATACTCTCCAACACAGGCGGAGTTACAGATCCCGTAATGTCACCTGCCATGCTTCTTTCAATTCAGCCAGATCGGCGGTAACGACATGATCTCCGTTGGTCCCGGTGATCGCAAGAACCTGCTCTTCCGTTACAACTCCGATCGAGGCAAAACAGTTGCCGTTCATGATGGTCTCAAACTGCTCGCGCTGTTCAGGATGCACTGTTACCAGATGACGTGACGCGGACTCGGAGAAGAGCAGCGTGCAATCCCCCTTGCCCGCTGTGTCACCTTTCCAGAGGACACGCGAAAGATCAATGTTCATACCGAAGCCGCCGGCAAAGGCGGATTCGGCTGAGGCAACGGCAAGCCCGCCATCGGAAAGGTCGTGACAGGAGGCGACTACCTTCTGGTTGACCGCCTCGTGGTACGCCTGGTAGCGTTTGTACGCCCTGGCTGTATCAACATGGGGCACCTTGTTGCCGATCGCACCGGAGAGCGCCAGATATTCCGACCCCCCAAGTTCATCACCGGTTTTGCCGAGCAGATAAACAATGTCCCCCGGACGTTTGACATCCATGGTCACCGCTTTGCGGGCATCATCCATTTTGCCGATGACGGAGAAGAGCAGCGTCGGCGGGATCGATATCTTGGTGGTGCCGTCGTAGAAGTCGTTTTTCATGGAGTCTTTGCCGGAAATCAGCGGCAGGTTGTACTCCATGCAGACATCGTAGAGAGCCTGATTGGAACGCACCAGCTGGGCCATTTTGTAGTCGCCATCAGGGGTTTTCTCCGACAGGACCGGATCGCACCAGCAGAAGTTGTCCAGACCGGCGACCAGATCCAGCGAACCGCCGACCGCCACATAGTTGCGCAGCGCCTCGTCAACGGCGTTGGCGGTCATATGATAGGTATCGATATCCGAATAGCGGGGGCAGATGCCGTGGGCCGTGACAACGCCTTCAAACGAATCGAGGAGCGGCCTGACCACCGCCGCATCTGAGGGGCCGTCGTTACAGACGCCGCTGAACGGCTTGACAACGGAGCCACCCTGCACTTCATGGTCATAGCGGCGGACAACGGATTCCTTGGAGCAGATATTCAGCGCCGACAGCAGCTTCTTCAGATCATCGGTATAATCACCCTTCTCATCCAGCATCGGCTCGGCATGCTGCGGCGGGGTCCACTTGGCCGGCAATTGCATCGGTGGCAGACCTTCATGCATGAACTCCATGGGGAGCCAGGCAACCGTCTTCTCCCCGTACATCATGTGGAATACGCCGTTGTCGGTAAATTCTCCCAAGACCGTAGCCTCGACACCGAAGCGCTCCGCCATGGCGAGGAATTCGTCGATCTGCTCGGGGGGCACAGCCAGCGACATTCGTTCCTGCGCTTCCGAAATCAGGATTTCCCACGGATTGAGGCCGGGGTATTTGAGCGGCGCCTTGGCCAGATCCATGCGGCAGCCGCCGCATTCGCCCGCCATCTCGCCGATGGAGGATGACAAGCCGCCCGCGCCGTTATCGGTGATGAAGCGGTAAAGACCCTTGTCGCGGGCCCGGATCAGGAAGTCAAACATCCGCTTCTGGGTGATCGGGTCACCGATCTGCACAGCGGTTACCGGCGAGTTTTCGTTCAACTCTTCCGATGAGAAGGTGGCTCCGTGGATACCATCCTTGCCGATGCGGCCGCCGGTCATGACGATCAGGTCGCCCGCTTTGATATACTTGTCGTGCCCCGGCTGGCCATTGACGACCGCAGGCATCAGCCCTGCGGTGCCGCAAAACACCAGCGGTTTGCCGGCGAAGCGCTCGTCGAAGACAAGGGAGCCGTTGACAGTCGGGATGCCGCTCTTGTTGCCTCCATGCTCGACCCCTTCCACAACACCTTCGTAGATGCGGCGCGGGTGCAGCAGACGACTCGGCAACGGCTTAGCGTAAAACGGATCGGCAAAGCAGAAGACATCAGTGTTAAAGATCAGTTTTGAACCCTGGCCGGTGCCGAACGGGTCACGGTTGACGCCAACGATGCCGGTCAACGCTCCGCCGTAAGGATCCAGCGCCGACGGGGAGTTATGGGTTTCCACCTTGAACACCAGTGAGTGTTTCTCGTTAAACTTGATAACTCCCGCGTTGTCTTTGAACACGGAGAGACAGAAATCCTTGTCCCCCATCCGCTCGCGGACATCCTTGGTAGTGCGTTGGATGAACGATTTGAACAGGGATTTGATCTCCTGCTTGTTCCCTTTTTCATCCTCGTACTGCACGGTACCGGCAAAGATCTTGTGTTTGCAGTGCTCCGACCAGGTCTGGGCAAGACATTCCAGCTCCACGTCGGTCGGCTTCGCGCCAAGTCCGAACTCCTTGCGCGCCTCCAGCACCTTCGGGTCGCGGTACTGCGCCTGGATGATCTTCATCTCGTCGAGGGTTAGCGCCAGTACGCCCTCCTTGCTGATTTTCATCAGCTCTTCATCGGAGACTTCCAGATCTATTTCCCGAACTTCGGCTTTTGTTTCACCGCTGACTTTTGGCACTGCAACGGGGAAACCGCCCCTGGCAGCAAAATCGGCGGCGGACAGAATGCTGTAGCGCTGGATGAGCGTATTACAGAGCAGGCCGGTGGCAATCTTCTCCACATCGGCCACGTTCAACTTCCCTTTCAGGAGGTACTGCACCGAGTAATAGACACCGTCACCTGCGGCAAACGGACGACCGGTCAGATAGGCCACCGCCTCGCGGGCGGTGCGACCGACGTTGTCGGTAACGCCGGGGCGAAAGCCGACTTCCACGGCAAAATCGAATCCGGCAGCCAGCGGCTTATTGATGCTCCACCCCTGAATAACCGGATCACTGAAAGGACCGGCGGCAACCCGCTCCGGCTCATCGCCAACAAGCTGTGTGTCAACTGTGTACACGTCAAGCGTACGGACATCCTTAACGTCAAGATGCAGAAAGTGCTCTATTTCACGCTTGATCCGTTCGCCCCGGGCGTCACGCACGCCCTCTTTCAGCGCTACTTCAATTCTAGTGGCCATGTCAGTCTGTTCCTTTGTGCATTATCACCGTTCTGATCGGGAACGGAATTTCGATAGAGTGTTCTGCAAAACGTTTGAGGATAAGGGAATTGATTTGATCTGTGGCAGCAAACAGGGTGCCGTACTCTTCAACCCAGAAGAAGAGCGCCATGTTGAGAGCGGAATCGCCAAAACTGACGAAATAGGATTCCGGAGCAGGATCCGGCAGCACACCGTCTATTTCCACGGCCGTTGCTACCAGCAGCGCCTTGACCTGATCGACATCACTCCCGTACGCCACGCCGATGTTGATGCGCCCCTTGGCACGACTGTTCGGGAAGGCCTGGTTCGTCAGCATCGTATTGCACAGATCCGAATTGGGGATAATCAGCAACTGGTTATCCAGGGTTTTTATCTTGGTACTGCGCAGGCCGATGTCGGCCACATCACCGATCTGTCCGCCGACCAACTGGATGCGGTCGCCGATGCGGAACGGGCGATCCAGCATGATGGTAAAGCCGGAAATCATGTGGGCCAGCGTATCCTTGGCCGCCATACCGATGGCCAGCGATCCGATGCCGAGCGCGGTCACCAGCGAAAAAATATCGTAATTGAAATGCTTCAAAATAACGAGCAGTGCCGCGCCCATCAAAAACAGCGACACGATCTTTTCTGCCACCGGCATCATCTGGCGCGACATGACGGCACCGGCAGAATCCTGCTGTCCGGCAACGTACCAATTCATCAGTTCGCCAAGGGCATGATAGATCAGGCTGCACACGATCACGACCAGGACGATATAGATGAAGCCGGAGACGATCAAAATCAACTTCTCAGGCAGCGGCAGCGAGCGAATTGCCAGATAGAAGCCCAACACGATGGACAGCCGCGACACATACGGAATCACGCGCTGCAGGACACGGTCATCAAGATCGGTGGAGGTAAAGGCGGTCAGGCGTTTACCCCACTTGTTCAATGCCATGACAACCAGGTGAGCCAGCATCCAGAACAGCGCCAGAATCAGCAGCGCCCCCAGGATTTCCTTGGCCCAGAACAGCAGAAAACCGTCGCCGTCCCGGACCTGGAGGAAACCCTGTATGAAACTGAAAAGTTTAGACACCGAATACACGTTTAAAGATGGTATCGACATGTTTCAGATGGTAGTTGAGATTAAAGGCTTCACGAATTTTCGCTTCACCGAGCGCTCCGACAACTTCCGGGTCAGCCAGCAGTTCGGTCTGGAAGTCAGCACCCTGTTCCCATACCTTCATGGCGTTTTTCTGCACCAGACGGTAGGAATCCTCGCGCGACACGCCGGACTGGGTCAAATCGAGCAGGATCTTCTGGGAAAACACGAGCCCCTTCATCTGATTGAGATTCCGCAGCATATTTTCCGGATAGACCACCAGGTTGCGAATCAGGCCGTTGAGACGACGCAGGGAGAAATCCAGGGCCACGGTGGCATCGGGAGCGATGTAACGTTCCACCGAAGAGTGCGAAATATCGCGCTCGTGCCAGAGGGCTACGTTCTCCAGAGCCGGAATGCACATGGCGCGCACGTAACGGGCCTGACCGGTCAGGTTCTCGGAGAGGATCGGGTTGCGCTTGTGCGGCATGGCCGACGACCCCTTCTGACCTTTGGTGAACTGCTCTTCAGCCTCAAGCACTTCGGTACGCTGCAGGTGGCGGACTTCGATGGCGATGCGCTCTATTGATGAAGCGATGATTGCCAGCACACAGAAGTATTCGGCATGTCGGTCACGTGGAATAACCTGGCTTGAAACCGGCTCCGGTGTGAGCCCCATCTTGCCGCAAACATACTCTTCCACGAAGGGATCTATATTGGCAAAGGTGCCGACCGCGCCTGATATGGCACCGGTGGCGATGTTCTCGCGGGCAGCCTGAAGGCGGGTGCGGTTGCGCTGCATTTCGGCGTGGAAGGAGGCCAGTTTGAGGCCGAAGGTAACCGGCTCGGCATGAATGCCGTGGGAACGCCCCATACAGACCGTCTCCTTGTGTTCCATGGCTCGCACCTTAAGCGATTCCAGCAGCATGTCCAGGTCAGCCAAGAGTTCATCGGCTGCCTGAACCATCTGTACCGACAGACAGGTATCCAACACATCGGATGAGGTCATTCCCTGATGGATAAAACGGGCCTCGGGACCGACAAACTCGGCAACGGAGGTCAAAAAAGCGATAACGTCATGCTTTACTTCGGCTTCGATGGCATCAATCCGCTCAATGTTGAAATTACCCTTCTCGCGGATAACCGGCACGACTTCCTTGGGAATGACTCCCAGTTCGGCCTGGGCCTCGCAGGCCAGGGTTTCAATCTCAAGCCAGATGCGGAACCGGTTCTCCGGTTCCCAGATTTTTGCCATGTCGGCGCGGGTATAACGTGGGATCATGCACTAACTCCTGATTTTAATTTTGATATAGCCACAGAGACACAGAGCCACGGAGAACTTCTAAAGCAAAAACTGTTTCTCTGTGTCTCTGTGTCTCCGTGGCGGATTTAAATGTTTTTATAATTCCATGACCGCGCTGGCCCGGTACTGGTCGCCGATCACAATATTTGGCGCACAGACATTCTGGTCGCGAAGAAAAGATTCCGTGGTTTTAACCACATGTTCCGGGTGGTTGTTCACCTCGGACAAATGGGCCATTACCAGGGCTTCCAGCCCTTCATGAGCGAGTTCGTGCAGCAGAGCCAGCGATTCTTCGTTGGAGATATGTCCGTGTCGGGATTTGATGCGCTGCTTCAGCTCCCACGGATAGGGACCGTTCATCAGCATGTCCACGTCGTGATTCGATTCCAGGTTGAGAAAGCGGCAACCGCGCAGCTTCTCGGTTATCAGACGGGTGACGATGCCCAGGTCGGTCACGGAAGCCGCCCTCCCCTCGCGGGACTCGACCACGAAACCGACCGGGTCGCAACTGTCGTGGGTAATGGGAACGGGATCGATCCGGACATCCCTGAAGGAAAGCGCCGAACCGGCTTCAAACTCGTTCACCACGGTTTTCTTGAAATACTTGTCCGCCTTGGCGCGCACCAGATGGCTGGCAAACACCGGCACGTTGAACTTGCGGGCAAACGAACCGGCGCTGCGGATATGATCGATATGTTCGTGAGTGACCAGCACCGCATGAACACCAGAGGCATCAATACCGACCGCCTCCATGCGGAGCAACGTCTCGCGCAACGACAGACCGACATCTATCAGGACGCGGGTATCCCCGGTCTCAAGATACAGACAGTTGCCTTTGCTGCCGCTCGCCAGCGAACAGATTTTCACGCATACTCCAGGAGATTCTGATTAATTGATGTGTCGGCCGCGCAGCGGCTATTACAGAGGAACTTCAACAGGTTATATACAAGAGCCGGATGTTGTAGAAGCAACTTGGACAAGCGCTATTTATACACCGAAGCGGGCAACAGTTTCAAGGTTTATCGTCGGAGCAAGAAGAGAAGCCGGTCATATTTCGGAGATATCCGACCCGGTTATCTCAACATCAGGCCACCCCTCGTAGATCCACTCCTCCACCCGTTCCAGCGCCTGCCGGGGAATCTGTTTATCAGGACTGACGGTTACAAAGGCAAGCACGCCGACCGAGACGTTATCCTGCCGGTCAACCTCGGCACAGGCCACGTTGAAACGGTTTCTGGCCCGCCCAAGGATACTTTTGACGATGCCTCGTTTTTCTTTCAACGAATGGGACGGCAGAGAGAGATGGATTTCAAGACAGAAAATGTGCATGGCTAGAATTCACAGTGCCTCGGTGTGCGTGGAAACGGTATGACATCGCGGATATTCTCCATCCCGGAGAGGTACATGACCAATCGTTCGAAGCCGAGACCGAACCCGGCGTGCGGGCAGCTTCCCCAGCGGCGGCTGTCCAGATACCACCAGAGCGGCTCCCCGGCGATGCCCAGCTCAGCCATGCGAGACTCCAGACGATCCAGCCGCTCCTCGCGCTGGCTACCGCCGATGATTTCCCCAACCTTGGGCACCAGCAGGTCCATGGCGGCTACGGTGCGGCCATCATCGTTCTGGCGCATGTAAAATGCCTTGATGTCTTTGGGATAATTGAGAATGAACGTCGGTCCGCCGATAATCCGTTCGGTGATGTACCGTTCATGCTCTGTCTGGAGATCCAGCCCCCACTCCACCGGATAGGCAAACGTTACGCCGGAATTTTGAAGGCGCTCAATTGCTTCCGAGTATTCCATCCGGGCGAAATCGGCTTCTGCCACCTTGCTAATGCGCTCAATCAGGCCGTTTTCAATATGCTTGTCGAAAAACGCCATATCCTCGGCACACTCTTCAAGCGCGAATCGGCAGAGATACTTGATGAATTTTTCCGCCAGATCGGCGTCATCAGCCAGATTGGCAAACGCCATCTCCGGCTCGATCATCCAGAATTCTGACGCGTGCCGGGCCGTATTGGAATTTTCCGCCCGGAACGTCGGCCCGAACGTGTATATATCGCCGAAGGCAAGGGCGTACAACTCCCCCTCCAGCTGGCCGCTGACCGTCAGGCCGGTTTTCTGGCCGAAAAAATCCTGGCCGAAGTCGGGCTGATTATCCAGCATGGGAGGCTCCGCCGCATCAAGCGTGGTGACCCGGAACAGCTCACCGGCCCCTTCGCAATCGCTGGACGTGATGATGGGAGTGTGGACATACAGGAAACCGTCATCGGCAAAGAAACGGTGAATCGCCTGGGCAAGCCGGGATCGCAACCGGAATACCGCCCCGAAGGTGTTGGTGCGGGGGCGGAGATGGGCGATGGTGCGCAGGTATTCGAAGGTATGCCGCTTTTTCTGGAGCGGATAGGTTTCATCGGCCAGCCCGATCACTTCTACCGTTTGCGCCGCGAGCTCCCATTTCTGGCCTGATGCGGGAGATTCCACCAATACCCCCGACACGGTCAGAGCAGTGCCGGTTCCAATACGGCAAATGTCGTCAAAATTCAGCAGTACGGATTCCGCAACCACCTGTATTCCGTCCAGCGTCGAGCCATCATTCAGCACAATAAAGCAGATCCCTTTTGAGGCTCGGACCGACCGCACCCAACCGGAAAAAGAGCAGGGTACCGACCCGGCACCCTGCTCTAGAATTTCTTTAATTCGCGTTCTCATATAAACGCTCCTCGGAGTTTATCAGGCATACATCTTGAAAAGTTGCAGCACCAGCAGCGTAATTCCGGCACCGATACTTGCGCCGATGACAATTTCACGCATCGAGTGAATTCGCATCAGCAGCCGCGAGTGGCTAACCATCAAAGCCAACGCAATCGACAACCCGGATATCAGCGGGTCTTTGGTGTTAAGCGATACCGCAGTGGCAATTGAAAAGGCCACGGCTGCGTGGCCGCTCGGTATGCCGCCATGAAGCGGGGTGCCGGTGCCGGTCAAACTCTTGACGATAATAACGACGATAACCACAATCAGTATCGAAACAACCGTGCCCATGTCAGACGCAGTGCCAAACATTGAAAGAACCTCCCCATAACGCGGCATTACATATTTTGCCAGGATCAGGTACCCCATGATGGCAGCACCGCAAGCGGTAATAAGTACGGCCCCGGCCGCCGTATCCTTGGCGATTTTAGCCAACGGATGGTAGCCGGGAGAGACGAGATCGACAACCGCTTCAATGGCGGTATTGAACATCTCGGCGCAGAGCACCGCCAGAATTGACAGCGCAAGCAGGGCAAACTCCAATGGAGACACCTTCAGAAACAGTACAACCAGCAGCACCCCAATTGCCGCAATGAAGTGAATCCGCATATGCTTTTCCGTACGGGCAGCATGCAGGATTCCTTCGATGGCACAGTTGGCTGATTCTATAAACCGGTCGGGCTTAACAATAACCCTTCCTTCTTCAGGATTTTGAATAGCTGCTGCTCCTTCTGCTGCATTTTAACAGCTTCCGCCTCACCGCTCCGCTCATGGTCATATCCGCACAGGTGGAGGATACCATGCATCAGCAGGAATGACAGACGCTCAAAGAATTCCATGCCGCCTTCTTCTGCCTCGCGAGCCGCGGTATCCGCCGAAATGATCACGTCACCCAGCGCATCAGGATTGATGCCGCTGCAATCGCCTTCCTGGAGGGAAAACGAAATCACGTTGGTCGGTCGGTCCTTGGCAAGATACTCCCGGTTGATAATCCTGATGGAACGGTCGCCGACGATGGATACGGACAGTTCCGTCGTGTCAGGACATCCCAAGGCGCTTAAGATTTTCTCCGCCACTTTTTTGAGCTGCCGGCTCTTGAAGCGCTGCTTCTTCTGACGATTGTTCAACAGTATCAACATGCGGTTCCGCTCCATGGTCTAATTTTACCTGCTCACGAGGCTCAGGCTTTCTGCGGTCGCCCCCCTTGGAGACGGGCTCGGGATATTCGATCCGGTGATGAAAGATGCCGTTCAATATGACGGTGAAACTCTTGGCTATTTCATGAAGGTTTTTCAGGGTGAGCTCGCACTCGTCAAGCTGACCGTCGGTAAAAATCCTGTTGATGATATTCTGTACCATCCCCTGGATACGATCCGGAGTCGGGTTCACCAGGGTACGGGAAGCTGCCTCGACGCAGTCAGCCAGCATGACAATGCCTGCCTCACGTGTCTGCGGTTTGGGGCCGGGGTAGCGAAAATCCTTCTCTTCAACAATCTGTCCGGCGGTTGCCTGACTCTTGGCGCGCTCATAAAAAAACTTGATCAGCGCAGTCCCATGATGCTGACGGATAATATCGATGATGGGCTGTCCCAACCGGTGTTCGCGGGCCAGTTCAACACCTTCCTTGATGTGCGAAATCAGGATCAGCGCACTCATGCTTGGCGTCAGCTTGTCATGGCGATTCTCTTCACCGGCCTGGTTTTCAATGAAATAGAGCGGCTTCGCAGCCTTGCCGATATCGTGGTAGTACGCGGCAACCCGCGCCAGGAGGGGGTTGGCACCGATTGACTCGGCAGCCGCCTCCACCAGATTACCGACAACAACGCTGTGATGATAGGTGCCGGGAGCTTTGACCATCAGCTCACGAAGTACCGGGGAATTGAGGTTTGCCAGTTCCAGCAGCTTGATGTCGGTCGTATACTGGAAGAGGGTTTCGATAAGCGGAATAAAGCTCGATACAAATCCCGCGCTGATGAACCCGCTGAGCAGCGCAAAAAACAGGATATAGATAGTTTGCGTCGTAAAGATCGCATTATTAAAGGTCTGGAACGACAGCGCCAGAGCAAGGTTGACGACCGAGACCTTGATTCCGGCGGCATAGATCGTACCCCGGCTGCTGCAATGGCGCACGCCGTGAGCCCCGACAATACTTCCCAGCAGCGAATAGATCACCACCAGCATATTATTATCAAACATGATGCCAAGCAAGGGGGCGAGGATGGCACAATAAACAAGGGCAACTTCGGAGTTGATGAAAATCCTGACAATCATCGCTCCGGCGGCAAACGGAAACAGGTAAAAATAACTTGCATCATTAACTGAGGGGAAAACCGAACCGATGTTATGGGTTATCAGAAGTGCGGTTTTGAAGCAGACAAAACTGAGGGAGATCAAAAGAGAAATTATCAGGACATCTTTGTTGGTTGGGTTAAATTTACGAATATTCTTGCAGGCAAAACGATACGGAAAATAGAACAGTACGAGGATGAGGGCAAATGTTCCGAACGCAGTAAAAAGCCAGCTACCGGCCCGCTGGTTACCGAAAACAGCCTGGATTTTATGGGCCTGTTCCGGAGTGATGCGCTCGCCAACCCGTACGACCATCTCCCCTTTCTGCAACTTGAACAGCACCGGTCGCACCGTTTCCATGGCGCTGTTGGAGCGCGCCTCCGAAGCCTCACGGTTATAGAACAGGTTGGGAAGCAGAATCCTGGCAATGACGGCAGAAATACGGGCATTGTCAGCAGGTGTGCCAACCCCCTTGAATTCCCAGGAACCGACGATCATCCGTGCTTCCGCGATCTCGGTAACTGCCGTAGAAAGGTCTCCGCCGCCGATTGGATGACCATTGTTATCAGATATTTCAAGTCCTCGACGGATGTCGGTTTGGAAGACCTTGCCATCAAGAACAATTTTCCGTTGATACAGATTATTCAACAGGTCCGAGGAGCGTGCCAGAAACTGCTTATCCGATTTTATCCTGGTCAGTGCCAGAATCTCAGCTTCGCTCAAATCGGTATCAAGCAGCGGCATCAGCTGTGTCCGCCACTGAGAAATGTTTTTCTCCGGGTTTGCCGCACGGCTTGCATGTATGATTGCAAGAGTCTGTTGCAGCTTGTCATTAAGAGCGCCCGCAACCTGATCGTTCAGATTGTACACGACCGGTGCGTTATTGGCGGCGTCTTTCCGGCGCTGTTCCGTCAGCGCCTTGTCTTCAACAAGCAGGTCCTGAGTTACCCGGATATCGGAGGTGGCAATATCACCGACTTTATAGGAAAGCTTGTAGGTATGCTGGGAGGGAAGTATCGTGAGGGTAAGCAGCAATGCAGTTGAGACAAGCAGAATAAAGCGATTGCGGCGGGCCGTCTCCGGATTGGAAAACGCCTTGACCAGAGAATCAAGAAGATTTGATCCGAACCGGCTCAAATACGTAAGTGTATGCTGTTCCTGCTTGCTTCCCGGTTGTTCAGCCATATATGAATTCGCCACTTGATCATTAGATTTCAGCAACTTACGATAAGTTATGAATTGTAGTCTGATTAGACTGAGGTGTCAATAAATCTGCACTGAACGAAGGGTGGCACTCTACGACGGCTCACCCCCGCGGATGTATCTGTTCATGCAGGCGTTTCAGCCGCTCGCGGGTAACATGGGTGTAAATCTGCGTGGTGGCAAGATCGGCGTGTCCCAGCATGATCTGCACACTGCGCAAGTCCGCGCCGTTTTCCAGCAGGTGGGTGGCAAACGAATGCCGCAGGGTGTGGGGCGAGATATTCTTACGGATAGCCGCCATCTGCGCCCGCTTCTTGATAATGTTCCAAAACGCCTGACGGCTCATGGCATCCCCCAGGCGGGACAGAAACAGGAAATCGTTCTGCCGCTCTGGATCCTGCGGTGTCCGCACCCGTTCCAGATACACGGCAACATGGTCACGGGCCGATTCACCGATCGGCACCAGCCGTTCCTTGTTCCCCTTGCCAAGCGTCATCAGATAGCCGGAATCAAGATTTATTTCGCGTAATTTGAGGTTAACCAGCTCCGATACCCGCAGCCCGGTTGCGTAGAGCAGCTCCAGCATGGCCCGGTCGCGCAGATCCTCGCCCCGCTCTCCCTTGCACGCGGCAAACAGGGCGTCAACTTCGCGGCCATCCAGAAATTGCGGCAGCTTATGCAACGTCCTGGGCGCCTCAATGATCGTGGCCGGATTGCAGTCAGCGTAGTTTTCAATCATCAGGAATCTGTGAAACATGCGGATGGCAGACAGACAGCGGGCACGACTGCGCGGGCCGATGTCCATTTTTTGCAGCGTGCCCATGAAGGCGGCAATATCAGACGGGGTAACATCGGACGGTTTATGCCGCCCCCCTTTTTCAAGAAAGTCCAGATATCGGGCAAGGTCGCGGCTATAGGCACTCCGGGTGTTCTCCGAAAGTCCTTTTTCCACAGTGAGATAGGATATGAAGAGGTCGAGGAAGTCGTTCAACAGTACGGTTCACTTCTTTGGGAGATGGGGATGAGCATTCGTTTACTCCTGAAGCGGGGGCTTGCCGGTTCTGGTTACATACGCAAGATCTTCCTGCTTTTTGGTTATTCCTTCAGCACACCAAGTCCAGATCCGGTAACTTTCCACACCCAGAATGGTAATGCCCGCCCCTAGTACCGCCCAGTAATTTTCTTCCAGCGCTTGAGCAAAATAATAAAAAAGAAAAAAACCGGTCAGAAAGCCCACATGACAGAAACTGCTTTTATGTTCAATACCCGCTGCCATACGGGAGAGACTCAGTATAAGGGCGGAAAACGTATAGAGCAAGAGCGCTATGCTGATAATGCGTGCTGAGGGAGGCTTACCAAGAACTGCAGTGACACTGCCGGGCGAGGGAAGAAAGGTGAATCCCCACCAGGCAAGCGTACCGACCGCAAGAAACAGCGCCAGCGCAAGAATACCACGGGTCGAAAGGCGGTTCAACCGGTGTATTTCCCTGGTCAATTCCTGTTGGAGTATTTCGATCGACGACTGCTGTTCATGCATATTCGGCACGTATTTCCCTAACCAAGCTGATGAAGTTATTTTCTGCCAGAGAAACACGGCATATTACTTCAAACTTACAAATGCCCTGGTTCATCTGAACCTTTTTTGTTACCGGCGCGCACATTCACGTTGTAGTAACCGTTGGCAATAATGTCAAGATCATGGGGCAGATGCGGCGGTGGCTCCGGCTTTTCACTCGTTGCCGCAGATGATTCGACATAATCCCGCAATGCCTTGATCGGAAGAAACACATTCCGGCGCAACAGTGCGGTTACCCCGCCAATCGTAAGAATGAGGCTCATCAAGGTAAAAATGACCATCTGAATCATCAGCAGCGCCAGCGAACGGGAATGTTCCGCCCGTGACAGGCCAATATCCAGTGTGCCGAGAATTCTCTGGCCGGGTGAATGAACGTGGCATGCGGCTGATGAGCAGTCCGGATCATTGTAGATGGGCGCCGTAATTGCTATGACATCCATGCCATCCGCATTTTTGAACGTGCGTGCCTGCTGCATTTCCCCAAGGTTGGTGACCGGCACGGCCCCCTTGTGGCAAACGACGCATCCTTCCGCCTGTTTGTCCACCTGGCGGTCAATCTCAGCCGGTCTGGCCGAAAAACTCACAATACCTTTCTTGTTAAATATCCTGACGTGATCGACTCCGCGTTGTTCACCCACATTACGGATGATTGTGGCAAGGGTTTCGCGGTCGGATTTATGCATGGCATAGCGGGTAGACTTAAGAACCGTGCCGGCAAGGTTGGTAGCGTGGAGTATTTCGCCACGGCGAAGGTCTTCCCGGATAACGGAATACAGCACCAGACAGCAGACG
>MGZJ01000091.1:48419-73543 GCA_001802645.1 Geobacteraceae bacterium GWC2_53_11 | reverse complement strand
ACATAAATATTCCTCCACAAAACTGGGAACTTTGTTCATCGGAATTAAGTCTAAAAAAGCGTTTGCCACAGAGACACAGAGTCGCAGAGATAAACATTAAAATGTGGATGTGAAAACAACAAACTCCTCTGTGTCTCCGTGTCTCTGTGGCCAGACTGACTTCAAAGTTAAATTACATCTTATGACACGACTCGCATTTGTCCTTCACGCTGAACGCGGTCTTCCCGTCGTGGCAGCCACCGCACGACTTTCCGGTTTCCATCTGCTGCATCGTCACTTTCACCTTGCTGCGGGTTGTGCCGAACAGCTTTGCATGGCAATCGCCGCAACCGTACAGGCCGGTGTGGAACGTATGACTGAACGGGACATTGCCGGTACTCTTCTCCTCAAACAGCAGCTCCCGCGTGGGGTGGCACTTTGAACATTCCTTGACGGCAAACGCCTGTTTGGCGTTATGGCAGGCACCGCACGATTTGCCCTTCTGCATGGCTGCCATGCCGACCCGCTTGTTTTTCTGGGTAGCTGCATACAGCTTCGGATGACAGGCACTGCATTCGGCAGCTTCGATGTGCGCTTTATGGCTGAAATGAGTGGGACCGGTTTCTTTCACCTTATAGGTGATTTCCTTAACCGGATGGCAGGTAACGCACCGATCAACACCGAAGGATTGTGTACCGTTATGGCAGGCACCGCATGACTTCCCGTTTTTCATATCCGCCATGGTGAATTGCCTGTTGGGTCCGGCGGCAAAGATGGCCGGATGGCAGGTGGAGCACGCAGATGACGAAATCAGGTGGGCCTTGTGACTGAACCTGGTTGGACCGGTCGCCTTGACCTTGTACACCACATCCCTGCTCTGATGACACCGGGCACATTCGCCGAGGGCAAAGGCCCTCTTGCCTTCGTGGCAGGCACCGCATGACTTCCCTTTTCCCATATCGGCCATTGAATAGTGCTTTTTCTTCTTCAGGTCAAAAATGGCATCGTGGCAGGCACGGCAGTTGTTGGTCATCTGTTTCTGGGCAAGGTGCGTACGGTGGCTGAACGTTACCCGTCCGGCATTTTTCGTATCAAAGGCAACGTCGCGGACCGTGACCGCAAACGCAGCACTTCCGCACAGCAGAAGCAGTACAGGCAGGAACAGAAAGCGGAATTTCATACAATGTCCTCCCGAAGGCGTTCAGTTGGCTGCTGACTGTTCTCAGGGGCAGGTTTGTCATCATCAACAGTTTCTTCCTCCCAGCCGTCCCACATCTGTTTGAAATGCGAAAGCGGTGTATGTCCAAGTGTTGCCAGATAGATATGGATAAACAGAAATGCGGTAAAACAGCACGCCAGCAGAAAGTGCGTCCCGACCAGGGTCTTGATTCCGCCCAGAAGCAGGAGCAGTTCGCGCAGCGGGGCAACATACATGAGCAGTGCTCCGCTGAAAATCACCAGCGGCAGCAGCACCAGCATGATCATCAGGTAGGTCACTTTCTGCATCGGGTTGAACTTGTGATCAGGCGTCGTATGATGCGGGTTCGGTTTGCCAAGGAAATAGGTAAGAAAATAGAAGTATGCCTGCCGGAAGATGCCCGATTTCAGTTCATCCAGAGTCGGCACATACTGTTTTATCAGGCTGTGTGCCACGAACAGATAGTATATCAACCAGAGCAGGTACGAGATGGACACCACGACACCGGCGGTATTATGCAGGCGGATGGCGGCCCTGTAGGCTCCGAAAATGTTCACGTAATCAGGAAAGCGAATCTGAAGACCGGTGACGCACAGGGTGATAATGCCGAAAGCATTCAGCCAGTGCCAGATCCTGACCGGCATGGGAGTAACATAGACCATCTCTTTATGCTTCATGATCATCCTCCTTTCTGTTTTTCCTGGTCAGGAAGCGAATGAAACCATGTCCGACCGGCACCGACAAACCGGCAGCAACGATTAACCCTCCGATGATATTGAGAGCGGTGCTTCTGGTCGTGCCAAGCATGTAGAAATCTGGGGTGCCGTACAGAATATCGAGAATAGCACCTTTTTCCACTGCTACCCTGGCATAACCGCCGTTCTTTTCCGGGAAGGCGATAAAACTTTTCTGCATGGCTTTGGGGCCGGACGCATGGCAGAACGTGCAGTCCCACCGGTTATCGAGGATCTGGTACGTATGGGTAACAACCTCCGGTGTCATCATCCCCCAGAGCCGCATATTCATCCCGCGCAGATGATGGTTGAACTCCCGCAACTCCTGCAACGAAACGAGATTATCGCCGTTCCGGTCAATCACACGACTGATATCCGTCTCCTTCGTGAAGGAGGCCAGCTCCTCATAGGTTGCATTCTTGAAATCACTGCCGGAACCGGGCTTACGGCTCTGTATCGACATGGTGATGACGTAATCCTTTGAACCGGTATGGCAGGTAATGCAGGGGAGCGAATCGATATGCAGGTCAGCCTGGGGCAGCCACTTTGTATGGCTCTGGATGGTTTTCCGGGTGTCATGGCATTTGGCGCATTTACTATTGAGGTCTTCGCCTGAGAGGAACATCGGCAGGCGCACTTCGTGCGGATCATGACAGCCGGTGCAGCCGGCTTTGGGACCATGAAGGCTTTGGGAGTACTCTTTGCTGACCGGAGCGTGACAATCCCCGCAGATCGCCTTGGCAGGGGCATAGCCGTCATTGGGATGGCCGGGCGAAACCCGATCATGGCATGTTGTACACCCCACGATGGCATGCGTTGTGGCAGTAAATCTGACCGGGTCGATATAGACTTTCGATCCGGGCTTCCGTGCGACATCCGGCCTGCCATGACAGCGCATACATTGTTCATTATCAGGAGCTGCTGCCAAAACTGGTGCGGTCGAAAGCATGAAAATAGTCAGCAACAATAATGCCGTTCTGTAATACATGCGCATAGCTTCAACTCCCTCTCAGTCTCAGGATTTTCGACGTGTCGGCAGCTGATATTCCGTAAGCTCCTCTATTCTTGTAGCAGGTATTTTTAATTATACAAGTTGAGCAGAGGAACGACCGGCACCACGGATGCCCTCATAGTAGTTCCTGCAACTGACCGTACGAGTCAGCAGCACAGGAAAAAGGCGAAATACCCCTCTTCCTAGTCAGCTTTTCCCGATACATCCTCTCATCGCTCAATTTCAGAACCGCAGAAATTTCCAGACCTGTTTTGGCGGTAGCCGCGCCCAAAGATATACTCAAGCTGTTTTCTCCGCTTACCCTGTTGGCTGACTCACAGCATTTTCTGATCCTGTCAAGAGCCCGCTCAACCGCTTCCTCATCTGTATCGGGAAGCAGCACAGCGAATTCATCCCCTCCGATCCGCGCCACCACATCTTCAATCCTGAATGCTTCCGAAAGTACGCGGGCTGCCAGCTGGATCAACATATCTCCAGCTTCGTGCCCCCGGGCGTCGTTCACGATCTTCAACCCATCCACGTCAGCCATGACAATACTGACAGGGAACCGCCTGCCTTGCGCTAAGCGCCTGAGCTCCTCGTCGAAGAACGCTCTGTTGTAAAGCGTGGTCATCGCGTCGTGCGTGCTCATGTAGCGGAGGCGATCATCAGCAAACTTGCGAAGGGTAATATCCTCGCCGATGCACGCCGTACCGCTCACCGAACCGTCTGCGGCATAGAGCACGGTAATGTTCCATGCCACACAACGGTGTTCACCGCTTCGGGTGCGAATATAATTCTCGTAGTGCGTCGGCATCGTTTCTGTCATGATAAAATTTTCGTAGCGGTCAAGCAAGTCGCTGCCGTCAAGGATAAAGCGTGTAAACCAGTTAATTCCTATCAATTCGTTCCGTTCCCACCCGCTCAATTCGAGTAGAAAATCATTGCAGAAGATGATGGTTCCTTCGCAGTCAAGCTCTAGTGCAATCAGGTGAATATTTTCGATTGTTTCGCGAAAACGCCGTTCCGACTCACGCAGAGCCTTTTCCGCCTGCTTGCGCTCGATAAGTTGGCCAAGCTGGCTGCCCAAAGGAGTCATGACTCGAAGAAATGCCGGGTCTGGAGTTCTCACGTCTTGAGAATAGAATTCCATAACACCGACAACAGCACCTCCAAGCGTAACCGGAAAGGCAAAGGCACCGCGCAGGCCACATTCCGCTGCAAAAAGCTTGCGAGGGTAATTGTCGTCCTGCAGAACGTCCTCAATCCAGGCCTCCTGCCGGGACTCCCAGACCCTGCCAGGCAGTCCTTCTCCGATAGAAAATGTTCTGGCAGAACTTGCGGCCACGAACCCGGAAGCATTTACCTCCGGCTTGTGCCAGCTATCGACCAGCCGTAGTCTGTTTTCCTGCTGATCAACCCACCAGACGCCTCCCAGATCCCACCCTATTGACCGGCAGATAGATTCGATCACCAGGGGAATAGCCGCCTCGACAGACGATGATTCCGCCAGGATACCACTTACCGCCAATTGGGAAGCAAGCCGCAACTCTGCCTGTTTACGCTCAGTAATATCACGGAACAGCTCTATAGCAGCGATGACCTTCCCATGTGCGTCCTTGATCGGAGATACGGTGAATTCCTGATAATGGTACGTCCCATCGGGTCTAAGCGCTTCTTTTTCCGTGTGATGTATTTCGCCGTCCCGAAGAGACTTAACGACAAGACAACCATCGCAAAGCATCTCAAACCCATGATAGGCGCGGTAGCACAACTCTCCCGTATGTTCCCCCATCATTTCCGTAAAAGCGGTGTTCTGCAGGAGTATGCGAAAATTGTCATCGATTATGGTGATCGGATCTCCGATGGCAGCAATAAACGCTTCATACCTGGCCCGTTCCTCTTCGGCAACCCTGATCGCATTTGAAAGAGACTGAACTTTTTCGCAGTTGTTTTCCGGTGTCTGGAAGGAGAACTTATTATCTCGTTTCGCTTTCATCCATGACCTTTCCGGAAGAACCGGTTCTTAATTCGGGACTTCCTTTCGATTTGGACACCAAGACAAGGTGCTACCACATGAAGGTTTACTTTTCACTTTCCCCGCGGAGTTTCCATCCCTGCCGAAAATGGTTGGTAAGAAATGTAATGGTCTGCTCAACAGTCAGCTCAATTTCGCACAGCAATTGTTCCGCTTGGCAGCGTTCGTGTGCTGTTTCCAGCTGTTCAAAATCCAAAAGCTTTCTTTGCAGACGCTTCGCTCCCAAAAGCCCGGACAGTCCCTTGAGAGCATGTACCAGTCTCCGTACAGCTAAATCATCCCCTTTATGAAACGCAACACGCAAACCAGTGACCAGGACTCGACTCTGGTGTGTAAATTCCGGTATCGAATCATAGAATATATGCATGAGATCGCTCTCAACAAATGTATTTTGCACATATTCCCAATCCAGCAGGTCGCACCGTTCCTGATCTTCAACCCTGCTGACGTTTTCACTTTTTTCAGAGTGTGGTTGCTCCACATGTGTTGATTGAGCCGTAATCAGTCCGACCATACTATCCTCTTTGAGCGGTTTGCATCTGGACCAGACCAGAACGAGCCATGATTGATGTTGGATTCAGGCTACATCCTCCGTCTTTTGCTCCTCCCCTTCCGACCGCTGTGAAAAATCGCTACAAAGCAACACGAGATTATTCTTAACATCACCGGAGAACTCTTCGATTAGCCCCAACAGCTCATCAAAAGCTATCGGTTTGGCGATATAGCCGTTTATTCCACATGCGAGAAATCGTTCACGATCCTGCGGAAATGCATGTGCCGTCATGGCAATGATCGGAATGAGTGGATTAATATGTTCACGTTCTCCGGAACGAATAATCCGCGCCACCTCGGTGCCCTCCATATCAGGCATTGAGATGTCGCTCAGGAAGATATCAAATTTCTCCTGTTGCAAAACTGCAAGAGCTGCTGCTCCATCCGCCACAGTTTTCACCGTGTGACCATGTCTCTCCAGCAGGGCGGCCATGACAGTGCGCCCCAGCTGTTCGTCATCTGCCAACAAAACATGCTTCGATCCTTCTTTGGCCACTTTTCTTGACAGAACCTTTACCGGGGCGTCGCAAATAATGATCGGAACTGTAACCGTAAAGGTTGTCCCCTCGCCCGGGGTACTTGAAAGAGTAATTTCGCCATCCATCATCTCTACCAGCCGTTTGCAAATGGCCAGCCCTAAACCTGTTCCGAGCTGGCGCTTGGAACAGGAGGTAACCACCTGGGTAAAACTGTCAAACACAGTTGCCTGTTGATCCGGGGGGATACCGATGCCACTGTCACTGACACGTATAACCAGCTGTTGCCTACCATGAACCGACACCGTTGCTGCGGCAAAAAGTGTCACATCACCCTGCTGGGTAAATTTGATGGCGTTGGAAAGCAGATTGGAGAGAATCTGACTGAATCGCTGGCAATCTCCGAGAATGAACCCCGGCAACTGCCCGGCGATATGCTTACTGAGGAAAAGCTGCTTTTCCTCGGCACGGCACGCGAAAATACTGACCAGGTTGTCAAGCATACTGCGGGGGGAGTAACTTTCCTGCACAAGTTCCATCTTGCCCGCTTCGATCTTGGAAAAATCGAGAACGTCGTTGATCACCCTCATCAACATCTGTGCCGCACGAGTACAATCCCTCAGGCACCGCTGCTGCGGACCCGAGGGATTTGTCGTTTCGAGCAGAGTCAAATTTCCCATCATGGCATTCATCGGTGTACGGATTTCGTGGCTCATGGTTGCCACAAACATACTCTTGGCCATATTGGCCGACTCGGCAGCGACTATGGCCTGTTGCAACTCCTCCTCCATCTGCTTGCGCTGGGTGATGTTGTAGGCCGTACCACTTGCTCCGACTATATTTCCCTGTTCATCGCTCGTGAAAACCGCATTTAACACCAGATGTATTTCATTGCCCGACTTTCCGATAAAAACGGTTTCACGTCGTTCAACAGACTCGCCTTGCATCAGTCGCTTGAACACTATCTGGTTACACGCTGCTACTTCAGGGGTTTGAAAATCGCTGAATTTCCTGCCGAGCATTTCATTCAATTCGTAGCCAAAAACCTGCTCGCACGCCTGATTGAGATAGGTATACCGTCCCTCTGAGTCACATTGCCATATCATATCCTGAGATGTCTCAACCAGTGAATGATAGAGCGTCTCTGACTTTCGAAGTTTCTCCTCTGCCACCTTGCGCTCGGTTACATCAGCCATCATTGCCTGCTTGGAGATTGTGCCGTTCGAGTTGTGGATCGGTACATTATTAACTTCGTACCACCTGCCATCCTTTGGACTCTTCACCTCCCAACAGACCGATTCACCGCCAAAAACCCGATCATTGACGCACCACTCGCAGGCGCTTTCCCGTTCGTGAAGAGCCTTGTAACAATATTCGCCGGTTGCATCCCGCCCGGTTCGCTCTATGAGCCTGTCGTTCATGAATTCGATGCGAAAATCCTGCGAGCAGATATACATAAAGCCATTATAGGCCTCAACCATTGCGCGATATTTTTCCTCACTCTCCCGTAGCGCATCACTCACCATGGTGAGCAGCATCATCTGTATGCCGGCTTCGTACTGACGCTGACGTATGACCACAACAATCAGTACAAACAGTAAAAATGCAGCCATCCCGGAGAGGACGACATGATCCTCCGGCCACTCCCATCCGGCAAATAGTGTCACAATTGTCAACAGATGTTCGGACACGTCTGGAACCTCCCGAAGAATGTAATTCTTGTTCAGCGGTTACCTGCCCCCGGTTTCAAAACTCCTTCCACTCTTCATCATGTCCCACCGCCTTGGCAACCATCATCGGTTCGCCATTTTCGGGAGTGTGAGAATATCCATTGGCCGCCCTGCCCGTCACAACTGGAACCTTGTGATGGTAACCATTGGCCGCCAGAGCTTTGCCTGCAAGCTTCGGGACTCTCGCAACAGCAGCCTGAGGAGCGGAAAGAGCTTTTTTATCCATCGCCGTCGTCCGCGCCACAGACACGGCCTGAAGACCTTCCAGCTTAAACCGGCTGATGGCATCAACCAGAGTGTGAGCCTGTTCCTCCAGAGACTCGGCTGCGGAAGTTGCCTCTTCCACCAGCGAGGCATTCTGCTGGGTCACCGCATCCATTTGAGTTATGGCAGTATTGATTTGATCGATACCACTCGACTGTTCCAGAGATGCTGCCGAAATCTCGGCCATAATGTCGGTAACCCGCTTGATACTTATAACAATCTCCTGCATGGTTTGACCGGCTTCATCCACGAGACGGTTGCCCCCCTCAACCTTGACAACCGAGTCATTAATGAGGGTTTTGATCTCCTTGGCCGCAGCAGCACTCCGCTGGGCAAGACTGCGCACTTCGGAGGCCACAACGGCAAAACCACGCCCCTGCTCGCCAGCCCGGGCAGCCTCCACCGCCGCATTGAGCGCCAAAATGTTGGTCTGAAAGGCAATGCCGTCAATTACGCCGATAATGTCGGAAATTTTACGGGAACTTTCAGAGATGGACGACATGGTAGTTACTACCCGCCCGATGACATCCCCCCCCTTGATAGCTACGCCGCTGGCGGTCATCGCCAGCTGGTTGGCCTGTTGGGCGTTGTCCGCATTCTGCTTCACGGTTGAAGTAAGCTCCTCCATGCTGGAGGCCGTCTCCTCCAGAGCTGCAGCCTGCTCCTCGGTGCGCTGGGAAAGGTCACCGTTGCCGGCTGTTATCTGTTGTGTCGCGGTGGCGATGGAATCAGACCCCGAGCGGACCTCGGAAACGATCTTTACCAGACTCTCCCCCATTACTTTGAGAGCCTGCAGAAGTTGGCCGGTTTCGTCCTTACTGGTTACTACGACCTTACATGTCAGATCTCCGGACGCCACCAGTTGTGCCACGCTCACCGCTTCTCGAAGAGGGTTGGTGATGGCGCGCGTGATAAAGACACCCAACCCAAGGGCCAGAATAACGCCAACCACGATAAAACCCGAAGTGAGGATAACGGCGCTTTTCGACACGGAACGGGCTCTCTCGTCTGCTGCGGAAGCCATTTTGGTTTTGTACTCCACCAGTTTATCGATAGCGTCCTGTTCTGCCTGTGCCGCTTTCAGCGCATCGCCGGACATGATAACGGCAGCTTCGGCCATCCTTCCTGCTATTGCTAACCGTGCAATTTGGTCAAGCAATGGACGATAAACCTTGCGGGTCTCTCCGAACGTGGCATTAAGTTTCTTCTCCTCTTCACTGACAATTCCCTTTTCGAACGCTTCCACATTCTTCGTAATGATCTCGCTCTTTTCTTTGATCCTCTGTTGGAGTCGGCTCATTTCATCAGGTGATTTGGCGTTGATCAGATCCCGGATAGTAACCCTGACTTGTTGAAAGGCAGTCGATATCTGTTGCAGATTGGTAATAGGAACAAGTTGTTTGTTGAACAAATTAGCAGTTTCCGTGGTAATTCCCGTAATTCCGCGAATACCTATGAAGCCGATCACGCCAGCTATCAGGGCAATGAGAATAAATCCGGAGATGAGTTTGGTGCCTATCTTCATGTCGTTGTACCATTGCATTTTGTATTCCTCCCATTATTGTGACTTATTATCAGGCTGCCAGCCTTATATGGTCGTTCTGGACATTCTCCGCATGATCACTCAGTTGCATGTCGTCGCTGCCGATCAGACGTTCAATGTCCGTCAGGATAAGCATCTGCTCATTGACCGTGCCGATGCCGGTGATGTACTCGGCGTTGATGCTGGAGCCGAACTCGGGAGCAGGCTTTATCTGCTCTGCCAACAGGGTGACAACATCCGAAACACCGTCAACCACCATACCGATCACCCGGCCAAGAATCTTCATGATGATTACCACGGTGAATTCATCGTAGACCACATCATCCAGGTCAAACTTGATGCGCATGTCGATGATTGGCACAATCACGCCGCGCAGGTTGATGACCCCCTTCATAAAGTCGGGGGAATTGGCGATATGAGTAACCGAGTCATAACCACGGATTTCCTGAACCTTTAAAATATCCATGGCGTATTCCTCCTTTCCCAGTGTGAAAGTGAGATATTCCTGAACCCCACCTTCGGCGGATAGAATCTTCTGCTCATCCATACTCATGGTGACCTCCTGCTCCTCTTGTGATCTGTTTGTGTCGTTTTGCACATCTATCGACTCCGCCAGAGGCGAACTATATCAACCGCATTCTGAATCAGAGCTATCTGGCCGTCGCCAAGTATTGCTGCCCCTGCGGTGCCGTCCGCTTTGCGGTAATTTGTTCCGTGATATTTGATCACCACCTGATGCTGCCCCAGCTCAGTTTGTCCACCAGGAGCGCCACGTGTACTTCGAAGCCAGGATTTATAAGATTTGCTGTATACAATGTACTCAGTATAGGGAGGGATCCTTTACTGTCTATTGGAACAAAGTCCTATAAACGCATTTTTTATAATTTTTTTTTTGAGGATGGAGATTACGGAGAAGAGGAATTATGGGGGAAGGCTGATATGCAGTAACAAGACGTTTCTATAAATCCATACTACAGTAGTTCCGCTATAACCGCCCAGCGAGCAAGAGCAGCAGCATTACCAGCGCCAAGCTTTTTCATCAGGTTCGTTCGATGTGCTGCCACTGTTTTCTGCGATATATTCAGGCACTCAGCTATTTGTCTGGATTTGACGCCCAGACCTACCATGCCAAGGATTTCCCTTTCACGGGTTGTTACTCGTTTTTTGAGGATTGAGCGTTCCTTAGCAAAATCAAACACAACATATTGCTGAATGATTTTCTCACGGCGATGAATTCGACCCGCAACCGCAGCAAGAAGTTCTTCGGCGGAAAACGGTTTTGGCAGATAGTCGTCAGCTCCTGCCGACATTCCACGGCGTATATCAATACGTTCGCCCAGGGCAGTAACGTAAATGAAAGGGATATCTGAGAGACCAGGCTCTCCGTTCAGGGTTTTCAACAACTCATGACCATCCATATCCGGCATCATGATGTCGCACAGAATCAGATCAGGACGCGTTTCACGAGTCAAGGAGAGACCGGATTGCCCATCACTGGCGCTACGGACGTCAAATCCCTCCATATACAAGATTGTCTCCATCATATCGATGCATGAGGGATCATCGTCAATAATAAGGATTGATGGCATTAGTTTACCTCCGGCATTTTATCACCAGCAGGGATTTCGACCAGCATGGCAGTTCCGACACCAAGTGTACTGTTCATCGTAACAGTACCACCCATCTTCGACAATGCGTCACTTACGATAGAGAGTCCGAGTCCGAACCCGCGCTGCCCCTTGGCATTCCGGCCACGATAGAAGGCATCAAATACAAGCGACTGATCTTCTTCCGGCATTCCAGGCCCGGTGTCTGCGATCTCCATCACTAACAGTTTTTCCTCACGGTTGACCCGCAGCACTATGGTTCCATTCGAAGGTGTATACCGAAAGGCATTCGTCAGCAGGTTCACCATAACTCTCCGAAACAGCGTCTCGCTCAGTAAGGCAGTGCCACATTCCTCGGCTATCGCAACTTCAAACCGGTGTCCCGCGCTACAGATTGCTTCAACTTCCGAGGCAACGGATCGGCAAAAATTGTCGATATCCAGCAATTGTTGATCATCAAGGGAACCATCCCTACCCAAAGAGTTGAATGTCATCACCGATTGTACCAGGTTGGACATTTGCCGCGCCGCGCTCCGGATGTGTTGGTTCTGTTCGTAGCGCTTTGCCGGGGTCATACGATCCCAGTAGCGATCCAGAATATCGGTGCAACCGGTCAGCAAACTGAGCGGCGTACGAAACTCGTGTGCAATGACACGCAATAAGCGGCTCATGGCACTGTTGGCACTTTTGGCGATTTCAAACGCCTGGCGCAATGCATCAACCATATGTTTCCGGTCTGTGATTTCACGGATTGTCGAAATTACACCGATAATTTCCCCTTTCGTATTTCGTAACGGTGCACTCAACTGAGAGCACCATCCCGACTTTCCGGACTTCGGCAGGGTATAGTAAAAGTCATCACTCTTTAATGATTCTCCGGCTTGCGCCCTTTTCAGACGTTCAATCAAGCCGGTTTCTTGCAAGAAGGGAAACAAAACCACGGGATCACCGCCCACGACCTCTTCGGAGGTCATACCGGTCAACAGTTCCATAAAGGGATTCCAAATGCGATACCGCAAATTCATGTCATACACAATCACCCCTTCCTGCGTACAACGAATAATCTGGTCGCTAAACTGGTTAGCTTCCCGCACTGCCTCCTCGTCCTGTTTGCGTTTTGAGATATCGCGTTCAATAGCCATAATAACAGGCTGGGCATCACCAATCCGAATCAACCTCAAAGATGCTTCTACGGGAAAAGTGCTGCCATCTTTGCGCACATGAACCGTCTCAATAAGGCAAAAATCGCCCGGTTTCTCCAGCGTTACGGCAGATTTGGATTTCTCCCAGCAAGAGGGATCTTCAAGAAACGAGATTGGTTTGCCAATCAGTTCCTCATGTGTGTAACCATGATGGATACACGCCGCATGATTGACATCTATAATGTACACTTCATCGCCTAAGCTTGTTGGTGCAGTAAGGACCAGAAGATAGTCGCCCGCATCTTCAAAAAGAGCCCGATACTTGGCTTCGCTTTCCTGAAGCGTTCGCTCGACCATGGCTCGATGCGCAATTTCCCGTTGAAGTTCATCAACTGTTTTAGTTAATGCTGCGGTTCGTTCGTTGACTCTCAGTTCCAGTTCATCCCTGTTTTGTCTTAGTTCCGCGTTCTGTTGTTCCAGCTCAATCTGATGAATGCGCAGCTCGTGGAGCAGTCGATTTGACTCTACGATTGACATCGGTTTATGAGTTGCAACCATGTCTATCCCGATACTATTTTCAGCCTGCTGACGGAGATTGTCATGTGATTTAGTCAAGGTTTTAGTGATAGTTATATTTTTCAAACACACCTCGATACTGAGTATTTGATTTGATTGCAGATGACATTCATTAAAATATACATCCTTGTACCACGCATTTCCTGTCTGACAAGCCATACTCATATTTGACTTGTCCGGAATTCTTGGTAGGTTATATAAACATCAGAAACCAAAGGACGGCACATGGAACGCACCAGACTTCTTGTCGTTGATGACGAGGCGGTAATCAGGGACGGCTTGAAACGCATTCTTGAAGCGGAAGAGTTCGTCGTTGAAACCTGCTCAAGCGGTTACGGCGCCATTGAATCCATGCAGCGGCGCGAATTCGACCTCATCATCACAGACCTGAAAATGCCCGGCATGAGCGGCATTGAGGTACTCAAAAGCGTCCGGACCCTTCAACCGAATGTTCCGGTCATTCTGATTACCGGTTATGCTTCGGTTGATACCGCTGTGGAGGCCATGAAAAACGGCGCTTCGGATTACCTGCAAAAGCCGTTCACACCGGATCTGTTGCTGGAAAAGGTCAGAAGTGCCCTTAACAAACGCCCCCTGCCGCTGGATGAATCAGGTCTTAAAGAAGAGATAACCCTGCATCATGGTTTTCACCAGTTCATCGGAGAAAGCAAGGAAATGCAGAAGGTCTATCACCGCATCATGCACGTTGCCGCCACCAACAGCACGGTGCTGATTACCGGCGAAAGCGGGACCGGCAAGGAACTGGCCGCCCGGGCAATCCACGAGAACAGCCCCCGCAAGGACAAGCCGTTTGTCGCGGTGGACTGCTCATCTCTGGCCGAGACGCTGCTTGAGAGCGAACTGTTCGGACATGTCAAAGGCTCCTTTACCGGCGCGGTCCAGACCAAAACCGGCCTTTTCAAGATCGCCGACGGCGGCACCCTGTTTCTGGATGAAGTTTCCAACATCAGCCTCTCGACCCAGGCAAAGCTGCTGCGCGCCCTGCAGGAGCGCAAAATCACCCCCATCGGCGGCACACAACTGGTGCCGATAGATATCCATCTGGTTGCCGCCACCAACAAGAACCTCAGGGTCATGGCAACGGAAGGAACCTTCCGCGAGGACCTTTTTTTCCGCCTGAACATTATCCCCATCGAACTGCCGCCTCTCCGCGACCGCACGCAGGATATCCCGATCCTGATCCGCCATTTCCTGAAAAAATATACGGCGGAGATCGGCAAGGAGATCAAGGGAGTCGCGCCTGATGTGATGGCATTTCTCGAAAGCTATGCATATCCGGGCAATGTGCGGGAGCTGGAAAATATGATCGAACGGGCGGTGGTGCTGGCGGAGGGAGATATCATCTGCAACGAGGATCTTGAACTGTGGGACAGTACGGAAACATCGCCACCTGTCATGATCGAGCGGATTCCCGTCAACGCGGAAGAGCTCAAGGAGATGAAGCGTCATATCCGTGATCATGCCATGGATTCGCTGGAAAGCGCTTTTGTACGGAACGCACTTGATCGCAACGGGTGGAACGTCACCAGGGCGGCCGAGGAGACCGGCATCCTGAGGCCGAATTTCCAGAGCATGATGAAGAAGCTGGGGATTTCGGCACGGGGGGAGCATTGACGGAAATACCGTCAGCAAATGTAAAGCTAAGTTCTATTATGACATTCCAAGATTGACGACCTTATGGTTTATTATGTTCAACGTGGCTGACCCGCCCTCGGCGGGTCTTGCCGAGTGGTTGGGTATATCTCTCGGTCTTGAAAAAGGAGAAAGGCTATTTCTGGATATTTTCAAAAATAGCCTTTCTCTTTTTAGTATCCGGACTCAATCCTTTCTTAATTACCTGATTCATTCAGTCGCAATAGCCGATGCCCTTCAAAAACGGTAAGTATGTCGATTCGATCACCATTCAGTCGGTAGACAATGCGATATCCCCGGTAAACAAGCTCTCGAATATCAGGACTACCTATTTCCGGCACGCTCCTTCCGCTTCTCGGATTGTCAGCCAAATTTGTTTCAGTCTGGTCAATAAGGGCATCAACAAACCGGATAGCGCGCTCCACACTGTCACGTGCAATGAACTCCTCTATATCGACCAGATTTTCGACAGCTTCCCGTGACCACGTTACGCTCATGGATTGCCCGCACTTCTTCGTGCTTGTAGAGATTTCCGGAGTTCGTCAGTCGTTTGGGTTTGCCCGTTTTCTGCATCCGAAATTCCCCGCTCAACAGAATCGAGAAAAGATTTCCGGTACACCAGTTCATCATAATCAGAAGCGGACAACAGCACTCCTGCAGGCTTGCTGTTTTGGGTAATGATAAGCGGATGTCTGGATGTCTGAAGTATTTTGAACCACTTGGAAATATTGGTTTTAAATTCTGCAATTGGAACAATGTCATTACTGATTGAAATAGCTCTCATTGTTTAACCTCCTTGACACGAATCTCTTTATGGTCAAAATATAGACCAATAAAGCGACCAATACAAGTGATCTGTTTCATGCTTCACCCAACGGGGCTGAGGCTGACCGGGCTGGGTTTAGGGCTTGGTTTAGGCCCGGTCGTGCCGATTGTTGGTATCATCTCTTTTTGGGTTCCAAAAATATTTGGGTTAATGCGACTACTCTTCATGTCCTCGTTGCCGAAATATTACTTGCAAATGCAAAGTCAAAAATATATATTTATAGTATATATTATTTCGGAGGTAGGTCATGAAAACTGCAAAATTATTTCAAAATGGTCAAAGCCAAGCAGTCAGACTGCCCAAAGAGTTTCGTTTTGATGACAGTGAAGTATTCATTAAAAAGACCGGCAATGTTGTACAGTTGATTCCTCGGAGCGATTCATGGAATTCCTTATTTGGAAGTCTTAAAAAGTTTTCCAGCGATTTCATGGGGGATCGTGTGCAGCCAGAACTGGATAAACGGGATAGTTTCTGATGAAGCTGATGCTCGATACAAATATCTGCATTTACATTATCAAGCAACAACCAGCAGCCGTGTTGAAGCGTTTTCTTGAATATCGGATCGGCGATATAGGTATTTCTTCCATTACGCTTTCAGAGCTGCGCTATGGAGTCGCCAAGAGTACACATCAAGAAAAAAATACAAAAGCCCTTGATGAGTTCATTACACCTTTAGAAGTTGTTTCGTTCGATGAAGAAGCAGCTCACGTTTATGGCGATATTCGAGCTACCCTTGAAAAAGCTGGTACACCAATTGGTTCTATGGATATGCTGATTGCTGCGCATGCCGTTTCGTTAGGAATTCCTCTAGTTACAAATAACGCCCGAGAATTCATACGTATTCCCGCCCTTAATATTATCGATTGGCTTGCCTAGTTTTTGCGACCAACGGGGTCGGCCTTGACCCGCCCGCCCAGCCTTTTCGGGCGGTCGGTGTCCAAGGACGTAGTTGGGAAGCGTATTTTCAGACTAGACTTCTTTCAGGGCGGTTCGTTCTTAGTAAACTCCCTTTTGTATATAACGACCGTTTTCACAAATAATATCGAACCCCTCATTGGTGAAAAAGTTTATGTATTTTTTCAAGTATATGAACTTCATTTTCCCCATCTTATGGGCAAATTGAACGAATTCAGCTTCAGTGAATCCAGTAGTTGCAAGTTTTTCAGCAACTGCAAGTTGAAATGTTCCAGTTCGACCATATGCTTTGAGCGGTACAGTGCCTCCGGTGCCACGATTTGTAAATACAGCTGATCCCGCGTTATGATTCCAGTTATGGCCTTTATTATTAGCCCTATTAACATCATCTCTAATTTTACTTGTTGATGTGACTGATTTATCAAGTGTTTTAGTTTCTATTGGTGTGGTTTGTTCATCCTTGAATTCTTCAAGAAGTTCTGTATCATTTTTATCTATAAGAAATGAAATTAATTGAGAAACTGTAATTTCTTTCCATTCAAATCCATGATGATCAAGAGCATTTCTCAAGTTCATTGGAACACGGTTTCCTATAAGCATCACACGTATATTTGGATTATCAGTAGTAAGGAAATGACCTTCATAATCCAATAGTTGCGCTATATGCTCACGCTTTATAACTCCCTTTTTTAGCTCGATGATTAATTTTTGGCCAAATCTGTCAACAAATAGCAAATCAACAAATTTCCCTCCAACACTGACTTGTCTTCCAGAAAACTTCAAACCATCTTCAATCAGTTCTGGATACCTATGAAGCACATTCTCAAAGTTTTTTTCTAGCACTTTCCATTCTCCGTTAATTTTCATTTCTGACCAAATCGTAAATCACCGGTTAGAGCCGGGTTTCTAAATATAGAAACAAGTTTATAGATGTAGAAGCAAGTTTCTATATCTAAAAATCTGAGAAGTTTCTACTATTAGAAACTATTTGAATCTTGGCACTTATACCAAGGTTTCTACATATATAAACTTTTCCCGCCGTGCCACGGCCACCTGCCTCCGGCCATTTCCGGTCGTCTCACATCAGACAAATACGTAAAAACCACCATCGAAATTCCAATAGCAGATTTTATCCGCTTTAGCCACTACTTATAGTTTCCGTTAAGATTATTCAAACAGATAAACGAGATAAGATAAGAGTAACACTGAGATAAACCGAGTATCTTATAGCAGGAAGCAAAATTCATCCTGAAACCGGTAGCATGACCACAAACGTCGTCCCCTCCCCTTCCCTGCTTTTCACCTCGATCTTCCCGCCATGGTTTTCAATAATTCCATACGAAATAGCCAGCCCAAGGCCGGTTCCACTGGGCTTGGTGGTAAAAAACGGATCAAAAATCCTGGACAGATTCTCTTCCGATATCCCGGTGCCGCTGTCTTTGAAGGCGACGCAGACATGTGCTCCATCCGGTGACAAACAGGTTGCTATCTCCAAACTTCCTCCATCCGGCATCGCATGTCCTGCATTTATAATCAGATTTATGAACACCCCCCGGATCAGGTTCGGATCAACGGTGACCTGCGGAAGGGTGACGTCATACTTTTTCCTGATATCGATGGCGCTGAAGTCAGGCTGCTTATGGAAAAAGGTAACAACATCGTCAAGTATCGCATGAAGCGTTACTACTTCTTTCTTGGGTGACGATTCACGGCTGAATTCAAGCAGATCCTTGACGATGTCGGCACAACGGCCGGTTTCAGAAATTACCCGTTCCACATCGGGCAAAAGTGCCGGGTCAAGCCGTTTGTCACTGTTCAGAATTGAGGCGTACAGCATGATGCCGGTTAACGGATTATTGATTTCATGCGCCACGCCCGCCGCAAGCGTACCGAGCGAAGCCAGCTTCTCCGAGCGCCGCAGCTGCTCTTCCATCCGCTTGATCTCACGGGTCCGCTCATCCACCTTGTGCTCCAGGCTGTCGGCCCACTCCATCAGCTCTTTGTCCGCTTCGCCAAGGCTTTCCGTCATGCGGTTGACCGATTCCGACAGCTCGCCAAGCTCATCACGGCTGGTAACCGGCACGCGGGAATCAAGGTTCCCAGTTGCAACCTGGGCACTATGCCTGACCAGCCGCTGCACCGGAATATCGACAAGGTAATGCGTCAGAATTGTTACCAGCAGTCCGCTCATCACCAGGAGCAGGCAGGTCACCATGATGAATTGCATACGGTATTCATGCAATTTCTGCCTGAGCGTTTCCAGCGAAATGGAAATATCGAGCAATCCCAGCACAACATCATCCTTGCCGTGAAAATGACATGAAGCCGTATAACAGTCCGGCTGATTATAGATGGCCTTGGTATAGCCAAGCGTCTTTTTGCCGGATCGGTCAGCCATGATCCGGCTGCGATTCAGCGAACCTGCTGAAATGCCGGGGCCGTCAGAACTGTGGCACATGATGCACGCATCGGTATGCTTGCCGATTACCGAACCGATTTCTCCGATTTCGCTCGAATAGACCACCTTCCCGGCCTGATCAATCAGACGTATATGATTAATATTCTCACTCTTGGCAATCCTTCCGATCATATGGTACAGGCTGCTTTTATCGTTTTTCAGCATGGCATCATACGTGCTCTGGTTGATGATATCGGCAACCTCTTCCGCGTTTGACGAGGCATAGTCGATCATGACCTTTCTGAAGTTTTTCAGGTTGATCGTATCCAGTACCCCCATAAAAACGAGCAGGATCAATGAGGTTGCAAAGGTAAGCTTTGCGATGAGCGGGATGCGCATGTTCATGCAGACAAGTCCTTATGGCTGTTTATAATCTCTATACATCCTGTTTCAGTGCATGATCCCGGAATACCGGCCTGGCCGGTTTTCCGGTTACGGTCGTATATTTTTCCTATACATTTTTGCCGGCATCACCACACACAAACCAAACTAATACTCGCCATAGCGCCATCTATCCAACTGAATTCACAGCTATTATTCAATCTTAAAAACTCTGCGAATTATTTGGCACATTCGATGCTCTTACTCTATCAGGTAAAGAAAGTAAGAAAAGGAGGACGTCATGAGAACATTAGCCACCCTGATAGGAACAATAGCCCCCGCTACCGCTTTTGCAGCCGCAAACGCCGCCGCAGGAAATGATGGAATATTTATCTGGATCTTCCTCGGCTTCTTCGCACTGATAGTAGTCGGACAGTTAGTCCCCGCCATCATGCTGATCATAGGGATGGTAAAGGGAATCACAACCAAAGCAGATGCTAAAATTGAAGTTCGATAGCTACTGAGCACGCTGGCGCGGACCTCCCCGGAAGTCTGCGCCACTGCAGCATCGGCTGAGAGGTGTGCCATGTGGAAACCAAGCGAAAATTTCCTGACAAGGCAACATATCATAGGTTCGATAGCCACACTGGTCGGTGGCTTGTGTATTATTTTAGTCTGCCTTGCTCCCGCATACTTTCCCGGAGTGTACAAATTGCTGGTTGATGATCGTGTAAGTTTTATTATACCTTATCTTCTCTTTATCGCACTTGGAGAGGCCGTATTTTCTCTCTGGTATTTTCTGTTCAGGAAATGAGTCCTGATGTTGAAGCGGCACACGGGAGGACAGGAATGGGCAACACTCCGTTTGACCCGCAGGCGTACATGGCGGTAATAAAAAAAACGAGACGGCGCCGGGCATATTTTTTCGGTACCGTTCTCGCCTATATCCCTGCCCTGCTGCTGGTCCACCACTTTTCACCCACAAACAGAGCCATGGGAATTCTGTTTGTTATCTGGGTTGCCATCCTGATTATCGTTACGTTCCTTGTCGCACTCAGCAGATGTCCCCGCTGCGGCAACTATTTTCATCTGCACGGCATGACGCTTTTGATTGTGCGCACCTGCCTTCACTGTCAACTTCATATATCTGACGATACATACCAACCTGAAGCCCCCCCTGAGCCAACTAACAGCAACCCGGCAGGATGAAACGCCTGGATCCGGAATTTCAAATCCGGCCACATGCAAGTATGCACATTTTCAAATACATAACATACTGTATTTATTTAGATAGTTTTTGATTTTATCATAATATGAATGTATATTCATTGCCGCACGTTCAAGAACAACCGTCACATCACTCGCACAATCTTAACCATTCCATCCGTTAATTCAACGCACAGGAGAAAACGCATGTCTGAAAATGACTCTTTTACAGAACCTACGCGTACCGGCGGAAAAATCGGGATTGCCACAAAGATCCTTCTGGCGGCATCCGTTGCGCTGGTAACCGGTCTCATAATTGTCGGCGGTGCCGCGCTGTATCTGGAAAGACAGGCTTTGGTCGGACTTCAGCGAGATAACAGCCTCACCTTTGTCAATATCATAGGCGACAACATCAAGACCGCCATGATGGCTGACGATATGAAGAAAGTCGATTCCTACATCAAAGAGGTAACAGAGCGTAAACATGCCATCGGCCTGAGCATCTATGGTGAGAAGGGTACCGAGCGGGGCAGCGGCGCCAAAGGCGACGCGCTTGTTGACGAGGTTCTGAAAAGCAATAAAACGGCAAGTACCGATATCGTACTGAATGGCACCCACGTTCTTGAAACGCTGCTGCCGCTCCCCAACGAAGAACGCTGCCAGAGCTGCCATGACAAGGAAACCAAAGTACTGGGTGTATTGAAACTCAACACCAGTATCGAGCAGGGATACGATGCAAGCAAAAAAGCCACGCTCTGGCTTCTTGTTGCAGGAGCCGTGGCGCTTACCGCCAGCTTCCTGTGCCTGATGGTTGTTCTGAAACTGGCCGTCACCCGGAGGCTGAATGACTTTGTCGCCAAGGTTACCGATCTGGCCCGGGGTGAGGGAGACCTCACAAAAAAGATCGTCGTCACATCCAATGACGAGTTCGGCCTGTTGGCCGATGAAATAAACTCGCTGGTGGATAAAATCAGGAACATCATCTCCCAGATTGCCCAGACCAGCGAGCATGTATCAGCTTCAGCCGTCGAACTCCAGACTAATGCAACTCAGATGGCAGACGGCGCAGAAGAGGTTGCGGCTCAGGCGGAGACAGTTGCCACTGCAGGTGAGGAGATGTCGGCGACATCCGGCGACATAGCCCAGAACTGCCAGATGGCCTCAGAAGGTTCCCAGCAGGCCAATGCCGCGGCGGTTTCCGGAGCCAAGGTTGTCGATGAAACCATTGCGGTCATGGGCAGCATTGCCGAACGTGTCAAAAGCTCGGCAAAAGCGGTCGAAAGCCTGGGCAGCCGATCCGACCAGATCGGTGAGATTGTCGGCACCATTGAAGATATCGCCGACCAGACCAACCTCCTGGCACTGAATGCAGCCATTGAAGCGGCCCGGGCCGGCGAGCAGGGGAGAGGCTTTGCGGTTGTTGCCGATGAGGTACGGGCACTGGCCGAGCGTACCACCCGTGCAACGCGCGAGATCGGCGAAATGATCAAGGCTATTCAGACTGAGACCAAAGGTGCTGTTATTGCCATGGAAGAAGGGGTCAGTGAAGTTGCCAAGGGAAGCGAGAAAGCCGCCGACTCCGGCAGGGCGCTTGAACAGATTCTCCAGCAGATCAACGACGTCAACTCCCAGATTCACCAGGTTGCCACCGCCGCAGAAGAGCAGACCGCAACAACGTCCGAAATCAGCAACAACATGCAGCAGATAACCGAAGTCGTAGCAAGAACATCCAAAGGCGCCCAGGAATCAGCCGCGGCCGCCAACAGGCTGTCCGCCCTTGCCGACGACTTGAGAAGGATTGTCAGCCAGTTCAAGATTGTATAAGAGAACGTTTCTAAGATAATCCAAAAGGAAACAAAGACCATTTCAGCCTCACGATTACTTCAGGATTACTCAAGATTTTAAGCTCTAAGTCTTGGTAATCATGTGGTAATCATGAGGCTGATTTTTTATTGGCTCTGATTCGTCCGGGCTAGGCTACCGATCTGCACCATCCGCACCGTTATAGCGTGCGTAGTGCAGGTCGGTTTTTTGTTTATACCCGCCATACCATTTTGAGGCGATAAGATCGAGGAGAGGATCGGTTGCGCCGTTTAGAAAAGCATAACTGCGATTGTCCTGCAGGTGATGCTTGGCATGATGCCGTTTCGACAGTAGCAGGCCGCAGTTCGCCAGAAAAGACGCCAGACTTGACGTGGAAGTATGGCACAGATAGTGAGAGACCTCTGCGACGGAGGAAAGAATACCGACATAGATCAGAGTGTACAAAACAAGCGGATCCAGTGAAGTACTGGCGGACAGCAGCAGAACCGCACCAAGGTAAACCACCAGCCAGATTTTGGAGCCGGATTCGGTAAAATAGACCAGTAGCAGGTTATGTTTTCTATAGAGCGGGGTTTTGTGGTGCAGGTGGAAATTGGCAATCAGCGGTCCGGCCCACGATTCGTAGCGGTCGTTGTTATCCATGAACAGGTGAACCAGGCCGTTGACAAAATCGGCTATCAGATACGCCGCAATGATTGTCAGAAACTGGCGGACGGCGCCGATTGAGTGCGGCAGGAGCCGGTAGAGCAGGCAGGCCTGCAGGGAAACGTTGACAAGAGAAACCGCCACCCCCAGAACCTTGTACCTCATGTGGGACGTATAGAGCTCCATAGCCCTGTTAAACTGCTGCTGTTTGACTGTCAACTCCACGGCGGTACCCCTTCAGAACAGCAGCAGATGCAGCACCCCGCGCAGCAGAATCCCGGCTGCCGCTCCGGCAATGGCGGGCCTGACGACCGAGGCTGAGCGGGCACCGGCGGAAATCAGCACCGCCACCCCGACCAGATCGCAGGGATTGGTGAGAAAACCTGCCATGCGGTTCAATTCCTGAACCGTAATAGCGCCTTCTTTCAAGAGATTGAGCGTCACACCCATCATGGCGGTACCGCCGGCCAGATACTTGGTGGCCAGCGGCAGCACCGCCACCGCAGGAAATCCGATCAAACCGAACAGGGGTGTCAGTGCCGTCTCAACCAGGGCAATGGCGCCGACAGCTTTGAGGACATTCACCAGAAAAACCGCCAGGATAAGGATCGGGATGGCACCAAGGATAACCTGCACCGCCTCCTGGCCGCCGACGATCATCAGGTTAAGGGTTGAACTTTTGCGCACCTTGTCAGGCGCGGCAACAAAAGGATCCTCCGGCGACTCGCCGTCAATGACCGATCGGGCAAACAGGTAATAGGTCAGAGCCGCAGCCACGAGCCCGCCGACCAGCGAGGTCAGCATGATGGCGCCCAGATTCAGCCCCACCGCCACCATGGGAAAAACCACATTGGCCTGGGACATGGTAAAGACCATGGCCAGTGTCGCGGCAATCCTCCGCCGGGACGTGCCGTCCTTTTCCATGATCGCGAGCGTTGCCAGCGGCGCGGCAAAACTGACAAATAACAGCTGCATGATGGCAAAGGCACCGGCACCGGGAACACCGAACACCCGCAGCACCGGCTGGACGCCCCGGGCGACCAACGCCAGGAGGCCGCGCGCCTCGACAACCTTCATGATGGCCATCATCACCACCAGAACGGGCAACAAAACGTAGAGTCCCAGGTCGAGCGCCGTTTTACCGGATTGCAGCACTATTTTGATAAACTCTTCCACGCCCGCCCCTTGCAACACATCAAAAACGACAAATTTTGCCACAGAGGCACAGAGACACCGAGGCAATCACAAAGTAATTTGAATGTATCCAAAATCTTTATACGTTTAATCCATTTTTGAGGTTTTCTCTGAGGCTCTGTGTCTCTGTGGCAAATTATTCTTCATTTCTTACACCCACTCGTCAATCGCCGTCATCAGTTTGCTGCATATCTCGTTCAGTTTTTCTGGTGCTGTGATTTTGTGCCCGAAAATATCCCGCACGTAGAACACGTCCGCCACCTGATCGACCTTGGTGGAGATTTTTGAAACGCCGATATACAGCCCCATTTCGGCCAGAGTGCTGGTAATCAGATAGAGCAGACCGACCTTGTCGTGCGTCAGGATGTCGATGACGGTATACTCTTCGGACACCTCATTATCGATATCGACCTTGGTCGCGAAACGGGGCGCCGGACGTGATGTCAGCAACGTCGGACGCTTACGCCGGGCAACGAGGTTGGAAACCTGCACCTCCCCATGAATGGCCTGCCGCATGTCCTGTTCGATCTTCTCCCAGCGCGACGTATCGGTGACCACATTGCCCTGCGGTGAATTGACCTGCAGGATATCCAGCACTTTGCCGTTCTTGCTGGTATTGATCTGTGCTCCCAGGATGTTGACGCCGTTGGCAGCCATAACCCCGGTTATCCGGGAGAAAAGCCCCGGCATGTCGTGAGCACAGATGGTGTATTCTGAGTAGCCACTATCCGGTTGGTGGATAAGGCGCAGCAGGATACTTGACTGCTCCAGGCCCAGCAGAAGGCGAACCTGTTCCGCAATCAACGGCGCAGGATTTGAAAGGAGCAGCCGTACCGGCATCGCCTTCAGCTCGCTCCGGATTTCAGCGGCCGGAAATTCGTCATCCAGAACTTCGGTAACCTTTTTGATCATCGAGGTAACCCGCTCGCTGCTCGCCTCCAGTTCGAAGCCGCCACGGTCGAGAATACTGAACGCCTTCTCGAACAGCTCCTGGAACAGCGACGCCTTCCACGTTGTCCAGACATCCGACCCGACCGCACGAACATCGGCAACCGTCAGCAGGTAGAGCATTTTAAGATTTTCGCTGGTTTCCATCTGGCGGGCAAACTGGGCGATCATCTTTTCGTCATTCAGATCGCGGCGCTGGGAAATATGGGCAAACAGCAGATGCTGCCTGACCAGGAATTCCAGGCGTTCACTCCCTTCCTTGGAAAGCCCCATCCGGCGGGCAATGGTCGGGATCATGGCAGCT
>MGZJ01000091.1:35170-48390 GCA_001802645.1 Geobacteraceae bacterium GWC2_53_11 | reverse complement strand
CGGGCTTGTCGATTTCGGAGGCAACAGAGCAGGGGAGCGGCATGATCTCCTTGAATTCGCCGCTCAGCATCTTTTCCGTCTGTTCGACCGCAAACAGCGTATGAATATCCACCGTGTAAATATGATACAGGTCGTGCTGCACCTTGCAGTAGATATGCTCAAGCTCGGGGATATAACGGTTCAAAAACTCAAGGTGATGCATCATCCGGAGCGTCTCGGCAACCCCCTTGGTCGAGCGGAGAATATTCAGGAAGGATTGATTGACCTCACGGTTGCGGCGAAACTTGTCGTTGATCAGGGCAAGATTTTTCCTGATGAGCCCTTTGACGCGGACATTGAGAGAAACTCCGTGCTTTTGGGACAGCTCAAATATTTTCATCATGACAACAGGATTCTTTTCGACCACCGATTCATCCGGAACGATCAACTCTCCCTTGAGGACAAAACAGCCGTCGCCAACCGGTCTCCGGACAAAATAGCCCAGAATCTTCAGGGCTCCCTCGTCGCGCCAGACACAACGGGATACGAGGCTGGAGGTAAAGTGTTCGACCTTGTTGGCGTGGCGGTAGTAATCCCGCATGAAATCTTCCACCGCCAGCACCCGCCCGCTGTCCTTGTAGCCGAGAAAACCGGCCAGGTGCACCTGGGCATCAAAGGTCAGCTGGTCGTTTTTCCGGTTATTGAAGTAGTGCAGCTCATTGCGGATACGCCACAGGTAGTCGAGCGCGGAGTAATATATTTCCAGTTCCTCATCGTTGACGATCCCTTTGATGATCAGCTCGCGCAGGTCGGTAAACTTGTACTTGACGCGCGCCACCCACATGGCGGTCTGAAGATCGCGCAGCCCCCCCTCCCCCTCTTTCAGGTTCGGTTCCAGTAGATAGACCGTTGAGCCGTACTTGTCACGGCGCCCCTTCATATCGGACATTTTTTCCTTGATGAACGAGTCGCTCGATTTCGGCAGAATCTGGCCGAAAATAACCTTGGTAAGATTGGTGAACAGCGGACGGCTGCCGGACAGAAAGCGGGCGTCCATCAGCGCGGTCTTGACGGTACCGTCAGCCGCGGCCATCTCGACGCAATCGGATATTTTCCGCACCGAATACCCCACATCCAGCCGCATATCCCACAGGAAGTAGAGCAGTTTCTGGGCAATATCTTCAACCGTGGCAACCGGCAGGGTACCATCATGCAGAAACATGATATCGATATCCGAAAACGGGTTCAGCTCGCCGCGGCCATATCCCCCCACGGCCACCAGCGTGATATGTTCCAGCATGCCGTCGCCGCCGCTGATGTCGTAGATGATGGAGAGGAACAGCTTGTTGTTCAGCTCATCCATCATGTCGCACAGCAGGTGGGTCACCTCGGTACCGCTGGCGCCCTCACGGTGCAGCTGTTTTATTTCTTCACGATACTTAGCCAGAAAGTTCTTACAGCCGGACAGGTACAGCGGGCGCTTCTCGTCAAAACCGGCCATGCCGGCATCGCCGACGGCATCAATGGTATCGGGAAAATAGGGATCGATAAAAAATTGCATGCAGATTCCTTGTGGAGAGAGATGGTCGGCAGGCTACGGTGACAACCGGAAAGTTGGGGATTATACGTCAGACGCCAGTATGAGTCAAAAGCATTAACCACAATCATTTTAGCCCCATGATTTCCATGATTTTGAATCTAAATCTTGAAGTAATCATGAAGCTGAAATAAGTTTTGCCTGCCTCGTGAAAATGTTTCCTGGCGTCTGCTGTTATGCTACTCTGCGCGCTCCAAATACTGTTACCGGATGCCCCTTTGATTCCAGTGCAAAACAAAACCCAACAATCCTCATCGAAACTCCACTACGGCTGGGTCATCGTGGCCATCGGCTTCCTCATCATATTCTCCTGCATCGGCCTCGCCCGCTACGCCTACACCATGCTGCTCCCCTCCATGCAGGCGGGCCTCGGGCTCCCCTACGACCGGATGGGCTTCATCGGCACCGGCAACTTCTGCGGCTACCTGCTGTCGGTCATTCTGGCACCCCGCATGATCAGGCGCTACAAGCCGCGGATCGTCATCACCGGCGGCCTGCTCCTGATCACCCTGTCCCTGTTCGGCGTCAGCGTCAGCCACGGTTTTTTCCTGCCATTGTCGCTCTACTTTCTGGTCGGCATGGGAACCGGCTTCGCCAACATCCCCACCATGGCGCTGATCAGCTACTGGTTTCGCAGCGACCAGCGCGGCAAGGCGGCAGGGCTGATGATCGGCGGCAACGGCGCGGCCATTGTCCTGGCCGGGGTGCTGGTACCATATCTGAACCGCAGTTTCGGCGCTAACGGCTGGCGGGCCGGCTGGCTGCTGTTGGGGATTATCGCCCTGATTGTGACGCTTCTGGCTGCCTGGCTGGTGCGCAACCACCCGTCGGACAGGGGACTGGAACCGCTCGGCAAAGCAGCTGCGCCATCGCCCGGCCAACTGATACCCCATGAACACCGGGGGGACGGCGCACTCCTGGCACGAATCGGAATGCTCTATCTGGCGTTCGGCGCCACCTTCATGGTCTACGGCACCTTCATCGTCACCACCATGGTGCGCGAATACGGTTTCAGCGAGGCAAAGGCGGGGATGTACTGGTCATGGGCGGGCTTCTTCAGCCTCTTCTCCGGTGTGCTGTTCGGCATGCTTTCCGACCGTATCGGCCGCAAACATGGTCTTGCCTTGGTCTTTGCCGTGCAAAGCATCGCCTACCTACTGGCCGGCCTCAAGCCGGGCGGCATCGGGCTGATGATCTCCATCGCCCTCTACGGTTCTGCCGTCTTTGCCATACCGGCCATCATGGCCGCCGCTGTGGGGGATTACCTGGGGCTGTCGCGCGCCGCCGCCGCTTTTTCGACGATCACCATCTTCTTTGCCGCCGGGCAGACGGTCGGCCCTGCCATGGCCGGGATTATCGGCAAAACTGCCGGCAGCTTCAGCAACGCCTACCTGCTGGCCGCGACCGTAACAGCAGCAGCCATGATTTTCGCGCTGTTTTTACCGAAACCGGACATGGATATGTAATGTAGTAATTGATCAGGACAGACACGGGAAAGGAACTCTCATGGCAGACCACAACAGTAACGACCCCCTGCAAGGGGTGACGTTGAAAACCATTCTTTCCGAACTGGTGGGACAATTCGGCTGGGAGGAGATGGGACGAACCGTTGATATCCGCTGTTTTACCCATGAACCGAGCATCTCATCCAGCCTCAAGTTTCTGCGCCGGACACCATGGGCACGGGACAAGGTTGAAGAGATGTACCTGCGCTGGAAGATGGGGAGTTTGTAAAAACGCCCCGCTTCATCTTCTGATGCGGGGCGCTCGTCTTGCTGCTATGTTTCATTAATTCAAGCTACTAATCTTCGATCTCTACCTTGACAGCCGTCAGGGTCGTGCCACTCACCGTCCCCTTGGCCTTGATCACGGTTACACCCGGCGTCACAGATGCAAAAAAATCTGCCTGCGTCATGAAGATATCTTCTGATTTTTGAAACTGGGTAGTGAGACTGTCTGTGACTATGGTCACGCCCAGAATGGTCAGACCGGGAAACGCTACAGACGAAACCGGCCCTTTGATGGAAGTCGTACTACCCGGATTGGTTCGCTGCACCTGCGAGGCGCTGACCATACCTGTTGCATTGTCCAGCACCCCGGAAATCTGAAGGTGATCGTCGGCAGCTATGCTCGCCAGATCAAGGAGGGTACCATCCCTGTCAATCAGGCGCGTCACCGTGGTTATTGACACCGTAACCCCGTTCAGTGCGAGGGTGTTTGACGTTGCGCTGTAGGCGTCGGTAAGAGCATTACCTTCCAGCTTGACGCTCCGCTCAATTTCGGCCGAGACCTTGGTTGCCTTGACGGAACCGTCAGCCTGGAGAGTGCCTTCTACTTCCAGGGTTGCCCCCGCAAAAACTATGGCGGATGTCGCTAGCGACTTGTTGCTAATAAACGCGGCAGATGCTGTAGTGACCTGAATCGCACCATTCGGGCCGTTCAGTGTGAAGATATTGTTGTCGATTGCACCGGCAGCCGTTCCCTTGAGATGGACATTGTCGTCCACCTCGGCTTCAACGGAGTTCTTCCTTTCAACCTTGGTGGCGGTAAAGACTCCGGCGTTCAGATTTCCCTTTACCTCCACCATCAGCCCCGCAGCAATATCAGAGCGTGCCATGTCACGGAATACGGTGTTGTTGTCCACGATAATCGCCTGATTGCCGATAGAAAATCCGTCAGTAGTGGGCGCCGGCACGTCGGCAATCATCCCTTTGAGCTCCACTTCGCCGTTCGTAAAGTGAGCGGCCTTGCGCCCGATCCGGGTGGCGTGGAGTACGCCGGAGCTGTCCAGAGTGCCGCTGATCTCAAGCTCGGGATGGTTACCAAGATCGTTCTCGCTCTTGATTTCGGCAAGATCCCTGACACTGTCGAAAGAAGTGCCGGCATCAACCTTGACGGTGCGCCCCATGACCGTAAGCGTGTTTGAAGTCACATCAACAGAGGCATTGTCAAGAGGTCCCCTGGTCTCAGGCTGATACTCAATGCTTTCGTATTCACCGATGCCGGTGCCGGTGTTGACGGCACCTTTGATTGTGACGATCATGCCGATGCGCAGATTGTTTTCGCTGGCGCTGGTATTGTTCTCGAATCTGAGTTTCACCCGATCATCCGGCAACCCGTCCTTGCGTGAAAACTTGACCCCATTGACGATGACGCTGCCGAAACCGGTGATAGTGCCTGTGGTAATAGAGGCGGTGGTTTTAGGCGAATCTGTGTTTGTAGTGCTGCCTCCCGACCCTCCGCAACCTGACAACGCAAGTATCAGAGCGGTTCCCAATCCTAAAGCTCCAAACAGTAACTTTTTCATGATCAATTCCTCCTTGTCAGCATTATTTCGTTGTTAGCCTGTGTTTACAGCTTAAAAGTTGTACGGCAAGCAGTCCACATTGCGTGCCACAACCGCATAGCAGAGCCAACATGCTGATATTAAAGACATCCACGATAATTAAAGACAAAAACAGTGCTTTTTATCCTGCAACACTTTTCTGTTGAGGAAGATCCATAAAACATAAAAAGCCAGCTATTACGCACAGTAACAATACGGCGCGGATTATTTGCTTGTGCAACATGTATTGCAGGAACCGGACTTGACGCCAGAGGAAAGAACGGAGAGAAGAGGAAAGGAAAAACGAATCAACCTATAAAAAGCAGTTGTCCACGAAATACGCGAACAAATCAGAAATATATGCAACTTCACTACGTAACCTGTTTGGAGAATTACTATTTTGCTGTAATGGTCTAAATTTTTCGTGTCTTTTCGTGCCTTTCGTGGATCAAAAAGCCGTTTTTAGGATCAATGAATCGCTGCGAACGCCACGCCGCTATTCGAGAGGAGTGGCGTTCGCAGTGTGATGGCTATTTTTCCACGATACCTGCCAGCACCCCCGCCCCGTTGGGCAGATTGAGGTCCAACCGCCTGATCGATCCTACTCCGACGGCAGTCATCATCCCGGTTAACTGCTGTTGCGAATAGGAGCGCCCCTGCGGGGTGCCCAGCAACATGTTGAGGGAGAACAACGCCGGAAACAGCGGGCCGTCCATGGTGTCGTCAAGGATAAACTCCTGCACCATGAGCAGACTGCCCGGCTCAAGCGCCGCCGCGGCGCGGCGAAGGGTAGCCACGCACTCGTCCGGCCCCTCGCCATGCAGGATGTGGGAGAGCCAGGCAACATCGAACCCGCCCGGCACGTCATCACTGTTGAAGTCTCCGGCATGAAAGGTGATCCTGTCGCTGAGGCCGAACGAGGCGATAGTTTTTTCGGCAAACGGACGGGTGGTGGGGAGATCGTAGACCGTCGCCGTCAGCTGCGGATTGGCCAGGCAGAATTGAATAGCATAAGTACCGGGTCCGCCCCCCAGATCGAGCAGGCGCCGTCTCCCCTGCAGCTCTACTCCAGGAACAACTTTCGGGGCGTTCAGCATGGCCAGATTGAACATACCCATTTCAAAACTTTCCCGTTCCGACTCGCCGGCATCGTGGGAAACACGGTGGCGAATCGGCGCACCACTCCGGACCGCCTCGTCGAGATGGGCCCAACCGGCCATGAGATGGTGATGATGCATGATGATGTAGCCCAGATAGCGGGGAGAACTGCGCGACAGAAATTCCGCCGCAAAGGGGGTCGCCGCATACCGGTCACCCTCCTTTGCCATCAAACCCAGAGCCGTCAAGGCGTTCAGCAGCATTTCCATGCCACGCTGGTCGCTTCCGGTGGCCTGTGCCAGTTCCGATCCCGTACCGGCATGACTGAACAGGTCGAGCTTCACCCCTGCATGCAGGGCACAGGCGCTCCAGTAGCCGCCCGAAAGTTTCAGCAGTTCGGCAGGGGTCCAGGTGGGTTTGTCCATGTGTGCCTCCTTGTTACGTACATAATAGTCGTAGCCTAATATCAGTATCAGCCGAACGCAAGCCGGAAATCTCGGATAACAAAAATGCCCCGCTTCTTTGAGGAAACGGGGCATTCAGGCAGGCTCTCTTACATCTACCCTATTCCGCTAAAACAATAACCAGATCTTCCTTCTCGACCTTATCGCCTTCTTTGAACTTCACATCTGCAATCGCACCATCGGCCTTGGCCTTGATGTTGGTCTCCATCTTCATCGCCTCGGTAACCATCAGGACGTCTCCCGCCTTGATCGCATCCCCCGCCTTGACGTTGACCTTCAACACCTTGCCCGGCATCGGCGCCGCAATATGGGTCGGATTCCCTTTATCGGCCTTTATCCGTACCGCTTCGTCACTTTGTGCCGACTGATCACGGATCACCACCGAGCGGTTGTTGCCGTTCAACTCGAAATAGACGGTTCTGGTGCCGTCATTCTGAACCTTGCCGACGGCGTTGAGCTTGATGATGAGCGTTTTACCCGGTTCAATATCCAGCGATGTTTCCTGGCCCGGCTCAAGGCCATAGAAAAAGATCGGTGTCGGGATGACCGACGTGTCGGAATATTGCTGACGATGACGGTCGAATTCAGGAAACACGTTCGGATAAAGAATATTGGACACAAGCGCACGGTCATCGATACGGTGCCCCAGTTTCTCTTCCAGCTTCAGTTTTTCTTCCTCAAAATCGACCGGCTCCAGCAACTCGCCCGGACGGCAGGTGATCGGCTGCTCGCCTTTCAGGACAATCTTCTGCAACTCTTCCGGCCACCCCTGGTACGGCTGGCCGAGCATCCCCTTGAACATGCCGACGACCGATTCCGGAAACGCCAGATCTTCCTTGGAGGTAAAGACATCTTCCGGCTCCATGTTGTTTTTGACCAGGAACATGGCCATGTCGCCGACTACCTTGGATGACGGCGTAACCTTGACGATATCGCCGAACATCATGTTGACCTTATGGTACATTTCCTTGCAGTCATCCCAGCGCTCGATCAGACCGAGACCGGCAACCTGCGGCTTGTAATTGGAATACTGGCCGCCCGGAATTTCGTGGTGATACACCTCGGCCGTGCCGCTCTTGAGGCCGGACTCGAACGGCGAGTAGTAATCGCGCACGGTTTCCCAGTAGTTAGCCAGCTTCTGAAGCCCCGGGGCATTGACGAGCGGATCGCGCTCGCTCCCTTCCAGTGATGCAACCAGCGCATTCAGGTTCGGCTGGGCGGTCAGGCCGGAGAGTGACGACAAGGCAGCATCGACGATATCGACACCGGCTTCGCTCGCCTTGAGGAGCATGGCGCTACCGTTGGACGAGGTGTCGTGGGTATGCAGATGAATCGGGATGCCAACACTCTCTTTCAGCGCCTTGACCAGCTTGTAGGCAGCCAACGGCTTCAAGAGACCGGCCATATCCTTGATCGCCAGGATATGCGCGCCCATGTTCTCCAGTTCTTTCGCCATGTTGACGTAATATTCGAGCGGGTACTTGTCACGTTTCGGATCGGTAATATCACCGGTGTAGCAGATGGACGCCTCGCAGATTTTCCCCGATTTGCGCACCGCATCCATGGCAACCTTCATACCGGTTGTCCAGTTGAGCGAGTCGAAGATGCGGAAGATATCAACGCCCGAATCGGCAGCTTCTTCAACGAACTTCTGCACAACATTATCCGGGTAGTTGGTATAACCAACCGCGTTCGAGCCGCGCAGCAGCATCTGGAACAGGATATTGGGGACCAGCTCGGAAAGCTTGTGCAGACGCTGCCACGGATCTTCCTTCAGAAAGCGCATGGAAACGTCGAACGTAGCCCCGCCCCAGCACTCCAGCGAAAACAGGTCTGAGCCGAGATAGGAGGTCGGTTCGGCGATCTTGAGAATATCGTAACTGCGCACACGGGTTGCCAGGTTGGACTGATGGGCATCGCGCATGGTCGTGTCGGTAAGCAGCAGTTTTTTCTGTTCAAGAATCCACTTGGAAAGCCCTTCCGCTCCCAACTGCATGAACAGATCCTTGCTCCCTGCAGGACGCGGCCTGGTTGAATCGACAAAGGGAGCGCGGGCCTCGATCAATTCCGCAGATTTGAGCGGCTTGACCACACCGGCCGAACCATTGACGATAACATCGCCCAGGAAGTTGAGCACTTTGCTGGCACGGTCCTGCTTTTCCCGGAAGCGGAGCAGTTCCGGATGTTTTTCGATAAACGAGGTATCGCACTGCCCCTTGAGGAACACCGGATGGGTGATGACGTTTTCGAGAAAACCGATATTGGTCTTGACGCCGCGCACGCGGAACTCCTGCAGGGCACGGTGCATGATATTGGAGGCATCGACAAACGAAAGTCCCCAGGAGCTGACCTTGACCAGTAGCGAGTCATAGTGAGGAGTGATTTTTGCTCCGGTAAAGGCGTTGCCGGCATCAAGGCGGATGCCGCAACCGGCAGCCGAACGATAGGTGGTCAGGGTGCCGAAATCGGGAGCAAAGTTGTTGCCCGGATCTTCGGTGGTGATACGGCACTGGATGGCGTAGCCGCGCATGTCGATGGCGGACTGGGACGGGATATTGATCTCCGGGTCGGAGAGTTTGTGTCCGCAGGCGACCAGGATCTGGTTCTGCACCAGGTTGCGGCCGGTGATCATTTCGGTGACGGTATGCTCAACCTGGATGCGGGGGTTCATCTCGATGAAGTAATGTTTCCCCTCCTGATCGACCAGGAATTCAATCGTTCCGGCGTTGCGGTATTTGACATGACCGGCGATCTTGAGCGCTGCCGTGCAGAGTTCTTCACGCTGGGTCTGGGTCAGGGAAAGCGACGGAGCGAACTCGACCACTTTCTGGTGGCGCCGCTGTACGGAGCAGTCACGGTCGAAGAAATGAACCAGGTTGCCGTAGTTGTCACCCAGCACCTGCACTTCGATATGTTTCGGATGGGCCAGGTAGCGCTCCAGGAAAACCTCGGCGTTGCCGAACGAAGCTTTGGCTTCGCTGCTGGCCGCCACCAGTCCTTCAAGCAGTTCCTTCTTGTTGTTGGCCACGCGCATGCCGCGCCCGCCGCCCCCTGCCGAAGCCTTGATGATGATCGGATAACCATGCTCCTTGGCAAAGATCAGTGCATCCTCTTCCTTTTCGATCGGGTTTTCCGTTCCGGGAACGACATTAACTCCGGCGGCGATCGCCGCTTTTCTTCCGGAGACCTTGTCACCAAGCGAGCGCATCATTTCGGCGGTCGGTCCGATGAAGGTAATGCCGTTGACCCGGCACTCCTCGGCAAACTCGGCATTCTCAGCCAGGAAACCGTAGCCGGGATGAATTGCGTCAACGTCGGCCTTGAGAGCCAGGGCGATAATTTCATCAATACCCAGATAGGCATCAATCGGCGACTTCCCCTTGCCGATCAGATACGCTTCATCAGCCTTATAGCGATGCAGGGACAGCTTGTCCTCTTCCGAGTAAAGTGCGACGGTGCCGATGCCCAGTTCGGTGCAGGCGCGGAAGATGCGGATGGCAATTTCGCCCCTGTTGGCCGCCATTACTTTTCTAAAACGGTATTTCTCCATGTAGACATTCTCCTTGAAAATTTATTTAGCAAAACTAAAAATATTCAGTTATTTTGAATAGTTACGAATCATTTTGTCGGCACTTAACCAGATTGGTTTGATTTTGTCAACCAGGATTTTATTCAGGATTTTCGTCTTGCCGCAACGTGCTGATATGTGATAGATAATTACAGGTATTTTAGCTATTGGAGGCGTTTTCAATGGATATCAAAATTGTTCCGTTACCAACCGGGAAGATGAAGAGCAAAATTGCCGACCAGTCTCAGCTCGGTTTCGGCAAATACTTCACTGACCGTATGCTGGTCGTTGAGTGGAAAGCCGATCAAGGGTGGTGTGACGCCCGCATCGAGCCGTATGCTCCCTTCGTACTCGACCCGTCCTGCACTGTTTTCCATTATGCCCAGGAAATATTCGAAGGACTCAAGGCCTATAAATGGGCTGACGGTCGCGTGGCCCTGTTCCGCCCGGAGATGAACGCACGCCGTTTCAACCAGTCCGGCGATCGCATCTGCATGCCGGCAGTGCCGGAAGAGCTGTTTCTTGACGGCATAAACAAGATTGTTGCCCTGGAGCAGGAGTGGATTCCCACAGCCCCCGGCACGTCGCTCTATATTCGTCCGGCCATGATTGCCGTGGAACCGGTTCTGGGGGTTCATCCTTCGAACCACTATTATTTCTTCGTCATCCTCTCCCCGGTCGGCGCCTATTACGCCGCCGGATTCAACCCTATCAACATCATGGTTGAAGATCATTTTGTCCGGGCAGTGCCGGGTGGAACAGGTGAAGCCAAGACCGGCGGCAACTATGCCAGCTCGCTCAAGGCAGGACTTGTAGCCAAGCAGAAAGGGTATGACCAGGTGCTCTGGCTTGATGGCCGTGAGCGGCGCTACATCGAAGAAGTCGGCGCCATGAACATGTTCTTTGCTTACGGCACGCATATCGTCACCGCACCGCTGTCCGGTTCGATCCTGTCGGGCGTTACCCGCGACTCGGTATTGAAGCTGGCTCCGACGCTCGGGTTTACGGTTGAAGAGCGTCCGATCGACGTGAACGAGCTGATGGCCGACATCCGCGCCGGCAAGGTAACCGAAGCGTTCGGCAGCGGCACGGCAGCGGTCATCACCCCGGTCGGCAAACTCTGCTACAAGGACGAAGTGCAGCAGTTGACCGGCGGCAAGGTCGGCGAGATCACACAGAAGCTCTATGACACCCTGACCGGCATCCAGACCGGCAAGCTGAAGGATGAATTCGGCTGGGTCACATTTGTTGAATAAATTTGCGTGGGGGCGGATTGAACTCCGCCCCCGCAAGACAGATCTCCATGACAACACATAAATCAACCAAAACAAAACCATCCCCCAACAAGCTCTGCACCTCCTGCCGCCGCACCTGCAAGCAGGCGGCAATCGCAGTCGTCGCCAGCTGTCCCCGCTATTACCCCTTTAACCGCAAGCAATCAAAACCTGAGTTCACCTGGAAACAGATGGATCTGGGATTATAGTTGAATTCCCCTGCGGCACCCGTTGTCGACACAATCAATTGCAGCGGCTGCGGTCGCTGTGTATCCGCCTGCCCTCTCCGCCTGATCACCCTTGAAGTTTCCGGTTATCGCAAGACAGCAGTTGTGAGGAATGCCGAGATCTGCATAGGCTGTCGGGAGTGCGTGAAGAGCTGTCTGCTGAAGGCGCTGAGCTGTAACTTGCTGGGGTAAGAGGGAAAATGACAAGAAAATTTGGTAAAAATGGTTCGGTGGATACGTGAAAATGAAACCGGTTGTGCAAAAATTCTTGGGACACGCAGTCATCGTTCTGGCCGGAGTGCATTTGCTGATGCCGCCGCTCCTGCGGGGGGAAGACGATGCCGGGAACCAGGGACTGTCCCGGCGAGAAAAGGTAGGGTTGTTCAACGCCGTGGCCGTCGGGGGGGTACTAACCTACGGAACCCTGATGTGGAACTACTGGGAGAAAACTCCCCATAGTCAGTCCGAAGGGTGGTTTGGCAGGGAGACCAAGCATGGCGGCGCCGACAAGACCGGCCACATGTATACCGGCTACGTGGCAAGCCGGATCTGTTCCAACATCTACCAGGGCTGGGGGTATGACAAAGCCGATGCTGCCGGGCTCGGCGCCATGACCTCGCTGCTGTTCACCGGCGCCATGGAAACCGGCGACTCTTTCAGCGGCTTCGGCTTTTCCCCGGAGGACATGATCTCCAATACGGCCGGCGCCGGCCTGGGCTACCTGCTTGAAAGATATCCGGACCTGGGGGAGTTTATCGATTACCGGCTGGAGTATGCCCCTTCACGTATTGCAAAAGACCCTACCACTGACTATGAACATCTCAGATACATGTTTGCTTTCAGGCTGGCCGGCTTCGATGCCCTGAAGGATTCGCCCTTCCGTTATGTCGATCTCCTGGCAGGGTACTATACCCGCAATTACCACGGGGATGTCCCGCGAGACAGAAGAGAGCGGGATGTCTTCATCGGGGTCGGGTTGGACCTGGCCGAACTGTTCCCGGCCAAAAAAATCGCCACGATCTTCCGCTACCTTGAGGTGCCCTACACCTACCTGGAAGGCAACCGGCAGTTCCGGTAGCTTTACCGGTCACTTCACCCCACGACTTCTATCCGTTCCCCTTTCACTTCAACCCTAAACCGCTCCAGCGACCTGTCCGCAGGGCCTTTCAGCACCTTCCCCTGCCGGTCAAACCTGCTGCCGTGGCACGGGCAGGCAAGGGCATCCTCCGTAACCGTCACCGTGCAGCCCAGATGGGTACAGACGAGACTCAGGGCGTAAAACCCCGTATCATCCCGCAGCAGCGCCACCCGTTCGGTGCGGAACAGCAGCGCCCCCCCCGGCGGCACATCGGCAGCGGCGGCGCTGACGATCACCCGGCGTTTGCCGCTGCTGCGCGGTGTGAGGTAGCGCACCAGCAGACTGCCCGAGGCGAGCAGCAGGGTCAGGGTCGTGAGGAATGTTCGACGCGATTGAGGAAGGTTTTCCATTTTGCCACGTATGCTTTCGTGTAAGCGGGTGATTTGTTGCTCATGCGCAGGTAGCGGGCGGCATCCAGGAAGCTGCCGTTGCTGACACGCTGGCCGGTCTGCTGCCAGAACGACGCCAGCCCCAGGCCGTCCTTGTCAAGATTGTAGATGCGCCGCGCTTCCGGTTCAAGCAGAAAGCGGGCCGGGTTGTCGTGGCACCC
>MGZJ01000091.1:0-35159 GCA_001802645.1 Geobacteraceae bacterium GWC2_53_11 | reverse complement strand
CCACTCGGCAGCCAGCAGTGTGTTTTCCGGGCCGTTGTTGCGGGCGCGCATGATGTCGGTGTAATAGGCGATGAACATCGGCCTGACCGGGCTGACCTTTCCTGCGGCGTTGAGCCCGAGCGGCGGCGCATCCTGCTTTTTCAGGTAGGCGCTGCGCAGGTACTCCGCGCTCGGCCCCGGCTTCAGGTCGAAATCCTCCTTCATCCCCTGGTCGCGGAAACGGAGGAAAAAGGTGCCGTACTCCTGCGGCGCCCAGGCCGAATGGCAGGCGTAGCATTCCAGCCGCTCCAGATGGGCGGCAATGCGGTGTTCCGGGATTTTGGGACTCGGCTTGTGGCAGTCGCGGCACCCTTTGGATGATTTTTTCCCCACCGCCAGACTGGCCATGGAATGGCAGGCGCCGCAGGTCATCCCGGCCCGGTAGTGGACGTCGGGAAGCATCTTCAAAAACGTCTCGCCGTTCACGGCAATGCCGCGCTGGTAGCGCATGTTGTCTTCCCGCGGCGCCCGCCCCGAATAATCCCAGCCGGTGTAGTAGCCGTTGTGGCAGCGCTGGCAGGTCGCCACCGTCGGCTTTGCCAGACCTTCGCCGTGGCAGTCGAGACACCCCTTCAAATGGCAGGAGTTACAGTTTTTGTCCCAGAAGCCCGAATCGAAGCGGCCATAGCTGCGCCGGACAAACTCCTGCTCGCCGCTGCGCTGCCCCATGGCGTGGTCGAAGATCCGCTCATGGCCACGGTGGCAGACGGCACAGCCGTTGGCACGGCTCGACCGCGAGGCCGGATCGCTGGCAGCGCCCCCCTGGCGATGGCACGAATTGCAGGCCAGCCCCGCATGAGTCGCAGCAACAGCCGTGCTAGCGATCAGACAGAAGCTTGCGATGACGAATATCATCCAACGCACGATAGTTCAGTCCTTTCCGATAAATGGGGTCACGGGCGACGCCGTGACAGGGGAGACATAAGTTAACCGCCAGGGTCCGCTTCACTTCGGCTCCGCTCAGTGGCCGCGACTTTTCGCGGGTAATGGCGGAGAAGGCGTTGACTTGGCCGTTGGTCATGGTCAGAAAGCCGTCGAGCGGCTTGGAGTCCGAGCGCTCGCAGATCAGCGTTCCCTTGATGTTGTTTCCCTCTACGACGTGCTGCCCAAAGCCGAGATAGGCCGGGTTGCCGTGGCACTCCGTGCAGCTGAGCGCCGTCCTGCCGGTGTTGTGAGAATAGAACGGGGCAAAGCGGAGCTGCTGCTTCCCCTTGAATGACGAGACGTATTCCGCCTTTGACAGGGAGCCGTCCTCCTCCGCCACGGTGACAAAGGTCTGGCAGCCGGGGGTCACCGGCGAAATCCGTCCCCGCTGGTTGAGCGCCAGCGGAAATGGTGAGAGCATGCGGTAGTCTTCCGTTTCGCTGAACGCCCCCGGAGTCTCTTCATCCTTGATGAAATCCATCCCGGTCTTCCCCTTGTCGTAGCGGGTGTGGCAGCCATAGCACTGCACCGAGGTGCGGGAATGACAGGCATAGCACTCCAGGCGGCCATGTCCGGCAATGGTATGCTCCGGCGTGCCGGTGATGACCTTGCTCCGGTGCAGCTTGCCGCTCCGTTTCCCCTGCAGCCAGATCGCGCCGTCCCGGTAGAAGACATTGGAGTAGGAGCGCCCTTTCGAGGTCTGGATCATCTGCATGCCGTGCCGCACCGGCTTTTTGTATGATCTGGATTCCCGTAGCGCCTCGTCGTTTTCGCGGGTGATCTCGCGATAGCGCGGCACCTCCGTAGCGCTGCCGTGGCAATCCTCGCACGCTACCTCGGTCTGCAGGTACATATTCCGGTAGGCATAGCCGTCCCCCATGACATCCCGCGACGTGTGGCAGTCGATGCACTCCATCCCGGCGGCAAAGTGAACGTCGGGGGTGATGCTGGTCAGGTTGCGCGCGCCGCTGGACATGACCGGCCCCGCTTCGCCTCCCCTGGTCGGCACCAGGCCGTTGTTGCCGTCATACAGCCCCTGGTAGGACAAACCAATGCGACCGCTCCGGTTGTGGCAGCGTGTGCAAACCTGGGTATCCGGCAACGGATTCATGGCATGGCTGGCGGAATGCCCCGCCTTCCCCTTCATGGTTGTGTCCTTCCCTTCATAGGTAGCGGTGTCATTCCAGGGAAAATGGCAGGCAGCGCACCCCGAGCCGTGCGCTGCAGCGTAGGAGTCGCCGTTGGCCGTGCCGATGTGGCAGCGGGAGCAAAACTTGCGGTACAGTTCGCCGGACAGGTTGTCCAGCTCCGCCACCGCCAGGGTCTCCAGCGGCTTTCCGGTTGGGTCGTACACCGTGCCGCCGGTCGTGCCGTATTGTCTGCCGTCCTCACCGTCCCAGGTCAGCTGGATGTTGCGGATCATGCCGGCGTTGGTCTGCATGATGGTCGATTTCACCCGCTCCAGCTGATAGCGGTGACAGCTGCCGCACGCTTTCTCCCAGGTTTCCGGCGACGAGGGGTTCGTCGGATCGTACATGGCGGCGTGGCTTTTGGCCTTGTCGCCAGCCCGCGGATCGCCACCATGGCAGGAGACACAATCCCCGTGGGTGGGTGATGCGTGTTCCAGCCCGCCGTGGCAGGAGATGCAGGTTGAAGACGGTGCTGATGACGTGCAGCCGGCAAGGACAAACAGGAAAAGCAAAAAGAGGGGTGCCGGCCGGCAGCCCCTCTTCAAGATACAATTACAAACGGCAAGCAAGCCACAGAGCCACAGAGCCACAGAGGAAATCAGAGAGTTATTTTGAAGGTTTTCTCTGTGTCTCTGTGTCTCCGTGGCACATGTTTTTTCCAGGAATCCCCAAAGACTTTTCATTCGGCAGGATTCAGAGCCGGAACCGGTCAACAATCTGCTGCAGTTCCTGGGCAAGGATCGAAAGGCGCCCTGCAGCCTGGGCGGTCTGCTGGGAGCTTCCGGCAGTTTCCTGCACCACATCGGTAATACGCTGCATGTTGTTGCTGATCTCGTTGGTGGTGGCGGTCTGTTCTTCCGCAGCCGTGGCGATCTGGTTGATCTGTCCGGTCACGTCGTTCACCTGGGTAAGGATCTCGTTCAGCGCTTCGCCCGAACGGGCAGCATCGGCGGTTCCCTTTTCCACTTCACCAACCCCTTCGGCCATGGCGGCAACCGCCACGCGGGTTTCCGACTGAATCGACTTGATCATGTCGCCGATTTCGCGGGTGGCGCGGGTGGTACGCTCGGCCAGAGCCCGGACTTCATCAGCAACTACGGCAAAACCGCGACCCTGTTCCCCGGCCCGGGCAGCCTCGATGGCGGCATTCAGTGCCAGCAGATTGGTCTGGTCGGCGATATCCTCGATGGTGCCGATGATTGCGCCGATCTGTTCCGATTTTTCCCCCAGCGTTTCCACGGTGCGGGCCGAATCCTGGACTTTGACGGCAATACGCGCCATCCCGGCCACAGTCTGCTGGATGATGGCGGCGCCGCTGTTGGCGGTCTGTGATGCTTGATTGGCGCTGTCTACCGCCAGCGAGCAGTTGTTGGCAATATCGTTGGAGGTGGCGGCCATTTCTTCACCGGCGGTAGCAACAGTGGCAGCTTCTGCGGCCACGTGCTCCGAACCGAGGGCGATCTGTTCGGCATTGGCCCGCAATTCCACTGCGGCGCCGGAAACATTGTTCGCGCTGCTGCGCACCTGGTTGACGACGCCGTACAGAGTGTCGGCCACCTGGTTGAAGCAGGTACTGATTTCTCCCAATTCGTCACGGCTCGCTACGTTGGAGCGCCGTGTCAGATTACCTGCCGCCAGCTCGGCGGCGGTATCCTTGAGCTGCGTCACCGAAACGCCGATGGAGCGGGCAATCATCAGGCCGATACTGCCGCCGATCGCGACGGCCAGCACAATGGCAATCAGGATGATATAACGGAATAAGGTTGCGCGTGATATTGCTGTTTCGTGGGCTCTCTTTGCCAGTGTCAGCTCGTACTGTGACAGGGCATCCAGTGATTTGTTGGCCGTCTGAATAGACGGATTGATAACGTCGAACGTGATGCGATAGGTCTCATGGTAATTTTCCGCCAGTACCGCCTTGCTCGCCGCTTCAAGCCCTTCCTTTTCATATTTCAGGCGATCCTTCTGAAAGGCGTCGGCCAGCTCACGCCCCTCCTTGGAAGTTACGGTTGCACTGTACTCTTTCCAGGCGGCATCGCTTTCTTCAGTGTACTTTTTAGCCAGATCGGTATGCATGGTGGTAGGGTGCTCATGCAACGCACTGAATTCGCTTTTCGGATCATGCTGCAGGGAAAGGAGCAACTGGATGCGATTGGCGCGCATCAGTCCGTTGATCTTGTTCAACAGACCGCTGTTCTTCATGTTGACTTCATAGACATGCTCCAGCGCCTTGTTGCCTTCGGCAAAGCCGATCAAACCGATTGCTCCGATAACAATCATCAGGATAGACATGAAGCCGACGCCAACCACTATTTTCGTCTTAATCTGCATAGTAACTCCTATCCACTATAAAAAAGAGGCATGCCAGATGCTCATGCCTCCTGATTACCATATTTTTGTTCAAATTAGCAGCCTGAAACTTCTTTTTTGCCCTTGGCTGCCGGTTTGGCTTCTTTCTTTTTATCCTTTTTCGCTTTTTTAGTGTCTTTTTTGGCGTCCTTCTTGTCCCCTTCCTTCTTCTCGGCAGCCGGAGCAGCAGTTTCAGCAGGACTTCCTGCTTCCTTCTTCATGTGACTGCTTGCCAAGGCAACGGATGCAAACGAAACAACGGTAAGAGCAGATACCAGCAGGGTCAGCATTTTCTTCATAGTGAATCTCCTTTGAATAATGATGTTCCGGCGAACCGGTTATAATTCAATTATTCATTTTTTAGCATATTTGCCAAAAAAGTCCAGTTTTCTTTACGGTATGTAATACACCATCGGCCTGGTGCCGAGCTCTTCCTTGTATTTGAATACGCTCGGCTTTGAAATCAGTTTGGTAATCAGCGCCTGCGGGTCGTTGATGTCGCCGAAGAAGGTGGCATGTCCCAAGCAGGTGGTGGTGCAGCGGGTCAGCTCACCCTTTTCCACCCGATGGATGCAAAAATGACACTTGCGGGCATTGCCGATGGGGGAGTGCCAGTGGCTCTTGCGCTTGTAGCTTTTGCCGTATTCGCCGGAATTTTCAACTTCATAGGTTTTATCATGAAAATCACCGGTGAAATAGTGCCCGACATCGGCCGATCGGGCGCCGTAGGGGCAGGCAACCAGGCAGTAGCGGCAGCCGATGCATTTGTCATAGTCGATCACCACCAGACCGTCATCCCGCTTATAGGTGGCGGTTACCGGACAGACCGGCGTGCAGGTGGGAGCATCACACTGCATGCAGGGACGCGGCAGAAAACGCATGCCGGTATTGGGGTATTCACCGATTTCCTCTTCCTTTACCGGCCGATAATGAATTTCGGGCGGGGTCAGGTTCTCCGACATGCAGCCGGTGGTGCAGGCGTGGCAGCCGATGCACTTCTTCAGGTCGATGGCCATGGCCCAACGGCGCTCAGCACGCGGTTTCTTAAGGGCCCGCTGCAGGTCTGCGTGCATGATATCCAGAATATCTTTACCATCATACTGTTCCATGGTCAGTGGTCCTCCTTGATGAAGCGTGCCTCAAAAACGCCGGAGCGTTCGAAAATAATGTACAGCACCGTCACGAGTGAAGCGGACGCCACAACAACGAGATATTCATACACCGATGGTGAGTAATGAATCACCTCCGGCATGTCGTAGACCCGAAACAGCGGGACCTTGAACGCGCCGATTACCAGATCGTTACGGGCTTTCAGCTGGGTAATCATGATAAACAGCCCCACAAAGATCAGCCAGTTGGCGCTTTTGCCCATTCTAAGCAGGATATAGGGGATAATGATGACGACCACGATCCCGAACAGCACGCTGTTGATCAGCGTCAGCGAAAAGACTTCGGAACCCTCCAGATGAGCGGAAAGGCCGATCATGGTGCGCCAGAAGGTGATCAGCAACGCCAGACCCAGGCCGACCTTGAGCAATGTCACAAACGGATGAAGATGGTAGTTCTCGTCCAGCTTTTTCTGTTTAACCGTCATGGCGGCAATGATGGTGGTGAGGGAACAGCCGGTCAGGAAGGCGATAAACAGGAAGTAGATCGGCATCAGGGCACTGTAGTAGTAGACACGGGAGCTGACCGACCCAAGCAGGCTTCCCAGGGTGCTGTGGGTGAAGACGGCGACAAAAAACGCCCCCCACATGACCTTGTCGGAATGCCTGTTGGTCTGGATGTTGATGTATTCCCACGTGATGGCGATCAGGTAGCAGGTATACCAGATACCCATCCAGAACATGGGAGACTTGGGATTGGGAGAAAGAATGAAGTTATACATCCGGTCGATGCGCCCCATCTCGGTCGCCAGGGAGAAGAATGCCGCCACTGCGGTAATGATGCCGACAAAGATAATCCGCGAAGCAAACGGCTTGTACTGATCCTTAAAAAATACATGGCCGAAAAAGTTGACAAAGGTGCAGCCGGTGCTGAGCAGCGCAAAATAGACATAGGTGGATATCTGCAATCCCCAGGGCACCAGGTTTGAAGTGTTGATGGTGTGGGCGTGTCCCTGGATGAAGATGGTGGCAATGGCATAAAATCCAATCGCCAGGCCGAACAGGGACGCATACAGGGACAGGCCTGCTCTTCCTTTGGCCACATCAGAGACCGTGGCAATCAGCTGTTCCTTTTCAGGAATAAGAACTCCGAATAGACGCATGTCAGGCCCCCTTCACAATCTTGACAAAATTTCCGCGCAATGCGGTACCACCCATGATCGGATCGATGGCGGCCTTGGTGATCAGGTCATCATCGGCAATCCCCATGCCATTGGCACGCCCCATTCCTTTGGCATGTACGCCGAAGCCGTGGTTCATGTAGACGGCATCGTCCCGCAGGCGCTGGGTCAGTTTCACCTTGATCCGGCCGCTGGCAATGACGCCGTCATGATTGATCAGCGAAACATAATCCCCGTTTTTCAATCCCAGCTCTCTCCCCTTTTTGGCATTGATCCAGAGAGAATTTTCCTTCTGCAGGTCAGTCAGCATGAAGTTATTGGTGGTACGGGAAAAGGTGTGCAGCGGCGCCCGTCCGAACAGCAGCCGGAAATATCCGGCCGGTGGAGTCTTATGCCGGGTGAATTGCGGCACCGGATCGAAACCGTTTTCAGCCAGTTGCTTGGAATACAGCTCTATCTTGCCGGAAGGGGTGCCAAATTCCGGCTGACTCTCAGCGGTGATATAGGGTGAACCACCCTTCGAGATGATTACGCCGTCCCGTTTCAGCTGGGCGAAGTCAATGTTACCGGCCTGGCAGCGTTTGGCCAGATACTCCTCGCCATCCTTCCAGGGAAAAAATTCAGCCAAGCCCAGCTTGTTGCCCAGCTCCTTGGTGATCCACCAGGACGGCTTTGATTCCCACAGCGGCTCAATGGTCGGCTGGCGCAGGGCGATTTCACTTGCCCCTTTGAACTTGCCGAGGTTGATGTTGTCATAGCGTTCCATGTAGGTGCATTCCGGCAACACCACATCGGCATAGTTGATGATATCCATCGGCATGGTGTCGATAGCCACCATCAGATCCAGATTCTGAATGGCCTTGATCGTCTCCTCCTTGTCCGGCATGGTCTTCATCAGGTTCGATCCGTAGACGAACCAGGCCTTGACCGGACGCGGCTGTCCGGTGATGGAGGCCTGCTTGATGGAGGTGGTTGTCGGCAGCAGGGCGAAGGGATAGACCTCATCCAGCTTTGCCACCTCAACATGTTCGGGATAGGCGGGTAACCCCGGATATTCCGGCACTTTTGCTCCCGTGGGGAAAAAATACCCCCCTTCCCTGCCCCAGGTGCCCAGCAGAGCATTCAGAATGGCAATGGCCCGGCTGCGCTGGGTATCGTCACCGTACCAGGCTGAAAAACGCCCGGCGCCGATGCAGATATTCGGAGCAAACTCCCCCATCTCGCGGGCAACCCTGACAATCACATCACTGGCGATGGATGTCTCTTCCTCGGCCCATTGAGGTGTGTACTTCTGGACGGCCGCACGCAGTTCGTCAAAGCCGGTGGCATATTTTGCAACGTACTCCTTGTCATACAGTCCCTCTTCGATAATAATGCGAATCCAGGCCAGAATCAGCGCCAGATCGGTGGCAGGCTTGATCGGCAGCCAATGATCAGCTTTGGAGGCAATGTTGGAGAGACGGGGATCGACTACGGTCAGCTTGGCGCCTTCCGCCAGCCCGTTCATGATATCCTGCACCTGGCTGTTATGGGCATTTTCCCCCAGATGAGAACCAAACAGGACAATATATTTGCTTTTACTGAAGTCGTAGTATTCAGGTGACCCCACGTCCGAACCGAAGGTCAGCACGAAACCGATGTCGCGCGGTCCGCGACACTGGGCAAACGACGGCGCAGCGGACAGTGTGCTGCCGTAAGCATGCATCAGATGTTTCCAGAAAGCCGCGCCGGTACCGTGATAGATCAGCGCCATGGATTCTGCGCCGTACTTCTCCTTGATGCCCTTCATCTTCCCGGCAATAACCCCAAGCGCTTCGTCCCAGGTGGCCCGTTTCCAGACCGGCTCGCCCCGCTTGCCGATATTGATCAGCGGGAACTTGAGCCGATCCGTGTCATACAGCGCACCCAGCGCGGCATTGCCGCGACCGCACAAGCGCCCGCGTCCACGCAGGCTCAAAGGATTGCCGTCCACCTTGACGACCTTGCCGTTTTCCACCTTGGCGACCAAGCCGCAGTTCCAGAAACAGAGCTCGCAGAAGGTGGGTATCTGCTTCATGTCCTTCTGTCCCGTCTCTTCAGCCCAGGAAAGAAACTTCTTCGGCACGGTTGTGGCGGCGGCGACACCTGCGGTCACCGCGCCACTCGCCTTAAGAAATGTTCTGCGTGAAAATTTTAGCGACACAAATTACCTCCCGTTTACGACATTGGATGTAAAAACGTGGGAGCAGGATTCTATTCATTCTCCTGCTGTTGCTTGAGCAGCTTTTCAAAATAGAGCTCAGGATTGGTAAGTTTTTCCACTTCCGCAGGCTTGTAACCCAATTCCTTAAAATCAAGCACACCATTGAGCGCATGACAGTTGGCACAGCTTAACGCCTTGTTTTTCGGTGTTACCTGATGATTGCTGCCAAAGTAGATTGTCTGCCATCCCGGAACCGGCTCATAATCCTTGATGCCAAGAATTTTGGCGGCAGACGCAACTCCGGCAAGAGAATCACCGTTGGCAATCGGCGGGGCAAAGTCCATCGACATCAGCTGGCCGTCTTTCTTGTTAAAATAGGCTTTACCCTGAAAGATCTTGAACGGGTAAATTTTGCTTTTTCCATCGGTTCTGCTCCCCTTCGGGCCGATGAATGTCGGCGTATTGCTGACAGTCAGATTGTACCAGGCGTACACCGGAGCAGTTTCATTGACTTCACGTTTAAGGGTGGAAGGCTCATAAAAACCGTTGGACTGTTTTTCCCATTTGGTGAAGTCCTTGGAAAAAGCACCGCCGGTCTTGGGGATATGGCAGGTCTGGCAGGCTATTTTTGCCGTATGCTTGTTGTAATCGGCATCAGTATGAGGTTTGGCGGTGTGGCATTCGCCGACACAGGTCATGTAGATGCCGTCATGGGCCCAGTTGTTGGGATCACGACCGGTGGGGAATTTGTGGTTTTTCACCTGATGACAGTCAACACAGATTATACCCTTGGTGACATGGACTTCGGCCTCCTTGGACATTGAAAATCCACGCTTGATCATGGCTCCGCCGCCGGCAGCCTCGTGACAGACCATGCAATTCTTGATGGTGGGCCTGCCGATATTGGCAGCAGCCTCGGTACTGCGGTCCTGAGTCATGACAACCTTGCCGTCCTTATCCTTGACCGGCTTTCGTTTACTGAAATCATACTTGCTGGAATGGCAGATCAGGCAGTCTATGGCCTGTTCCGCTTGGGAACCGGTGCTGCCCACATCGCTGGTGTGGTCACCCGGATGGCAGGTATTGCAGCCGGTAAACTTGGTCTTGCCGAGCGCATTCGGCGGCACTTCCTTCAGGTTGTTGACGATATCGTTGCCGTTGCACATCGTGTAGATGCGATTTTTCATACCATATTCTTCGTTGGGGTTCAGGTTATCGACATGGTCCACCTTTGAGGCATGCTTCCAATGCACCGTGCCAAGAAACTCCTTGGCTTTGCCGGGATGGCACGTTTCGCAGGTTTTCGGCCCCTGGTAGCCATCCTTCAGTATCTGTTCTTTCCCTGGGTGTTCCTTGGCCTGAACGGTTGTTGACAACAGAGCGCATCCCAACAAGATTGCAATAATTTTTCCTGACATGATCATTCCCTTTCGACTACTGGCTTATTGTAAACTCTGTAGCGGTGCAACTGAACTGCATATAGCTATTGTTCCATTTATATGTATTTATGAATAATTATCGGTAAATAAAAAGCGACCAAAATGCAGCACGAGCGCACGGATGCACTTTCAGCAATGAAACTGAAAGTGCATCCGTACAATGGTTAATCCTTAGAAATCTTGTAACTGCCGTTTTTGTCAAAAACCACCTTGGCATTGAGGAACTTGACGTTGGAATACCCCAGACCCTTCAGGGTGTTATAGGCAACTTCGGCTATCGTACCGGTATTGCAGTAGAACACAACCAGCTTATCCTTGGAAATCTCGGCCAGACGGTCCTTGATCTCTTCGGCAGGAATCAGTTTGGCTGTCTTGATCATGCCCGCTTTTCCCTCACTGGCACTGCGAGCATCAATGATCATGACGTTAGCAGGAAGGTTGACAGCGTACTTCTTGAACTCGTCCAGAGCAATCTCGCCGGGACGTGGTTTGGGCACGTAGCTCACCTTGGTTGCAAGTTTGCCGGAGACAACCTCGTATTTGGCTGACTGCCAGGCATCGATACCGCCGGTAAGCACCTTGACATTAACAAAACCGGCTTTGAGCAGTTCTTTGGCAACGCCGACCGCCTGCGCCCCCCCCTTGCCGTCAATGACAACAATCGGAGCTTTTTTCAGTTTCTGATCAAGCTTTTTCACGAGTGGCGCTGCATTATGGTGAGCAGGGAAAGAGACAGCTCCCTTGACAGAACCCTTGGCCGCTTCCTTAGCAGGACGCACGTCCAGCAGCACGACAGGGATATCCTTGTCAAGCCAGGCTTCCTTGAGGAACTGAGCCGACAGTACGGAATAGTTCTTCTGGGACCAGGCAGGCATGCCGTCCTTGTACACCTTGATGTTGGTGTAGCCAAGCTTCTTGGCCTTATCGGCAGAACCGGGGCTCATGTTGCAGGTAACTCCGGCGCAGTAAAAGATAATCAGGGCGTTCTTGTCCTTCGGCAGCAGTTTCCCGGCCAGCTTGTCAAACGCCGGATACGGCAGATTTACCGCCGTCGGGATTGAGCCATCTTGGAAACGCGGCAATGGCCGGGAATCAAAGAGGAAATATTTTCCCTTTTCCGGTCCCAGGGCAACGAGTTTCTCGATTTCAGGCGTTTTCATCAGCATCTCTTCCGAAACCTGAACCGGCGGTTTTTCGATCAACTTTACCGCTGTCTTGACGCCGTTTGCTTCTGTGTACTCAACCTTGATTTCGTGACCCTTTTTAACCAGGTTGTCTTTCATAAACTCGCCATCGCCGGTCTTGCCTGCACCATTGACAACTTTGATCTCGTCCTCGTCGAATTTAAACTGTTCAACGGCATCATCGATCTTCACCTGGATGGTTCTGGCCTTGAACGATACGAGATCAAAATGTCCGCGAACCGCACCAGGTTCGGCTTTGTGGCAGTTAATGCAAATCTTGGCTACGGTCGGTTTGGCCGCCGGAGCTGCCGGCTCGGCAGAAACGGTGAAAGCTGCCGTTACGATTATTCCTGCTGTCAGAGTCACAATTTTCGGAAGTCGGCATCGATAGTTCATGAAACAATTCCCTCCTTTGGGTTTACATCAAGATTAGCAACCGGCGGTTTTTTTGAACATTTTGCTGGTATTCTTGTCACCGTCCTTATCAAACTTGGTGCGGATTTCATCACCTTCCACGATGCGTTTGTCCTTGAACTTGTCCAGGGTCTGATCATCAGTAACGATTATCGTGACCGAAGCCTCGCTTTTGCTGTCTTTCAACACCACGGTTGCCGATTTGCCATCGGCGGAAAGTTCGATTTTTGAAATTGAACCGGTCATTTTTACTTCCTCTGCACTGGCTGTGCTAACTACAGCAAGTGAAGAGGCAAACACAAGTGCCATTACCATACAGATTGTTACTAATCTTTTCATTGTTGTTCCCCTTATTTATTGATTCCGTAAAAATGAGTGTATCAGAAGATATTTTTTGTTCAATCCAATCAGAAAAAAACTGCCGGGGAGCGTTCGATTCCCCGGCACACTAACACCTCTAAAATTTCACTTCGAATGTTGCATACACATCATGAGCTGTTTTTACCGGAGCCATCATCAGCGCGGTTGACGGCTTGATGGAAGAAATTTTTACTGGAGCGCCAACCCAGTTATTGCTGCCAGTATACTCGAAGTCATAATACTGGTAGCCGATCTTGAAAAAGGTCTTGCTCAAATGAGATGAAATAGGCTTGAGATCAAGTTCCTGGATAATATAGGGTTCATAGACGTTACCGCGAGTTCCAACTTTACTAGTCCACATATCGTCTGATGCCGGGGTAAAGGGAATCCAGTTTTCCGAGCCATGGTTGAATTCAAAACCAATCTTGGTTTTTGAAGGGAGATCATAACGAACACCTACGTAGGTAGCCCAACCGTTTTTGCTTTCACTTGAGGACGCTGCTCCGGAAAAGACCCCATCAAAGGTATTGGTCATAAGACCCAGACCATTTGACGTGTTGCCGTTTGGATGTGTGATACTCACGCCAAGGTCAGCAAAGAAATTAAGTGTGCCTGGGCCGACATTCTTGAGCGTGCTCATGGCACCTGCGCCGTACCAGTCAATTGAGCCAAGATTGGTGGAAGCGGCAAACGGTTGACCAAATGAGGTGGAGCTCATAGCTGAAGCATCAAAAATGTCAAAACCGCGATTCCACTGTAGCCAGACACGCAGCGGGTCGGTGTCTATAGGAAGGATAGCAACGCCGAGCATGTCGGTGTCCTTAAGGCTATTGGTTGCTGTTTTGAAACCGCTGTCGAAGCCGCGACCGTAACAAACTTTGGCGTATGCGCCCGGCAGAGCGTCAATGTCCGGAGCCCAGCCCAGAGTCATGCCATCGAAGGCGTAATCAACCAGCAGTGACGGCGTGCCGCCGTTGCCGGGGCGTTCATTGTTAAGCTTGAGATTGCTGGGGGCACCATTGGTCGAAGGACGGCGACCGACAGAAAGCCATACCGGCTGATCGCCGATGTTGCTCCATGTGGCATACACGCGATCTACATCCAACAAACTTGTGGATGGGACATGGCCGATTGTGCCGTCCATTACGCCAACACGGTCAGCGAAATAGGTGCCACTGGTCGCTTCAGTGCCCTGTGAGCCAAATGACTTGTACATGGCCAGCTTGACGTTTACCGTAACATCCTGGGTAGCTTTTGCGTGAAGATCGAGACCGAATTTATTAGTGTAGAGAGTTTCATTCTTGGGTTTGTCTTCACCTACATGAGCGGCGGTCATTGCAGCGCCAAACTGTGCCGCCGTCGGAGGAGCTGTAAGGTTAAGGCCGGCAAGGTATTGCGAAACGCCCATGGCATTTGTGTACTCCGCGGTTTTCCCACGCAGAGAATCAACCCGGAAACGATAGTCGCCGCCGATGGACAACCATCTACTGAGAGACTTGTCTTCAACCTTCTTGACCGAACCCTTAAGGTTGGCAACCTCCTTGCTTAACTGGTCAATCTTCAGCTGTAAATCCGCCTCCGCCGCATGTGCCGCCAACGGAACCAGCATCCCCATCACAAGCGTTACGGCAATTTTTCTGATGTTCTTCTTTTTCATACTGCCTCCCCTTACTAAAAAAGATTTTGCTGTCATGGAACAATTGCAAACATAACTCCAATTATATGGATAATTCTATTTTATAAAACAACGCACATTCTAACTATATTATTTCGCGAATGTTTATAGCGGATCACAAAATCAGCTATAAAATAATAGAATGGAATTCTATAAAATATCACGCCTTTTAACTACGTTTCTACCGCCAAATAACTGCATTACAGCGGTTATTTCAGAAAACACAAGCAACTCGACAGCGCTATAATTATAAATATCACCCGTGAAATTGCATAATTACGATATTTGCTGTTCGCGATGTACGTTTGACAGCTTATCTTTGAATGGGGAATTTATTGCGATACCAGCCGACAATACCATCGGTCATATTATAGACATCCTTATGCCCGCGCTGGGCCAGAAAATTGGCCACCGGTTTTGAACGCGAACCAACGGCGCAGTAGACAATAATCGTTTTATTCTTAGGTACTTCGCCAACGCGCCGCTCAAACTCGCCAATCGGGATCAGCACCGATCCGGCCAGCTTCCCCTGGCTGTATTCCTGGGGGGTCCGGACATCGAGCAGATAGATATTCTTGTTCCTGTCCAGCAGCGCTTTGGCGTCACGGGAGGTAATGTCCTTCTCTGCCGCCCAGACCTGTGACACAAGAGACACCATCATTAACAACACGAGCACAATCTTTTTCATCAACATAATTCCTTTCATTTGGGTGAGACCGGTGTTGATTGTAATTCCACATTGCAATCAAGCTGAAACCTTACCACCTCTAACCCCTCCTACCAAAAGTAGGCGCTTCTAAGCGAAATAGGAGGGGGACTTTAAGCTCCCCTCCTTACTAAAGGAGTACCCTCTGGGGCATAAAGGGTTGGGGGTGGTTGGGTTTATTACACTTCCAACGCATAGCCTACCATGGCGGTCTGAAACTCTTTCGGCAGCTCCCGCGCCAAACGCAACGACGCGGCAAAACCGGTACAGTGGCTGACGGCAAGCTTCTTCACACCCAGATCCTTAAGCATGTCAACCGTTGTGCCAAGCTGTTCCTGACCGCAAAAACCGAGGTGGGTGCCGCCGATCACGGCGTAAATATCACGCCTGCCGGTGACATAGGCCACATGTTCCACCGTGTTGACCAGGCCGGCATGACAGCAGCCAAGAAGCAGCACAAGCCCCTTGTCAGTTTCCAGCACCAGCGACTGGTCATCCGGTGTCGTATCAAGTTCCTGGCCGGTGCAGTCACAGTACAGCCCCTGGTCGCCGGTTTCAGACACGTTCACGCGCGGAACCTCACCCGTAAGGCTGATACCGGAAGCAATTGTGCGAAAATCAGCCGACAGATCAAAAGCAGCGCCTGCCGCCTCCAGTTCATCACGGGCGACCGGCATGCCGATAGGGTAGCAGTCTCCGGTATCCTTAACACGGTAACGGGATCTGAACAGCTCGGGATGAGCAAAAACCTGTTTCGGACCGCACTCATCCAAGAGCGGCTTCAAGCCCCCCGCATGATCATAATGACCGTGCGAGAGTACGACCTGCCTGACCCTGGTGAGATCCTTGTTCATGCGCCGGGCATTGTGCAGCAGGGTCAAACCCTGGCCGGTATCGAACAGCAGCGGAGCCCCTTCGGATGGTTCGATCAAAGCGGCAAAACCGTGCTCACCCAATGTTCCGGAAAGCGGTCCGACCGAGTTTTCGCAGAGTACCGTGATGCGAAAATTCATTTGCAGCAGCTGCTCTTCGGGAATCTTGGCACACCCATTTTCTGCAGGATATTAAACATCGGGCAGAACTGGGTAAAGCCGGATTGAAGCAGGTTCAAGCCGACAAAACCGGTGAACCAGAGCCAGTTGGGGGAATGAAAGTGGGACAGCACGAGTGAAATCAAAATAAATGTTCCAGCCACAATGCGCACGATGCGTTCAACGTAGAATTCTTCTTTCATGGGTGTTTCTCCTCATCTTTTATGTCTTTCTTTTTGCCCCGGTCCCCGAGGTCACATGAATCGGACATTCAGGTAGGCACCCCGAGGCGCGGCAGTATGTATTTCTGAAGAACAATCCAGAAGACCACTGCTCCGATCAGCATCAATGCATCATTCATGTCCCTTACCGCCCAGCATTTCCGCAATCTTGCCGGCCACTTCCCCGGTCAGTACCGGGCAGACACCCTTATGCGTCTGACGGATGGTTTTGCAGCAGGTCACGCCGTATTTTCCCTTGAACCAATCATGCAGCTCTTTCGTCAAATGTGTCGTTTCCTTTTTGTTCCCGTTTACCAGGCCGATGGCAACGGTGCCGCCGGATACGGCGCCACAGATACAGCCGGAGCTGGAACCGCCGCCGAAACCGGACACGGTGCCGACAATAGATTCGGGCAGATTCGGAGCATACTGACGCCTGATGGTTTCCAATACGGCTTCCGCACAATGATATTTGCCCGAGCGGTACAGCTGCTCGGCCTCTTCCTGACACTTTTTGCTCAAGGCCACTTCCTGCTGTGATAATTCTTTATGTTTGTTCCAGAACATAACAACTTACTCCTTCATTTCTATTATTTCAAAAGCCACCACCCCCAACCCCTCCTTATCAAGGAGGGGAGCTTAAACGTCCCCCTCCTATTTTAGGAGGGGCTAGGGGTGGTAAGGTTTGCTTTACGCGGTTCTTTCCGTCGTTGTACAAGAAAATAGAGTATCGGAATCGTAATTTGGGACAGTGTTGTAGCAGCTATTTCGCCGCACATCAAGGCAATGGCCAAACCCTGGAAAATCGGGTCGAACAGAATAACGAAGCTCCCCACCACAACCGCCGCCGCAGTCAGCAGCATGGGGCGGAACCGGACAGCTCCGGCTTCGATAATCGCCTCGTCCAGCGACAGCCCTTCTTCCCTGCGCAGTACCGCGAAGTCGATGAGAATAATCGAGTTTCGCACTATGATTCCGGCCAGGGCGATAAAACCGATCATACTGGTAGCGGTAAAGAACGCGCCAAACATGGCATGTCCCGGTAGAATACCTATCAGGGTCAGCGGAATCGGCGCCATGATGACCAGCGGCGTGGTGAAATCCCTGAACCAGGCGACCACCAGGATGTAAATCAGCACCATTACCGCGCCAAAGGCGATACCCAGGTCACGGAACACTTCAAAGGTAATATGCCATTCGCCATCCCACTTCATGCCGATATGCTCTTCACTCCAAGGCTGTTTCGAAGCTAGGACCTCTATCTTCTGCCCGTCAGCAGAGGCGATGGCGTCGATTTCCTTCTGCATTTTCAGAATCGCATAGACCGGCGCTTCGATCTGTCCCGCCACATCGGCGGTTACGTAGATGACGTTCTTAAGGTTCTTGCGATAGAGGGTTTTCTCTTCACTGCCACTCGTGACCTTCACCAATTGCGAGAGCGGTATATTACCCTTTGCACCGGTAACATAGACCGATGACAGAGCTGCGACAGAGCTGCGTTGTCCGGCCGGAAGCCGCAGGTTGATGGTCACCGGCTCTTTTTCTTTGGGCAGGTGCAGCAACCCGGCATCCTGACCATTCAGGGCAATGTGCAGGGTTTTGGCCACATCATCCACTGCTACACCGGACAGGGCGGCTTTCTCACGATCAACGGTGAAGGTTGTTTTCGCCTGATTATCCTCACGGTACCAATCCACATCGACCACGCCTTCGGTCTTGGCCATGATGGCCTTAACCTTGGCAGCGGTTGCTGCGCGGGAAGCGTCATCCGGACCGTACAGTTCCGCCACCAGGGTTGCCAGCACCGGCGGACCCGGCGGTATTTCGGCAACTTTCACCCGTGCGCCGTATTTGTCGGCAATCGCCTTTACCAGAGGACGGATACGCTTGGCAATGGCGTGGGACTGATCCTTACGCTCTTCCTTGGGAAGCAGGTTGACCTGGATATCAGCCAGGCTGGACCCTTTGCGCAGGTAGTAGTGACGCACCAGACCGTTGAAATTGAACGGCGCGCTGGTGCCGATATACTGCTGGAAATCGGTGACTTCGGGAACCGTGCGGAGGGCATCCCCCATCTCCTTTGTTATTCGGGCGGTCTGCTCCAGCGGGGTTCCGTCCGGGGCGTCGATGATAATCTGCAGCTCGTTCTTGTTGTCGAACGGCAGCATTTTTACGGTGACCGCCTTGAAGTAGATGAGCGAGCAGGACGCCAGCAACAGCAGCACCACACCGGCCAGAAACGCCGTGCGCATTTTCGGGTTATGCAGGAACGACCCCATCAAACGGCGATAGAAGGAGGTCAGCATCGAGACCTTTACTTCGTCGGTTGCCTTGTGATGCGCCTCACCCTTCATAAAACGGTAGGCAAAATAGGGGGTCACAATAAAGGCGATAAACATGGAGAGCATCATGGCGGTGCTTGCGCCAACCGGGATCGGACGCATGTACGGCCCCATCAGTCCACCGACAAATCCCATCGGCATAACCGACGCGATAACGGCAAAGGTGGCCAGGATGGTCGGGTTACCGACCTCGTCAACCGCCTGAATAGCCGCATCCAGGGGATTCATCACCTTGGTGGTGAAAAAACGGTGGATGTTTTCCACGACCACAATCGCGTCGTCCACCAGGATACCGATGGAGAAAATGAGCGCAAACAGGGTGATGCGGTTAAGCGTGTAGCCAATCAGGTAAATCACCAGCAGGGTCAGCGCCAGGGTGACCGGAATGGCTATCGCCGCCACCGCACCGGCACGCCACCCCATAAATAGTGCAATCAGGATGGTAACCGAGATGGCTGCCAGGAACATGTGAAAGAGCAGTTCGTTGTTCTTTTCCCGTGCGGTCTCGCCATAGTTGCGGGTGATGGAGACCTGTACATCGGAAGGGATTGTTTTCCCCTTCATGCTTTCGATCTTTTTCAGAAGATCGTCGGCAATCCAGGTGGCATTGGCACCGGTCCGCTTGGCAACGGCAATGGTGACTGCCGCGTAATCCTGCCGGGCGTTACCGGATATTTTCTTGTGCGCGGCAGCCGGTCCCATGCCGAAAAAGACATAGTCATCCGGCTCGCTGAGGCCATCTTCTATTTTGGCAACGTCGGACAGGTACACCGGTTTGCCGCCATAAACGCCGACCACCAGACGTTTGACCGCATCGGCATTTTCAAGGAATCCGCCGGTCTGCACGAGCATGGACTTATTGTCGCTGGCATAACTGCCCGACGGCAACGAAGCGTTACCCTTCTGCAAGGCGCCGGCAACCTGGAGCGGTGACAGGCCGAACCCGGCCAGACGGGGCGCGTCCAGCGTGACCCGCAGCTGGCGGGAAAGCCCGCCGGTAATGGTTGTTTCGGCAGTATTCTCACTCTTTTTCAACTCGTCGGCCACTTCGCGGGCCAGCGTCCTGAGCGTGCCGTGGTCATAACGGTCCGACCAGAGGGTCAGGGCTACAATCGGCACGTCATCGATGGACTTCGGCACAACCAGAGGATCGAAGGCGCCGGGTGGAAGCAACGTGCGGTTGCTCATGACCTTGTTGTACAGTTTGACCAGCGACTCTTCCATCGGCTGACCGACCTGATAGCGAACCGTGATGATTCCCATGCCGGGACGGCTCATGGAATAGAGGTATTCAACCCCCTTGATCTCCCACAGCTTGGCTTCGAACGGCTTGACCACCCGCTCCTGCACTTCCTGCGGCGACGAACCGGGCATCGGCAGATAGATATCCACCATCGGTACGACGATCTGCGGCTCTTCCTCACGCGGGGTCATCTTGACGGCGAACAGGCCGAGCAGCAGGGACGCCCCCACAATCAACGGTGTCAGCTTTGAATTTATGAAAGCACGGGCAATTTTTCCGGCAAAACCAAGGTTTTCCATGGGTTACTCCACCTTTGCCCCTTCAGTTACTTTTTCGATACCGGTGACAATCACCCGGTCACCATCCGACAATCCGGAAAGAATCTCCACCCGTTCGCCGGTCTGTCTGCCGACCTTGACGATCCTCATGCGGGCGCTGCCGTCTTTCTCCACAACCCAGACCGAAGCCAGCGCACCATGCTCGACAACCGCTTTTTTCGGTACGGTGATGCCGTCAACCGTGGAGCCGAGGTTGATGGAAGCACGGCCGAACATACCGGATTTAAGCCCTTTCTGGGTGAGCGTGATCTTGGCCGTAAAGGTACGGCTCCCCGGGTCGGCGGTCGGCACGATTTCGGCGATTTTCGCGGCAAAGGTACTCCCCACGGAATCAAGCGTCACCTGTAGCGACGAACCCGGCTTAACTTTGGCGGCATCGCTTTCCGGCAGAGCCAGTTCCAGCTGATAGCTTCCTTCATCCTCAATCGTCAGGAGCGGCTGCCCCGGGAACACCGTTGCGCCAAGATCGGCCTGTTTGCTGGCAATAATTCCCGAAATCGGGGCGACAATTTTCGTGTAGTCCGACATGGTACCGGAGGCTTTAGCACCTTCCTGGGCCTGCCTCAGCCGCGCTTCGGCACGCGCCACCCCTTGGGAAGCCATATCTTTTTCGGTCTGACGGACATCGAATTCCTGACGGCTGACCGCCTGTTCCTTGAAGAGGTTCTGGTAGCGGTCAAAGGTCGTATCGCTCAGCTTTTTGCGCGACAGCGCTTCATCAAGTCCTCTGCGGGCTTCGTCGATTGCCGCAGTCGCCACGGCGGCGGTGGCCTGATTTTCACGGGCATCCAGCTGAATCAGCAGTTGCCCTTTCTTCACCCGGTCGCCTTCGCGGACGCGCAGCACGTTGATGCTCCCCGGAATACGGGTCGAGACAACGGCACTGGTACGCGCACGCACCGTCCCGACAACATCGAGCAATTCAGGCATGGCAACACGCTTGACGGTTTCCAGCGTTGCTCCCTTGACAACCGCTGCCGGTGCGCTTTCAACCTTTCCCGCTTCATGCTTCGAGCATCCGGCAGAGGCGAGCGCAAGCGTCATCAACCCCGTAACAACCAGTACATTATTCCTCATTTACGTATCTCCTTCACGAATGTTCCCGTCATGTAATAGACCTGTCCGCCTGCAAGTGCGTATCCGGCCTCTGTTTCCACCAGATTTGCCCTGGCCTGGTTAAGTGCTGATTGTGCGTCAAGCAGTTCCACCATGGTTGCCAGCGAATTTTCGTACCGTTTGGTGAGCAGCCGGACCGTTTCTTCCGCATCCTGCACGGAATTCCGCGCCACCTCACGCTGCTTGGCCGCTTCATCACGCCGGATATAACTTTCTTTGACCTGATAACGGACATCCTTGGTAGCCGATTCCAGCATTTCGCGTGCTGCCGATTGACCGGAGAGCGCCCGCTTCCGTTCACTGGTAGTGCGGAACCCGTCAAAAATGTTCCATTTGAGGGAAACACCGGCGGTCCAGGCATCGTTGTCGGCCCCGAACGGCGTATCCTGGGCGTTCAATTGATAGGAGGCAAAGGCACCCACCGTCGGCAGATATTCGCTGCGGGCAAGGCGGAGCGCCGTATCTGATTTCTCCAGATCAGTTTGCGATTGTTTGATTTCAACCCGATTTTGGAGAGCTTCCGTTACAACCTGCTCATTCATCTCAGGCACACTGACGTCCTCCAGCAATCCGGATACCTCATAGGACGCATCTTCCGGCAGACCGATCAGCTGCGCCAGTTTCATCCGTGACAGCGTCACATTGTTCCGGGCGGTGATCTGCTGCTGCTCTACCTGTGAAAGATTGGTGCGGGAGCGCAGCTCGTCCGATTTGAGCCCGACACCGGAAGCGGTTCTGACGGTAGCCAGACGCATGTTTTCCCGGGCATCGGCAACCGCCTGATCAGAGGCCTTCAGCTGTGCAGCAGCCCGCTGCACATTCAGGTAGGTATGAAACACCTGAAACGCAATACCCTGACGCGCCGCTTCCAGATCCAGTTCTGATTTCTGCGCATCCTTGACGGCCAGCTCCCTCATCGAAGCGAGCGCCGGTACAAACAGCGGCTGCTGGATTGACAGGGCCGTTTTGAAATCATGCTGCGCCGAGGGGTTATTGAGGTTACTGATCTGAAAATCGTTATTGGTAAAACGCCCCTCGTCGAGCTTCATCATAAACGTATTGATCGGCGAATTTGACACCACCAGGGTTTCTTCGAACGCAATGGCGGGCAGATAGCGGGACGTGGCACTGGTGACGCCCTGCCGGGCGGCCTGCGAGGTAAACAGCGCCGCCTTGATCCGGTTGTTATTTTCAAGCCCCCTGCCTATGGCATCCTTGAGCGTCAACTGCAGCGTCTCAGCACTGGCAGCACCCGCCGAAATCACTATGACCATACAAACCATGAGTAAACGAGACATAGCCCCTCCGTTTAATTATATAAATCATTATATATATAAAACTGAATACGTCAACACTAAATTCATAACCTAACGGAGAAGTCTAACAGAGAACAGGAAAAGGTAAAACGTACCCCCTTCCGGCCTCCCTTTAGCTAAAGGGGAGGAGAAAAGCTCCCCCTCTGGTGGAAAAACAATCCCCTCTCCTGAGGGAGAGGGCTAAGGTGAGGGGGAAACGTTGAAATACATGTCACTGCTGCCCCCTCATCCGGCCTTCGGCCACTTCTCCTTTAGGCCCCAGAGGGTCAGGGAATTGCGGTAGATCAAAGACGTAAGGGGGGAGTTATGAATTGATCACGGTAAAATAAAAGAGGGCAACGCGTACTCCGTTGCCCTCGCATAATGGCAGGTAGTTTCAGCAGGATGGATATGCTCAGCTTTTCTTCATAATAATCTCCGGCGACGGCATGCCGGTATAGTACCCCTGGGAGTAATCGATGCCGAGGGCTTTCACCGCCTCGAAAAGCTCTTCGCTCTCGATATATTCCGCAATGGTTTTGATGTTGAACTCCTGTGCCAGTACGGCAAGGGTTTTGACAAACGCCATGTCTTTGGGGTCATTCAGCATATTCCGTACAAACATGCCTTCAATTTTCACAAAATCGATGGGCAGTCTGCGGACATACTGGAATGATGAAAAGCCGGAACCGAAATCGTCGATAGCAAATTTGAAACCTTCCAGCCTGAGCACATGGACAAAGCTTTCCAGCAGGGTGATATTTTTTACCGTTTCCCGTTCGGTTATTTCGAACACCACATTTTCGTGTTTGATCTTGTAGGTACGGGCCAGCCTGATGATCATGGGGACAAATTCCTTGACGATCAGCGATTTGGGCGAAAGATTGATAAAGAGAAGGCCTTCGTAGCCGACCCGGTGAACCATTTCAAAAACTTTCTCCATCAGGATGCCGTCTAGCGTGCTGACAATCCCCAGCACTTCCGCCAACTCAATAAAATCCGCCGCCGGCAGGATGGTGCCGTTAACCTCCATGCGGCAGAGCACTTCATGGCAGACAACAGAACCGTCCGCCGTTGCGACGATCGGCTGGAAATACGGGGTAAGCTTCTTTTCTTCCAGTGCCTGAAGCAGTGCTTTGGACATTTCACTGCTTTTTTGGAAGACATCCAGCACGTCATCGTTGGTGGGCACCACGATGCAGTTTTTCCCCATGTTCTTGGCCTTGTAGGTCATGTTGTCGGCAAACAGGAACAGATCCTTGGCGGTCTGGGCATGCAGAGGATACACCGCCATGCCGATGGATGCGGTCGCACGAATCCTGGCCTCGTCAGGCGTGCTGACAATCAGTTTTTCCAGCTCTTCCCTGATGCGGCAGGCGACCATATACACCTGTTCCTGGTCCGCTTCGGGGAGGACAATGGCAAATTCGTCACCGCCGTAACGGGCGAGGATGTCGCCCAGACGCAGGGCGTTGTGGATCGTGTCGGCAACCCTGGTGAGATACATGTCGCCGATCAGGTGGCCGTAGGTATCGTTGACGTTCTTGAAATTGTCCATGTCGATGACCAGCACGCCGAAACTGTTACCGTGCCGTTCGGAGCGGCCTACCTCGTAGCCGAGCATTTCCCAGAACAGTCGTTGGTTAAAGAGGTTGGTGAGCGGGTCGCGGGTCGCGTAGTATTCTAGATCCTTGGTATATTTATAGATCGCCTTGATGGAACCGACTACATTGAGGAGAGTCGTCAAAATGCCGTTGATAACCAGCGACCTGATCGGATCGACCGCCACCAGCGATTGCACACCGATGCCGACAACTCCGCCGATCTGGGGCTTTTCAAGAAAGAGTGATTTGGTCTGAAGATCGATGGCCGCCCGGTCCAGATCAAGCGGAGCGCCGCTCGAATTGGCGATATTGTGGACTATTTTGGTGTCGGCAACACCTCCCAGGGCAAGTTTTTCCTGGCTGACCCGCTGGAGTATGATTTCCTCCATGGTGGCTTGAGTTGATTTTGTAGGAGGATTTGACCAGAACACCTCGATATCATAGATTTCTTCATCAATCTGGAAAATGCAGAAAATCGTATAGGCGGGCATGACCTTGTTGACTTCGTTGAGCAGGAAACTGACCCGTTCCTTCCAATCCCTGATCGCTTCCGAAGTGATAATGAAGCGTTCCAGCACCTTGATTTCGAACTCCAGCATCTCCTTGCCGACCGCCACCTCCCTGATCCGGTGAACAAGATTGCCGAACTCGGTGAAGATGTCGTCCAGCTCACGGAACTTCTGTTCCTCTTTTTCCAGATCCGCCAGTTTGGCCAGTTCACCCATGCTGCTCACCGAGCGCACCTTGTTGTGGAGATTGGTAACGGCAGCGCCGATATGCGAATTGACAAAGCGGGTGACAAGGAACGACATCAGAAAGGGAATCGGGAGCAGCAGTGCAAAATAGAGAAAAATCTGTTTCAGGAACGTGTCACGGTTCTCCTGGATATCCTCCTTGATGACCAGCACGCCCAGGACTTCTCCCGTTTTGGCGTTGGCATGACAGGAAAGGCATTTGTCTTCTGCCTTGAGGGGGAACACATGCTCAAAGGTGCAAAGGGATTGCTGGTGGATAACCTCACCCTTTGAAAATGCTGCGGCAACGTCGGCCTGTTCGGGCGGTACGGGAGACGACGCAGGATTGATCGTTTTGCCGGGGTACAGCGCGATGGAAAAGCGCCCGGGAAACGAACTCCGGTAGTCATCCAGAATTTTCGTCATGTCGGCAAGATTACGCCCCTCCAGCATGGCCCGGGAGATGGAGCTGACCATCTGGTTCGCCATGGCCAGGGAATCCTTGGTGGAAACCGCTCCGGCCTGGCGCAGAAAAACCCACGAAGCAATGCCGCTGACCGTGACGAAGGTTACGACTGAAACAATAAGGGTCGCCGTAAAAATAAAGCGTTTAAGCGAAACCGACGTGAACGAAATGATTCTATTCAACAGGTACATGACATCCCTTCCCGCTCATTAATATAAACGCGACAGATACCGGAGTGAGTGGCGTTTCAGCTTCAAAAACTATAGCAATTATTACGGATAAGACAAGTCGCTGCCATCTATTCCGGATCAGACCGACGCCTCTTTCAGGTCGCGGATAATCTCGACCTGGCGCTGAAACAGATACTGGGAGATATGCTGTTCGACCGCCTTGTCAGGCGAAATGGCCAGACGGACCAGATATGCCCCGTCCCGCTCCGATGTGCCGACAAAGGACGCGGACGTGGTTGCAATGACATGGGTATTCTGGACAATATTCGGAACCATGAGCTGCAGCTTGAGCTCCGTCCCTTCCGGCATTTCGCAGGGGTGATCGACCAGGATACCGGCCCCGTTCACCGACAGATCGTACAGTTGCCCCTTGACCGGACCTTTCGGAGCCTCGAAGGCGGCGTTCGTCGGCGGAGTCAGCATCAGACGGATAGCATGACGATGTTCAGCCATGATTTCGGCAAAAAAGAACTTCATCAACGTGACCGCCCGTTTATGGACATTGATGTACTGCACATGGGCGCCGATCATGTGGGGGAAACCGTCACACTTGATAAACGTGTAATGACCCCGTTCGATCGCCACCGCCTGCTGCGGGTGAATATCCAGGTCAAGCATGCCATGATCCACCCCCACAATCGTAGCAGGGTAACAAAGCGGCAGCCCCTGGTAATAATTAACCAGCTTGACGGCGGTTTTCTTTACTTTGAGCAGATCCCGGAACGTGGCGACGATGTCCGCCATGTCTTCATCTACATTCTTCCGGGGTCTGGTACTATACAGATACGAGAAGTCCATGATCGCTCCCGTCAGGAAATCAGTTTATATTTACGCATCAAGGCAACCAGATCGGCCAATATGATCGGCTTGACCAGATAATCGGTGCAATCACCCTGCCACAGGGCCTCTTCCATATCTTCCCGCGAATTCATGGCGGTGGTCATGATGATGACCGCCTTGTGCGCCGGATCTCCCGCCGCCTCGGCCTGGCGCATTTTTTTCAGCGCTGCCTGACCGCTCATTTTCGGCATCAGGATATCAAGACAGACCAGCTGATACGGGCGCCCTTCCGCCACTGCCCGTGTAAACAGCTCGACAGCATCTTCGCCATTGCAGGCAGTTTCGGTTACCGCATAATCAGCCAGAAAAAATTCCATCATTTCACGTTCAAAATCAACATCTTCAACGATAAGACATCTCATGTATGTTCTCCCTTGCGTTCAACACCGCAGTCATCGGCACCAGGGAACGGCAGCGTAATGGTAAACTCGGCGCCTGTTCCGGTGTTCCTGACCGTAACGGTCCCTTTCATGCTCTTTTCCACAATTGATTTAACCATGTACAGACCAAGCCCGGTACCTTTGGCAGCGTCCTTGGTACTGAAGAACGGATCAAAGACCCGGTCGATCAGTTCATCCGGAATTCCGCCTCCATTATCGCTCACCCTGATCAGGTTCGCGGTATCACTGCGCGTAACGGCAACGACAATCGCGGGTGCCTCGACCTGACGCTCCAGCAGGGCATCACGGGCGTTGTTGAGAATATTGAGCAGCACTTGCGACAGTTCGTTCATATGCCCGCACATTGTCGCTCTGTTCTGTACATCGGTTGTGATGGCAATGGTATTGACACTGGAAGTAAAAAAGACGACGACCCGCTCGACCGCCTCGTCCAGACGGAAATTACGGGGAGCGGTTTCCGGACGAAAAAAGTTACGGAAATCATCAATCGTCTGGGACATGTATTTCAGAACTTCCAGCGATTTTTCCGTGTGGCGTTCCATGAATTCGGCCGTCAGGATTCCTTTGCCATGGGCAAGCTGCAACGCCTGAACCGACATCCCCAGCATGTTGAGCGGCTGACGCCACTGATGCGCAATCCCGGCCACCATTTCTCCCAAAGCGGCAAAACGCGACTGCTGCATGACCATGCGATCCTTTTCACGGCTGAGTGCCAGCTCTGTGGCGATGCGCTGTTCCAAGGTACGGTTCAACTCCTCCAGGGCCTGTTCGGCGGTAACACGCTGCGTGATATCGATAACCGTCCCAGCCAGTGAACGCTTACCGTTGATATCGACGTAGGTGCCGTAAATTTCAATATTGACGACACGCCCCGATTTGTGAAGCGCACGGGCTTCATAGCGGGCAGAAGGAATCTCGCCGCTGAGACGTTGCTGATAATTGTGAACAAGCAGGGGGATATCATCCGGGTGGATAAATGAGGGAAAGCGGAACGTACCGATAACCTCTTCAGAAGTGTAACCCAGCATGGCGGTCAAAGCCGGATTAACATATTGAAACAACTGTTCTTCATCAACGATATAGACACCGACCATGGCGTTGTCGATCAGAAGCCTGAAAAGCTTTTCGTTAATCGGCATGAAGTCCCGCCCGATGGTTTAATGAAGAACAGAAGTACCTGTATTATCAGGTATCAAAACATGAAATGAAAGCATTTATTCTTATCACGCCCCTTTTTGAACAATCAAGACCTTTTTTCTCCGGCAACTTCCATTTGCTGGTACCGTTTTTACGGTATACATATTTTCAAATACTGGTACCATTAACGTCATGAAAAAAACTCAAGTAAAACAGGAAACCGGCTCAACTAGCATTTCTGAAGCCCTTACAAAAACCCCATCGAAACTTGCAGGGTCACTGTTTCCCATTGTTGGAATCGGCGCTTCCGCTGGAGGCCTGGAAGCGCTGGAACAGTTTCTCGGCAATGTGCCGGACAAGTGCGGCATGGCCTTTGTCATCGTCCAGCACCTGGATCCCACTCACAAGGGGATCATGGCCGAACTGCTGCAGCGCACCACCGGGATGAAAGTAGTCCAGGTCAAGGATCGGATGAAGGTCGAACCGGACTGCGTCTACGTGATTCCCCCCAATCGTGACATGTCGATTCTGCACGGCGTACTGCACCTGTTTGAGCCGACGACCCCCCGCGGTCTGCGCCTCCCCATCGACTTTTTTCTCCGTTCCCTGGCCGAAGACCTGCGTGAAAGAAGCATCGGCATCATCCTGTCCGGCATGGGCTCGGACGGCACCATGGGGCTCAGGGCCATCAAGGAAAAAGCGGGACTTGCCCTGGCGCAGGATCCTGCCTCGGCCAAGTTCGACAGCATGCCCCGCAGCGCCATCGAAGCCGGGATGGTTGACCTGACGGCACCGGCGGAAGGGCTGTTTGGCAAGCTCCTTGACTTTCTGCTGCATACCGTTGCGCTCCCCAAGCATGAGCAGACACTTGAGGAGAAAGATCTCAGCTCGGTTGAAAAAATCCTTATCCTGCTGCGGACCAAGACCGGACACGACTTTTCCCTGTACAAGAAAAACACCATCTACCGCCGGGTAGAGCGTCGCATGGGTATTCACCAGATAGACCGGATCGCTTCGTACGTCCGCTATCTGCAGGAGAATTCACAGGAACTGGAACTCCTGTTCAAGGAACTGCTGATCGGCGTGACCAACTTCTTCCGCGATCCCGCGTCATGGGAGCAGCTGCAGAAAGAGGTCATTCCGGCGCTTCTGGCCCGCCATCCCGACGGCGGTTCGCTGCGCGCCTGGTCCGCCGGCTGTTCAACCGGAGAAGAGGCCTATTCGCTGGCAATCTCCTTCAAGGAAGCGCTGCAGCAGGCCAACGTGCCGGTAAGTTTCACCTTGCAGATTTTCGCCACCGACATTGACAAGGACGCCATTGACAAGGCGCGCCGGGGAGTGTATCCGGCCAACATTGCCGCAGACGTTTCTCCCGCGCGGTTGCGCCAGTTTTTTGTCAAGGATGGGGGCGGCTACCGAGTCAGCAATGAAATCCGCGAGATGGTAACCTTCGCCACCCAGAACGTCATCATGGATCCCCCCTTTACCAAACTTGACATCCTCATCTGCCGTAACCTGCTGATCTATCTGACTCCGGAGCTGCAGAAAAAACTGCTGCCGCTCTTCCACTACAGCCTGAACAAGCATGGAGTCCTGTTTTTGGGCAGCGCCGAGACCATCAACGCGTTCACCGATTTCTTCGCACCGCTGAACATCAAAGCGCGGCTTTTCCAGCGCCGCGAATCGGTAATGCTGACTGAAACCGTAGCCTACCCCCCATCGTTTGTCCCGGCACAGCCGGGAGTTCCCGCCGTATTGCAGTCGGCGCACCCTGCCGCCAATCTCCAGGCGCTTGCGGACCAGCTGCTCCTGCAGCACTTTGCCCCCCCTGCGGTATTGACCAACGCCAAGGGAGACATTCTCTATATCAGCGGCCGGACGGGTAACTACCTTGAGCCGGCCGCCGGTAAAGCCAACTGGAACATTTTTGCCATGGCCCGGGAAGGAATCCGTTTCGATCTGGGCAGTGCCTTCCAGAAAGCACTGCGACACGGGGAAACTGCCGTTGTCAAAGACATCACCATCGAAATCAGCGGCAACACCCGGAGCCTTAACCTGTCGGTTCACCCCATCAAGGAACCGGAGGCGCTACGGGGCATGGTGCTGATCGTCTTCACCGATGTGCCGGCGCACCCGAAAAGCAAAGTTCCGGGACGGCCCAAAGCGGCTGGAAAGGGAAGTGACAGGGTCCGTGAGCTGGAGCAGGATCTCCAGAATTTCCGTGAAGAACTTCAAACAACCCGCGAGGAAATGCAGTCGTCTCAGGAAGAGCTCAAATCCACCAATGAGGAGCTGCAATCCACCAATGAAGAACTGCAGTCCACCAACGAGGAGCTGACCACCTCGCGGGAAGAGATGCAGTCCATGAATGAAGAGCTGCAGACGGTGAACGCCGAACAGCAGTCTAAAATGACTGAGCTGACAAAAACGAACAACGACATGAGGAACCTGCTCAACAGCACGGAAATCGTCACCATATTCCTTAACAAGGAGCTGCATATCCGCCGCTTTACCAATGGTGCCGACAAACTCTTCAAGCTGAGGGGAGTCGATGTGGGGAGGCCGCTGTCCGAAATCGTCACCGACCTTATGTATTCAAATATGGCTGAAGAAGCACGGGAAGTACTCCGGACGCTGGTGTTTTCGGAAAAAATGATCACGACCGCCGATGGGCGGTGGTTTTCGGTGCGCATCATGCCCTACCGTACCATGGACGATGTTATTGACGGAGTAGTGCTCACGTTTACCGACATCACCGCATCAAGAAAGCTGGAACAGGAACTGCGCGAGGAAAATGCCCGGCTCAGGGCTCTGCTTAAAGCTGGAGGCAGCTGATGAAAACGCCCAAAGACGATGGAGTTACCGGTGCCCGCCCCTCCCGAAGCAAACAGGAAACACAGCGGCTTTTCCATGAACTTGAAGTTCACCAGATCGAACTGGAATTGCAGAACGAGGAACTCCGCACGGTCAGGGACAATATCGAGACCGTGCTGGAAAAATATACCGACCTCTACGATTTTGCCCCGATCGGCTACCTTTCCCTCGACCGCACCGGGATCATAAGAAATGCCAACATCGCCTGCGCCTCCCTGCTCGGCATCGAGCGCTCCCGCTTGCAGGGCCGTAGCTTCAACCTGTTCGTAACCGACGAATACCGCCATATTTTTTCAGAATTCCTTGCAGAGGTGTTTGCATCCCAGACAAAACAATCCTGCCAGGTAAAACTTTCCTCGGAAAACAACGAAACTCTTTTCGGGCAGATGGAAGGCATCAGCCTGGCATCGGGACTCGAATGCCGCATCGCCGTCATGGACATTACCGAGCGGAGGCGCTCTGAAGAAGCGCTGGCCGAAAATCGCCGGGAACTCAGCGACCTTAACAAGACTCTGGAAACCCGGATTTTACGGGCTGTAGAAGAACTGCGCCTGAAGGATCAGATGCTGATACAGCAGGCCCGCATGGCCGCCATGGGAGACATGATCAACAATATCGCCCATCAATGGCGTCAGCCGCTGAACACGCTGGGTCTGGTTGTTCAACAAACCATGCTGTTCCATGACACCCCGAAATTTTCGCGGGATTTTTTACAGAACAACACCGACAAGGCGATGAAGCTGATCCAGCACATGTCGGCAACCATTGACGACTTCAGAGATTTTTTCAAATCAGATAAGGAACCGGCGCAGTTCGACGTCAACGAGATACTTGAAAAAACTATCGCACTTATCGAGCAGAATTTTCAGCACCAGAAAATCAACGTTATCCTCCACAGCGACGGTGAGGCACCGGCTACCGGTTATCCCAACGAATACGGCCAGGTAATCCTGAATATCCTGACGAACGCACGGGATGTACTGATCGAACGCAACATTGACCATGCCCTGATTTCCCTCCGGTCTTATGTGGAAGGTGACAAAACGGTCGTGACCATAACCGATAACGCCGGGGGCGTTGACGAAGCAATCATGGACCGGCTGTTCGAGCCCTACTTCACGACCAAGGGACCGGACAAAGGAACCGGAATCGGGCTGTTCATGTCGAAAACCATCATCGAGCAAAGCATGGGAGGAACCCTGACCATGCGCAACACCGGAACCGGCGCGGAGTTCAGGATCGAAATTTAGACTCCCCCTCCCTTGCCTAGAGGCACCTACTTCTGGTGACGGGAGGGGGTTGGGGGGTGGGTGAAGTTGCAGCATGCTGATTTCATGGCAACCGCCCCCCCACCCTAACCCTCCCCCGCCAGGGGGGAGGGGACCACTCCTCACTCCTCACCCTTTTAAACATGCCACAATTGTTTCACTCTTCACCTGCGTTGATATTCACCCAACGCACCAGCCCCTGAGCCGTAATGCTCCTTCCCTCTGCAACATTTGTTTCTATCAAGCACATAAAAGCAAACCTTACAACATTGCAACGTGCTGTTTATAAGAGGATTTTATCCATTCAACACATGGCATGGTTGCTGCTCAAGTAGTACAGAGAGGTGGACAACCAGATCCCCCTCCTTCCCTTTAAGGAGGGGTTAGGGGTGGTCGCCTTTGATTCCCATCAATCTTAAGGATAAAAGCGAAGTCAAAAGCCAAAACCTGACCACCCCCAGCCCCTCCTTACCAAAAGTAGGCGCTTCCAAGCGAATACAGGAGGGGGGCTAAAAAAGGAGAAAGATCATGACTAACAGAGACGAGTACGTTCGGATGTTGCAGGCCAAACTTGGAGAGTGGAATGCTGAAATTGACGCGCTGACCGCCAAGGCAGGCAAAGTCACGACGGATGTCAAACAGGAGTACGCCGAACAGATTGAGATTCTCAAGGCAAAGCAGGCAGCCGCGCACACAAAGATCGATGAACTTCAACATGCCGGAGAAGGCGCCTGGGAAGACCTGAAATCCGGCATTGACCTGGCCCTGACGGCAATGGCGGAAGCCCTTGATTCGGCCAGATCACGTTTCAAATAAAACATTCAGCAGTGTACGTCCCTGGATTAAAGGAGCCCATAATGAGCGATATGACCGACGACATGACAAAAAAAGTATTCCTGGATGTGTGCGCAGGTATCGAAAAGCTCTGCGCCGATCTGTACCACCATTACAGCACAATTTATCAGGACATTCCCGAAGCGGCCAGTCTTTGGAAGAAGACCGCTCTTGAGGAAGAGAACCATCAGAAACAGTTCGAGCTGGCTCTAAGACTCTGGGACGAAACTGAATTCGACGTATTGAATGACAGCCTGAAACAGGCTTATACGATCCAATACAAGCTCATGACGTTCATGAACAACATCAAAAGCTCCAAACCGGATCTCCTGACGGCGGTCTCCAAGGCCATTGAGATGGAGAAGAAACTCGCCGCCCTCCATGTCAACACGGCGCTGAAATTCAAGGAAGCATCGATGCAGGATATGTTCAAGGCGCTCAGCGAAGCTGACAATGGCCACATGGCAGATCTGCAACGCTACCAATCAATTCTGTCTCTGCCGCACTGCGAAATGGAAGGATAATGGACATGGGTGAGGGGTGAAGAGTGAGGAAGTTCCGGTTCTATTTTCATACTTCATAATTCATCCTTCATAATTTGGTTGTTATTTCGGAGGTCAGGACATGACCGGGAAAATAGTTCTGCCTATTGATCGAGAGGAGCGCCGCCGCCTGGCGATAGTGCGGTTACGCACCAAAAAGGCGGAGCTGCGTCTGCCCCTGTCCAAGGAAGGGACGAGAAAACTTGTCCATGAGCTTGAAGTTCACCAGATCGAGCTGGAAATGCAGAACGAGGAACTGTTCCGGGCCAGGAACGAGGCTGAAGCCGCGTTAAAAAAGTACACCGACCTCTACGATTTCGCCCCCATCGGCTACCTGACGCTTGACAACACCGGAACCATACATGCGGTGAACCTGAGCGGTGCAACTCTGTTGGGGGTTGAGCGTTCCAAGCTGATTGGCCGGCATTTCGGGCTGTTCATAACTGTTGAAGACCGCCTGATTTTCTCGAATTTCCTCGATAAAGTGTTTTCAAGTCTGGAAAAGCAATCGTGTGAAGTGACGCTTACGGCAAAAGAAAGTCATCCGCACTTTGTGCAGATTGAGGCCATAGCAGAGGCGGCGGCTAAAGAGTGCCGCATCGCGGTTATCGATATCACCGAACGCAGAGTGGCCGAGGAGGAACGCAAGCGAACCGAAGAAGCGCTCCGGAAATCCGAGCAGAAGTTCTCCCGGATTTTTGATTCCGTACCGGCGCTGATCGGCATTTGCAACTTGCGCGAAGGCAGGTTTGTCGATGTCAATCAGGCATCTCTGCAAACGCTGGGGTACCAGCGTGATGAGATAGTCGGCAAAACCGCACGGGAACTCGGCCTCTGGGAAGATGAAGAGGAACGTGTCAGGCTGATGCGGGATTTCAAAGAACAGGGTTCAATGACAAACCTGGAAGTCAGATTCAAAGCGAAAAGCGGCAAAATCCTGACCGGTCTCTGTTCTGGGGAACTGATTGATCTTGATGAAGAGCGGTACATGCTTATCCTGGTCAGAGATGTCACCGAGCGCAAGGCAGCAGAGGAGGAGATCGAGCGGCTGAACGTGGCCTTGAGGGCGCGGGCTGCCGATCTGGAGGACGTCAACCGGGAACTGGAAGCGTTCAACTACACCGTAGCCCACGACCTGCGCAATCCATTGAACGTCATTAGCAGCTACTGCCAGGCGATCAAGGAGATGTGCAACGAGCAACTTGACAAGCCATGCAGGCATTACGTCCAGGAGATCTACGACGGCACCCTGCGCATGAACCGGCTGATTGAGGCACTGCTCAATTTCTCCCGGCTGACACATACGGAATTGAACATGGAACGGGTTGATCTCAGCAACATGGCCAGGGAAGTCGCCGGAGAACTGCAGAAAACAGAAGCTGAACACCGGGTCAAGTTCAGGATCGCCTCCGGTCTGGTCGTCACCGGAGATGCAAACCTGCTGCGGGTGGTCCTGACGAACATCATGGGCAACGCCTGGAAGTATACCTTCCAGCGGGAGGAAGCGGTCATCGAGTTTGGCATGAAGGTGATCGCCGGACAGCCGACATTTTTCGTCCGGGACAACGGCATCGGTTTTGCCAATGCAGATGCGGGAAAAATCTTTATCCCGTTCCAGCGGCTCCCCGGCGCGGAAGAATGCAGGGGGTTCGGCATCGGCCTGGCCACGGTGGAGCGGATTATCAAACGCCACGGCGGCAGCGTATATGCCGAAGGTATGCCGGGCAAGGGCGCAACCTTTTACTTCACGCTGCAGCAATGAGGAAGTTGGCATGTAAGGCGGCGGGAGGACGATATGGCAATACTCATCGACCTGGAGAAGAGCAGTCTGCTGCGATCAGGACCACGATTGATGCAAATCGTGCGCGTGCTGACCAGGCACAACTTCCTGAAA
>MGZJ01000090.1:17546-18477 GCA_001802645.1 Geobacteraceae bacterium GWC2_53_11 | reverse complement strand
CATCCTGAAACAGGAATCGGCATCAATCATCAACCGCGTGAAAAAGCATCCTTCGCTGGCATTTTGGTGCGGTGGAAACGAGTTGTTTAACGCCTGGAGCGGCATGACCGACCAGTCGCTGGCATTGCGTTTGCTCAACAGTCAGTGCCTCGAACTCGACCCCAACAGCCCGTTTATCCCGACTTCTCCATTGATGGGAATGGCGCATGGGAATTATGTGTTTCGCGATTTGCAGACCAAAGAAGAAGTGTTCAGCAATATGGCACGAGCCCATTACACGGCCTACACCGAATTCGGAATGCCTGCCCCTGCATCGGTTGAAATACTTAAAACCATCATCCCGAAAGAAGAACTCTGGCCACCCAAACCGGGCGCCTCTTGGGAAAGCCACCATGCTTATAAAGCCTGGGTGGGAAATACCTGGTTATGTCAGGATATTATTGAAGATTATTTCGGAGTTTCTAATACGCTCGAAGAATTGGTTGCCAACGGACAACTGATGCAGGGCGAAGGGTATAAATGTATTTTTGAAGAAGCACGCCGCCAGAAACCATACTGCGCCATGGCTGCCAACTGGTGCTACAACGAACCCTGGCCGACTGCTGCCAACAATAGCCTGATCAGCTATCCGAATATTCCGAAGCCCGGATTTTATGCCGTGAAAAATGCCTGCCGACCGGTTTTGGCAAGCGCCAAATTCTCCAAATATAAATGGAATGAAGGCGAAACCTTCTTTGCCGACGTGTGGATGCTGAACGATCTGCCAAAAGATATACCAGCAGGAAAAGTAAAAATTAAACTGGTTGCAGGAACTTCAGAATTGATCGTACTAAGTTGGGATTACAGCCCGATGAAAGCCAACATTAACCAGACCGGGCCAACCTTTCGCTGCAAACTGCCTGCATGGAGTACCGACCGTTTCAAGGTTGTG
>MGZJ01000090.1:15192-17425 GCA_001802645.1 Geobacteraceae bacterium GWC2_53_11 | reverse complement strand
AAGTTCATCGGATCAGTTTGTTTGTAACCTATTGAAAATCTTGATTAAATTTAATTGAATTAAACATAGGAATAGTTTATATTTGAAATGCGTTCTCCAACTTGAGTTTTGGCGGGTATTCGGACATGGGCGTCATTGCATAACCAAGACAGTTTTTCCAGACAATTTATAAAGTCATCGGTGGCTTCCATGAAAGCTAAAAGATAGATCCACTACATCCTTTGTAGTTCGGTTGACAAGAATTTTTCAATAGACTTATTACCCTTAGAACTGGCAAACAATGACAATTGCTTACAAAACATTTTTAAGTAATAGCCGACAGTTTCTAGCTTAGACTTACCTTTAAAGCTGACGAATGCTTCCACAATCCAAAAGCGAGTAAAAAATTTAATAGAGGAAATAAGGAACTTCATGTCATCACCGGATAAATTCAGCTCCCCTGTTTTTTCCAAGCAGGACAGCAAGTCAAGATAAATTAATTCTCGCTGTTTCTCAACTTCCTCATATCTGTAATTCTCCCGTTCAAATATTCTACTGACTTCAGCAAAATCTTGAACTACACCTCTGAATACATAAAAGTTCAAATGCAATTGTTTAATCAATTTCAAAAACTCAAATAGGCTTGGGTTTTCAATTTTCCTATAAACACCAAATGCTTCCGAATTCAATTTCATCAATTGTTCGCTAATAAAGATTATCAGATTTTCCTTTTTCGGAAAATGATAAGACAAGTTTCCCGGACTAATGTTCAGATGCTTTGAAATATCTCTGACACCAACATTGTTCAGTCCATGCTTATTGAACAGCTTTACGCTTTCTGATGCAATCATCTTTTTTGACAGCATAAAATATTTTTTACAAATATAGTACAATGTACTAAAGATATCCTATTTTTGCAAGGAATAATTTAAACCGTAACCACATGAGTAATTTCGACATTATGGCATTAACCATCTTCCTTTTGATAGGAACTTTGGGTATTCTGATGGTTTTAGTTGAAATATTTAAGCCTTTGACTTCACTGGACTTATTAGCTAAATCTACCGGATATTACCTCAAACCATTGATTACTGATGATGAAAAGAAAATAGGATTTTCTAAACTTACCTCATTTCAGGCAAGTATTTTATTAGGGTCAAACGCAATGACACTATTTCTGGCTATCATGGCATTCATGCACTCAAATGTTTTGGCTTGGTGGGCTTTGTGGTATTGGCCGGTAATGTTTGTTTGGCATCTTATAATATATAAGAGAAACTCAGCTATTTGGTATATCCAAATTGCATGGACTATTCTTTCCGTTTCGTCACTTTTATTAACTAATAAACCAACAAACAACATGAACACGCAAGAAGCAAATAAACAAGTAGTTCAACTTTTTTATGAAGAAGGTTGGAACAAGAAAAACTTCGACATTGTACGCCAAACTCACGCTGATAATTGGGTACATCACGATAAATCAAATCCTGCAGACCTTAAAGACGGTGCTCAAGGGAATATTAATCGTATGCGTGAACTTTCAGTAGCATTTCCCGATATACATTTCCAAATTGACGATATAGTCGCAGAGAATGATAAAGTTGTGGTTCGCTTTACTCTAACAGGGACACAACAAGGACAGTTTGGTAAGATACCACCAACCGGAAAAAAGGTCAATATATTGGGGTATATAACCCACCGACTTGAAAGAGGCAAAATAGTTGAAGACTGGGTTGTTAGAGACACATTCGGATTGCTAGTTCAACTGGGGGTAATACCGGTTGGTGAAAAAAAGTAACAGTTTTTCAACGCAATTCAGACAACTTTCCCCCTGTCTGCCCCTTCTCGTTTGAGCGCTAGCAGAAACGAGGGGTTGTTTGTTTGGCGTCTGTGACGCACTTTTTTATGAGTTGAAAACTCAAGACAATTTACCCCTCGTTGCCCGTAAAAAAACAGATGGTTTCAAGGCTAGCCTTGAAACCATCTGTTAAACTATTATTTTTGTCCTTTTAAAATCTGGATCGCTTTTTTAGGGCGACACAATATTTACTTTCCCGAAATCAATTTGCCAGTTTGAATAGTTTTGTTGTTACTATTCACCTCGTACAAATAAATACCTGGAGATAGATTACCAGTTTTAAGAGTAGTTATATCTTTTGTAATAGGTATATTAATAACTACTTCTCCCAGAATATTGTATATCTTCAATTCATAGCCTTTAATTTTAGATACGTCATTAACCTTGATATCTATT
>MGZJ01000090.1:14658-15009 GCA_001802645.1 Geobacteraceae bacterium GWC2_53_11 | reverse complement strand
ATTGTAAGGGTAGCAGAAGTTGCCCCTGAAATATTCCCTCCGTTGATCAGGGATATTGTTCCTTTTCGCCACTGGTAGGTAAGTGCAGATCCTGTTGTTCCCACTGAAAAAGTTGCAGAATTATCCACACAAACTACTTGATTGGTAGGTTCTGATACAATATTCAGGGTTGAGTTAACTAATAATCCGATATTCAGTGGAGTGCCTCCTGGAGAGCACAATCCATTGATAATAACATTATAGTTAGGTGAAGCATCAGAGATATTTACAGGATTGATTGAAAGTGTGGCAGAAGTTGTCCCTGAAATATTCCCTCCATCGGCTAAGTTAATGTCACCCTTTCTCCATTGA
>MGZJ01000090.1:14438-14580 GCA_001802645.1 Geobacteraceae bacterium GWC2_53_11 | reverse complement strand
ACTTTGTTAACTGTTAAAGTAACATTTTTTGAAGTTTCAAATGCAGAACATGCTCCCGCGATCAAAACATTATAGTTTGATGCTGCATCGGAGACATTTACATGATTAATTGTCAGCATAGCTGAAGTTGCACCTGAAATAT
>MGZJ01000090.1:9390-14416 GCA_001802645.1 Geobacteraceae bacterium GWC2_53_11 | reverse complement strand
AGTTCCCTTTCTGTTGATCCAGGTCCACCATTTCACCGGTAAAAATATTGCGGAAGCGGCTAGCACTCCCACCGGACGGGAGGTTGATCCTGGTGTCCCGCCATACCTCCGCTCCCAGGGGGAGGCCGGTATGATCGCCGATCAAACCGCTGCACAAGCGCGGCACAACCACCAGAATGGAACGGTCTCGCTCCGAACGTTCAAAGGCGCAGACATGCTCCCGGCGGCTTCCTTCCACCGTCAGCGGCACGTAGCTGCCCGCCTCGAACAGGGTGCGATGCTCCCGGCGAAAGCCCAGCGCCTTCCAGGTCAGGTGCAGCTTGATGCGGCCGTCATTACGGGTCGCTACTGCCTGCCGCGCCGTTTCCCGTGCCCCGGCCATCGCTTCCTGCCGTAACAATACATCCAGCAGGGCCGTCCTGACAGCAAAATCGACCGGGCGGCGATTGTCAGGATCGACCAGGCTGAAATCCCACAGTTCGTTGCCCTGATAAAAATCGGGGATTCCGGGCGAGGTAATCTTGAGCAGTGTCTGGGACAGGGAATTGAATATGCCGCAGGCAGCGGTCAGTTTCTGGAACGATGCGAAGTCACGAAAAAACATGTTGTGAGGGGAGTCGTGCAGAATTGCGTCGATGAAAGAGAGGACAGCGTCCTCATGGGGGATGTTGGGGTTGATCCAGCTGGAGCGCACCTTGGCCTCCCGCATGGCCTTCAGCATGTACTCCTTGATTCTGCTTCGGAAGCGGGCAAACTCGTCGTCCTCCGGGGCGCAGAGCGGCCATGTTCCGACCAGCGTCTGATAGAGCAGGTACTCTTCATTACGGCCCGGCGTGGGAGCTTCATCGACCATACGAACGAGTTTGCGGTTCTGGCGGTTCCAGCGGGAGAGACCCTCACGCCATAGTTCGGGAATCTCCGAGAGGACGCTGATCCTGGCCCGGACATCCTCGCTCCGCTTGGTGTCATGGGTCGATGTGGCCAGCATGGCCAACGGACGATTCTTGCACCGTTCGATGTTCTGTCCGTGAAACGCCTCCAGCGTAATGCCGAGCCGGTCCGGACTTCCTCCGACCTCGTTCTGGGAAACGAGGCGGTTGTAGCGGTAAAAGGCGGTGTCTTCAACCCCCTTGGCCATGACCGGACCGGTGATCTGTTGAAACCGCTTCACAAAGTCAAGCCAGGTCGCCTTGTCCTCCATGGACATGCCGTCAGGAAAGCGGAGCAGCAGCACATCTCTGATAAAGTCGAATACGAGGGCGCTGATCGCCGGATTGCGGTGTTTTGCCCGGCTGATTGCCGCTTCGATATACTGCTGGTCACGTTCCGGGACGTCAAAAGCGTTGATATAGGTGCGATACACCGGGAAACAGGCAATCACCTCCACAATCGACTTGATAAGGCTGTACAGGGTGAAATCCCGCGTATGGCGGTTCTGTTCGGAGATTCTGTCCAGGTAGTTTCCCAGCGAGTTGAGATCGCTGGACATGGCTTGATACATGACGAGTTTTTTGCTCTCATAGGCACAATCCTGGAAATCGATGCGCTGCCCGAGAAAACGGGAATAGAGCGTTTCAAACGGGGCGGCATGCGCGCTGTCCACAAACAGGCCGTTTACCTGATTGGCAAAGTCGTAGCCGGTGGTATGGAAAACCGGCCACGCTTCCGGAAGCTTCTCGGTTTTGAGGAGGATTTTTTCTCCGATGATGTAGAACGGCTTGTAGCCCGGATCTGCCGCGACAAGCAGGTCATACTCGTCGCGGACGGCGTCCTCGTCAATGGCGGCGTCAGGGGAACTGCCGCGCAGCTGGAAGAAACAGGCCGCTTGCAGCCTTTTGAAATACTCTTCCGGGTCCCGCAAACCATCGGCGTGGTCAATCCGCAAACCGGTGATCTTTCCTGTTGCCACGAGCGAAAGCACCAGCCGGTGGGTCTCTTCGAAAACGGCCGGCTCCTCAACCCTGATGGCGCCGAGGGAATTGATGTCGAAGAACCTCCGGTAGTTGATCTCCTCGGTTGCGACGCGCCAGTGGGCAATGCGATATACCTGCTCCTGAAGGAGCGTATCCAGCTGGTCGAAGCTGTGCGAGTCGCCCGGTGTGCCGTTGAAAACCGCTATGTTACGGTCAATGAACTCGCCTATTGCGCTGCTGTTTTGATACAGGCTGTGCAGGCGGCGCTTGATGACCTCCTTCTCCCGGTAGCGCTCCGCGATCCGCTCCGGCTGTTGTTCCGTGACCGGCGGCAGATGTTCGAGCGCCGTAATGATACTCATAAGTTCCTGCAACTGTGGCGCGTCTGCGGAGAGCTCCTGCTCCAGATCCTCTCGGCAAAACGTCAGGATTCTGCTGTAGGTTTTGGGAATGACCGGCAGTTTGTGGCCATAGTAATTGATAAAGAATGAGCCTTCTTCAAAGGAGAGCCGCAGCTCGCCGTTTTCCAGCACCGTGCCGTACTGGTCGCCCAGGATCGGAATCAGGATCTTGTTTTCCAGCTCTTTCTTGACCGGGTGCCAGGTAATGTCAAAAAATCCGGCATAACGGGCACAGGGGCCGTTTTCCAGCACATCCATCCAGTAGGCGTTGCCATGCCCCTCAATGCACATATGGTTCGGGACGATATCCAGAACCAGCCCCATATCCAGCCGTTGCAGCTCACTCACCAGCGCATCATATTCGGCCTCCGAGCCGATCTCCGGATTCAGGATGTTCTGATCCAGGATGTCGTAGCCGTGAATGCTCCCGGCGCTCGCCTTGAAACAGGGCGATGCGTAGATGTCGCTGATGCCGAGGGTATGCAGGTAGGGGACGATTTCAGCGGCATCGCTGAAGCGGAAATGGGCATTGAACTGAAGCCGGTAGGTCGCTGCCGGTATCCTGGGTTGTATGCCGGTCATAGATCTCCCTTTGTTATTCAGGCACCTTTCGGAAGACCATTGCGCCGAAAGGCCTTCAAATAGAGAGCAGCATCCGTGCCACATGTTGACAATGGATTTTTGTATTATTACAGCATGTTATGTCTATACAGCCGGGTGGAGGCCAGGGGGGCAGCAATATATATTGCAGGGAAGGGGATTCCATGAGGTGAGAAGCGGCACAATCAAGGGTTCAGCGAACTGCAACGTCAAAACGATATGCAACAAAAGTTGCATATTTTATCCTGTAAACACGGCTGAAATAATTGGTAAAATAAACTGACTGTATTCCCCTAAATCACTATCTGGTCACGATAAACTTCTACAAACAGTATTGAAAGTGATCGGGGGGGATTAGTTTTGGGTTCCATGTTCCACCTCTATTTTGAACTCTGCGCCGGTGTCAGTGTTGCGTACGGTAAGCCTTCCACCCATGTTCTTCTCAATAATAGTTTTCGACATAAACAGCCCAATCCCTGTGCCTACTTGCGGACCTTTGGTGGTAAAGTAGGGATCGAATACCTTGTTAATGACCTCATCAGGTATGCCTCCGGCGTTGTCGGTTACCGTTACAACAGCGCGGCTATCTTCACAGCAAATCGTGATTGTTATCCTTGGGTCACTTACACCCCGTTCAATTACTGCGTCTCTGGCATTGTTCAGGATATTGAGAATCACTTGAGCATATTCGTTCTGATAGCCATTGATGACGGGATTGCCACGCTCTACAAAATCAATAGCTATCTTTGGATTATGAAAATTGCTTTCCAGGAGTGACAAAGTACTTTTAATCGCCTCAATCACATAAAAATTGCTCTTATCCTTTTCCGGTTTAAAGTAGTCTCTGAAATCGTCAATGGTTTTGGACATGTGCTGAATAATTTCCATGGACTTAGCTGTGGAGCTGTCAAGAAACTCTTTGTTAAAGCGGGGCGTGCCGTAGAACAAGCCAAGCCTTTGCGTAAAAAGCCCAAGTGTGTTCAGCGGCTGGCGCCACTGATGGGCGATATTGCCGATCATCTCCCCCATGGCGGCTTGACGGCTCTGCTGGATGAGCATCTGTTCCTTTTCACGCAGAATTTCCACGGCCTGAATACGGTCGACGGTCTCAATCTGTAAATCTTGAAGCGTTTTTTCCAGTTCCCTGGTCCGTTCCGCAACACGCAATTCCAACTCGTTGTTGGCTTTCTGCAGTTCATTCTCGGCCTGCTCGGCTGCCTGGCGGGCCTCCACGGCATCCTTCATCAAGTTCATCGCCGCCGCGCGGGATACGCGCAGGGTCGCGTTGGCGGCTTTAAGATCGGCAGTGGATTTATGCAGATTCTCCTCGGCCTGTTTGCGCGCAGTGATGTCGGTGGAGACGCCGGTAAGCCGCTCCAGCTTGCCGGTGGAGTCGAAGCTGGCCTGGCCGACTTCCTCCAGCACCACCGCGCTGCCGTCGGGGCGAGTGACGCGGTACTCGACGGCGTAGTTGGCGGCGGCGGGCGTTAGGTCGCGGAGCATCTGCTCGAACCGGGCGCGGTCGTCGGGATGGACACGGTGGAAATAATTCTGGCCGGTGTCGTTGACGGCCTCGTTGCCGGTCAGGCCGAGGATCGAGCCGCAACTTTCGGGGCGCAGCACCTTTTCGGTGGCGGGATGCCACTCAAAGGTGAAGGAGCGGCTGATGCGCAGGGCCTGTTGCATCCGCTCCTCGCTCTCCCGCACCTCGGCCGTGCGTTCGGCGACCCGCTGCTCCAGCGTCGCGTTCAACTGCTGGAGCGCGGCCTGGGCGTGGCGGCGCTCGGCGACCTCTGCTTCCATCGCCACCGTGGCGCGCTTCAGTTCCCGGGTCCGCCGGCGCACCAGCCATTGCAGCACCACCACCAACCCGGCCAAAACAAGCAGACCCACCACAACCACCTTGAAATACGGCAGCCACTTGCTCCACGGATCCTCGACGGTCAGCCAGCGCCGGTAAATCTGTTCGTACGTGCCGTCGGTTTTGACGATCAGCAGCCCTTGGTTGAGTTTCTCCACCAACTCGGCGTTGCCCTTGCGGACGCCAAAGGAGAACACGCGTTTGTAATCCGGGATCGGCGGCCCGCTCGTCACGCCCCGGATGCCTGCCGC
>MGZJ01000090.1:0-9358 GCA_001802645.1 Geobacteraceae bacterium GWC2_53_11 | reverse complement strand
GTCCGGGATGGATTCCACCGGGATCACCTGGCCGGCGAACTTCCGCTCGACCAGTTGATGGTGGGCCGCGTCCTCGCGCAGCACGACGATCTGCTTGCCCGCGGCGGCGGCGAGGTTCGGAAACGCCGGCTGGCCTTCCCGGACGAAGAACGCGTCGTATGTCTCGGTGTGTGGCAGGCTGAAATCCACGAGTGGTTCGCGGCCCGATGTCCGCGCCACCACCGGCAGCACATCAATTCGCCCGGCCACCAAGTCCGCCCACTGCTCGTCCCACGGGCCGGGGGTGATCTGGAGGCGCAGCCCCATCTTGTCGGCGACGGTCCGGAGCAATTCGACGCCAAAGCCGGTGGGTTGGCCGTCCTTATCCGTGAAGCAGTAGGGGCGGAAATCCAGTTCGCTGCCGACGCGGATGGCTGGCGCGTCCGCCGCGCTGGCCGAAATCGCGAAGGCGAACAGGGCGACCAGCGTCGCGAGGGCGCGGAAACCGCGCCGCAGCACCCGGTCATTCCATTCCGCTGAATTCATGGCTGTTCCTCGTCAAAATCCAGATCATAACGGGGCGTGAGCCCCGCTTTGGCGCACATTTCGTTAATCACTTTCTTTAACTCGATCATGCGGAGTTCACGCCCGACCGCAACCGTGTTGAAACTGGATAACTCCTCGTTCAAGCGGTTCAGTTCCTCCACTTGCGTCATAATCTGTTCCTCGGCCTGCTTGCGCTCAGTGATCTCCCTGACCACACCGATCAAACGGCTGGCGGTGCCATTGCTTTCATATTGATAAACTCCCTTGGTCTCAATCCAATGCAGACTGCCGTCGGGCCAGATTATTCGATACTGTAAATTAACTGGCGTTCGCGTTGGCAGACAACGGCGAACCTCTTCATCGATGATACGAAGATCCTCCGGGTGCACTCGATCTTTCCAGCGGCTAAGGTCGTGTCCCGTAGTAGTAGTAGTAGTAGTAGTAGTAGTAGTAGTAGTAGTAGTAGTAGTAACGGGGGCATAGCCGAAGATGGCATCATGGGTCTCTGTCCAGAAAACCGTGTCCTTGGCGATATCCCAGTCAAACATGCCAATCTGGGTGGCGCTGGTTGCCAGGGCCAGGCGTTCCTCGCTTTTTCGTAGCGCCTCATCCGCTTGTTTGCGCTCAGTGATGTCCAGATTGCTTTCCAGGATGAGCACCTTGCCGTCGCTGGTGCGACTGGCTGTTTGGCGGCTCACGACAGTGACACACCGACCGTCGCGTGTGGTTTGGATAAGTTCGCCCTCCCAGTGCCCTGCGCTTTCCAGCAGCCTGTCGATCTCCTCAGTTGGGTGGGTAGTGGGGAATAACAGTGGCTGCATGTTCTGACTCAGCACCTCGGCGGCAGACCAGCCGTAGAGTGCCTCAGCGCCACGGTTCCAGGCGTGGATAACGCCCCCCGGTTCCCGCACGATCATCGGTTCGTGAGCATGGTTCATCAACTCGGTCAGATTGCGTAGATCCGACTCAGTCTCGCGGCGTACGGCATCGGCTTTGTTGAGCGAATGCGCACTCCACAACATCAGCGCTCCAAGCGTCATGGTCATTGCCAGGACGAAAAGAGCAGTGTCCATCCCTTCGCCGTAAAGTCCATGGATGTGCCCGGTGTGAGTCAACCACCCCAGCATCACCGGCACCAGCATGGCTACCGGAAACAGCAGGCGTGTCATTTGGGAACCGGGGCCGGGCATTGTTACCACAACACACAAGCCATCCGTCCGGGCGAAAATCAGACCGATCGCCAACAGCACAAGAGACGTTGCGGTATGCAGAGCCATGCTTGAATATCCGGTAAATTGATACAGCTGCTGCGCATCGTAGACATAGCCAAAAACCGCCACCATGCCGATAAGGCCTGCGGCTACGGCACACGCTTGCTGCACCGCCAACGCTGCCCGCGTCCGCACCTGCAACAACAGCAGCGACGCGCCCCCCAGCAGGAATCCGAGGGCAGTGGCCTGCACCATGCGTCCAGGATACGCCGTGTGCTGATCATGCTGGTCAAGAAAAAGAATCTGGTCGATGCCGAAATCCCGGCCGGTGACATATTCTGCCAGCGTCACTCCGGCTACGGCACAGACAAGGGCGGCACAGATCAGCCGCGCCTGACGCCGATCCCGGAGCGCCAGTGCCATGCCGGCGAGCAGGAAACAGAGCGCCGTATTGGCCTTCATCGTAGCGAGACCAGGCAGCACGCTCTTGAGCGATTCCACCCCCAGTGTCCAGCCAGCCAGCACCAGCAAGCCCACGCCTGCCACCGCCGCACCCAAAATGCCAGCTACTCGCCCCAAAGAGGCAACCGCCGAGTTTGTCATGTGTGTGCAATCCTTGTCGTTATTCATCGCATATCTCAGCACTGACCTGCATTGAGTATTTTCATTGATAATTAATTGAAAAAGGTAAACAACGAATGCCGTAACGTGGCAGATTCATGTCTCAAGTTCTCAACATCCTACGAATCCCGTCTGGTTGAAGGGTTATGCTCTCCCGAATCAGCCCCGATCTTGCTGACGATCCTCAGCCGAATACAGACTCTTGTCCGTAACGAGGTGGATACACTCAAACTGCTCTCCAGATGGATCTGGGATCATGCCGTCGGCGACACCAGTGAGAACCTGGCTGGACACCCTTCGTACTGACAGGTTTCAAAATCCAAGCGGAGTGGACCTGCAACTGATAACAGGATTCCGTTCACAGTCCGCCTCTCTCAGATTTATATATCTCCCCTTGTATTTGCCAGTACAGCAGAAACATTGAAAAAAAGCAGTTTTCCCAGATGTATGACCGCTTCGCACCAAGGGCTCATGTCGTCCGCGATTGTATCAATGGAGCAGAATTCGGTAGCTCGGGAATGCAGCAACGTCCAGTACATATTTTGTGTCTGCCAAAGATTCACAACAAGCGGGAGTTGCGCCAGCGCCTCAACCAGAAGCAGTACCTCGGCTAAACGCTGGCTGTTTTCCGGTTCCTCCAGCAGGGTGGCCATCATCCCTTCCAGCCTGCGTCTGGTAATGAATTCAAGTGCCACGCGGTCCAAAACGGCATCCCAGACGGTGATCTCGTTGACATTCTCCTTCAGCATGTCCGCGTCAACAGCTTCCGACCTGAACATTTTTTGCAGTTTAAGATTAAGGGCAGTCCCGGCGGTGGATAAAAGGTAGTGTGGCACCGGTATGCCGGTTTCCCTCAGAAATCCCATCAGGCTTCTGCTGTTTTCGTAGAGGGTTATGTAGGTATCTTCAAAATCCTGGAGCGTGCCGGCGATGATGAGGTGTAAAATAAGACGTTGTTCGTCCCGGAAAAGGTCCTTGATGGAGTACCTGTGCGTCCCGAAATGGGTGTCCATCAGTCTGATTATTGCCGCAAAATCATTTTCCTTGAAGGCGGCGGTGACCTCCTGCTTCATAGCCAGATACGCCTCTTCGCCTAAAAAGGAGCGGACGCCGCAGTTCAAGGAATGACCGCCGAAGTACAGGGTGCAGAAACTGATCCGGTCTGAATAACGGGTAATTGACGATTTGACGAGTATCCTGCCGACCGCCAGTCTCATCTGGCCGGAACGGAGTGTTAGATAATCCTCCCTGGAGGCAGTATAGCTGAATATGCCGGTCCCCTCTCCGTACTCGTCAAAGACTGAGCGAACGGCGTAATGGGCGCCGACCCGGACCAAATCTATCTTTACCGGCTCAACAAACCGGGCGTACACATCAGCTCCGTTCCCTTGTCCGGGGATATTGCTTTCGGCCAGCCGCAACTGTTCCAGAAAAGGGGCTTCGAAGTTCTGCGTTGAGTATCTTTGGGCCAACTGTAGCGCCCGGCTGGCATATTGAATGATCTGTACCGTTTCCGGCCCTGAAAGCTCGTCAAAAAACCATCCGCAACTGGTGTACATGAGCATGGCGTGCCGCTGCATCTCCAGCAGACTGAGTATGGCGACGCTTGCCTCTTCATCCGGCGGGTGCCGGGAGTGCCTGGTCAGAAAGGCGGTAACATGTTCCTCTGAACGATCATGTATGACATCGATATAGTTGTTACGCGTTTCCCATGGTTCCTTCACATACGCTGCCATGCTCTCTTCGAAACAGTCGGCCAACAGTCCGCTGAGCCGGTTCATGGCATCGCGCAGCGGCTGCCGCCATTGCTGGTCCCAGGCGTTGTTCACGCCGGAGTTACAACCGCAGTCGTTCCTCCAGCGTTCAAGGCCGTGCATGCAGCTCCACGAACTGTTTTCAATAATCTGCACTTCATGGGTAGCCGGATGCAGTTCCAGATATTCGCCGTAGTTGGTCAGTCGCGCCAGACCGTCACCTTCTATGTGATCGAGCGCATGTCCCAGTGCCATCTCGCCGAAGTGGTGGTGATGGCCATACGTCTCACCATCGGTGGCGATATGAACCAGTTGCGGGTGGCTTCGCTGTTCAGAAAAGCCGGACATCAGGCGGGCGACAAATTTGTCCCCGCTGCTGAGCAGCTTCTCAAACGCCACCGCACGGGAGATGGGGCCATCATAGAAGAAAATGGTGATGCTTCGCCCGGAAGGAAGGCGGCAGAGATAGGCACGAGAAGGGTCAATGTGTGAATCACTGACATCTTTCCACCTGCCGAATCCAATCTTCCGCACTCGTCCCGCCTGGTGAGGGGCGAGGATGGTAAAGCGGATGCCCTCCTCGGCCAGTACCTCCAGGGTTTCCGTATCCACGGCGGTTTCCGCCAGCCACATCCCCTCGGGAAAACGCTCGAAACGATGTTCGAAATCGCTGATGCCCCAGCGTACCTGTGTCTGTTTGTCGCGACGGGTGGCCAGTGGCATGATGATATGGTTATACACCTGAGCCAGCGCGGCTCCATGACCGGAGCGCCATTCGATGCTCTGCCGGTCTGCCGCCAGAATTGCCCGATAGGTTTCGGGAACGCTTCTTTCCATCCAGGAAAGGAGGGTCGGACCAAAATTGAAACTGATGCGGGCATAGTTACTGACGATGCCCGTGATACGCCCCTCGCTGTCCAGATTGCGTGAGGCGGTGTTCGGGGCATAACATTCGGCGGTGATCCGTTCATTCCAGTCGTGATAAGGATAGGCCGAATCCTGGATCTCAATGGACTCCAGCCAGGGGTTTTCGCGGGGTGGCTGGTAGAAGTGACCATGTATGCAGAGGAAACGTTCCATTGATCATTCCTTTAGTAAGTTAGAAGTTCTTTTCTGCGTCTTCATGCAGAAAGAACTTCGTTAACGCACTTATCCTGTCTACAGGGCGCGATAGACGGCAACGCCGAACGGATCAAGCGCCGGAAAAGTTTCGGGACGGGTGGAATGTACAGTTAACCGGGTGCCCGGCACCACGCTTTCCGCTGAATCAAGCAGAACAGTCAAGGTGCCGTTGACCGGCGCCGGGTTGACCACACGCGCATGACGGCTGTAGTTAAACAGGCAGAGTATCCGGTCGTTGTCGCTGCTTCGGATGACTGCCAGCACCTGATCAGCCTCATCTGCGATAACCTGCATCCCCTCTCTGTCGAGTCGCGCAAGCGGGGCGCATTCCCGGCGCAGACGGATCAATGCCCGGTAGAAAGCGAACAGGCTAGGGTGCTCGCCCTGATGGCGCAGTTCCTGGTCCAGTTTCGCCGCATGAAAGGTGTCCTCGGACTGCGGATCCGGGGGATATTCATGACCTGCGGCTGCGGCGAATTCGTCCCGGCGCGCCTGGCGTACCGCCTGCACCAGTTCCGCATCGCCAAAGCTCATGAAATACGGAAACGGCGCTGTTTCCCCATATTCCTCCCCCATGAACAACAGTGGCACGCAGGGAGAAAGGAGCACCGTTGCGGCCGCCAGCTTGAGCTGCCGCGTGGAGAGATGCTCGCCGGGACGCTCACCGCGAACCCGGTTGCCGACCTGGTCATGGTTCTGGGAAAACACCACCAACCGGCCCGAAGGAATTGCTGCCGAGGAGCTGCCATGGCGCCGATTTCTGAAGGATGAATAACCGCCGGACAGGACAAACCCCTCACGGAAGCCTTTGACCAGATGTGATAATTGCCCGAAGTCGCAGTAGTATCCGCTCCGGTCTTCGGTCAGCAGTGTTCGCAGGGCATGGTGGAAATCGTCGTTCCACTGGGCATCCAGGCCGTAACCGCCACACTCGGGAGAATTGATCACCCGCACGTCGTTCAGATCGCTTTCGGCAATGACGTACACCCGGCGTCCCAGGGCCGCTCCCTCCTGGTGGACCGCCGCAGCCAGCTCTTCAAGAAAATGCCGGGCGCTGAAATCGTAGATGCCGTGGATGGCATCCAGCCGCAGGGCATCGCAATGGTATTCACGAATCCAGTGCAGGGCATTGGCGATGAAGTAGTGGCGCACCCCGTCACTGCCCGGTCCGTCGAAATTGACCGCGTCTCCCCAGGGGGTGTGGTAACGGTCCGTAAAGTAGGGGCCAAAGGCGTGCAGGTAGTTGCCTTCCGGCCCCAGGTGGTTGTAGACCACGTCCATGATCACAGCCAGCCCCTTTGAGTGGCAGGCATCCACCAGCCGTTTCAGCCCCTCCGCGCCGCCGTAGCTGTTCTGGGGGGCAAAGGGATAGGTGCCGTCATAGCCCCAGTTGCGTTCACCGGGGAATTGTGCCACCGGCATCAGTTCCACGGCGGTTATACCGAGTTCAACCAGATAATCAAGGCGGGAAATTACGCCGTCAAAGGTGCCGGGAGGTGTGAAGGTTCCTACATGCAGCTCATAGATAAGGTACTCTTCAAGTGGAATGCCGCACCATCCATTGTCATGCCATTGATAGCTGTTTGGATCTACAATTTGTGACGGTCCATGAACCCCTTTGGGCTGGAAACGTGATGCCGGATCGGGACGTTCAAGGGTATCATCCAGCAGATAACGGTAACGGTCTCCAGCGCCAATGCCGGCAATGGTTCCGCTGAAATAGCCGGTCCCTTCAGGATTCAGAAGCGCGGAAGTGCGGCCGGAGCCAGGCATGATGACTTCAATCTTCTCAGCTCGCGGGCCCCATACCCTGAAACGGGTCGAACCGTCCGGGAGAGGGGTAGCGCCGATATCAAGTATAACGCCGGTATCGCGTGTTATTGATCTGATTTGTCCGTGCATCAAACCGCCTCCCGTACAGATCATTTATCCGGTTTTGTTTGTTTTTTTTTACTGCTTTTCTTGGAAGTCTTGCCTGATTTCTTTTTACCACCCCGCGCTTTTTTTATAGACTTGCCTGATTTCTTTTTACTTTTGACAAACTTCTTTTTTGATTTAAACGTTTTCTTTATTTTATGCGGTTTCGGCTGAAACGAATTTTCCTCCTTCAGATCATTCAATATTTGATTGGTATCAAGGAGTGACGGATCTGCTTTTTGCGACTCCAGCAGATATTTCCTCGCTTCTGATCCGTCTCCCTTTATCATCGCAATTTTGCCAAGCCCTCTGAGCGCTTTGGCATGGTTCGGTTTGAGCGTAACGGCGGTACGGTATTCATGTTGTGCCGCATCGAAATCTTTCATGAAATAAAGCAATAGACCAAATCTGTAGTAACTGTCGGGATCCTCGGGGAACAGCCTGGTTTCCTCTTTTAGCAGTGCCAGAAGCTCGTCATACTTCTTCTGTTTGACATAAATGGTTATCAGGGCATTTCGGGAGCTTCGATCATCTTGTTTCAGCCGGAGCGTCTCCCGGTAGTGGTGAGCAGCCTCGTCCAACATCTCTTCGTTATGGTACAGAATTGCCAGTTCTCTGTTGGACTCAATATTGCCGGGGGCAAGCAGGACAGAGATTTTATATTCCGATATGGCATCTTTGTAGCGCTTGCTGCGCTCATAAGCCCGCGCCAGCTTGAAATGCAGCAGGGGGTTGTCGCCCTGACGCTCCAGCAGAATGCGGTATTCCTGTATGGCCTGCTGAAAGTCTCCCCGTATCGTATAAATTTCGGCAAGATGCCTGTGAGCATCCAAATTGCCGAGACCAGACTTTAATGATTCACGCAACTCCGTTTCGGCATCTGCCAAAAGTCCTTTGCGTTTGTAAACAACCCCCAGTGAGTATCGCGCATCAATGTTGTTTTTATCGATTTTAAGGCATTTTTTTAGTACGTCAATCGCTTCGTCGTCATCTCCTGTTGCCAGGTGGGCATCGGCAAGTTTCAGAAGCGCCTCTGTCCAGTCAGGCCGCTCATTGAGTGCCTGTTGATATTCTTCGATGGCTTTGCCGTATTCACGTGCAAGCAGATGCCTGTCTCCCTGACGAATATGGCTGTCTGTAGCTACATCTCCGGTTATCTCTGTCAGTGCAGTCCGATACTCTGCCACAGCGCGTTTCAGATCTGCCGCCCGTTCGTAACGATCTCCTCTGACGACGCGCCCCGCAGGCCCTTCGTTGCACATTTGCAGAATAAGATTCTCTTGCTCGTTCAACTTCTCGCCCTGTAATGATGACAATAACGGCACCATTTTCAGCGCATCCGTACAATTGTCAGCATATGCAACTGTTACGCCTAAATTTGATGCCGCAGCGACTATCATGCCGGCAAGAAGAAAATTTGTCCTGATATTCATCGTATGCCTTTCAGTTGCCATTTCTCCATAACCTGAGCGGTTTGGCTCGGTCGTTGTCTGAATCTGATCAACTATGAAGAGGTTGCGGAGTGATATGCTCTGCACCAAGCATCCGCACCATATGCTTCATCCCCTGTTCAACTGCGGTAAACTGTGCGTCAGTTAATTCATCCAGCCCTTTCACCAGCATAACCTGGGCAACTTCGGGGGATTTTGCTGCAAGCCCCTTCCCGGCTCCGGTAAGATGCAGATCCACTGCTCTTCGGTCTTCCGTTGATCGTGTCCGTGAGATTAGTCCTTTTGTTTCAAGCCGGTCGAGGATTCCCACTACGGTCGCCGGGCTGAGATACATAAGCTGAGCCAATTCAGAAACCCTGATGGGAGCGGTGTTGGCTAAAATATTAACGGCCCAGAGTTGAGGTCCGGTCAACCCGGTTGATCGCTCGGCCGTTTTTGAGTATTCGGTTACTGCCTGAAATACCCGTCTCAAGTTATCGATGATTTCTGGAATGGCGTTTCTCTCTTTTTTCATGACACCTCCCAAAATTGGCTTGATATGTTAATTCGTATTGCTAATAATTTGCAACACTAATTATATTGGTGACCGCTGTGTCAGTCAAGTCAGGATTTGGCTGTAACTCTCACTGGTGGTTTGAGAAAAGGAGTCAAAATGTGGTGACCATGGGAATAGTGCGTATTCCGGTGAAAGCGTCCAGTCAAACTGACGTGATGGCGTCCACCGTTCCGCTGTGAATCCGTCCAGCGTTCCGTTGAT
>MGZJ01000089.1:16126-16687 GCA_001802645.1 Geobacteraceae bacterium GWC2_53_11 | reverse complement strand
ATGTAGAGCGAAAACCGTTCGGCAAGATGCTCCAGTAAACGGATGACCCGTTCATCCCGGACGAGGTATGCTTCCGGGCGCAATGTTGCTGCAAAAAAACGATGCAGTTCCTGTACGTTCCCCCCCAGCTCGGTGCAGACCGCCGAGATCGTCTGAACCATGCCGCTCTCTTCCGAGAGCCGGTTCCGGGTGGCAGTCATCAGCAGGCCCGCCTCTTCTGTGCCGATCCCCAGGAGATCGGCGAAATAGGTGGCAGCCGCATGCTGGATCTCGGCGGCAAAGCGGTCACTCACGTAGAGGGTGCCATCCAGATCGAACACAATACCTCGGATTTCAGCAGACGTGAATGCCGGCATTTACCCTCCGATCCGGCGCTGACAGAGCATCTTGGGAGCATCAACTCCCTTGGACTGAATCAGAATTTTGAACGTATCACCCATCCCCCCCTCAGGCATGATCAGTTTTTTGAGGGTCAGGCGGAGGCGCAGCTTTTCTTCGTTAGATACGTCGGAGCGCTCTATCGTTTCAATCTCCTCAATTATCCCGGCAGAGAGGAGAAAA
>MGZJ01000089.1:15742-16039 GCA_001802645.1 Geobacteraceae bacterium GWC2_53_11 | reverse complement strand
GGCGGAGGTACGGGTTCTCTTCGGTCTGATGGCGGTAATAGCAGAGCAGCGTTCCCAGGTTGCGGCGGGAAGCGTACAGTTCCGCGGCGGGGTAGCCATAATCAACCGTCAGGATAAAACCGTGTTGGAGGGCTTTGGCAGCCGCCGCCAGCCATTGCGGGGCGTTCAGGTTGACTTCGGCCTGCTGTCCAGTATGCAGTTCCGCGCCAACACGCTTCAAATGTGCGGCAAGCTCCGGTGTAGATGGTTCACCAGCCTCTTCGGCAAACTCCCCATTCGTGCAGGTTACAAAAATTT
>MGZJ01000089.1:6211-15719 GCA_001802645.1 Geobacteraceae bacterium GWC2_53_11 | reverse complement strand
GTAGAGACAGCCGTTGAAGGTGAACCGGCCCGAAGCAAATTCATCCGGGGACAACCAGGATAGCCGGTCAAGGTGGGCAGCCAGCATCTCACGCTGAGCCGACTCCAGGGAAGGCTCCTGCTCCACCAGTACCAGCCGCACTCCCCGGAACATCAACTGCTCGCGCTCGGACAGATAATCCATGATGTCACAGGCCAGGCGGCCATTGGCAGCGCCGCACTCCACCAGGGTAAATTCTGCGGGTTCTCCCATACTGCGCCACATCTGGGCGATCTCGCGGGCAATCACCCGCCCGTAGGCGGCATGCACGGTGATGCTGGTATAAAAATCCCCCTCGGCGCCGACCTTGCGCCCCGGAGAGGTGTAATAGCCGAGCCCCGGTTCATACAGGCAGGCCGCCATGAAGTCGGCAAAGGTGATGCGCCCTTTTTCGGCGATGCGGGCTGCGATGATGTTGGTGAGTGGTGTGGTTTCGGTCATGGTATGGGTTTCCTGTTCTCTTAATTGCTGTTCTTAGTTGCAAGAAGCGCTCTCCCTTTGTCGGTCAACCGGTATTGTTGCAGGCGGCTGTTGGGCACGGCGGGGGCTTTTTCCCGCTGACCGGTGCTGCCGTTTGTTGGGAATTCGTCTTTTCCGCCGTTGATTTTTTCTGACGTTTCAAGGTGTTTATTTTGTTTTTGGGTTCTCACTTATCTTGCAAACAGTCCACAATTTTTGCTCTGCCAGTTTCCGGCTTCCTGCTTCGTTGCGCTGCACATGTATCTACTACCGAAGACCCTCAAATCTACAGTGGGTCGGAACCCCAATAGGTCGATAGGGTTTCCATCTGATTAAATACAGCTGACTGAAGCTCCGATATCATCGGCCCCTGATGGTTTTGCAAAACACGCAATAGACTAATGAGACAGTTCCGATTGTGCGCTTCCAATTGATCAAATACCTCATTGGGGTTTTGTATTGGCGTTCCACTTATTAGTCGCAAAAAACTACTGCGGCAAGCGCGTGGGCTAGAACAGTTCCCCAGCTCAAGATAACTTAGCTGAACACCTTTATCAGCGATCAAAACGTTTGGATATCGCTTACCGTCTATAAACTGATGATCAGCTATATTCCTAAGCACTTGAATGAAGCTGTCGCCGCAGATCAGTCTGATAGGAAAAGAATATGCAGTCTTTGACGGTGCGGAAAACCTATACTGAGTAAACAATTTCATTGAGTCGAACAACGGATTGTAATTAGCAAAGACTTCTCCTGCGTATACGCCATCGAAGGCAATACCATTATGACTCTTATAAGCGCCCCCATCCTTAGAATGGTTAATCAGCTCTATGAAAGGCATGACGTGCCCGTCTTGGCCGAAGGAACTTGAGGCATATCCAATCGCTCGCGTTAAATAATACCTATTAATTAATTTTGTCGAGTTTGAGATATCGAAAGGGTTGTTACCAAGATCGGCCTGTAAGATGCTGATCATCTTATCCTTAACTGGTTCTGGAAGCTGACACCATGAGCGCTCTGACTCCAGTAGGTGCGTGAATACACCTGCTCCCCACGAGAGGTGCTTTTGATAACTGGCGAAGAAAGCCCTTATGTTTTCAGGTATTCTTGCATCTTCCCGCACAACCAAATCGGTTCCATGTAGAGTTAACATTGATACGGGGATCAAAAGGTTCTCTGGTATGTGGATAAGAATTGGTTTACTTGGGTCTTGTGGAAACACCCCGCGACCATATGAACCTTCACGCAACACTATGTTCTGAGCGGTCCCGCCAAGTTGACGAAACTGTTCGAGTAGTTCCTCAAACATCATGGTTTTCACCCCAAGGTTATTGTTGAATGCGCACTACCGGTTGAAGTAATGGCTTCTATACTCTGTCTAAGTTGATGCTGATAGAAATTCGCTTTTGACTTTAATTTGCCTTTGGCTTTTCGATATTCATTTCTAATTGCGAAAATTAATAACTCTTTTTCACTCAAAGCCTGTGAAGCCAAATAAACAGCGCCTTCACAGGCATTTTTAGTTTTTTCGCTTTTTCTGCTCCGCTGGAACAACTAACCAAACTTCAATTCCAGCAACTCAGCGAAAACAGCCTACACACTGCTTTTCTGCCTTTTTCGCGACGCCAGAGCACCCACCAAAACCTCAATTCCGGCAACTCCGCCGGTAAAACCTCCACTCTGGTTTTGACCAACTTGTTATTCACCGGTTCACGCGCACACGTGCGTGAACCGGTCATCCACCCAAATGGAACATTTAGTTTGTGCAGATGAAAACTACCCGGATGCTAATAATGGTTTCCCTGAAGATGTCAAACTGTCCGGATTATTTTTTGGTAGCTATCTTCTTGTGACAGTCCCTGCATGCCTGCGGGCCTTTCTTCAGCTCGTGATGGCACTCCCGGCAGTGCTTATGCGCCCACTCTTTGCCGAGGTTGGCGATTTTTCCGCCCTTGGATGATTCATGACATTTGGTGCAGTCTGCTAACTTCAATTGGTGCCGCTTGTGTGGGAAGGTGACGCTGTTCTTGGTTGTCGGCAATTCCATGACATCGGCCGCAAAAACGATACTGCTGGAAATAACAATGGCAACAGCTGTAAACAGGATAGTTCTCATCTTCATGTCTCCTTGCTTGAATGTGTAATGCGGCGTAACGCCGTTGCTAGCTCCGCTTGGCCTTCTTCTCCACCTTCTCGCTTTCCTTCTCTTTCCCCCGGTAAAACTCGCGCATCCCCTTCACCTGCTGTTTGACTTCCTTGCGCAGCTCCGCAGGCTCCAGCACTTCGGCGTGGATGCCGTAGGAGAGGATCCATGATACCAGTTCCATCTGGCCTGCCGCTTTGAACTCGACTACCACTCGTCCTTCGGCGTCGGAACTGATCTTTTGCCCCGGCATCCAGATGCGATCCTTGACTGCGTGGGCGATTTCGGCGGAGAAGCGGATTTTTACCTTCATCGGGGTGTCGCTTACCAGCCCGAAGGCGCTGCTGAAGTGGGCTTCCGGCTGATAGCTAACCGGGATTTCAAAACGCTGGCGAGTTACCTCGATCCCGCGGATGCGCTCCAGGGCAAAGAGGCGCATGCCGGAGCGGTTGTGGGCGTTGCCGAGCAGGTAAATTCCCCCTTTGTGAAAGACCAGGGTGTAGGGATCGACCTCGTAGGCATCCGCCTCTTCCTTCCCCTTCTTGGCGTAGTTCAGGCGGATGCGGTACTGCTGGAGCAGCGCTTTCTGCAGGTCTTCAATAAAGGGGGCCGACGGCGAGTAATCTCTGGCTCCGTGCAGCAGCGGCAGCGAAACGCGGGCGATCCGCTCCAGATGGGCGGCATGGCGGTCGGGGAGCACGGAATGGATGCTCTTGAACAGCTCGTCGATCTCGGCCTGGAACGGCGTGCCGACCAGATGGGCACCCAGCGAGCGGAGCAGGTAGAGCGACATCAACTGCGGCAGGGTAAAGGTAATCGGGGGGAGGTTGCGCGATTTGGTCAGGAAGCTGTAGACCTTTTTGCCGTCGCACCACTCGGTCGTCAGCGAGTAACCGGCCTGTTCAACCGCATTCAGATCGCGGTGGATGGTACGCCGGTCAACGTCGCACTCCTGGGCCAGCTCGTCCAGAGTCAGGCCGCGCCTGGTTTCCAGCAGCCTGATAATCGAATGCAGCCGTCCTGCCTGGGAATATTTTTTTGCCGGTTTGCCCTTCAGCATGGTTCCCCCTTGCCGAAACTGAATTTATCGCTACAATGTCTGCACAAACCCCTCCAAACCTCCCCTTATCAGGGGAGGCTTAAACAGCTTCCCCTCTGATAAGGGGGGATTGAGGGGGGTTGCGGCGGGGAGCATTGTAGCGTTTTGAGCCATTTTGACAACTCATTTCTGACATATACTGTCATGTTGCATGACTGGTTGCAGCAGCCCGGTTACCTGTCGTTGTTCTTCATGAGCTTTCTGGCCTCCACCCTGCTGCCGCTCGGGTCCGAGTGGCTGCTGGTCATGATGCTGGCCGGGGGATATGATCCGGTGGCCTCGGTAGCTGTCGCTTCCACCGGCAATTATCTCGGGGCGGTCATGACCTATCTGATCGGGATGTGGGGCGGCCACTGGCTCATTGAAAAAGTCTTGCGGGTGTCACCCCGGCAACAGGAGAGGGCGCGCGGCTCCTATCAACGCTTTGGCGTGTACTCGCTGCTTTTCTCGTGGCTGCCGGTTGTCGGAGATCCGCTCTGCCTGGTGGGGGGGATGCTGCGGGTTAATTTCGGGCTGTTTTCGTTGCTGGTCGCTGGCGGAAAGCTTGCCCGCTATGTGGTGACGGCAGTGGTTACGTTAGCGGCAGCGGGGTAAGGAGAGGCAACCATGGACGACCTCCAGCAAGATAACAATCACGGCACGCAGCAGCGCTTCAAGGGATATGACCGCATCATGGGTAATATCTCCTGGCTGCTGATCGCCCTGGTGACACTTGATATGAAGATTGCGCCGAAAGATCATGGCAGCATGGCCTTTCTGGCCGGGTTTTCGATACTGCTTTTTTTTTACAACCTGAATGCCCGCTACGGATTGCTATCCCGCAAGTATGGCACCCTGAAGATATTTGCCGATCTGATGGTGTTTCTCTCCTTTATCGTGGCTGTCTGCTGGTATACCGGCAAGCTGACCAGTCCGTTCATGTCGCTCATCTATCTGATCCTGATGGCTACCGCGCTCACCCAGGGGCGCCGGGTCACCTATTTTATGGCCGGCCTGGCAGTCACTTCCTATATCCTGCTTGCTTCCGTTGAATTCCGGGAACTCAATTATTACCTCACCCATATCATCGAACTGTTTCCCTTTATGCTGATCGCCCACCTGGGCGCGATGCTGGCCGGAGAGAGCGAAACGGCACGCCGCGAAGTGGAACGGCTGTCGCTGACCGACGATGTTACCGGCATCAACAACATGCGCAATTTTTTCCTGCTGGCTGACAGTCAGGAAAAACTGGCCAAACGGTATATACGCCCTTTTGCCATCTGTATGCTCGACGCCGACAACCTCAAGAAGATCAATGACCAGTACGGCCATTTTGCCGGTACGACGCTGATTCAGCAGGTGGCCGCCATGATCACCGCACACACCCGCAACTGCGACATCTCTGCCCGTTACGGCGGCGATGAATTTGTCATCATGTTTACGGAAACCGGCAAGCAGGATGTGATCAAGGCCGTGGAGCGCATCGTCAGCGGTATGGCGACTACTCCGTTCGATTTCGAGGGGAAGAGCATTCTCACCACCCTTTCCGCAGGGCTGGCGGGTTACCCGGAGGATGGCGCCGATGTGCGCGCGGTCATGGCAAATGCCGACGAGGCGATGTACGTCAGCAAGCGGGGCGGCAAAAACCGCCTGACGGTGTACAGCACTGCCATGTACGAAGAAACCTTCGGTAAACAGGAAGAAGTGCCGCGATGACGGAACAGATCAAACTATCGCTTCTTGACCGTCACTTCGCCGATTTTATCGTCCGCATCGACCGGCACCCCAGTGATGAGCTCTGGTGGGGAGCTGCTCTTGTCAGCCATAGTGCCGGGCGCGGCCATACCTGCTTTACCCTGAGCGATTCGTTTGATGGCTCCGCGCTGCCAGCAACACAACCGCAGCGCAGGCTCCCTCCGGGCGACATCAACCGGTGGCGGACGGCGCTCCGCACCTGCGATACCGTCGGCGTACCGGGCGCATATACGCCGCTCGTGCTGGATCCGGCGGGGAGGCTCTATCTCCACCGCTGCTGGAGCTATGAGCAGCAGGTGGCTGCGGGTATCCTGTCACGCAGCCACGCGCCAACGGCACATGAGGATCGCCTCGAAGCTGCTCTGGACCGCTATTTTCCTGAGCATAATGGTGAAATCGACCTGCAGCGTTCCGCTGCCAGGATGACACTGATTCACCGCTTTTCGGTTATCTCCGGCGGTCCGGGGACCGGTAAAACCGCAACGGTTGCCCGGATTCTGGCGCTGCTGCTCGATATGGCGGGAGCTTCCCGGCCTGAAATCATGCTGGCGGCGCCGACCGGCAAGGCGGCTACACGGCTTCACCAGTCGATCCTTCACGCTGTTGACCGTCTTTCGCTCAGTGATGATATCAGAGCATGCCTTCCCTCGGAGGTCAGTACGATTCATCGGCTGCTTGGTGTACAGGGGCGCCGGGGGGGCTTTAGCCACAACCGCTCCAATCGGCTTACCTGCGACATACTGGTGGTGGACGAAGCATCCATGGTCGATCTTCAGCTGATGGCCAGCCTGATGGAGGCCCTGCGCGATGATGCCCGGCTCATTCTGCTGGGCGATCGCAATCAACTGGCGTCGGTCGAAGCCGGGGCGGTGCTGGCCGATATCTGTGACAGCGCCGATCAGGCAGCCGTTCCGGTCACGCAGCTGACCAAAAGCTACCGCTTCGGCTCGGAGAGCGGTATTGCCGCCTTAAGTCAGCTGATAAACAACGGGGAAGGTTCTGCCGCCGTTGAACTGCTGAAAGCAGGGCGGTCACCGGATATAGTCTGGCGTACCCTGCCGCCCGGCAGGATGTTTGATGATGCTTTCGCCGCTGCCGTCCGGGACGGTTATGCCGGGTATTCCCGTGCGTCATCTCCGGCTGAAGCGCTGGCAGCGCTCGGTTCTTTCCGGGTTTTATCCCCGCTCCACTCGGGTCCATGCGGCATCGAAAACCTGAACCGGCTCTGCGGAAACACGCTTGCGCCGGTGCGAAAAAATGATCCCCACGCCCTGCGCTTACAGCCGGTAATGATCACCGGCAACAACTACGAACTGGGTTTGTTTAACGGTGATATCGGCGTGGTTATGGAAAACAACGGTGAGCAGGCGGTCTGGTTCGAAACTCCGGAGGGTGGCTTGCGGCATCTTTCGCCGCTCCGCCTCCCTCCCGGCGAGACCGCCTTTGCCCTGACCATCCACAAAAGCCAGGGTTCGGAGTTTGACCGGGTGCTGCTGATCCTGCCCGATTACCTGTCGGACGTCCTCACCCGGGAGCTCCTCTACACGGCGGTCACCCGTGCCCGCACTCACCTGGAAATCTGGGGCACGGAAGAGGTTTTCCGTCAGGCCGTTGAACGGCGTACGCTCAGGACGTCGGGACTTGGCGAACGCCTGGCGGCTGGCGGGCACAATGGCTGACTCCTGTTCCAAAGGCCGTGCCACGCCGTTTTCAGCCCGTTGGCGGGCATCACTTGTGGTGTCGCTGGTGCTGATGACGGTTTGTGTCGAAGCAGCGTATGCGGATCAAAGAACCGTAGCAGGGCCCGTGGCTATGGCTACGAGCGCTGACGGAGCTGATGTCGGTCTCACTGAACACCTGGGCGCCAGAATTCCGCTCGATATCACCTTTCGTGATGAAAGCGGCAGGCAGGTCCGGCTGGCGGAACTGATCAATGGCCCAACGATCATTCTGCCGGTCTTTTTCAGTTGCGCCAATGTCTGCTATAATTTGCAGTGGCGGTTGGCGCAGGTGCTCCCCAAGATCAAGCGCACGCCGGATGTAGAGTACCGGGTGATTTCCGTCAGTTTTGACGAGCACGACACCCCGGAACTGGCGGCAAAATTCAAGCGGGTCTATCTGACCGCCATGCATGCGCCGTTCCCCGAAACCGGCTGGCGCTTCCTGACCGGAGATGCCGCCAGCATCAAGAAGCTGACCGATGCGGTCGGTTTCTCGTTTCAGCGCCGGGGCGGGGATTTTCTCCACCCGGTGGCCAGCATCGTTGTCACCGGTAACGGTACAATCGTACGCTACCTGTACGGAGCCACTTTTCTGCCCAAGGATCTAACCCTTGCTCTGGTGGAGGCCCGGGAGGGAAAAAGCGGCACAGCCGTCCGCAAGGTGCTGGAATACTGTTTCAGTTACGATTCCCGGCAGAACAGCTATGTCTTTAATCTGCTCCGCGTCAGTGCTACAGTGGTGATCCTCTGTGCCGGGAGTTTTCTTGCCTTTCTGATCCTGACCGGCCGGAAACATAAAAAACGCATTTCGAAGACATAGGGACATGGTATTTATTGATCTACCGTTTAAGCTGTAGGAGCGTTTTCCAAAACGCGATTGCTGCAATATGCAACAATGCTGGCTATTGCAGCAATCGCGGCAGGATGCCGCTCCTACAGAGTTTTTTGCTGAGGCAGCCAACCTTGGTACATCAGCAATTTCCTCGTCCCTTAACGGCATTTCTCACGCGACGACGCAACGTTTAAAGTTTTAAACCAAAAAGTTTGAACGCCTTTCGTTGCGTCGTCGCGCCGTTGCGTGAAACAGATTTTGGTTCCGGATTATCCGCCTTAGGAATACATGACCATGACAGATAACATTCATCCTGTAGTCAGCAGCTTCTGGAACGACACCGGAAAAACCGGCATCACCTCGTGGATTTTCTCCACAGACCACAAACGAATCGGGCTGCTCTACTTCTACGCCACCTTCGGCTTTTTTCTGGTGGGGGTGCTGCTGGGGCTGCTGCTCCGCATTGAATTGATGGCGCCGGGACGCACGATCATGGGAGCCCAGTCCTACAACGCGCTGTTCACCGTGCATGGCGTGGTGATGATTTTCCTCTTCATCATCCCAGGTTTCCAAGGCTCCTTCGGCAACCTGGTCATGCCGATCCAGATCGGCGCCCGCGATGTGTCCTTTCCGCGTCTGAACCTGCTTTCCTGGTGGCTCTACATGGCCGGCGCCGTCATCATTCTTGCGTCGCTGTTCAGCGGCGGCGGTCCGCCCGACACCGGCTGGACCTTCTACGTCCCCTTCAGCGCCCGCACCGGCACCAACGTCTCCCTGGCGGTCTTCGGGGTCTTTATCGTCGGCTTCTCGTCGATCCTGACCGGCCTCAACTTCGTCACCACCATCCACCGCCTGCGTGCCGAGGGGATGACCTGGGGCAGGCTGCCGCTGTTTGTCTGGTCCCTCTACGCAACCGCCTGGGTGCAGATTTTGGCAACGCCGATCCTGGCCATCACGCTGGTGCTGGTCATGGCCGAACGGATGCTCGGCACCGGCCTGTTTGATGCCGACCAGGGGGGCGACCCGCTCATGTACCAGCACCTGTTCTGGATCTATTCCCATCCGGCGGTCTACATCATGATCCTGCCCGGCATGGGTGTGGTTTCGGACATCATCCCGGTGTTCTCGCGCAAGCCGATCTTCGGCTACAAGATGATCGCCTTCTCCAGTCTGGCCATTGCCGCCTTCGGTTCCCTGGTCTGGGGGCACCACATGTTTACCAGCGGCATGAGCGATACCGCCATCCTGGTCTTTTCATTCCTGACCTTCATCGTTGCCATTCCGTCCGCCATCAAGGTGTTCAATTGGGTATCCACACTCTACCGGGGTTCTATCTCGCTGGAAGCCCCCATGCTGTTCGCCCTCTCCTTCATCCTGCTCTTTTCTATCGGGGGGCTCTCCGGTCTGATACTGGGGGCCGCCGCCACCGACATCCATGTGCACGACACCCATTTTGTGGTGGGGCATTTCCATTACGTGAT
>MGZJ01000089.1:0-6200 GCA_001802645.1 Geobacteraceae bacterium GWC2_53_11 | reverse complement strand
AAGTTCTTCGGCCGCCGCTATGCCGAAAAACCTGCGCTGGTCGCCTGGGCGCTGATGTTCACCGGTTTCAACATCACCTACTTCACCATGCAGGTCCTCGGCATGAAGGGAATGCCGCGCCGCTACTACGATTACCTGCCGGAGTTTGCCGACCTCAATCTGGCCGCCACGGTCGGCAGCTGGATTCTGGCGGTTGGACTGGCCGTCATGCTGGTGAACCTGTTCCGGGGACTGCTGTGGGGCGCTCCGTTTACAGGTAATCCCTGGGGGGGCGCCACCTTGGAGTGGAGCACGCCGACGCCGCCGCCGACGGAGAATTTTATCGTAGAGCCGCTCGTGACCCATGGCCCGTACGACTTTATGGCAATACCAGATGAAGGCAAGAAAGGTGAGGCCGTTGTATGAATAATTCCACCGAAACCGCGCATGCACTGAAGCCGGTTACGCTCTTTTTTCGCCTGCTTCTGACCATATTTGCGATTGAAACCCTGGTGATGGTTCTGCTGGACTCATGGCTCAAGGCGGCTCCGGCTCATGTCATCAACTTCATTGATTCCTTAAGTTTATCAATTCTGAGCGCGCCGTTCATCTGGTGGCTCATTGTCAGGCCGTTCCATAAACTGGCTGTGGCGGAAAAAAACAGGTCCGAGCAGAATCTGCTGCATTTTGAACAAAAGCTGGAATTTCAGGCAAACCACGATGCCCTGACCCACCTTCCCAACCGGACGCTCTTGCTGGACCGTATCCAGCAGGCCCTGCTCATATCGCCCCGCAACGGCCACCAGATAGCGCTCTTTTTTATTGATCTGGACAACTTCAAATTCATCAATGACAGCCTGGGGCACGATGTCGGCGATGAACTACTGAAAATTGCCGCAGACCGTCTCGCCAGCTCGATCAGGGTGGGAGATACCGTGGCGCGCCAGGGGGGTGACGAGTTTGTCATCATGGTATCCGACCCTGATATCACCGTTGTTGCAGAGCGGATAGCAAGGTCGGTTCAGGATGCGGTCTCACAGCCATTACACATCAAGGATCATGAACTGGTCATCACCTGTAGCATCGGCATCAGCATCTCATCCCGGGACGATGATGATGCGCAAAGCCTGATCAAAAATGCCGATTTGGCCATGTACCAGGCCAAGGAGCAGGGGCGCAACCGGGTCCGCTATTATACAGCCGAGATGAATACCCGTTCCCTGTCGCGCATGACCATGGAAAAACATTTGCGGCGTGCACTGGAGCGGAACGAATTTTTCCTCTGCTATCAGCCGAAAGTGAGCCTGCGTAGCGGCAGGATTACCGGCATGGAAGCGCTGATCCGGTGGCAGAGCCCGGAGCAGGGTCTGGTTTCTCCCGTTGATTTCATCCCGCTGGCCGAGGAAACCGGGTTGATCGAGCAGATTGGCGAATGGGTTTTAACAACCGCCTGCAGGCAGAACCGGGAGTGGCAGGATGCCGGTCTTCCGGCGATATCGGTGGCCGTCAATCGTTCTGCGTACCAGTTCCGCCAGAAGCATCTGGTCCGGACTGTGGAGCGTGTTCTTCGCGAAAGCGGCCTGGAGCCGCGCTACCTGGAACTGGAAATTACCGAGAGCCTTCTCATGCAGAACCCGGATCAGGTAACCACCGTCCTGAACGAGTTGCAGGCGCTGGGGACCACCCTTTCCATGGATGACTTCGGCACCGGCTATTCCAGCCTCAGCTATCTGAAACGCTTCCCGTTCAACAAGCTGAAGGTGGACCAGTCGTTTGTGCGCGACATCACCAGTGAACCGGACAGCGCGGCCATTACCAAGACGATCATTGCCATGGCCCACAGCCTGCGCCTGAAGGTGATTGCCGAGGGTGTCGAGACTGCCGGGCAGCTGAATTATCTGCGCTTGCACAATTGCGACGAGATTCAGGGGTTCTTCTTCAGCAAACCGGTCGTTGCCGACGATTTCCGCACCTTGCTTCTTGAGAACAGGATGTTGACCTTTGACGACCAGCAACCGGACAGCACACAGCACACGATCCTTGTGGTTGATGATGAAGTGAACGTGGTGGCCGCATTGAGCAGGATGCTGTCACTGGAAGGGTACCAGGTGCTGACGGCATCGAGTGCTGCGGAGGGGTTTGATCTGCTCGCAACCAGATGTATTAACGTGGTTATCTCCGACTTTCAGATGCCGGTCATGAATGGCAGTGAATTTCTCGAACGGGTCAAGCTGATCTACCCCGGGGTCGTCCGCATGATCCTGACCGGAGACCTTGATCTTCATACGGCCACGGATGCCATCAATCGCGGCACCATCTTCAAATATCTGGTCAAGCCATGGGATGACAAGGTTTTGCTGGCGCATATCGATGAGGCCTGCAGGTACCATGACACGCTCGCGGGAACTGAATCTGAGGAAGTGCCATGATAGGTAAGATGACCCATCATCCGCACAAAGATGACGCCGCCGCCAAGCTCGGCATGTGGCTGTTCCTGTTCACCGAGCTGTTGCTGTTCGGCGGGCTGTTCCTGCTCTACGCGGTGTACCTCAAACGTTACCCGCACGAATTTGCCGCAGCGGGGCGGCAGCTTGACTGGACCATGGGAACGGCCAACACGGTGATTCTGTTGACCAGCAGCCTGTGCGCCGCCATGGCGGTCACCGCCCTGCAGCGGGGTGAGGCGCGCCGTTCCGTGGCGCTGCTGGGGGGGACGCTCCTCTGCGCCGTCGGCTTCATGGCTATCAAGTATATCGAGTGGAGCACCAAGATCGGCCACGGCATCTATCCCGGTTCACCGCATCTGAAGGGGGGAGCACCGGGGGAATCGGTCTTTTTCAGCCTCTATTTCATGACCACCGGCATTCATGGCCTGCACGTGCTGATCGGCGGGGTGCTGCTCGCCGTTATCGCCCAAAAGGTACGATCAGGTTCGGTGACGGCCGGCAACTATATTCTACTGGAAAACGGGGCGCTCTACTGGCACCTGGTGGACCTGATCTGGATTTTTATATTCCCGCTCTATTACCTGGTTTTGTGACGGGTTATTACCGGATAAAGTGAAGTTAGCCGCTTTAAATGGCGCAGAAGCAAATCGAAACACTAACTGGCTGAGTGGGAACAGGTGTGACTTGTTGATACTGAAACGGCCTCTCTTATAGGCGTTTATACCAATTTATACACGGTTATACTCGATGTTGGTTATACATGGGTATAATTTGGCTCATCTGGGTCCAAATGCCAATCGATCCGGAGATATTGCTGCAGTGCTTGGTGTCAAGATTAACAGCCTCGGCCCGGTCAGGGCCAAGCTGATCAAAAAAGGGATGATCTACAGCCCAACCCATGGCGATATGGCATTTACCGTTCCGCTGTTTGATGAATTCATGCGGCGGGCGATACCGGAGTTTGAGGGCAAAGGTTAGATTTGTGTATTTTGAGATATGAATTGCGTACGGTGTCCCTCGAATAGGGAGCGCCGGGGGAATCGATCTTCTTCAGCCTCTATTTCATGACCACCGGCATCCATGGCCTGCACGTGCTGATCGGCGGGGTGCTTCTCGCCGTGATCGGCCAGAGGATCAGGTCGGGTGAGGTCAATGCCGAAAACTATATTTTGCTGGAGAACGGGGCGCTCTACTGGCACCTGGTTGATCTGATCTGGATTTTTATTTTCCCGTTGTATTACCTGATTCTGTGACGGGCCGGAAACGATTCATATGACGACTTCTGTTTTGTGAATAATTTGAAGTGTAGTAAGTGAATGGCGGATGACCGGAATTCAGGTCAATACTGAGTTATCTGAACAAACAAGAATGGAAGGAGAGGGAATGGGTTCAGATGAAAAAACGGACGATGTCCGCGATATTGAGAAAGCAAAGCTTGAAGCTTTGAACGAAATTAACAAGAGGTTTGACGAAAAACTTCAGCATTCCTTGAGGATTTTCCGATTCGCTGTCTGGTCGGTAAGCTTCTGTGCCGCTATTCTCATCGGTACACTTGGTGTACTCGGGTACAAGGGATATAAAGATATCCAAAAAACTGTTCAGTCTATAACAAAAGAAAATGCTGAAAAAGTAATGACAAGTCCAGAGTTTAAGAAAAAAATTAATGAGCAGCTCAACGTCGTTGTTGAAACTAAAATAAGTGAAATGGACAATTTGTCCGGCAAAATCGAAGCTCTGAAGACCAAAATCAGTAACTCCGATACAAGAAACGTAATTCATAATCTATTTTCAGAAATTGAGCCTCGGCTGAACAGATTAGAGAAGCTCGAAAAGAATAACCAAGTGCAAGTTTCGGCAGACGGAATCAATTTCTTCGAAAATGACAAGAAAATATTGACAATGCAAGTTGGGTTAAAAGCACTAACGAAGGAAGAAATCAAGAGCTATCCTACAAAGCTCAATGTAGGCAGCACGAAAAAAATAATTTTCTCAAGACCATTTAAAGAAACACCCCAGGTATTTCTGCAACTTGATCAAAGTGCGTCACCAGATTCGATCAAGCCAAAGGTAGCGGTAACTTCGGTCCAACCGGATAAAGATGGTTTTACAATGATATTTTCGCCTCTATTTGCGTCGAATATGGCTTTTATGGGCTTAGACAACGTAAAAGTCTCTTGGATAGCTATAGGACGGTAGTTATCCATAGGAACGGGAAAATGTGGGTAGCTGTAACATATTAAAAAATAAGGCAATTGCCAGCCGTCGGGTGGCGCGCTGAACCCGCACACCCTCAATTCCGTTGGCCGCGAAAAAAGGACATTATGGAATTTAACAGATTAACACCTCAGGATTTTGAAAAGCTTTGTGAGCGACTTCTCGTCGCAGAAGGTTACATTTTGGATCACCAAGAACGTCGTGCAAGAGACATCGGAGTAGATTTTCTGATTTCAACGCCCGATGGACAGCGCTGGGTTGGAGAGGCTAAACATACGCATCGAACTATTGCCCCTGCATCAATGTTCAGGCATGCGGCCTCTCAACTACGCGCCGCAAAAAAATATTTAGCGGCTGATGGTGGGCTCCTTCTTGTTTCAATGACAATGCCAACATTGCTGATGGAGGAACTTGAAGAGAGTGAACATCTAGCTATTTGGGATGGCCGGAAAATGAGGGAAATACTTTCGAGGCATCCTTCGATAATATCTGAATTTGCAGTGGCTGAGTCTGCGTCGGAAACCACATCAGGCCCTACAGAAGTGGAGCTACTTGAGCCAAGAGCAACTGAGCTTATTGAGCGCCTTGAACAACTTCAGGCAGGCAAGGAACATTTCAAATTGTACGAGGATCTCTGCATAGAAATACTAAACTATGTTTTTATCCCGCCTTTTACTATCCCGGACATCCAATCCAGGTCTGAAGATGACCTCGATATTAGAGATGCAGTGTATCCCATAAATAACAAGAACGAGTTTTGGGATCAGATAAAAAACTTGTGTTCCACTTGGTTTGCAGTTGCGGAGTTCAAAAATTACACGGCCTCAATTGGTCAAAATCAAGTAGAGTCAATTCAGCAGTATCTGTATCACAAAGCTATGAGAAACTTTGGACTATTATGCAGTCGATTAGAGCCTTCAGAGTCCGCCAAGAAGGCGAGACGGAGAGCATGGGTCGAGTCTGAAAAACTCATTGTGTTTCTTTCAGATGAAGATATGAAAGATTTAATAATAGCAAAATCATTTGGGCAAGACCCTTCGACAATTATTCAGGCACAGCTGCAAGAGTTTTTCTTATGTCTTTGTCCTTGAACCCTTGAAAAGAGAAAAATAAAAATATGAATGATAAAACTGAAAATACAAGCTCAGAAAAGTTCGTGACAGCAGAAGAAGAATACAAAACTTCTTTTGGGCTGGGCACTGCCCCAGAAGTTAAGAAAACCGAGAGTGCGCTTCAACATGCTCTCGACATCAGAAAATTTGAGATAGGGCTGTATTGGCAGCGAGCCACATACTTTTGGACGTTAATAGCAGCCACGTTCGCTGGATACTTTGCGGTTTTGGCTGCCGAGCACATGAAAGACAAAGAATTCAATGCCTATGTTCTTGCCTGTATCGGCCTTATTTTCTCCCTTGCTTGGTTCCTCACGAACAGAGGAAGCAAGTATTGGCAAGAAAACTGGGAGAACCATGTCGATATGCTAGGAGCCTGTCGGCCTTGAGGTTTTGACCGAATTCAAGTTGAATCCGCTGGTCGATCCTGACCAGCCAACAGATCAGT
>MGZJ01000088.1:12065-35993 GCA_001802645.1 Geobacteraceae bacterium GWC2_53_11 | reverse complement strand
TTCACCAGTTTCTTGATGCGCACCATCCTACCCACGAATTGACTCTCCACACATTACGTAGCGGCGCCAACCGGACAGAAACGCGAAGATATATGTGGAATTTCGCCATGAATGCTCACCACTACGGCAGAAACTGCTGCCGGATTTCCTCCATGCGGCTGCGATTTTTTCCCAGATCCCAATAACCGAGCCGGGCAGCGGAGCGGAGATGGATGACGCCTGCGGAAGCATCCAGAACCAGCAAACCGTCATCCACAAAGCCGAGCAGAGTCCTGAATTCAACCTGCAGGGTCGTGCCGGTAGCAGCAATTATCCGGGTGTCGGAGCGACTGGCGAGGATAGTCTGCAGGCGGGCAAAGGCGGCCACTGCATCACCGGAGAAACGGAGCGGTTCGATGAAGTGGCTGTCCGGGGCAAGGCTGGAGACGCAATTGGGGGATGAAGGACAGGGAGGGAGCAAAGGTTGTGCTGCTGCTACGATACAAGTCATGGCAATCACCAGTAATACCAATACGGGTTTAATTACAGAAATTTTCCGCAGTTTCATAACGTCTCCATCTGCGACAGGAATTCAAGATGCCAGCGAGCGTGCTGAGCACGAAAAAAGAGCATAGGATGCAATCGTTGCTATCACGTCCCCTTTCAGGGCCATTTCGGACCGGCCTGATACCATGATTGAAGTTTACTCCCTACGCCAGGCTCCGGCAATGGCCAAGCAGTTTCAGGGCAGCAATGTTAAAGGTAATTGAGTTGACATGGTTGCCGCTAAACTGGTAAAAAACAACCTGTTTTTATGCAATGCAAAGGGGGAATACTGGAGTACGGAGTATTCTGCTTGTTTACGAAAAATATCACACGACGGACATTTCTACACCTGGTTGCGGCAGGCGCGGCAGCCCTTGGCAGCGGCAGGGCAGCATTCGCAAAATCGTTGTTTCCCAACACCGGAGCACTGACACTTTTCAACTACCACACCAATGACCGGCTCTCCATCACGTTCCGAAGACCGGATGGCTCGTATGACCTGGACGGTCTTCATGCCATAAACTGGATCATGCGGTGCCACCACACCAACCAGGAAACCATCATGGATGTCAATGCCATTGAATATCTCAACCTGGTCGACAAGAAGCTTGGTGGAGGAAACGAGATTCACATCATCTCCGGCTACCGCTCCCCTGCCTACAACTCGCTACTGGTGCAGAACGGCCGGCATGTGGCAAAACAAAGCCTCCACCGTGTCGGCAAGGCCATTGACATCGCCATCCCCGGCATCCCCCTCGACAAGGTCAGGCATACAGCCGTCGCCCTGCGACTGGGGGGAGTCGGCTACTATCCGGGTGCCGGTTTTGTCCACATTGACTCGGGGAAAATCAGAACCTGGTGATAAAACATGCTGATCCGAATTCTCCCGCTGATCCTGATCTTGGCAATGCTGTCCCCAGTGGCCGCCCGGGGAGAATCGCGCAAAATCACCAATCTCTGCAGCGTCTTCCATCCGGGTGATGCGCTTGTTCCCTGGGAGTGCCGCAAGATCAAAAAAGGGGAAACAGCGGAGACGCTTTTTGGCGACCGCTGGCAGGATGTACTCCGCTTCAACCGGATCGACCGGCGGCATCTGGTTGCCGGGGTATCCATCAAGGTCCCCCGTGATCTGGACGACATCGAAGAGTATTCCCCGCTTCCCGCCACCTATCCCGAAGCCGCGCAGGAGGAAAAATTCATCCTGGTGGATCTGTACGAACAGTTCCTCGGTGCTTACGAGCATGGCGAACTGGCCTTCTCGTTTCCCATCGCCTCGGGCAACCGGATCACCCGGACTCCCACCGGTGATTTCCGGATCAATGCTTTCAGCCGCCGGCACAAGTCATCACTCTACAAGATCGAAAAGAGCGAAACTCCGTACCCCATGCACTATGCATTGCGTTTTTTCTCCAACGACAAGGGAGTCGATTTCTGGCTCCATGGCCGCGACCTGCCCGGTTTTCCCGCATCGCACGGCTGCGTCGGTCTCTCCGACGAGGAGATGCAACGCAAATACTACCACTTTTCCCAACCTCTCCAGCTTCAGGAAGCCCGCTCCCTCTACGAATGGGTTATCGGCGACAGAAACGACAATGGCCGTTTCACTTGGCTGAAAAACGGCCCCCGGGTGAAGATCATCGGCGAATCGCCCCTCTGAGTCAGCACGACTCGCACCTCTTAAGCTTCCCTCTTGCCCGTCACCAATTCCCGGTAATTCCGCACGGCTGCTGTTCTCAAAAGGCACTTTTTCGTGCATCACAGGCAGCCGAAGGGGTGCCTGTGATGCATTATGTGAACTCACCCGATATTTACCGTTTCCGGCGTTTCTTCCCCTGCATGCCTGGCGGCAGGGCGGCACTCTTGAACTCGGGCTCATAGCCCACGGTGAAACTGCCGGTGGCGCTGTTGCGCATGCTCAGAAAATGCGTGTTATCCGGATCAAACGGGCAGACCGGTTGCATGCATGGTTCGAAGCCGAAGCGCTTGTAATAGCCCGGTTCCCCCAGGACAAACAGCTGCTGATCTTTGATCTCGCTCTGGCGCAGGGCAAAACGGAGCAGTTCCGACCCCACCCCCTGCTTCTGGAAATCGGGAGCCACGGCCATGGGCGCCAGATGCAGTCCGCACACCTCCCTGCCGTCATAGGCAGTGGTAAAGGCGACATAGGCGATGGCCTTATTGGTATGGATGCAGACCCACTCGTGCACGGTTCTGCCGTTTTCGTGAAGCTTTTGCACCAGCAGCGCTTCGTAGGTGCTGTCCGGAAAGGCCTTCTGCAGCAGCGCATAAACCTTGGGGCGGTTCTCGACAGATACTTTCTGAATTTTCATGATAGCTTCCGGTTAAGAGTGTAGTTGAAGTGCTGTCGGCGACAGCATACCCGTATGGATAATTTCTGCAACCATACAACACTATTCAAGGCGTCGAAACTGTTTTCAATAATTTCTAATCCTGATACAATACAAATAAAAGAGAGGGGAAGGAGGGATGAGCTATGAGAGCCGAAAGAAAAGGTAAAACTCAGGATATGGAATATATCCCGGTTGAACTTCACCGAATCACGGAAGAAGAATTCGAAATGTGGGATGACGAGCCTTGCATCGCACGAGCTGAATGAGGCCTTATACAGACGAGACACTGCTGGCCGATCCCGGTAAGGATCGGCCAGCAGTGTTTTTGCGCCGTTTTAATTCTTTTTGCCGGTTGCCCTGCCCTGCCGTTTAAGCTACTATGCCGGAAATTTTCACTAAGGAGCATCCATGCCTGCCAGCGCCCGCCACATCCTTGTGGATACAGAAGCCCAATGCCTGAAGCTTAAAGCCGAAATTGAAGCCGGTGCCGATTTTGCCGAAGTGGCAAAACACAAATCCTCCTGTTCTTCCCGCATGCGGGGTGGAGATCTCGGTGCTTTCCGCGCCGGGCAGATGGTACAGGAGTTCGATGACGCCGTCTTCTCCGGCGAAGAGCTGAACAAATTGCTTGGCCCGGTCAAGACCCAGTTCGGCTATCACCTGATCGAGGTAACCAGCCGATGGTAGCAGCAACCGAAACAACTCAGGAACGAACCGGACTCGACCAGGTGCTGCAAACTCTGCGTTTGGATATGGACGATGCCAAGCAACAGTCCAGGTTTTACGATCTCTTTCTCAATACGACCTTTTGCGTCCCTACCCTTGACCCGCAGGAACTCGACGGAGCAGCCGTTGAGGAAGGGCAGATTCTCCCGCTGATAATCGAATCGGAAGGAAACGATTACCTGATGCTGTTCGATACCGAAGAACGCCTGAAGGCGTGGGCAGCAAACGATGTGAAATGGGTGGGGGTTCCTGGACACGTACTTGCCGCCACCACCATGCCGCCGCTCCACTGGGCGCTGAACGTCGGCACCGAGTACTCGAAACAGTTCCTTCCCGATGAAATAGCCTGGCTCCGGGAGGTAGTGGAGCGCTGCAACGAAGCGGCCCAGGAAGAGCCGAACCAATAGGCGTCTTCGCAACCTGCCCGCATGGTTCCCGGCAGGCGACATAAGGTTCCCCCATGACGACCCTGCGGCGCAATATCCCCCTGCTCTACACCTTTTCCTTCCTGCAGATGACCCTCTTTCCCCTGGCGGTCATCACCCTGTTCTGGAAGGATCACATCGGCCTGTCGCTCTCCCAGATCCTGCTGCTGCAGGGCATCTTTGCCGTGGCCATGGTAGTAATGGAGTACCCTTCCGGCTACCTCAGCGACCGACTCGGCTATCGCACCGCCCTGACCTTGGCTTCGCTCCTGGGGTTGGTGGGCTGGGGCTGCTACACCATGGCCACGTCGTTTCAGGACGTCCTCATCGCCGAGATCCTGCTCGGCATCTCCACCTCCTTCATCAGCGGCACCGACAGCGCCCTGCTCTTCGAATCCCTCAAGGCGAACGGCCGGGAGTCAAGCTACGCCCGCTGCGAAGGGCGCTCCACCTTCTTCGGCCAGACCGGCGAGGCGGCCGGAGCCATCTTTGCCGGCGTCCTCTACGCAAAGTTTCCGCTGCTCCCCTTCTTCCTCCAGGTAGCGGTCTGGCTGCTGGCGCTCGGCGTCATCCGGGGGCTCAATGAACCCCGGCGCGAACCGCGCCGCCACGGCAGCCACCTGGCCGAAGCCATCGCCTCGGCGCGCTACGTCTTCGTAGAGAACCGGCGCCTGCGGGTGACGGTCCTGCTCAGCGTCGTCCTCGGCCTCTCCTCCTTCTATCCGGTCTGGCTTATCCAGCCCTACATGCGCGACTGCGGCGTGCCGCTCGCCTCCTTCGGCCCGGTCTGGGCAGGCGCCAACATGGTCGTAGCCCTCTTCGCCGTATCAAGCCACCGGCTACGGGCCTTTCTGGGTGACCGGGGAATGATCCTGCTGGTAATGGTGCTTGTTCTGGGGGGCTACCTGGGGCTGGGGGTTGCTGCGGGGCTGTGGGGCTTCCTCTTCTACTACCTGCTCACCGCAATGCGGGGGATGCGGGGACCGTACCTGCTCCATGTTGCCCAAGCCGAGATTCCCTCGGCCACCCGGGCGGGGATGCTCTCGCTGCAATCCCTCTGCTTCCGGCTCATGTTCGCCTTCACCGGTCCGCTGGTGGGGCGCTATGCCGATGCCCACGGCGTGGGACAGACGTTCCGGCTGCTCTTTTATGTCTACCTCGTAATCCTCCCACCTTTAATCTGGCTGTTCCTGCGGCAGTTGGGTAAACCGGCAATACAGACAAGACAGGCAACCATGGATACAGGGGATGAACGCGGATAAAAGTCTGGAAGGCAGAATCCATCTCACGCAACGGCGCAAAGATATGAAGAAAGACACTGACAAGAAAGGCGGCGACTGCCATCACCATCCCGTCATTATCCCGGAGAACCTGTCAAACCTGCCGCGCCTTTCCCTGCTGTCAGGCGGCAACACCGAACCGTGCCGCTGCGTCGTCCGCCGTGAGGCAGCGCAAGGTCGGAGGGCCACCGGCAAAGGGGAGTACCTTCTCCCACAGGCGGTGATCGCGCGGATCGCGGTACAGTTCCGCCAGCTCTTCCCGGTTCTCCGCTAGTTTCTCCAGCCGCTCTGCAGTCAGCCACTCCACCCGGTCGGCAATTGCGTCTCCCATAACCTTCAAGCCAAGGTCAAGCCACATACCAACTAGTTCCGTCTCTTCCGGTTTCAGCTCTTTGAACATCATGATCTCCTCTCACAAGAATGTGCCAGGGGCTATCTAAAGTAAATATTTATGGCCCGCCACGGCAAACTTGTCAATACCGGTAAGCACGAGATGCCAGCCAATCCCCACAAATTTCCTTGTTTTGCGGCGTACGAATAAGCTCGAGCCAGATCCGGAAACGCTTAAAGCCTGATGCACATCTTTTCCATCCTATTGGCATTGACTAATGTGCAACACCTGATAAACATATATAAGTCTTTTTGACGTCTGCCGGAATCAATCGTATGCAGGAGGGGTGTATGAATAATTTTAATGTTGGAACGCGGCTATTTTTCCTGATTGGTTTTATGTCCTTTTTACTGATCTGCCTCGGCTACCTTGGTCTGCACGGCGCCAAACAATCCGATAGCGCACTCGACACCGTGTATCAGGATCGGGTTATGCCGTTAAAAGACCTGAAAGTGATTGCCGACATGTATGCGGTCAACATAGTCGATACGTCCCACAAGGTCCGCAACGGCAACCTGAAGTGGGACGAAGGGCGGAAAAATGTTGCAGAGGCCCAAAAGAACATTGCCGAAAAATGGAAGGCCTATCTCGCCACCACCCTGGTTGCCGAAGAAAAGAGGCTGGTCGAACAGGCAAAACCGTTGATGGGCAAGGCTGATGCGGCAGTCGCAAAGCTCTCCGGCATCCTGAAGAGCGAACAGGCCGAAGAGTTGTCTACGTTCACCATCCTGGAACTCTATCCGGCCATCGACCCCGTATCGGAGAAATTCAGCGAGCTGGTGGATATCCAGCTCACGGTTGCAAAACAGGAATGGGAGCACAGTTCCTCACAGTACCATCGGAACAAGCTGTTATCGATCGCTGCCATTATCATCGGAGTGCTGCTCTCCAGCGCAATCGGCCTGATGATTGCCCGCTCGATCACCAGACCACTGGCCATGGGTGTTGAGGTTGCCAACAGGCTGGCCAGAGGCGATCTGACAGTGGATGTCCAGGTGGCAGGAAAAGACGAAACCGGGCAACTGATGGTAGCAATGAAAGAGATGACTGAACACCTCCGCAACATCATCGGCCAGGTGTCCAGCACCTCAAATCAAGTAGCCAGTGCGGCTGTTCAACTAAGCTCGGCAGCAGAACAGATCGCCACCGGTGCCGACCGCGTGGCCAGCCAGGCAGGAACCGTAGCTACAGCCGGAGAAGAGATGTCGGCCACATCCGGAGATATCGCCCAGAACTGCCAGATGGCCGCAGAGGGTGCGCAACGTGCCACCCAGGCAGCCGACATCGGCGTTCAGGTGGTTGACAAAACCGTCTCCGTAATGGGAGACATAGCCGCCAAGGTACAGGAAACAGCGGTCACGGTTGAAAGTCTCGGCACACGCTCAGATGAGATCGGCAAGATCATCGGCACCATCGAAGACATCGCCGACCAGACCAACCTGCTGGCGCTCAATGCCGCGATCGAAGCGGCCCGTGCCGGAGAGCAGGGACGCGGATTTGCCGTCGTTGCCGATGAGGTTCGCGCCCTGGCAGAACGTACCAGCCGGGCTACCCGCGAAATCAGCGAGATGATCAAAGCCATCCAGTGCGAAACCAGAGGTGCAGTAACAGCCATGGAGCAGGGAGTTCGCCAGGTGGAGAGCGGCACGGCGGAAGCGGCCCGTTCAGGAGCGGCTTTGCGCGATATCCTCGAACAGATCAATGACGTGGCGATGCAGGTGAACCAGATTGCCACTGCGGCCGAAGAACAGACCGCCACAACAGCCGAGATTTCCAGCAATATTCTGCAGATCACCGAGGTGGTGCAGCATACCTCGCTGGGCGCCAAGGAATCGGCAACTGCAGCCGCTCAATTAAATGGCAATGCTGAGGAGTTGCAGCGCCTGGTTCAGCAATTCAGGATTTGACCGGGTCTGGAATACTGTGCAGCGACGACAACATGTAATTTGTGATGTTCCTGTTTTGCATGCTGAGCCAATCAGGCTTTTACTTCCTCGGGAGAGTCGGCAGGGTAAGCAGGTACAGGGTAATGCCGGCTGCCGTCGTCAACAACAGTGCCTTCAGCCAGAAAGCCTGAGCGAACAGCAATGCAGACGCGGGGAACGACACCCAAACCATGCCGATTGCCGATACTTTTGCCCTGAGGGGAATCCCTGTACCTTGCAGGTAGTCGCGTATCAGCGGCCCCAGGTGAGCGTGTCCCACCAGCCAGGAATGAAACCGTTCGGAACTTCTGGAAAAACAGGCAACCGCAAGCAAGAGAAAAGGAACCGTCGGTACAATCGGAAGAAAAATCCCTACCACACCACTCACCAGGGAAATCCAGCCGCAGGAAATCAGAACCCAGCGCAGGACCTTGTTATTAACGTGTTTTTTGCGGGGCGCGATTTTGTTTGTCATGGTTCCATATTTTTAACGGAGTTACCGTTTTTCCGCCAGTCAAAAACGCAGGAACGAAAAGGGACCGCGGCTTTTCAACCCTTTTAATCCCTGGCTGATTTCAAGTGCAGAAACAGCAAAGGCGGCCACGCGGCCGCCTTACATTACGTCGGGTGTTCCTGGAATGTTCCGCAAGAACCAACTCGTCGCGTCTGCTACTTCTTTTTCTGCAAGGGATTCTGCTGTTTCCAGAAAATGCCGAGCACTTCCCGGTCTGAAGCGCTGAGGGATGCCCCTTTGCCTTCCATTGCCTTTTGAATCTTCGCCATATCCTTATGGGCACCAAGGGCAGCATCGATAACCTGAACACTGTGGCATTTGGTGCATTTCGTTTCCAGAATGGCATGGGCCGTCCGCGAGTCCACCTTTTTTGCTGGCTGCTGCGCCCCCCACGCGCCTGTTGCGCAGAGCAGCATACTGCCGATTAAAATATGATTAGCTTTCATGTCAACTCCTTGATGGGTAATTTTTGACCCTGCTGCGGATTCCTAATCTGGTTGACGGGAGTATACAATTGAGCTTCCAGAATTGCAAGCAGGGCACCTCTACGGCCACCGATCCTCAGTACTACTTCACATTCTTCCGTATTGTCTTCAAGAACTCCCGAATCTCCGAAAATCTGGCACACGCGATATAATCTCCTGAATTGAGGTGATTACATGACTGGCAACATACACTCATGTTTTGGGGTATACTGTGACTAGACACATAATTCCTGGTTAGCACTGCACTAATCCAAAACTGAAAGGAAAGGTGAGCTGAGATGAATAACGATAGCAAATGCCCGGTAACGGGCCGAACTGATAAACCCACGGCCGGCAGTGGCACATCGAACCGCGACTGGTGGCCGACCCAGTTGAACCTCAAGATGCTTCATCAGAATTCTCTCCTGGTCAACCCGATGGGCGGGAAGTTCAACTACGCAGAGGAATTCAAAAAACTCGACCTTGCAGCAGTGAAGAAAGACCTCTTTGCGCTGATGACCGACTCGCAGGAGTGGTGGCCGGCTGACTACGGTCACTACGGGGGGCTCTTCATCCGGATGGCGTGGCACAGCGCAGGCACCTACCGCACCGGCGACGGCCGCGGCGGCGCCTCATCGGGTACGCAGCGCTTTGCGCCACTCAACAGCTGGCCCGACAACGTCAACCTCGACAAGGCGCGCCGCCTGCTCTGGCCGATCAAGCAGAAATACGGCAGGAAAATCTCCTGGGCCGACCTGATGATCCTCGCCGGCAACTGCGCCCTGGAGTCGATGGGCTTCACAACGTTCGGCTTCGGCGGCGGGCGCGAAGATATCTGGGAGCCGGAAGAGGACATTTACTGGGGGTCTGAGGACACGTGGCTTGGCGACAAGCGCTACTCCGGTGACCGGGAACTGGAAAATCCTCTTGCTGCCGTGCAGATGGGACTGATCTACGTGAACCCGCAAGGGCCGAACGGCGAGCCGGATCCGGCCGCCTCAGGCCGCGATGTTCGCGAGACCTTCGCACGCATGGCCATGAACGACGAAGAGACCGTCGCGCTCGTCGCCGGCGGGCACACCTTCGGCAAGTGCCACGGCGCAGGCGATGCGGCGCATGTGGGCCCGGAACCGGAAGCCGCAGGCATCGAGGAGCAGGGGCTCGGCTGGAAGAGCAGCTTCGGCAGCGGCAAGGGGGGCGATACGATCGGCAGCGGTATTGAGGGCGCCTGGAAAGCGAACCCGACCAGATGGGACATGGGGTATCTGAACACGCTGTTCAAATACGAGTGGGAGCTGGTCAAGAGCCCGGCTGGCGCCTATCAGTGGCTGGCCAAAGACGTGGCCGAAGAGGACATGGTGGTTGACGCGCACGACCCGGCGAAAAAGCACCGGCCGATGATGACCACGGCAGACCTCTCCCTGCGCTTCGACCCGATCTACGAGCCGATCGCGCGGAACTACCAGCAGAACCCGGATAAATTCGCGGACGCCTTTGCCAGGGCGTGGTTCAAGCTGACCCACCGCGATATGGGACCACGCTCGCGTTATCTCGGCGCGGAGGTTCCATCGGAAGAGCTCCTCTGGCAAGACCCGGTCCCCGCGGTCACCCATGCATTGATTGACGAGCAGGACATCGCCGCCCTCAAGGGCAAAATCCTCGCCTCGGGCCTGTCTATCTCCCAGCTGGTATCGACCGCTTGGGCGTCGGCGTCCACGTTCCGGGGCTCCGACAAGCGCGGCGGAGCGAACGGCGCGCGCATCCGGCTCGCGCCGCAGAAGAATTGGGAGCTCAATCAGCCTGACCGGCTGGCGGGTATCCTGCAGACTCTTGAGGGAATCCGGAAGGAATTCAACAGCACGCTGTCAGGCGGGAAGATGGTTTCGCTCGCTGACCTGATCGTCCTGGGCGGATGCGCAGCTGTCGAGCAGGCGGCGAAGAATGCCGGTTTTGAAGTGACCGTTCCCTTCACGCCGGGACGCACGGATGCGTCTCAGGAGCAAACCGACGTGGCGGCGTTCGCCGTACTCGAACCGGCTGCCGACGGGTTCCGTAACTACCTCAAAACCAGGTACTCCGTATCGGCAGAGGAGCTGCTGGTTGACCGGGCACAACTGCTGACGCTGACCGCTCCCGAGATGACGGTTCTCGTTGGCGGCATGCGCGTCTTGAACACCAACTTCGGACAGTCCCGGCACGGCGTCTTCACCGAGCGGCCTGAGACGCTTACCAATGACTTCTTCGTGAATCTGCTCGACATGGGTACCACGTGGCAGGCGGCCCCGGACTCCGACGGCCTGTTCGAGGGGCGTGATCGCGCAACAGGCAAACTCAAGTGGACCGGCACCCGTGTCGATCTCATTTTCGGCTCAAACGCCCAGCTCCGGGCCTTGGCGGAAGTCTACGGATGCGAGGACTCCCGGGAAAAGTTCCTGCACGACTTTGTCGCGGCATGGAACAAGGTAATGAACCTTGACCGGTTCGACCTCGCCTGATTCGTGCGAAGACGGATTGAAACAGCAAAGGCGGCCAAATCGACCGCCTTTTGCATTACGTAAAGCTGTCCCCAAAACTCGGCTAATCAGCAGAGCCCCTGCAGAGCAGCTTCGAACGCCCGCACGGTTTTGGCCCGCCGCAGTTCCTTGAGAGGCTTTGCCAGTTCCGGTTCATCCAGGTACGCGATGATCTCCTTGACCTTGTTCAACACCTGCGTGTCACCGCAGAACAGCTTGTCATAGCGGACCAGTATCTCCCGCAGATAGCGGACAAGTTCAGCTCTCCGCTCTTCCCGGCCAGGCTCCGCGTTCGCCCCTCCCCGCAGGCGCAGGAACAGCGCCGGATCAGCAATCGCCCCCCGCCCCAGCATCAGCCCGTCAGCGCCGGTTTCGCCCAGTACCTGTCCGCCATCGGCAGCGTTCCGGATATCCCCGTTGGCAATCACCGGCAGGCGGGTCTCCCGCACCACCCGGGCGGTCACCCCATGGTCGGCAACGCCGTCGTACTTCTGGACCACGGTACGAGGATGCAGCACCAGGAAATCCACCCCGCTCGACTCAAACAGCGGCAGCAGCGACAGGATCTGGTCCGGATCATCGTACCCGGTCCTGATTTTGACGGAGAACGAGCCGTTGACGGCCTCCCGCAGGGCGGGGATGACCTCGGCAAGATCGTCCGGATAGCGGAGCATCCCCCCGCCGGTCTGGCCGCCCCCCATCCGGCCATAGGGGCACCCCATGTTGAGGTTGATATGTGCGGCGCCGGCCTCCTGAGCAACCCGGGCCGCCGAGACCAGCGCCACCCGCCCATGCCCCACCAGCTGCACCACCAGCGGCACACCGTCCTGCTCGGAGGCAATGTCCTGCCGGTCAACGGCGTTGAGATATTCTCCCGCCGGTGCGGTGTTGACGCGCATGAACTCGGTAAAAATGACGTCGGGCCGGACATGCTCGATGAAATAGGAGCGCAAGGCCCGGTTGGTCAGCCCCTGCATCGGCGCCAGCATCAACGGTGTGGTTCCGGGTTGCCATGGGAGCACCGTCATACCCTGCCCTCCGTTTCCGGAGTATTCTGAACGGCGCAGCGGATGGTCGTATTGTTATGGAAGAAAAGGATATGCATACGGCCTATTGTTGCTCAGCTGGCGGGTAAATTACAAGTAGGGAATCGCGTTCCGGTCAGACGGGAAGAAGCAAAAGGTGCCGCCCTGAAAAGCCAGCCCCGTTTTGCATTACTTTTGGTGACATCGGAATTCATCACCCACACTCTGTTCATCAACTATTTGAGGTTTCCGCAGAAAGTTGAGGGCAAACAGGTCATTCCAGACACCTCGCATTTCTCAAGCCCCAGTCTAACACACTGTTATCACCGGTAATTACAGCCATTTCATTTCCTGTAGCTGCTTGGCAGACTGCTTGCTCTTACTAAACACGTTGCTTGTCTCACTCGAAGGCATGTTTTGAAATTTTGTGCCGTGGATACAACAGGACAAAGGCCATTAAAGTTTATTTGAGGGAGGTGAAAAACGGAACCACAATGCGCAGGAGAAGGTTGGTAGCAAACAAATACCAGTAACAACAATTCAAAGGGAGAATGTATGAAAAATTTTATCGGACGGAAAGCTTGTCTTTTATCGATGTTGGTTATGAGTGTTTTTATGTGCAGCCTGCCTGTTTTCGCCGGCTCGCATCACAACGGTGATGACGATGACAGTACTCCTGCCACTGGTACAACGGCAGCAGGTCCCAAGGCAGTCAATCTTGGTACTGCCGGCAATTTTGTGCTCCTGACCAAAACGGGAATCACCACGACCGGAACCACCGCAATTGTGGGAAGCATGGGCGTTAGTCCTATTGCTGCGACTTCCATGACCGGATTCGGACTGATCGCGGATTCGACGAATACATTTTCCACCTCGTCTTTAGTGACCGGGAAAATATACGCAGCCGACTATGCAACGCCTACTCCTGCTAAGATGACTACCGCTATCAGCGACATGGAAACCGCATTCACTGACGCTGCCGGAAGAGTATCACCCAACTTCACTGAACTGGGCGGCGGAGATATCAGCGGCATGACACTTCTTCCCGGCCTCTATAAATGGGCCACAGGAGTTTCAATCACAAATGGCGTTACGCTCGCCGGTGGACCAAACGATGTCTGGATCTTGCAGATGGCTGGCGATCTGGCAGTTAACAACGGCGCCATAGTCACCCTGAAAGGCGGAGCACAAGCCAAGAACATCTTCTGGCAGGTATCCGGCAAAGCGACTCTTGGGACAACGGCTGACGTCAAGGGAATCATATTGAGCCAAACCCTGATCTCGATGAATACCGGCGCAACTCTGAGCGGCCGGGCGCTGGCGCAAACGGCAGTGACCTTAATCGCAAATACCATTACCGCCCCGTAATGCAAGCTCGCTCAGTGTCAACGGCATATATACTTGATTAAGTACATGCCTCAGCACGCATCCTGTTTCTCGGCGTTCGGTTTGAGAGCAGGCTAAAACCAAGGAAGCCAGCTGATTTTGCACCTCAGCCTGGCTTCCTTATTATATCCTGCAAGAATTCTAATCATTTTTGAAATGGGGTATTTCCAAGGAGGACGTGTCATGCTTATCAGCGTACTTTTCGAAAACAACACTGTTGGTGTGCTCAAAAAAACGGAGATCGAGGAATTTATCGTTTCAGGCAGGATTACCAAGTTTTTTCGTTCATCAGGGTGGGTCACCATAGGTGTTGATCCGATACGAGAAACTCATCGCAGCCACAGGGAAGAAAAGCGGGAAACCTCCCCCCCCTCCGATTCACCGCATGGAGATCTCAATGCACGGTAAAAAGCGCAGTGATCAAAGGTTCACCTTACTATCAAAGGGCCGGATGGATATTAACGGCGCGCACTATAATTGCCTGGTTGATAATATCTCTACGATTGGAGCATTGATTGAAGTGACCGCTTCAGAACAAAAGCACATTTCTGTTGGCGAAACGGGCATCTTGAATACGGTATTATTATCTCCGGTTAAATTTTTATGCAAAGTGGTCAGAATCAATCTCAATCAAGTCGGCCTGCAATTTGTTGGCAATTGATTGATCTTTGCGCACGTATCGGCATCCAGCCCAACCGATAACCGGAAGGGGAAACTAATTCCAGTTATCGATTTTCAGATCGTCCGGTGACGGCTTCCCGGTGCCTGTCTCCACATACTCACGCAGGCTTAACAGGAACGTCGCCCACTTCATACTGCAGTGAGAGGTCGCCTCAACCGCCTCGCGCCAGTTCCGGTGGCCGAACAGGATAATCGTCTGGCCATCCTGCTCCGACAGTTGGAATGTTATGTCAGTGCCAACCCACTCCTCCGGTCCCTCTACGCAACGCCAGCGCACCTCTTTGTTTTCGCCCAGTTCCTGCACTTCCATAACCATTCTGCCCAGAAGTTCGCCGGATTTCGTGAGAAAGCTGAATTCGATCTTTCCTCCGATCCGGGTATCGCCCGTAACTGCCTCGGTCCACCAGCCAGCCAGACCTTCCAATGTTGTCAATGCGTTATATACGCGAGCTACCGAGGATTTAATCCCTATTCGATGAATAATGTCTACCATGACAACCACCTCCAGTACTACTTGAGTCATGATTAATTGTAGTACTATCGCTGGCAAAACGCGAGGGGAGCTAGCACCGTAGTCTAATTTTCACTCCTTACCCAGTCCGGCATCAATTCCCCTTATCTAACTCCACGGTTCCAAAACAATAAGAGATCTCATCCGTCGCTGGACGACAAAACCACGAACGAGGTATACTTCAAAATACTATAATAGACAGATAATGGTGCGCTTCGTGCCTGGTTGTAAAAAAGGAGCCTGATCATGTGTGATTCTGAAACTGATTTTGTGTCGCTTACTGAAGCGGCGCAGCTGTTGGATACTACTGAAACTCAGGTACGTATGATGCTCGAAAAAAACGAGGTGCAGGGAAAAATGGTTGATGATGCCTGGCAAGTAGACCTCTCTTCAATAAATCTCCGTAACAAGCAGAATTCCGCTGACATTGTCAGCTCAGATGGCTGTGGTATTTGCGGCAGCGGTTGTGGTCGAGGCTGCTAATTGCTTTAGCCTTTAGAGTCACTCCGTCGGCCTCGCACCTGGCGTAAACGTCTTCCGCTTCAGCTATCCCGGCGTAGTGCCGTTTAAGGCCGCTGACCATGTGCGGATCAGCAGCGCTTCCTTTTCTGAGATGCCGAGGGAGCGCAAAAAGGCATGGTGGGCTTCCGGCTCCCGCCGTTCAAACTCCACATGCAGTTTTTTCATGGCGGCATCATCCATACCGGCAGCTCGCAGCATGGCGACGAACATCTCCTTGTTTACGGTGACACCCGGGCCACCCTCTCCCTGCACTTTCCGCATGCCGGCCAGCAGATGCTGCTTGGTACGCAACGCCTCGATCTCCGCGCCGATCTCATCCAGACGCCGCCGCAGCACCGTGGTCGTGTCGTCACCGGCAGTGGCAAGAATCGCCCTGATCCCGACCATATCCATGCCGGCCCGGCGCAGGGAGCAGATCGACTCCAGCCGCCCCCGATCAGCGGCAGAGTACTGGCGATAGCCAGCCTCGCTCCGTCCCGATGGCGACAACAACCCGATGCGGTCGTAATACAGCAGCGTACTGCGTGACAGCCCGAACTGCTGAGCCAGTTGAGTGATACGGTACATACACCCTCCAATAGTGCCCCCGGCGGACTGCCGGGGGCACGTCGATAATCAGGCGGATTTGGCTCTGATGTTGCCGATCTTATCCGCCGGCAGTCCCAGCCACTCCAGAAAGCTCTGATGTCCAGCCGGGTTCTCCTGTTCAAACAGGTGGTGCCACTTCTCCATTGCCGCCTGATCCAGACCGATGGCCTTGAAGCGGGCCATCCACTCCTCTACGGTAACAGTTGGTTTCATAGTTCGTTCTCCTTTTCAAGATGAGTAATTATATCATGGCCATGACAAGGACAACGCTAAACCGTGAAGTGGTAGACGGGTCAAGCGGAATTTTCTGAACTGTTACAGAAACAGCAAAGGCGGCTGATTGGCCGCCTTGTGAACTATATCTTCTGCCCCCGCCGCCCCCTCACGGGATTATTTTATAAAACATCTTCGCCAAAGAGAATAAAATGAAGGTGACAAATAAATCGTAATGGACCGGTACACTGACCGCTCATCACCGGCACTTTTTTCAGAGCGGCGCATCACGAAGGAGAAATGACATGAAAACACCGGCGAAGAACACAATTTGCCTTTGGTACGACCGCGACGCCGAGGAAGCGGCGCTATTTTATGCTGCAACCTTTCCCGATTCATCCGTTGACGCGGTACACCTCGCACCGGGAGACTATCCGTCCGGAAAGAAAGGGGACGTGTTGACGGTCGAGTTCACTGTGATGGGGATTCCCTGCATCGGGCTTAATGGCGGCCCCGAGGTCAAACACAACTGGGCATTCTCGTTTCAGGTTACAACCATTGACCAGGAAGAAACGGATCGTTACTGGAACGCCATTGTCGGCAACGGCGGCGAAGAGGGTGAGTGCGGCTGGTGCCGCGACAAATGGGGCCTGTCGTGGCAGATTACCCCGGTCGCCCTGATCGAGGCGATAAGCGATCCCGACCCAGCCGCCGCCAAGCGGGCGTTCGATGCGATGATGGAGATGAAAAAGATCAACATAGCGACGATAGAAGCGGCGCGGTGCAGTAGCGGGGTCTGCAAAGAATGCTTGAATGAAGATTTTGATTCTTGCGTTTGCCCTGAACCTGAAAACTGATCAACAACGTCTCCTCCAGTCCCGGTTAGTCAAGGGTAACGTATATGTCAGGATCTGACATGCAATAAGTAGCCTTTCGTCTTATTCCTTGATTACGGGTATTTCTGGGTATATTTATGGGTAATTCCAATTGACGAGCGCGAGCAGTTGCTGGAGAAATTGGTGCCACTAGAGGAAAAGATGCTGGCCAGCTCCAGGGAGCGTGGCAAAATCACCATTACCGACGCAGTAACTCTTCTGTCCGCCAATCGCAACACCGTCAAGTTGCATCTGCGCCAACTGGTTCAGCAGGGGTATCTGGAGCAGCATGGTACGGGTAAGGGAACGTGGTATTCGGTGGGGAGGTAGATTGAAACTGCAAAGGTGGCCAATTGGCCGGCCTTTTGATTGAAATAGGCGAAGGGTCACAAGTTATCCTATAACATGAGCAGGGTTTACAAATGAGTAAAGAACACGCAAATCTAGCAAACTTTGAAGGAAAGCTGTACAGGTATCAGCCGTATTCTGGCGACTATATCAAGTACTTAAGTGATCTGGTTCTCCATAACAAGATTTATTACAGCAGCACTTTACGATTTAACGATCCATTCGATTGTAAGCTGTATGGAATAAAGTTTAGTGAAGAAAGTGTTATCCAGTTTATGCGAAAACGCCTGGAGCACCAAATGCGGCTTTTTGACAGGGTTATGCCCCAAGGAATGATTCGACCAGACTCAGAACAATTAACTGAATTATTAGATGTAACTATTCAGCAAAGCAGAGATAAAACTATTGAAGATTGTGCGGAAGCATTACAAGAGTTGCATAAACTGGTTGAGAACGAAATCGGTGTCCTTTGCCTTTCCAGTGATCCGCTAAACATACTTATGTACTCACATTATGCTGACCGTCACCAAGGGATTTGCCTTGAATTCACATTAGATAAAGACAGCATGTTTAACCCGCAACCAGTAAGGTATGTCAAGGATTATCCAGCCCTTGAATTTGGCCTCAGCGACGATGTGAATTTGGCATTAGCTGTTGCGCTCATTTCCACAAAATCAATTGATTGGGCTTATGAACAAGAGCACAGAAGCTTGAGAGGCGGGGGAGCTGGGATAGTAGAAATTCCTGGCCATTACTTATCAGGCATCATTTTTGGTTGTGCCGCTGACGACGAAACTATTCAGGCGGTCACAGATGTAGTCAAACAATCATCCAAGTCTATCAAATTGTACAAGGCCGTAAAAAGCGACTCATCCTTTACTCTTCATCTTGAAAAAAAGTAACTCGTCAAGACAAAGGCGGGAATTCCGGGGACAGTTTATTTAATTCATCAACATCCAAAAACAACCCGAACAACTTCACGAATCGCCACCGCAGCCCTTACTGATTCCTCGGCATCGTCTTCATCAGCCGTCATGCCCGGATACCTGACTTCAACCGCCATTGCCGACAATATTCTGGCCAAGTGAATTACCTTTTGCAATTCCGGATGCTGTGAGGTCAACAAGTTGAGCAACGCCTCAAGATCGTGGATTCGTGGAACCCGCAAACCATCTTCAACCATCACGGCTTTCAAATACTTCTCAGCGCATTGTTGCGAATGAAAGCAGACCGCGTCGTAATTGGGTGATTCAACAATCGCTACTTCACGCTTTGCGGTGTCAAGATCCGCATCGGCCTTGTCTACCCACTCCACAGTTTCAGGCTTCATAGAGTACCGTGCCGTTTGTCACTATTTCAGTAAGAAACATGTCGTGCATTGCCAGCCGCTCCTGAAGCTGTTCCGGGGTGCGCACCAGCAAATCAAGCGGGACTCCTGCATTGATGCGCTCTCTTATTTCAACGGCAAACCGCCATGGTTTCCCTTGGAACGGTGCAACAACCAGCAGATCGACATCAGAATCAACATCTGGATTACCTGCTGAATGAGAGCCAAACAGGATTATTTTCTGCGGAGAAAACTCTCTGCGAATCTGATCGGAAATATTCTGGATTTCAGCTACAGTTGCCATAAATATGTTCTCCGTTAAAGAAGCTGCGGACGTTTGGATGTGGATGCCTACCATTTCCAGCGCCAACTTAAACCTTGTATCACGCAACGACGCGACGTAAAACAAAGAAAATTCGCTTAAAAGCCTTTCGTTGCGTCGTTGCGCCGTCGCGTGAGTACTGTTTTCCAGATACCGCTGCTAAGGACAGCCTGTTGGCCGTCCTTCATCAACATCAACGTTATCTACGGTTTGAAAACCTTCAACTCCAACTCTTTGACCACCTTGAAGTGCTTGGCATTACCGGTCGCCAGCGGCATGCCGTTTTCCGACGCGGTTGCAGCAATGATGGCGTCACCCGCCCGCATACCTGACGACAGACCGTATTCCTCCACGTAAACCAGTGCCCGGTGACCAATGTTCTCCGTCAGCGGCAGAACCGAAAAACGGAAATCCGAGATAAAGCGCTTCACCAGGCGAAGCTGCTGTTTGTCTTTGGCGCACTGGAGCAGCTCCATGTAGGTCTGAACAGACAGGAAGCGATCCTTGGTGCCGTCAATCAACGCGGCAGCCTTTACGTTACCCCGCTGCACCCAGATAAAGATGTCGGTATCAAAGATCATGACGCCCGCCCCGCAGACGCTCCATGACCTCATCTACCGCTTCAGTTTCTGCGGCATACATGTTGAAAAATTCGTGTTCGCACACCCTGCCGGCAGTGGAATCTTCCAGCGGTATGATGGTGCCCTTCGGCTTGCCGTGGTAGAGAATGGTGACCGACTCACGCTTGTCCAGTGCGGCCAGAATGTCACTTGTTTTGTAACGCAAATCGAGAATTGAAGCGTTCATTTCAACCTCCAATAAATGTCTATATCGGTATAGACATTTTACAGAGCCGTTTCTGAATTGTCAATGCATGGAATGAAAACAGGCGGCCTCGTCAGCCGCCTGTTTTCATAAAAAATCAACTGACCATTCCCCTCACGCCGCCTTCGCCAGCCGGGTTTCAGTAAGCATCGCCTCAATGCTCAGGTGATAATCCAGCTCCGGCCACTCGATACCGGTGCCGCGGCAAATAAAGCGGCGACCTGCCAACTGGGCCAGGGTAGCGTTGTTCAACTCAGGGTACCAGCTCATCGGCGTGGAAATCATCCGGCCGTCTTTAAGTTCAACATGAAGGTACCGCTCATCGATATGAACTGTTTTACCTTTTATTTTATGAGACAGAGCGCTCACTCCAGCACCCACGTACCCTTGTTCTTGATCTCGCGATACATGGCATCCGGTGCGATGTCAATATCTCCCGGCCACGAAACGAAACCATCCGTAACCCGTAACTCCTTGAAAAAATCCGGATCACGGAGCTTTTCAAAAACCCCGTACAGGTGCGTCGGGAGAATCTTCACCTTTCCGCTTAATCCGTCGGCAAACGTCACGGTAAATTCAAGTGTTCCCAAAACTTTAGCTTCTACAACATCCCAGTACATGACTCCACCTCCTCAGTCACTGCAAAGGTTCAATAGGATGAGGCTCAATATGCTTGCGGCAGAGATCCCAATCTTCCATTAATTCAGCCTGGTGAAGTTCCGCCCAGTCAAGGACAAGTTCCAGTGCCCGGCGCGACATTTTGCCATCCATAACCTCAAGCGTCTGGATATTGATAACGGCCTTGTACTCCCCATATTCAGCATGAAAATGCGGCGGCGAATGTTCGTTGAAAAACATTCGGACAGGATTCCGAAAAACATACTGATTGTCGGCATGCTCGACTCCTCACTTAGAGCGCATTATACGCAAAAGGCGGCCTCATCAGCCGCCTTTCAGTGTATCACATTATTTCAGGTTCTTCTTAATGCGTTCAACCGCCTCAATCACGTTCTCGCGATGGCCGAAGGCCGACAGCCGGAAGTACCCCTCCCCGCTCGGGCCGAAGCCGCTGCCGGGGGTGCCGACCACGTTGCATTCGGTCAGCAGCTTGTCGAAGAAATCCCAGCTGGTCATGCCGCCCGGGGTCTTAAGCCAGATGTAGGGGGCATCAACACCGCCGAAGATCGTTACACCGGCTTCCGTCAATCCTTCACGGATGATGCGGGCGTTCTCCATGTAATAATCGATGATCTCTTTGGTCTGCTTCCACCCTTCTTCGGAGTAGACCGCAGCGGCAGCGCGCTGGACCGGGTAAGAGGCGCCGTTGAACTTGGTGGTGGTGCGGCGCAACCAGAGCTTGTTGAAGCTGTACTTCTCGCCGCTGGCCGTAGTGCCCATGACCTCTTCCGGTACGACCACCAGGCCGCAGCGAACACCGGTGAAGCCGGCGGTCTTGGAGAACGAGCGGAACTCGATGGCGCACTTCTTGGCCCCTTCGATCTCGTAGATGGAATGCGGGATGTCCGGGTTGGTGATGAACGCTTCGTAGGCGGCGTCGAAGAAGATCACCGCGTCGTTGGCGTTGGCATAATCGACCCACTTCTTCAGCTCGGCCTTGCTGGCCACCACACCGGTCGGGTTGTTGGGGAAGCAGAGATAGATGATGTCCACTTTCTCGGTCGGCAGCGACGGAATGAAGCCGTTGGCTTCGTTGCACGGCATGTAGACGATGCCCTTGTAATACCCCTTGTCGTCGGCATCGCCGGTGCGGCCGATCATAACGTTGGTGTCGTTGTAGACCGGATAAACCGGGTCGCCGATGGCAACCACGTTGTCCATGCCGAAGATGTCGAGGATATTGGCGCAGTCGCACTTGGAGCCGTCGGAGATGAACATCTCCTCCGTCTTGAGGGAGACGCCGAGCGGCTTGTAGGATTTCTCGATGATGGCGTTGATCAGCCAGTCATACCCCTGCTCCGGGCCGTAGCCGGCAAAGTGGTCGGTGGTGCCCAGATCATCCACGGCGTCGTGGAAAGCCTTCAATACAGCCGGTGCCAGCGGACGGGTCACGTCGCCAATGCCGAGGCGGATGACCTTGGCGTCAGGGTTGGCGGCGGAAAATTCGCGCACGCGGCGGCCGATCTCGGGGAACAGGTAGCCGGCTTTCAGTTTCAGGTAGTTGTCGTTGATTTTTGCCATGTTCGGTTAATACTCCTTACGATATATTTTTCTTACCAAATGGTTTTTACGTCATAACTCGCAAATAGACTATCAGCTGTCAGGATTGACAATTTTTCCGCTTGAGCCTGGGAAATCAGCATCCGGTCAAATGGGTCTTTGTGGTGATACGGGAGCTGATGCAATTGGAAGGCGTGCTTGAAAGTGACGGGGAGTTCGTCAATCAGGTTTTCCGAAAGTTGCTTGCTGATGAATGTCTGCGGATGGTCAGGCAACGTAAGTTTGCCGATGCTGGTTTTGATAAAAATTTCCCATACACTTGCACTGCTCAGATAAAGATTTGATTTCTTATCTAAAATACACTTCCTGGCTACTGCGGACAGCTTGTCATCGTCGGCAATCATCCAGAGAAAAGTATGTGTATCGAGCAGAAACTTCACTTATAGAACTCATTCGTAATGTCATCCGGCAACGGTGCGTTGAAATCATCCGCGATACTGATCAGTCCCTTGGCACTCCCCAGTTGACGGATTCCAGAAGTTGGTTTCGCAGGATCTGATTTCGGAAACAGTTGTTGTTTGATAGTGTGAAGAACCGTGTAGAACTGAGGCAGTTTTGCATCCGGAATATCGTTTATGTCAGCGATTATTTTCTCACGATACGTAGTAGCCATGTCCTTATCCTCCTCTCTACTCTACTTCAAACCTAACACATCCTGCATATCGTATAACCCCGGCGCCTTGCCGACCACCCATTTTGCCGCCCGCACGGAACCGCGCGAGAACATGTCTCTTGTCATCGCGCGGTGGGAGATTTCAATCCGCTCGCCCATGCCAATGAAGTAGACGGTATGCTCGCCAACGATGTCGCCGCCGCGCACGGTCTGCATGCCGATCTCTTCTTTGGTGCGCTCGCCGCAGATGCCTTCGCGATGATAGTTGGCCACCTTGTTATAGTCCCGTCCCAGCGCTTCAGCAACGACCTCGCCCATGCGCACGGCAGTTCCTGACGGTGAGTCTTTTTTCTTGTTGTGGTGCAATTCCACGATCTCGACGTCAAAATCATCGCCGAGGATTTTTGCGACATCTTTTAAGACCTTGAAACAGACGTTGACGCCGACCGACATGTTGGGAGCCAGTACCGCCGGGATATCCTTGGCGAGTTCGGCAGCCAGTTCGCGCTCTTCCGGAGTAAAGCCGGTGGAGCCGATAACGATGGATTTCTTGTGCAGGGCACAGACTTCGAGGTTTTTGAGCGACACCTTGGGAGAGGTAAAGTCGATCAGCACATCGCAGGCGGAGACGACGGCGTTGATGCTATCGGTGATATGCACGCCCGTTGGACCGCAGCCGGCCAGCAGTCCGGCATCCTGTCCGATCTGGGCATGTCCCGGACGCTCCAGCGCGCCGCAGAACTGCACCCCGTCGGCTTCAATTATGGAAGTAATAATGCGCTGCCCCATACGCCCGGCGGCACCGCAAACAGCTACTTTAATCATGGTAAACCTCTTCATTTGTTATCAGATATGGATTACGTAAAAACCTTTTTCAGCGTCACGATCACCTCAAGATTACTTCAAGATTTTTAGATTCAAAATCCCGGCAATCACGAGGTAATCGTGAGGCTAATATGACTTGTCCTGATAGTTTCAGGATTAAATCAGCTTGTACTCTTTCATGATAGCAGCAAGTTTTTCTTTATTCGCCGCACCCAGCTCGCAGAGCGGCAGGCGGACGTCGGCGGAGGCTTTGCCCATCAGCTCCAGTGCGGTCTTTACCGGTACCGGGTTGCTCTCGATGAACATGGCGCTGCCGATTTTGAGGGTCTGCAGGTGCAGCTGACGTGCTTTCTCCATGTCGCCGGCAAAGAAGGCATCGACCAGGTCGGCCACCGTGCGCGGCATGATGTTGGCCAGCACCGAGATGATCCCCTTGGCACCGCAGGCCATCATCGGGAAGGTGATGAAGTCGTCGCCAGAAAAGACGTCGATCTTGTCGCCGCACAGAGCGATGA
>MGZJ01000088.1:0-12053 GCA_001802645.1 Geobacteraceae bacterium GWC2_53_11 | reverse complement strand
GCTGCAGGGAGCCGGTGGCTTCCTTGATGGCGACGATGTTTTTGTGCTCGGCCAGACGGGCAACCGTTTCGGGGAGCAGGTTGACGCCGGTGCGACCCGGTACGTTGTACAGGATCTGCGGCAGATCGACGGCATTGGCAACAGCCATGTAGTGACGGTAGAGCCCTTCCTGGGTCGGCTTGTTGTAGTAGGGGGTCACGAGCAGTGCGCCGTCGGCGCCCGCGTCCTTGGCTTTCTGGGTGATCTCGATCGCCTCGGCGGTGCTGTTGGAGCCGGTGCCGGCAATGACCGGAATCCTTTTGTTAACCTGCTCGACCACGGTTTTGATGACGGCCAGATGCTCGTCGTAATCGAGCGTTGAGGCTTCACCGGTGGTGCCGCAGGGGACGATGGCATCGGTGCCGTTTTCAATCTGAAATTCGACCAACTCGCGGAGTTTTTCGAAATCTACCGAGCCATCCTTCTTGAATGGCGTCACAATAGCGACAATGCTTCCTTTAAACATGATTAGAATACCTCCTGGTTGAATTTACAGAAAACGGCGACGTTTTCGCCTTTTACTGCTTTTTGCGCCGTAAATCGGCACAAATTTATGAAAAAGTGGACATTCATAGCACAGACAAGGCGGAAAAGTCAAAACCTATGGTAAGTTTATCTCCTCACCCCTTACTCCTCACCCCTCACCAGCTTTTATTCCGCCCCGGCAACCGTGACACCGTTGCGTCCGGCAGCTTTTGCACGATACAAAGCGGCATCGGCACGCTCCAGCAGCGATTCCTCCGTGTCGTTTCCCGACGCCTCGGCAACCCCGATGGAGAGCGTCATGGAGAGCGTTGCGTCATCGAGCAGGAACCGGCTCCCCCTCACCTCTTCACACAGCTTCCAGGCGACTTCTTTAGCCGCCGCAGCGTCGGTTTTGAGCAGGATCAGGGCATACTCGTCCCCGCCGAAGCGGGCAAGGAAGTCGCTTCCGCGCAACGACGCCTTGATCTTCAATGCGACACCTTTCAGGATCCGGTCACCGGCCGGGTGGCCGTACGAATCGTTGACCGCCTTGAAGTTATCAAGATCGATCATCAGCAGCGAGAACGGGTCGCCGTAGCGCTTGCGCAGCACGATCATTTCATTCAGCTTCTCATCGAAATAGACACGATTGGCCAACTGGGTCAGACCGTCGATCCGCACCGCCGTGCGCAGGTCTTCGATCTGATGCTGCTGCTCCGACAGGATCTCCTGGGATTTGGCCAGTTCACCCTTGAGCGTGGCGTTGCTTGAAATCACCTGATCGATTTCCTTCAACAGAAGATCCTGGGCTTCACCAAGGTCTTTCGGCAGCGCCATGGTATTGATGGTGCTTTTCACATCCCCCAGCACCAAAGAAGAGTGGTTTGCCGCCTTGTCGGTCCGCTGAATGTTCGACGCCATGATCAGCAGGATCTGCCTGATTGCCTGGGCGGAATCGTACAGGTTCTGTTCACGGGGGTCTACCGGCTGAACCTGGTGGTTGCCCCCCTCCGGTGTTTCGGCTGCAGCCGGTGTTCTCCGGAGGGCAGCAACCGCCAGGGTAAACAGGCGGCCAAGCGCCCCGATAATATCAACACTCTCGCCCGAATATATTTTGCGGGCAACAAACAGTATGATCATACCTGCAATCAACCCGGCGCCAAACACGGTCATATACGTTGTAATACTCACGGGATCCTCCTGGACTCGCCATTAAAGAGAGGGCATTGTAATCGTTCCAGCCTGAGTATCAAGAACTTTGTACCGCAAGCTCATAGAGTTATCAAAAACAGTGTGTAGCGCCAAACCTCGTGCCACCATCGGCAACGGCCTCTAAAACACTTTGATTATTGTTGTACATACCGTTATTGTGGGCGCTGATCGACCCGGTTGTACCGACTCGATACTCATGCGGATGGGCCATGCCACTGTACTTTACTCCTTACATCCTCGTGCCGCTTCTCTCGGCGTTTGTCAACGCCGGGCTGGCAGCCTATGCCTGGAAGCAGCGTACCCGCCCCGCAGCAACTGCGCTGTGCGGCGTCATGGTGGCCCTTGCCGGATGGTCGTTCTGCTATGCCATCAACACGGCTTCAACTGAGCTCTGGGTAAAAATCCTCTGGTTCCGCCTGGGAACCGCGTTTGTGACGCTGCTGGTGCCGTACGTACTGATGCTGGGGTGTGAAACCGCCGGATGCGGTGCGTGGCTCTCCCGGAAACGCCTGCTGCTTGTCACGCTCCCCCTACTCATCACGACCTTCTGCACGGTGACGGGCATTGCGCCGGAGCTATCCCGCCACGACTTCCACCTTATCCACACCCACGGCATGCTGCTGCTCGGGTATACCGATGGTCCGCTCTTTCATTTTCATGTCATCTATGTTCTGCTGGCCAACACGGCGGCAATCACCCTGTTTGCCACCGGGTGCCTGAGGGCCGCTCCGCCTAAACGGGGGCGGTTTATCCTGCTGATACTCGCAACCATGTTGCCGATGGCTGTGGAAATTTTCTCTCTCACTCCAGTGAAAGGTTTCAGCATGGTCACCTCAACGCTGCTTGCCAGTGGCCTGCTGTATACCGTAGCCGTTCTCCACCTCAGATTACTGGAGTTTATCCCGGTCGGCAGGGGAACCTTTACCGATCTCGAAGCCCGGCTTCAGGAGAGTGAACAACGCTACCAGCTGCTGGTTGCCAACATGTTTGAAGGGGTTGCGCTTCACCAGATGATCATGGATGCGGAAGGGCATCCGGTCGATTACCGCATCGTCGAAGTCAACGACCAGTATGAAAAAATCCTGGACATCCCGCGAAGAAATGTCATGGGCAAATTGTCCCGAGAAGCGTATGGAACCCCGGTGGCACCCTATTTGGAGATCTATTCGCGCGTCGTACAGGAGAAAAAAGCGTGCCGTTTTGACGTCCATTTTTCCCCGCTTGACCGCTATTTTTCTATTTCCGTGGCCCCCTGGGGAGAACTCGGCTTTGCCACCATATTTACCGACATTACCGAACAGAAGCGAGCCGAGGAGCAGCTCCGAAACCTCAATACTTCCCTTGAAGAACGTGTGGCGAGCGATACCCTCATCCGCGTTACCCAGGAGCGAGTGCTCGCCCGCCAGGCGCGACATGCCGCCATGGGGGAAATGATTGGCGCTATCGCCCATCAATGGCGGCAGCCGCTCTCGACAGTCAGCGTGATCGTCCAGAACATGGCGGCGGCCTGGAAACTTGACCGCCTCAGCCGCGAGTACGTTGACCAGGCTCTGGAAGTCGCCCAAAAGCAGGTAGCGTACATGACCAGCACCATTGAGGAGTTTTTGACATTTTTCCGCCCGGACAAAAAAAAGGACCAGTTTTCCATCAACGACAAGATCCTGGAGTCGCTTGCTTTTGTGGAGGGGCAGCTGCGCGAACAGGGGATCGCAATTGTCACGGGGGACGGCTTTGCCCTGCCGCACCGGGCGGTCGGCTACCAGAACGAGTTTCGTCAGGTAATCCTGAACCTGCTGATTAACGGTCGTGACGCCATCAATGAACGGCTCATGCACGAGGCCGGAATTCACAAGGAAGCCGGCGTCATAGGCATCGACGTCACCTCATCGCCTGACAGCGTGATTATCGAAATAACCGACAACGGCTGCGGCATTCCGCCGCATATTGGGGACCGGATATTTGACCCCTATTTTACCACCCGCGAGAAACAGGGGGGCACCGGAATCGGCCTCTACATGAGCAGACTTATTATCGAGGATGGCATGTCCGGAGAGCTGTCCTATCAAAGCGAACCGGGCCGGACGGTGTTCCGGCTCACCCTGCCGGTCGCTGAAAGCGAGTAAATGACCATGGAATTACTTGATATAACTATTCTTTACGTCGAAGACGATCCGGCACTGCGGACACAGATTGCCTTTTCGCTTAAACTGGTTGCAGCGCGGGTGGTTGAAGCCGAAAACGGCTGCCAGGGAATTGAAAAGTTCAAGCAATATGCCCCGGACCTGATTGTCACCGACATCAGGATGCCGGTCATGGACGGCCTGGAGATGGTCCGGGACATCCGGAAAATGTCGGTCGATATACCGATTATCGTTTGCACCGCCTTCACTGAAACCGACTACCTGCTCCGAGCCATCGAGTTGGGCGTTTCAGCCTATCTGCCCAAACCGCTCATTGTCGATTCTTTGTTGAATACGGTGACAAAACTGTCAGACCCAATCATCCAGCGCCTTGAGCTTGAAAAACTGAAAGCTGAACGCATTGATTCGCTGGAGACATTTCTCGGTTCCGGCAACGCCATGAGAGCTGCTGTTGAAAGCGCCTCCCTTGCCTCGCGCTGCGACGTGCCGCTCCTGATCCAGGGGGAAACCGGCACCGGAAAAAGCCGCCTGGCGTTTATCATTCACCGCCTGTCGCCGCGCAAGAACCAGCCGTTCATCGTCGCCCACCTGGCCGGGATTCCCGAAAACCTCGTGGAGAGCGCCCTGTTCGGCCATGAAAAGGGCGCATTCACCGGTGCGGATCGCAAGCGGACCGGTTTTTTCCAGGCTGCCCATCAGGGCACCCTGCTGCTTGACGATCTTGATGCCATTCCACTTTCGGCACAGGCAGCGCTCTTGCAGGCCGTGGAGAGCCGTTCTGTCGTGCCGCTCGGCCAGACAACGCCACAGCCGGTGGACGTCCGTATTATTTCCGCCAGCAACCGCCCGCTGAAGGAGGAAGCTGATGCAGGCAGATTCCGCCACGACCTGTACTACCGCCTGCGCGGCCTGCAGATCGAGCTTCCTCCGCTACGCGACCTCAAAGACGGCCTATCCCGGCTCGTCAATGACCTGGTGCAGGATATTGTCAGTGAATACCAGCTGCCGATGCCGGCGGTTCCGGATGAAGTGTACCAGGTTCTACAGACCTATGCGTGGCCCGGCAATATCCGGGAGCTCCGCCATGTCATTCTTGAAGCACTTATTACCTGTAACGTCGAGCTTTCTCCCTCCTTCCTGCGGGACATTCTGGCCAGACAGCAGACCACTCCGCACCAAAGCAGCAGCAATCCCGGAATTACTGACTCCGGCGTGCCCGCTTCCCCGCACATTGATGAGCTTATTTCCTGGGGGATACGGCGCGCACTGGCTACGTCCGGCGGCAAACGGATCGAAGCGGCCCGCCTGATGGGGGTCAGCTACAATACCTTCAAGGAATGGATTCGCCGCCACGGAAGCGAATAACGCGTTCGCCCCATTCTCCTTGCCTGAAATCCCCGCATGACCCTGCCCTCCCGGATCAGGTGTCAATTTCTTGTATCAGAATTTGACACCTGCCGTTATTTTTCACACCTGAGCGATCCCGAAAAAACAACGCAACATACCGTTATAACTTGACTGTTTTACGTGGCTCGCATTTTGCTTAATACGTATCAAGGAGAACAAACACGTATGGCGACTCACGATACACTGACACTCTGCCCTTTTGTCAAACACCCCTTTTCCGAATGCGTCATAAAAACAATTACCGGTTCAAGCATCCCCCAAATAACCCGCTTCTGCATGGCCGATTACCCGCTCTGCCCGGTGTACCAGAAGGAACATGGGATTTATGAGATTAATGACGCCTGCAAAGTGCCGTTACAAACATTTCAGCATGCTTCCGAAACATAATCATCCTCAAACAGACGTAAGACTTTAACAATTTTAGCATTTCTTGCTTTCACCGGGACGGCTTGACTACCGTACGCGACTAATATGATCCAAAAAGTTTTTTACCACACATCTAAACACGGAGGAAAATCATGAAAACAGCACCGCCAAGCATTCCAATCTTACTCTGCACATGCGCACTGGTAACACTTACGGCCCTGCCATCCTGGGCAAAGCCAAAAATGGAGGTAGCAATCACAGCCGGCAAAGAAGTTGTTGAAACGGTGAAGGGTGAAAAAACCAGAAAGAGTGTCTCCGCGCACTCCGCACAATCGGGCGACACCCTGACCTTTACGGTCAAATACAAAAACACCGGCAATGAAGCGGCAACCAACGCTGTCATCAACAATCCGATCGCTGCAGGAATGAGCTACATCGACAACAGCGTTACCGGCGCAAACGCCGACATCTCCTTTTCCATCGATGGTGGCAAAAACTTTAAAAAAGCATCCTTCCTAACCTACGAAGTAAAACTTCCCACCGGCACCACGGAAAAGCACACCGCCCGCCCCGAGGAATATACGCACATCCGCTGGACGATCAAATCCGTTCCGGCAGGGGGCAGCGGCGAACTTTCATATAAGGTCAAAGTCAAATAGCACACATTACAAAAGGAGATGCCTTGAATGACAAAAAGCACTGAAACAGATGCGTACACCACCACTCAGCCCCACATGAAAGGAGAACACGTATGAAGTCACGCAACAGAAGCACATCGTCAGGAGCCTTGCGGACACTGTTCGCGGCCTTGGCCGTAACGGCGTTCGGTCTGACCACGCTTTCCGCGCCAGCAAACGCGGCGGTACAAGGAAGCGCAGGCAACACCATCATCCGCAACACCGTTTCGGTTTCCTACAGCGACGCCGGAGGCACTGCACAGACAGCGGTAACCGCCAAGGTAGACATTACCGTCACAACCGTCAACGCCGCCCCTACCATCAAAGCAGTTACTCCAAGCCCCGGCAGCACCGGCGCAACCGGCGCAACACAGGTTTACGCCGTTGAAATCGTCACCAACTCCAACGGCCCCGGCTCCATCAGCCTCACCGCTAGCGACGGCTCCGCCACCAACATCACCTTAAGCGCCACGACACCAGCGGTGGCAGCGCCCGGTTCGGTTTTCCTCGGTTCGTCTATCATAGATCCTAACAATGCCGGATTTCTGGGAGTTGCTCAAAATGTGGCCGTCGGCGGAACCATCACCTTCAACATCCCCAACGATGGCGGTGTCCCGACAGACAGCGCGACCACAGGCGGCGCGACAGGTAATGGCATTGTCAATGCACTGACAACCGGTGACACGGTTTACCTCTACGACGGCACGAACTACTACGGCAAATTCAGCGTCACAACCGTCACCGACAACGCTGTCGGCACCGGCGGTAGCGCTGCGTTCAGCACCATTACTCTTCAAAACCCCGCTAGCGCGACCCTGCCGGTAGCCTTTACACCAGCTTACGGCTGGATGATCGTCGAAGCCAAAACGCTCAACGTTACCGTCACCCAGGGTGTCATAACGACCCCGACTAATCCGGCAACGTGGACAACCACCTTCACCGGCACCATGGGTGGCCAGACCGGCACCGGCAACGTAATCACCAACGCCACCAGCGGCCTGCTTTCGGTCGCCAAATATGTGCGCAACGTCAGCACAGCAGTAGTTGGCGGAACCTCGATTGCTCCGCCAATCAACGGTGGCGGAGCGACATTCTACCAGACTGGCGTCAGCGGCAAACCTGGCGACATTATGGAATATCTCTATGTCATCACCAACAGCGGCACCGGAGCTGTCAAGGCAGTAGTAGCCACCGACGCGGTGCCGACCTACACCACCCTGCGCAGTTCATCGGCAGCGTACGGCGCTGATGCCACCGGTGGTGCAACCGGCACCATCGCCATTGCCCGCCGCACCGGCAACAGCACCGACCAGGCGATTAAAGCGGACAACAGTGCGGGTAACATTGCCACCGCCTTCGGCAAGTCAACCGGCACGACCGCCGGAAGCATCATGACCTATTACCTGGGTAACGGCTGTTCAACGACCGCAGGCGGCGACCTGACTGCAGGCGAAATCGCCTACGTTGTGTACCGGTTAAAGATCGACTAGCAATTCATGACCGGTAGCCTCCTCAGATACACGAGCGTCCTTTCAACGGCGCGGCACGGAATAGTACGGTTGTTCACACGTACTATTTCTGCCGCGCTGCCGGTCGTTCTGTGTCTACTGGCTGCCACACCGGCAACTGCCGTTTCGCCCCAGCAAGGCGACCGGATCATTAACATTGTTACCATTTCAGCCGCCAACACCGACACGCCAACCGTCAGCTCGATTTCGACGGTTACGACGGTCATGCGTACACCATCCACCATTGAATACCTGCATTATGCGCCAACAGTCGCCAGCGCCACTCCGGTTCCGGTCGTCACCGGCAGTTACCGGAGCGGCGCAAGCTCTTCAGTGCCGTTCACAGCGCTTCCCGCGCCAACAATGGCCGGAGCAACGTCTGCCATCGGCCTCGGCAGCCCGATCCCCCTCGCCCCGGTCAGCCAGATCCACCAGGGCGATCCGCTCTTTATCAGGACAACCGACCTGGATCAGAACCTTGACCGCCTGGCGCGGGAAACCATCTTTGTAACGATAACGAATCCAAACAGCGGAGATTCGGAAGTGGTGCTGCTGACCGAAACCGGGGTGGACACGGGCATCTTTACCGGCTACATTCCCACGTCCGCCGCCACAGCCACCGCATACAACGGCAGCCTGTCGGTCAGCAGCGGCGATACCCTGTCAACCAGATATGTCGATATCGTTGACGGCAGTGACACATCGGCCACGGCCATCCTGGTTGACCCCAACGGCATCGCCTTTGACAGCAGCACCGGCGCGGCGATCAATGGCATGACCATCACCATGATCAACACAGCCACCGGCCTTCCGGCTACCGTGTATGGTGATGACGGCGTCAGCAGTTATCCGGCCACGCTCACCACCGGCGGCACCGCCACCGACAGCAGCGGCACAACCTATTCATTCCCCGCCGGGGGGTATCGTTTCCCGTTTGTAAGCCCCGGAAGTTATCGCTATCTGCTCACCGCTCCTTTCGGCTATACCGCGCCCAGCACACTGCCTGCCTCGGCCTTCAAGTCACTTTCCGGCATGTCGTTCGCCGTTGTTGACGGTTCCCACGGGGATCTGTTCACCGTCAATCCGGGCCCGGCGCTCAAAATCGATATTCCGCTTGATCCAATAGCGACTTCGCTCTGGCTGCAAAAATCCGCCGGGAAGGATACCGTCGGGCAGGGCGATTTTGTTCCGTACCAGTTGACGGTTGCCAACACCAGCGCGCTTATTCCTGCGCCGGGGGTAAAGATCATCGACACGCTTCCAGCCGGTGTACGGCTCCGCAAAGGCTCTGTCAGGATTGACGGCGCTCAAGCCGCAGATCCGGGCATCTCGGCGGATGGCCGGACACTGACCTTTACCATCGGCACGCTTGCCGCCGACGCCAGCAGCGCGGTTCAGTATGTAGCCGAGGTTACCGCAGGCGCAAAGACCGGCCCGGCAACCAACCGGGCAGTGGCAACGTCAAGCACGGGCGGTTCATCTCAAACGGCTCAGGCGACCGTGCAGGTCAGAGACGACTTCCTGCGCACCAATTCAACCCTGATGGGACGCGTCACCACCGGCGCATGCAGTGACGTCACTGGCGACGGCCCCGATGGTGTTGAGGGGGTCAAAATCTATCTGGAAGACGGAACCTTTGTTGTCAGCGACAAGCGCGGCCTGTTCCATTTTGAGGGAGTCCGCCCCGGCCTCCATGTGGTGCAGATGGATCTCGATTCGCTCCCCGAAGGCTTTGAAGCATCTCCCTGCACGGAAAACAGCCGTTTTGCCGGACGGGCTTTTTCCCAATTCGTTGAAACCCAGGGGGGTACGCTCTGGCGCGCCGATTTCCATCTGAAAGGCCCGGCAAAACCAGCGCCGCACATCGAACCGGAGAAAGCCGCCGCGCCAGCGCCTGCCCCGGCCACACAGCAAGTTCCGGCTAAAACCCCGGCGCCAGCCATTGCGCCGGTTAAAGGCGAAGTGGTTATTGAGCTGTCCAACCAACTGGAAAAGAACGCCATATTGTACAAGGTTGCCATGCGCGCCTCCGCGCAGCCGGTGCAGCAAACCCGCGCAAACGTGATGCTGCCGGCGGGGGTCGAGTATGTGCCGGGGAGCAGCCGGATGGACGGCGCTGCCATCGCTGACCCGATCCGCCACGGCGCGGCGATGCTGGAGTACCGGCTGGGCGAACTCCCTGCCGGCTGGAAACACGACATCACCTTCAAAGGGCGTCCCACCGGCAACGGCAAAGCAGCCACCCTGGCCGCCCTTGCCTATCTGGCGGTCGATGGCAAGGACGGCTCCCGCGTGCTGACGCCACCGGCGGAAGCGTCCATAATCCGCGACAGTAGCGTCAAAACGGTAAAACTCCCCTCCGTCACACTGAGGCCGCATTTCCCGACCTTCGGCGCTGAACTGGACGCCGAGGATCGCGAACGCCTGGACGAGCTGGCCCGCCTGCTGACCGGACTGAACGCCGACCGGATTCATGTTGTCGGCCACACCGACACGGTACGCATCGCCCCTCGCAGCCGGGGTGTCTACAAGGACAACTTCGCCCTCTCCATGGCGCGCGCCAAAAGCGTGGGGCGCTATCTGATGGAAAAACTGCACCTGCCTCCGGAACGGCTGACCTACGACGGCAAGGGGCCGACCGAACCGGTGGCCAGCAACCGCACCGCCGAGGAAAAAGCACTCAACCGGCGCGTGGAAGTCCAGACCTCCACCAGCCGCAGCACCGACACCTCACGCATGAGCGTGCTCAAGGAATTCAGCGGCGAGCAGCGTGCTGAAACTGCTCCCGCCGCAGTGGCCGCAGTGGCCACCGGAACGGAGCAAATCCCGGCAGCGCCCACCGCTGCCGCGCCCATGACCACTTCTACGGGCAAGATTCCATTTACAACCGCCGTGCTGTCAGCTCCACTCGCACCGTCAACAGCGGCAACGGCGACAGCCACCGCCACCGCCACCGCTGACACAGCAGCGCCTGCCGCCGCAAAAGCTCCGGCCAAAACCGCCGGCATCCTCAACATTGCCAATGGCGATCTCCTGACTAACCGCATCGCCATGGTGCAGGGCAGCATTGATTCGGGATTGACCCCCAAACTGCTGGTGGACGGAAAAGAGGTCGGCAAGGATCAGATCGGCATGCGCTCTCAGGACAGCGCAACCGGAAAGACCGGTTACAGTTATCTCGGCGTCGATCTCGGCGAAGAGGGGGAGCACACCCTCACCCTGCAAGGGGTTGACCCGTTCGGCAACGCCCGTTTCAATGAAACCGTCACCTTGAAACGAAGCGGCGAAGTCGCTACCATCCGGGTTGCCGCCCACGACGGTAATGTGGCCGACGGCAAGACTCCGGTGCGGCTGCGGCTTGAACTGCGCGACATATCGGGTAACATCATCAATGCGGCTGCCGAGCTGGAACTGCGCGATGGCTCACTGAAACCGCGCAGCGCGGGCGATGCTTCGCTGGAAGAGAAAGCGGCCGGACGGCGGATCCTGATGAACCGTGACGGCTGGGTAGAGTTCGAGCCGGTCACCCAGAGCGGCCCTTACCGTTTTACCATCGCCCGCGACAAGGCGCTTGTAGAAGGCGAAACCTACGTACAGCCGAAACTGCGCGACTGGATTCTGGTTGGTCTGGCCGAAGGTTCAGCCGGTTACAATACCGTATCCGGCAACATGGAAAGCCTGAGCAGCGCGGGAGTATCGGAACAGCTCTACCAGGATGGCCGGGTCGCCCTGTACGCGAAGGGGCAGATCCAAGGAAAATGGCTGATGACCACCGCCTACGACAGCGCCAAAACAAAAGATAACAGCGGCAACAGCCTGTTCCAGACCATCAACCCGGAGACGTACTACACCCTGTATGGTGACGCGACCCAGCAGCAGTACGACGCCGCCAGCGCCAAGAAGCTGTACGTCAAGATCGAACGTGAGCAGTTCTACGCCATGTTCGGCGATTACGACACCGGCCTGACCGTGACCGAGCTGTCCCGCTACAGCCGCCGCATGACCGGCGTCAAAAGCGAATTGCAAGCGGAGCATTTCGAGGCCAGCGTTTTTGCCAGCGAGACGGATCAAGCCTACGTGCGCGACGAGCTGCCGGGTGACGGGACATCAGGGATTTACCACCTCTCCCGTAAGAAGATCGTCCCCAACACGGAAAAAATCACCATCAAAGTGCGCGACCGCTACCGGAGCGAAATCGTCATCTCCAGCAAGACACTTGGCCGCTTCACCGAGTATTC
>MGZJ01000087.1:101412-102127 GCA_001802645.1 Geobacteraceae bacterium GWC2_53_11 | reverse complement strand
GGCCTCCGCTTCGGCCCGTTGCCGCTCGGCCTTCTCTTTGGCTTCCTGTTCCAGCGCCGCCTTCGCTGCCCGGATCTTCACCAGCCGGCTCTCCCGTCTCGCCAACTCCTCCGGTAACTCGTCGCCCCGCTTGCCTTTGCCATACTGCGCATCCTCGGCCGCGTCGGTCTCCTCGGCCCGCCGCAGTAACTCCTCCACTTCCTGCCGCAGCCGCTGCTCGGTCTCCTCCATCCGCTCGTAGCTCATCGCCTTGTGTTTGCTGGCGTTGGCCTTGATCTTGGTCCCGTCGATTGCCACGTGACCCAACTTCACCAACCCCGCCTTCCGGCACAACTGCAAGGCCTGCGCAAACAGCCCCGCCAACGCGGTCAAATGCCTCTTGCGAAAAGCCGCGATCGTGTCGTGATCTGGATGCGTATCCGCCGACAGATACCGGAACGCCACGTCCTCGTGCGTCGCGCGCTCGATCTTCCGGCTGCTCACCACGCCCTGACAGTACCCGTACAGAAGCAGGCGCACCATCATCGACGGCTGGTAAGCCGCCAGGCCCCGCCCATCACCTCCGTACGCCCGGTACACGGCCCCGAGATCCAGTTCCTCAATCACATCGGCGATGAAGCGCGCCAGGTGGCCCTCTGGAAGCCAGTCGTGCAGAGATGGCGGCAGCAGCAGCCCCTGGTCCAGATGATCAGTCCGGAATCGCTTGCCCATGCCC
>MGZJ01000087.1:63260-101321 GCA_001802645.1 Geobacteraceae bacterium GWC2_53_11 | reverse complement strand
TCCTAGCGCCAGAATTGCATAGTGTGATCCAATTTATTCCGTAGCGGACAACCGACGTAGTTTCGTTATGTCCCGTATCGGCGGCGCCCCGAACAGCCGGTTATATTCACGGCTGAACTGCGAAGGGCTTTCGTACCCCACCTGAAATGCTGCGTTTGCGGCATCAAGTGACTCCGCCAACATTAAACGCCTGGCTTCATGCAAGCGCAGATGCTTTTGGTATTGTAATGGGCTTAAAGCGGTCATGGACCGAAAATGGTTATGAAATGAAGAAGTGCTCATGCGTGCCTGGGAAGCCAGATCATCAATGCGAAGTTGCTGGGTGAAGTTATTTTTCAGCCATTCAATTGCCCGCGCCATCTGCTGGCTTTGGCTGCCCGCCGCCGCAATCTGACGGAGACGCGCACCCTGTTCACCAACAAGTAAAAGGTAAATAATCTCCTTCTGAATGATGGGCGCAAGAATCGGAATGTCATGTTCTTCATCAAGCAGGTCGATGAGACGCTGAAAGGCTGAGAGCAGTGGCAGGGTGATCTCGCTGGTTGCCATGGCGTGACCGGATTGTTGTGTCCGATGATGGGGGAAGTTATTGTCTATGAGCAACCCTGAGACCTCCTGCATGTCAAACGACAACTTGAGTCCCAGCAAGGGCTTTTCTCTGCTCGCTTCGACAACCTGGAAAAATGTTGGCAGATCCACAGACGTGATCAAATACTGGTGATCGTTATACACATACTGTTCATTGCCAAGTAGCACGCGTTTAGCACCCTGCACGACCATGCAAATGCTCGGTTCGTACACTGCGCTCACAGGTTCGGTCGGTTCATCTTCCCGAAAAAGTGATAAAGCCGGGATCGCGCTTGGAAACTGATTACCTCTGTTAGTCCATCGGGCAATGCTTTCTCTGAGGGTTTCGAGCGCTACTTCCATTCTGTTGTTCATATCAACCCCGCAGCTATCTGAATTTACGGCACTAATGTAATGCGCCATAATACCAAACCTGAATCTTCCTTACAACGCTTCAGGAACTTTTTGTACGATTAGGCAAGAATCAAAAAGGATTGGTCTACCTGCCTTTATCTCCTCCGGGGTACGATAAAATCATAAAAGCAATCACCAATAACCCCGGCAGGCCTGATCTGCTAATCGAAAGGAGTTCGAAATGAACAAAAATGGCTTTATCACTCGTTGTTTTCACATCCTCACGGGGATGACGCTGGGCTTTGTTTTATCCACAACCGGCATTGGCGTTGCTTCTGCGGCAAACAAGTCCAGTGGAGCAGACAACTTTTACCGGAGCGACAAGGTAACCATGGAAAAGGTTACGTTTAATAATCAATACAACATGAATGTTGCCGGGAATCTGTTTATGCCCAAAGGATTGAAGCAGAACAGCAAAAATCCCGCGATTATTGTCGGGCATCCCATGGGCGCGGTGAAAGAACAAAGTGCGAATCTGTATGCCACGAAAATGGCGGAACAGGGATTCGTAACGTTGTCTTTGGATTTGTCTTTCTGGGGAGAAAGTGAGGGTCAACCTCGCAATGCTGTCTCGCCAGATATCTATGCCGAGGATTTCAGTGCTGCGGTGGATTTTCTGGGCACCCGGCCGTTTGTTGACAGGGATCGGATTGGCGCAATCGGGATTTGCGGCAGCGGGAGTTTTGTCATCAGCGCAGCCAAGATCGACCCGCGCATGAAAGCCATTGCAACAGTCAGCATGTACGACATGGGCGCTGCCAACCGTCACGCGCTCAATCATTCTCAGACACTTGAGCAAAGAAAGAAGATCATTGCTGAGGCAGCCGAACAACGCTATGTGGAGTTCACGGGCGGTGAAACCCAATACACCAGTGGGACGGCGGATAAAGTGGATGAAAACTCTCACCCCATTGCTCGTGAGTTTTATGATTTCTACCGCACTCCACGGGGAGAATACACCCCAAAGGGCTCGTCTCGCAAACTCACGACTCACCCGACGTTAACCAGCAACGTCAAGTTCATGAATTTCTACCCGTTCAATGACATCAAGACAATTTCTCCTCGTCCCATGCTGTTCATAACGGGTGAAATCGCTCATTCCAGAGAGTTCAGCGAAGATGCTTACAAGCTGGCGGGCGAACCGAAGGAACTCTATATCGTTCCGGGCGCCGGTCATGCGGATCTGTACGACCGGGTGAACTACATCCCCTTTAACAAGCTCACATCATTTTTTACCAAGCATTTGAAGCAAGGCGTTACTTCAAACCCATAGCCAGCGGCGTCAGAGACGACATCACCACCAAACAGGAGGATACACCATGTACCAAGCAAAAGCCTATTCCGTTGCCAGCGCAACATCACCATTCACATCCGCCACCATCCAGCGCCGTGAGACAACCGAGCGTGACGTGCAGATAGAAATCCTCTTCTGCGGCGTCTGCCACTCTGATCTCCACACCGCCCGCGATGAATGGCACAGCGTCATGCCGACCACCTACCCCTGCATACCCGGGCATGAAATCGTTGGTCGCGTCACCAAGGTCGGGAGCGCTGTTACGAAGTTTAAAGCGGACGACTTGGTTGGAGTCGGCTGCATGGTCGATTCAGACCACGACTGCCCAAGTTGCAAAGCCAATGTCGAACAGTTCTGCCCCAGTTCCACCTTCACCTACAATTCGCCGGACAAGCACGGCACGGCGCCGGTCACGTATGGCGGCTATTCAGAGAGCATCGTTGTTGATGAGCGCTTCGTCCTTACGGTTCCGACTAACCTCGATCTCGCCGGAGTGGCTCCCCTCCTATGCGCCGGTATAACCACCTGGTCGCCGATCCGGCGCTGGGGCGATATCAAGGGGAAGAAGGTTGGCGTTGTCGGCCTCGGTGGACTCGGACACATGGGGGTTAAGTTTGCCCGCGCTCTCGGTGCCATTGTTACGGTATTCACCACCTCGCCAGGAAAGAAAGATGACGCGCTGCGCCTCGGCGCTCATGAAGTGATCATCTCGAAGAATGCCGATGAAATGAAGGCTCACGCCGGCAGCTTTGACTTCATCCTCGACACCATTGCCGCCGATCACGATATCAATGCCTACCTCGGCATGCTCGGCCTCGACGGCAATCTCACCCTAGTCGGCGCACCGGAGACACCGCTGCAAGTTTCTGCTTTTGCCCTGTTGTTTGGGCGCAAAAGCCTCTCAGGCTCGCTTATTGGTGGCATCAAAGAGACTCAGGAGATGCTTGACTTCTGTGCCGAGCACAACATCACATCCGACGTTGAGGTAATACCTATTCAGAAGATCAATGAAGCATACGAAAGAATGGTCAAAACGGATGTAAAGTACCGTTTCTCCATCGACATGGCATCGCTCAAATCTGAATAATGGAAGAGTGGAAGGTTGTGTCCGGTTTGGCGATTAAAGGCAGTATTGTTGACAGAGCAGACTTTTGAGTTGGCAAACTGGTGAAAGAGCCTGTCTTGTTACCGTAAATCAAAAAGACGATGGTTCAAGCAGGAAAAAGGGGCAGGCGGCTTATTACCAAAGCAGCCTGCCCCTTTTAGTCCTTCGGAAACGCAGTTCGTCTGCGCAATCAAATCAGCTCCTTGCTCCAGAATTGCATAGGGTGATCACGTTTGACGCCATCCGTTTCACGCCAGATGAAGTGGGTGGTCACCCCCGAAAGCCGGACAAAACCGGTACGGGCGAGGAATCGTGTAATGGGGGTGTAGTCACGCGGTCGTAAGGGGTGATCGTCGGGGCGTTCAACCGTGGCGCAGGTGAGGTGGCGGTAGCTGCCGAGAGAACGGATGTGGCTTTCCAGTTGGTCAAGCAGTTTCCGGCCCAATCCGCTATTGCGGTAGGCCGGTCGAAAGAGCAGCTCCCCGACGTAATATACTTCGTTGAGCGGAAAGGCTGTCGCGGCAAAGGCCTCACACATCTGGGCGTCTTCATGGACAAGCGGCATGCCGGTCGCGGCACCGATAACCGTCAAGCCATCACTGGCGAGAATGACGCAGGCGTCGGGTGCCTCGGCATAACAGACCAGGTATGCGAGTTCATCTTCTCTCCTGCCCTGATACAGATAGGGATACTCCGGGAAAATTTCGAGACGAAGCGTCGCCAGATCGTTCACTGCATCCGCAATGGCAGCCCCGGTCAGCAGTTGTTCGGTAGTGACCTTATCAGCATTCATATTTCATCACTCTTCCGAAGGCACATTCCGGAATAGTGCCACAAGTGTTGATTGATGTTGTTCAGAAGATGGTGCTGCATGGAAAAAGTGACCTGAACTGATCGTCATACCGCTTTCCTTCAATTCTCTTCCAGAAGTCGTTTGATCTGTTTATCAAAGTCCGATTCAAACAGCCTATCCTGCACAACCCGGTATTTTTCAAATTCACTTTCAGCAAAGGCCTTGGCGATTTCCTGAGTGACTTTTCCGGGGTTGTCGAGAATCTCCCGTTCGTTGAACTGTAAAAATGCACTCAGCTTGCCCGCCCAATCTTCCATGGTCATGGGGATGTTTCGCTCCGCCTGATCTTCGGCATAGTCAAGATACATGGTGACAAAACGATCCAGCGACTTCAGTTCCTTTTCAGTCAGGTAGTTCTTGGCAACCACGACATCGGTCTTGATGATCTTGCCGTCAGGTGCATTCTTCCAGGTGGTCAGTCCCATCCGCTCCTTTTTGTGGTCGGCACGCTGCACGATAAGCTCTGCGGCGGTCTGTCCATGAATAGCAAAGTGAAGTTTGTTCTGCACCGTGGCGAAAAAGGTTCCGGTGATTTCGGAATCGGCGCGGTAATCCATGGCCGTGGCATAGATATCGGTGATTTTCTGGTAGAACTTCCGCTCGCTGGCGCGGATCTCGCGGATCTCCGCCAGCAGCGTATCAAAATATTCCTTGCTGAAAAATGCGCCGTTCTTGAGGCGTTCCTTGTCCAGCACATAACCACGAATGGCGAAGTCACGCAGGATACCGGTGGCCCACTGGCGGAACTGGGTTGCCCGCGCTGAGTTGACGCGGTAGCCGACCGAAATGATTGCGTCGAGGTTGAAAAAATCTACGTTCCGGGAAACATCCCGATTGCCCTCTTTTTGAACTATTCGGAAATTCCGAATAGTTGCCCCCTTGGCAATCTCTCCCTGAGCATAAAGGTGGGACAGATGTTCATTGATCGTCGGTACAGACACCTCAAACAGCACAGCCATAAGCTTTTGCGTCAGCCAGACGGTTTCATCCTCAACGCGCACCTCTATTGTGTTTTCACCCGCCTGTTTGGTGAAGATAAGGAATTCAGCAGTGCTGTTGCGGATTTGCAGTTTTTTTTCTTTCATGGGGTGCCTGTGTTTAGTTGGTTCTTTAGTTTTTGGAGACGCGACCCTTTGAACGGTTTGAAGAATTGAATTGCGCTACATTACTCCGACCCGTTCAGCTATCTTTGTTTCAGATTCGTCAAATACAGCTCCAGCACGCTTTGCCATTCTCACGAAAAGGCTAGTCGCTTCACCCTCGATAACCGCAAACCAAGATAATTCAGCACCTCTCAAACCCCACTTTTGATCGCTACCCTCTATATTTGTCACAGCCAGTTCGACATCAGTTTCATCTTTAATAGCCCCATAATACTGCCAAAGCATGATTCCATGATTGGGGGAACTAAATTTTTGACATGGCCCGCTAAAGTTTTGCGTCACGAAGTGCAAAGTCATTTGAAGGTCATGAAATTTGGCCGCCTCAGATTCAAATACTTTGACAAGGCGCTGTATCTCAATTGTTTGTTCTGATATCGCCATAATGATCCTCCCCCATCACCACCGGCATCCGCAACCGCTTCTCAATATCCCGACAGGTGTCGCCAGCCACGGAAAAATTAAACCATGTAACCACGGATGAACATAGATGAACGCGGATGAAACCTTTAAACCGGTTAAGATTCTGCCGTTATCCGTATGCATCCTATTTATCCGAGTACAGCAACAAACACATCACCCCGCGACAACAAACCCTCTCACTCCGGCTCTCCCCGCAGCTTTTGCATCATACATGGCAATGTCAGCCGCCCTGATCAGATCAGCCCGAGTATCTGCATCGCCCGGAAACTCGGCAACGCCGAAACTGGCGGTCAAAGCTATGGGAATATTATCGTCAGACACAAAGCGTGTTTCCTTCATGACTTCCAGCAGGTTGCACGCCATTTTGACGGCCTGCTCTTTTCCCGTATGCGGCAGAATAATGGCGAACTCATCCCCTCCATAACGGGCGGCCATATCGGAAGAGCGGATCTGCTTACCGATCAAGCGGCCAAATTCCCCCAGCATACGGCTCCCCACCAGGTGACCATGGGTGTCGTTGATTCCCTTGAAATGGTCGAGATCGAGGAAAATCAGCGAGAACTGTTCGCCGTAGCGACCGGAGCGTTTAACCTCGTTCTCAATAAGATGGCCGAACTGCCGTGAGTTGTATAATCCGGTCAGGTCGTCGGTGATCACAAGTTCATTGATGCGCTTGTAGTTACGAGCATTTTCAAGGGCGATCGCGGCAAAGTCGGCAATGGCGGAAATCAGCAGGATGTCGTTCTCATCAAAATCTAGTTCTTCAAGACTGTTGATCAGCTCAATAACACCGATAACCTGATCCTTTATCTTCATCGGCACACAGACAATTGACCGGGTGGTAAACAACAGATTTTGATCGAATTGTCCGGCAAATCGGTCATCTTTGCAGACATCAGGAATGAGAAGTGTCTCACCATGTTCGGCAACCCATCCGGCAATCCCCTTGCCGCGTTCAAGCCGCACCCCCTTCAATTGATCTGATACCGTGGAAACAACAATTTCAAAGACCAGATCACCGGATTCACCGTCAACCAGAAGAAGAGACCAGGACTTGGGCTTGATCAACCGTTCAACCTGCTTCATTATGGTTTCCAGAATGGCATGAAGATCCAGACTGGAAGTCAGCGCTTTACCGATTTCCAACATTGACACCAATTCTTCGTTGCGCCGTTCCTGCAATTTCGTCAATACATCAGTTGAGTTCGTGAGCATATGGTATCCCCATTCTGTCCTGGCCGATTTGAATGCGACTATCTGGTTGCAACTTGTTCGAGAAGAGCAGTAAGCATCTCAATGCGCGGCATACTGACGGCATGCTGCCTGCCGTACTCAAGCGGGGCACGGAATATGGCTTGAATCTCAAGCTCCCTCCCCTCCTCGCGATCGATCAACATGGACGGCTTGTACACGCCCATTCCGTCTGTAAATTCAAGCATGCTGTCCGCATATTTTTCAGGAATTGCGTGACTCAACTCCTGGCTATTGGCAGCCATGATAACTTCGACCATCAATTCACGAACCAGCTTCCTGCACTCCGGAACCTGTAAAAGCCGGTCAACCGATTGAAACAGAAGAGCAGATAATCCATTGAAGGGAATATTCCAGACCAGTTTTTCCCACCGCACTTTTTTAAGATCTCCGGCTGTTTTACAGTCAATTCCGGCAGAGGTAAAGGCGGCTGCAATATCTTCCAACCTTTGCTCATTGCACTTCAGATACTCCCCGATGATTATTCTGCCGGCGGCCAGATGGTGAACATGCCCCGGTTCTCCGCGGTTCGAGCAGAGAAAGGCGACTCCTCCCATAATCCGCTCGGATCCGAACAGATCCGCAAGATACTCCTCATTCCCAAGCCCGTTCTGCAAAGTCAGAATCCCGGTATGTTCCGCAAGCAACGGCTTTATCAACGTATGAAGGCTGTCATTTGCAAAAGTTTTCAGTCCTACGACAACAAGATCGACTCCTCCAATCGTTTCAGGCGATGTGTGGCCGGATACTGCCGGCAGATGAAAATCGCCATTGACGGAGTGAACTGTCAGACCGTTATTCATGATGGCCTCATAGTCACTCCGAAGAAGAAAATGTACCTCATGTCCCCCTTTCTGAAGCAGCGCACCGTAGTACAAACCGAGAGCACCGGAGCCGACCATCGCAACTTTCATATTTTTCCTTTCGTGGCTTTGTTCACTTCAAACTAGCAGAGAATACTGCCGGAGAACAAGCAAGACCTGCGGCAGGGTAAACAATTTTTTCATAGAAGCCATTTATGATATTTTTTTCGTATTTTCGTGTAGAATTTATTTCTCAGATCCTGATTCTGCCGATGTTGATCCCAATACATCAGAATTGTACCAGTAACGGAGGAGTAATGACATTCCGCCTGACCCGCGATGATCGCATCATAGCCGTCAAGATAGTTGCAGTGTATTCCCTGTTTGGAGGACTCTGGATCTATCTGTCTGACTCAATATTGGGCTTATTAGTGCAAAATCCGGATACGATGACCAGAATTGCAACCTTTAAAGGCTTCCTGTTTATAGCAACTACCGCGGCTCTTCTCTATTATCTGATTGGGCGTTATATCTATCGACTCGGCGAATCCAACAGACAGATAGCAGCAAGCGAAGAGGATCTGCGCTCCCTTCTGGAACTCATGCCGGTCGGAGTAGCTTGGTCCGACCAGACCGGAGCGATCAAGTACATTAACCATACTTTCACCGAAAATTTCGGCTACACCATCTCTGAGATCCCCACCATCGACGAGTGGTTTGCCAAGGCATACCCCGACCCGGACTACCGGAATGAAGTTGTGGCCATGTGGAGTGATCATATTGCTAAGTACGTCACAAACGGCACACCGGTACCACCTCTCAATGTCAAGGTAACCTGTGGTGACGACACCGTTCGACACATCGTAATCAACACGCAACCATCGCTTACGCGCACCCTGGTAATCTTCACTGACATTACCGACCACGAGAGCCAGCAGGAAGAGCTGATAAAAAAGCAGAAACTTGAGTCTATAGGTGTACTGGCTGGGGGCATTGCTCATGACTTTAACAATATTCTGACCGCCATACTGGGTAATATTTCGTTTGCCGGCCTGTTCATCAAGCCTGATCATAAAGCAGCAGTTCCCCTGCTTCAGGCTGAGAAGGCGGCAAAGCGAGCAGCCGAACTGGCCCATCAGCTATTGACATTTGCCAAGGGGGGACAGCCGGTAACCAGTTCGATAGCGCCACTGCAACTCGTTGAAGAATCTCTGGCGCTGGTACTTCATGGTTCCAACGCACAAAGTCGCCTTGATGTTTCCGAAAAGCTTCACAACATCGAAGCCGATGCCGGCCAGATCAGCCAAGCCTTCAACAATCTGATTATCAATGCCATCCAGGCAATGCCGGGTGGAGGAACGATTACCATCCGGGCGGCCAACGCCACGATTGAAGAAAACAATCCGTACGAACTCCAACCCGGTGCATACGTACGGTTTGTATTCACGGACGAAGGATGCGGCATACCGGCGATTAATCTGAAAAACATCTTCGACCCTTATTTCACCACCAAATCGGGAGGGAGTGGATTGGGGCTGGCTTCGGTACAGTCGATTATTAAAAAGCATGGAGGGTATATTGGCGTTAGATCAACGGTCGGTAGAGGGACAACATTTGAACTGCTCCTGCCGGCCTGCATTGAATCTGTACCAGATGAAATACCTAATCCGGCACAAACACGCGTGAACAGTGTTGATTCGAAACCGGGAACCCCGGTACTGGTTATGGACGATGAAGAGATGATCCTTGAACTTGTCGAGGCAATGCTTGAGGAACTGGGGTATAAGGCAACTATCTGCAAGAACGGGGAAGAAGCAGTTTCCCTGTACAAAAGCGCATTTGAGCGCGGGACACCATATTCAATTGTGATTATGGATCTGACCATTCCGGGAGGATTGGGGGGGAAGGAGGCAGCAGCGCAGATACTGGCCATAGATTCGAATGCGTGCCTGATCGTCTCCAGCGGCTACTCAAACGATCCAATCATTTCAGATTTCCGCCACTTCGGTTTTGCTGCGGCAGCAATCAAGCCTTACAGTGTCTCGGAAATATCAGATGTTCTGAGCCGTCTGCTCGGATCGCAACGACACAGCTGACCAGACCTTAATACGGGGACTTTTCTCTGCCCGTCCCCTCCGGTCTCTTTTTTTCTGACAATGTATTGCTGCGTGTTTTTAATGGCCGATCAGTCGCTATGAAAGCGCTTGTACACCCATAACTGCAACTGCCAACCCTACGACAATCATGGTAATCACCAAGCTCATCCAGCCGGTCGTGCTAACGAGAACATCCCCTGCCCTCCGGTCCAGCACTCTCTCAATAAGCAGTAGCACGGCACTAAAAAACAGACAGCAACAGATCGTGACACAGAGCGGACACCAACTGCCGATTATATATTTTTGTATCCAGAGCAGACGTAATTCCGCACCAACACCCGAAAAGACCATTGCTGTCAGTATCAAACCAAACCATAAATTTTTTCGCCGCAAAAACAGTATCACCAGAATAAAACTGAAATAGGCACAGCCGAACAGAGCCATTCCGACACCAAAGAAAACAAAACTGGCCGCATCACTGCATGCTGTAGCCATACACAATTCTTCTACCAGACTGAAAATGGAGACTGCCAATCCGGTAGAGAGGGCAATCCACAAAAGAACAGTCACTATACGCTGATTGTTTCTGCGGGTCGTGCCCGGCTCACTGAACTTTGTAACCATTTAAAACTCCTGTGCATCGCATTACGTGTCTTTGTAATAACATAAACAACGGCATCCGGCGCGACATTTTTACGTACAAAAATAGCTGTGCCTCTGAATATTTTTCTTATTTGTGGTAAACTCAAACAATAAAAAGAGAAGGATGAATACAAATAAAAAGGATGATTTTAGGGCACGATTTATTTTCTGTATTGGTTGATGTTCCACCAATGGAGGTGTCCCATGACAACTGCCAAGATCGACGAAGCAATCGAACGGTATGTAAGTGAACGGAAAAAAAGCCGGCGGAACGTGGCCGAAACCAAGTTCCTGAGTTATTCGTATCTCGCCTGCGGGGAAAGCGATGTAGCGGCTTTCATGCGAAAAAGCCGCAGCTTGATACGCTACTACATTGACTTCCTGACAGTTCTGGAAAATCCCTTGCACGGACCGCAGGCCGCCTGGCTTGCACTAATGGCAATTGTTTTTTCATTTGGAATCTACATGCTAACGAATGAGGATATGCTTACTGCCGGGATTTTTGTTACATCGGGAACTGTAGTAAACGGCATTTCCCTGTATCGCGCGGTGATTGACAAGTGGGTCGAAACATCTATAACAATCGCTCTGTACCGGGAACTCATCGAGCTTATTGACAACACGCTCCCGTCAGGTGTCGAGACGTCACTTCGCTGAATCTATGAACCTGTATATTCATCCCAGGTGAAGTTCATGTTTAAGATTATCAGGCTTGAAGCTTGTAGAGATATGCCACCCCTTTCGGGAATTCAGGACCGGCTCCAATCGGCAGTAGATGTATCCGACCAGGCTGGCATCATCCGGAAGTTCCGTAGCAATCCTGACAATACGAAACCCGACAAGATCGCCCACAGCCGGGTAGGCAGGCGCTTCAGACATGGTCGGCGCCCAGATATCACGCACACCTTCTTCGCAGGCGATATGCAACCGAAACCAGCGTTCACCATCGACTCCCCGGTGCCCTTCCTCCATAACCAAAGCTGGAATACATGCATTGAGAAGCAGAGGATAATGTAATGAACACGCATGGTCAAAGGCAGATTCGTTATCTGCAAACTCTGTCAGCACTTCCCTCCTGCCACGGATCCAGTCAAACATACTCAACTCCCCCCTGTCTCTTCAGGTTGCAACATTATACCATCATAATCAAGGCTGTCGTACTTTTTATGTAATACTTTCAAGCTTTCAGCATGGTTTGACAGAAATGTTCCTCTCCGTATCGCTTGAACAACTTTGCATATCCGCAACAAATTTTCAACAGGACCAAAACGATATTATTTGACTATTGTCTTTTGGTTGTTTATATCTGTGAGTTAAATCGGGTGCCTGCTGTCGCCTATGAGCGTGCTGAGTAAAAACAGCATGCCGTCATACAATAAAATTGAGTCAAGGAGTAACACCATGCTTCAAAACACAAAAATAATTACCAGGCTGTTTATCGGGTTTGGACTCGTACTGGGATTGCTGCTTGGAGTAGGCGGCGGCGGAATCTGGAGTATGATACAGATGTCGCGCGCAACCGACGTTATAAGAACCGGCTATGAAACAGTTGAATCATCGCAACGACTGCGGGCAAATATCAACCAGCTGCGCCGTTTTGAAAAAGATATTTTCCTGAATATCGAGTCACCGGAGAAGGTTGCCGCATATAAAAAACAATATGATGAGACCGTCGAACGTTACAATAAGCGTTTTGAAGTTTTGAGCCGTCTTACAACTGAGCCGAAAGAGCAGGAGTTGAGTTCTGCAATTAAACAAAACTTCACTGTCTACCACAACGGCTTCAACGACGTGTACGCGCGGATCGCACGGGGTGAGATAACAAGCAAGGACGAAGCAAACCGGCAGATGGAGGCCTTCAAGGAGGCGACCCACAAGACAGAGGCTCTAGTGCTTGAACTGGCCGACAAAAATGCAGCGGATGTAAAAACGGAGTTGCAGGCAAGCAATTCGACCAGAACAACAGTCATGACCATTCTGGCGGCACTGCTTCTCACGGCAACAGGTGCAGCACTCTTTATCTGTGTTGCCATATCACGCTCGATCATCGTGCCGGTGAACATACTTGCCGCTCAGGCGGACCGGTTGGCCGGAGGTGATCTGACCGTTGAAATAGCCTGCACCACATCAGATGAAATCGGTCATCTCGCCGGTTCGTTCAAACGGATGGCCGCAAGCCTTCGCCAAACCATATCCCGGATCAGCGAGACATCGGCACTTGTGGCCTCATCATCCAATCAGCTTCAGGCAACCGCCACCCAGATTGCTACCGGGGCCGAGGAAGTGGCATCACAGACGACCACAGTAGCTACCGCCAGTGAAGAGATGTCGGCAACCAGCAGCGATATTGCCCGCAACTGCTCCATGGCTGCCGATGCGTCGCGGAACACCACAGATTCTGCCCATGCCGGGGCCTTGGTGGTTCAGGAGACAATTACCGGCATGAACACCATAGCAGAGCGGGTTCGACAAACCTCAAAGACTGTCGAAGCCCTTGGCGCCCGTTCGGATCAGATCGGCCAGATAGTCGGCACTATCGAAGACATCGCCGACCAGACGAACCTGCTTGCCCTGAACGCTGCCATTGAAGCAGCCCGTGCCGGAGAGCAGGGTCGCGGTTTTGCCGTTGTTGCCGATGAAGTACGTGCACTGGCTGAGCGCACCACCAAGGCGACCCGCGAGATTGGCGAAATGATCAAGGCCATTCAGAAAGAGACCGGAGAAGCGGTAAATGCCATGGAAGAAGGGGTTCACGAGGTCGAAAAAGGGGCCATATCATCCCAGAAATCGGGTTACGCTCTGGAAGAGATTCTGGAGCGCATTGGCGAAGTTTCCATGCAGATAAACCAGATAGCTACGGCTGCTGAAGAGCAGACTGCTACTACCGGCGAGATAACCAGCAACATCCATCAGGTAACCGATGTCGTGCACCAGACTGCGCGAGGCGCCGAAGAAACAGCAACTGCCGCGGCAGAACTGGCACGGCAGGCCCATGAGATGCAAAGCCTGGTCAGCCAGTTCAAGCTATAATCGCCAGGCGGCACCCTTTACCAACACTATTGCCCCAACAAAAAACGAGGCGACCGGAACAGGTCGCCTCGTTTCTGCATTCAGCAGGCTGAACTTACATGAACAACGGAACGCTGGAACCGAGGCCATGGACAACACTGGTAAAGGCATCACGGTTTTCGAGCTTGTTCCACCCGAATCGCTCGGCAAACAGCGCCTGGATATGGGGAATCCGAGACGTGCCTCCGGTCAGAAAGACCGTATCAATTTGAGCCGGTGAGAGCCCGGAGCGAGCGACAACCTCGTCAATGCAGCCGGCAATCTGCCTGAAGTTATCCGCATTAAGCGTCTCGAACTCACCCTTGCCAAGCTCCTCGTTAATGGTCAGATCACGCTCGATGAAGCTGATCTGCGTCTGATCCCGCCCGGAAAGTTCGCACTTGGCCTTTTCAATAGCCTGAAACAGAAAAAAACCGTAGTTGTCAGAAATAATATTTTCCAGGTGTTCAATGGCCTGCCGGTTATCAGTGGTCCCCTTGATCACCCTGATATGTTCCCTAGTCGCCCGCGCCCGCAACAGCGGTATGCGATGCCACTGGCAGAGCGTATAGACGATGCTCTTGGGAACATTAACCCACGTGTCCTTGCCCATGGTTTTGTAGCGGGCATAGCGTCCGAAATGGTGCGCCACCTTATCCCACATAATCTGTGAATCGAATTTATCGCCTGCCACATACACGCCTCCCAGCGACAGTACGTCGCTACGCCGGTCGGAACGGGCAAAGGCGCCCCCCTTGACGCGGATCACCGAAAAATCGGAGGTGCCGCCGCCGAAGTCACCGATAAACACAATCCGCTCCTGGCCTGCCTGCAACGACTCTTCAAAGGCCAAGGCCGCCGCTACCGGTTCATACTGGAACCAGATATTTTTGAAGCCGGCCTTGCGGGCAGCCTTTTCCAGACGCTGCTCAGCCACGGCATCCTTGGCGGCATCCGTCGAAAACACGACCGGCCTCCCCAGCACCACGTTCTCCACGGGGCACCCTACATGCGCCTCGCCCCGAGCCTTTATGTTCCGGAGAATAATTGCCACCAGATCGTCGATGGTATAGCGTTTGCCAAATATCTCGGTGCTGTCGAAACTAGTGTTCGGCAGAAATGTCTTGATAGACTGCATGAAGCGTCCGGCAGCGCCATCGCCCACATACTGGCGAATAGCCTCCTGACCCGTATAAATCTCGTTCTCCTCGTTAAAATAGAGCACCGAACGCATCAGTTCCCCGGCATGGCTGCTGCCGTCAATGGCAACCACCTCCACGGTCCCGTTCCGATATACTGAAAGAGCCGAATTGGTCGTGCCAAAATCAATTCCGAATACTATCTGCACCTGATTTAATCCTCCTGCATCACTGAAGCGCCTACAATAACAAGTGATACGCTTTGAAACCTATTGAGACACTTTGGCCGGAATAACAACTCCGCCTGAAACTACAAATTTTATCGCATCCTCAACCGTCATGCCGCTCTCGTACACATCGCACTCACGGAACCAGAGCGCAAAGCCGGAGGTCGGATTCGGCATGGTCGGAATGTAGACCACCACTAATTGTTCGCCATCACGCTCCAGCTCGGCAGTTACAAACCCCACGGCACGCACGCCGGGTCGAGGCCACTCCACAAAAACCGCGCGCCGGTATGACGAACCACCTTCCTTGAATACCTTGATCAACTGTTTGCTTGACGAGTAGATCGACTTGACCAATGGAATACGCGCCATCAGATCGTCGCCAAACTTCAGCAGACGATTGCCAAGCACATTGGTAGCGACCAGACCGGTCAGATAGATCACCACTGCTCCGGTGATCATGCCGATTCCGGGGATATGCCCGCTGCTCCGGCCATATAACTCCATCAGCCTGTCCAGGTAACTGCCCAAAATTCCGTCAGCAAAATTGAACAGGAATTTGAGAATGAATATTGTAATCCCGAACGGAATTACAATAAATATTCCCGCCAGAAAAGTTCCTTTTAGATGCTTGACCACTGTTTTCATGCGCTTTCTCCTGTCCTGGCCAGATAACTACATATATGAACGAAGACACGAAAGCCCGCAACAAGGCGGGCTGGATGTCATGCTCACTAATTGGATGCAAACTGAAGGAGGCGTCAATTCCTGCATGAATAGGCATTAACACTCTTCTGTACTGATTTCAATCTATCCGGATAGGCCTGCAGTAAACCGATCACCAGGCAACGTTCAATATCAACCGAACGGGAATCACTACCGGTACTATGTGATTGTGCCTCACCCCGCCAAACAATTTTAGGTTCGGAATACAGCCTTCGGTTAAGCACATCGATAAATATGAGTTCAACCTTTTTTGTGACGTCAGTAAACTCGTTTTTGTCTTTCTGTATCTGCTTCGATGCTTCGCTAACATTGATGTCCACAATAAATTGTGGCGATTTATCGTCAAAAACAAACCCCTTCCCCTCCATCTCGTTTTTCACGACGGTCACCAGATGCTGTCCTTTACGCTGGTTTTCCGAGTGCAACGGAGTGAAGGAAAAACGCTTGTACTCTGCCGGCAGCAGATACGGATTGTTGACACTGTTGACTTCCATCGGCACACCAGCGCAACCCACCAGCAAACAACAGATAACTGATAAGAATCCTGATACGATCAATTCTCTTTTCAAAACATACCCCCGAATTGTGCGTTGTGAATGATTAACCGCAAAGCATTACGCGTTTCATCTGTTTCGGCATTTTATAGCACAACTTTTCATAATCAATACATATAAAAGCCACTCACCAGCCACCAGAAAGGGCAGTTTGTACCACCAAGCGGTTAGAAAGATACCGGCAGGTTATCAGACTGGACACCGTAAACGTCCCTAACTGATTACATGTCGAGCAACCAGATGATTGCATTTTCCGGCAATAAGACTAAACTTATCTTAAAAGCAGTCAGCGCTTGGAGGCGTGAAAAATGAGTAAGGGCAATCCATATGAAAGGAGCCTGGAATGAGAAATGTTATATTTCAAATGATGATATCTCTGGATGGTTTCTTTGAAGGACCGGATAAAGAATTGGACTGGCACGTCGTGGATGAAGAATTTATCAGCTATGCCGCTGATCTGCTCAATACGGTGGATACCATCCTGTTTGGCCGGGTGACGTATGAGATGATGGCTGATTACTGGCCGACTCCGGGAGCAATCGCCGGCAACCCGTTTATTGCCGGGCGGATGAACACCCTGCCGAAAATTGTTTTTTCACCAACACTTGATAAAGCGGAGTGGCAAAATACAACAATTGTCGAAGGAAATATTGGTGAAGCTGTTACCAAACTAAAGCAACAGCCCGGAAAAAGCATGGTGATTTTCGGGAGCTCAGACCTTGCAGTAGCCTTGACAAAACTCGGTCTGATCGATGAATACCGGATCATCGTAAATCCGGTTGTTCTGGGGGGCGGCAAAGCCTTGTTACTGGGTATCAACGAGAGATTGAAACTGAAATTAGCCGATGTAAAGACGTTCTCATCAGGAACCGTTTTACTGAGCTACCATCCTGACACCGGAGAACATGCATAAAACCGGAAGTTGGAGGTGCAACCATGAAATCATTACTTACAAGCTTTACTTCCCAAGGCTACGCGCTGATGCGGATTGTAGTCGGATTTCTTTTTCTCTGGCACGGTTTTCAGAAACTGTTCGGATTTCCGGCCGGTATGCCGGCAGGTGTTCCACCGTTTATTACCTACGTTGCCGGTCCGATCGAGTTGATTGGAGGCATCTTGATCATGATCGGGCTGTTTACGCAATGGGCGGCATTTATCACGAGTGGCCAGATGGCCTTTGCGTATTGGATTGGCCACGGAACGAATGCGCTCCTGCCGCTGCAGAACAATGGGGAACTTGCGGTGCTGTACTGCTTCGTATTCCTGTTTATCGCTACGCAGGGGGGCGGCATCTGGAGCGTAGATGCACTGATACACAGGCGTAAGACGTCAGGTTGACAGCGGTATAGCTACATGTACACCATAACCTTTAATGACACCGTGCCGTCCGCGGTCTGAAACGGTATGGCGATACCCTTGCATTGAACGGTAATGGACGAGTCGTCGGAGGATGACGGCGGCTCGGAAACTGCCCGAAGTTGACCGGCGACTATCAGCGGTAACCCCAAAGCTACATTTCCGCATTCAGCATGGTTTGTTTTCACGGCGCCGGCAATGGTGTTCGCCAATTCCCCGATTGCATCGGTTATATCATTATCGTCCGGTTCATCCGCCATCAGCATCTGCTGTGCAACCAGGCGAGCAGTCCCTTTGTTTGTGGCAATAATGATGTATCCGACCCTGTCACCACCAATACCAACAATGCCGGTAACATCGGAATCAAGAGTATCAATACGCTTATCGACTTCGCCCGCTAACAGGTCGATATTCATATACGACTTGAAAGTTTCTAGGGTTGCAGTCATTACGGTCGATAAAACCTCATCAAAAGAAATTCCAGCCATGTGATCTGTCTCCATGTCCATTCTTAATTGTTTGAAAGCAAAACTCTGATTCATGAGAATTGGCTTTCAGTCGCGAACAAGCTACCACACCGGATGAAATGATACAAGATTGGTTTCAGAAACACGCATCCCGGCGCCAGAATAGAGTAAGAACTCTGCTTTTAAAACATCAATAAAACGAAGGGCATCAGACGCAATGATACATTTTGACACTATATGATACTGTTTGGTTTTTGCTGACACAATAAAAGTCGCGATCAGGTCTGCTCCCTGATATTGTATTAAATAGAAAAAGACACATTGACTTGGTTAAAAATAGTCATACACTTTTTTGATAGGAACAAAATACGGAAGGGGGATAACAAAATGAGAAGAAACATATTCAAATGTGTGTGCAGTGCGGCACTGTTGACGCTCGTAACGCTTTGCGGTTGTGGCGGTTCTTCGTCATCGTCGCCTCCTGGCTCAGGCAACGTGGCCCTTTCCGGCAAGGTCTACGACTTCAACACGACATCGGGAGGAACTGCACTGGCTGGCGTCACAGCTGCAACGGTCGGTCTTTCAACCGTGATTACCGCAACAACGGATGTAAACGGATCGTTCGTATTGGCCGGCATACCGCAAAACACTTTTTTCCACATTAAAATAAGTAAGACCGGATATGCCGACGCATACTCCAATACGTATTCGCTAACGGCTAATAATGACGTATCCGATCGCCCATATGCTCTTTGGCTCCCGTCAAAGCTGACAGGCTGGGGCAACCTGACCGGCAACGGAGTTATCAGAGGCCGTGTTGTCTCCAGTACAAATCTGGTAAACGGCTACATCGGCGGTGCCGCAGTAACTGCAATTGATCAGGCAAATAGTACAACCTACCCGGTAAAGTATATTGACAGTTCAACAGACATCATTTCCAATACATTGACCAGCACTGACGCAGCCAATGGCTGGTTTGTCGTCCTGAATGTCCCGGCTGGTAGAAACGTGCAAGTAACCGCCACCAGATCAGAATACACGTTTGATTCAAAGACCTTCATTATTCATGCAGATGCCGTCAGCGAAGCACGTATTGCCGGCACGGCAGTAGTCGCCCCACCTCCAACAACCTCGGAATTCCCGATTGCGGCAACAACAGGTCGAGAAATGAGTTTGGGCGCGGCATTTGACGGGACAAATTACCTGGTAGGAATTCAGGGCAACCAGACCAGCAACAACAATGTAACTGCTCAACTGGTATCCGGCACCACCGGAAATCTGGTCGGATCCAGGATCTCCACTGGGCGGACCGGTGGAGCACCTTCTGTGGCCTTTGACGGAACAAACTATCTGATGGTGTGGCCTGATGATGCCACGAATCCAAATGATATTTTGACTGGCCAACTCATCAGCACAACAGGTCAGCTGGTGGGATCACGCTTTACAATCAGCCAGTCTATAAATGATGGCGGACCGGTTATATTTGATGGTTCGAACTACTTCGCAGTATGGACAGTTGAGACTGTTCCTGGCTCGGGAGATAGTCGCGATATATACGGGCAATTCATATCACCGGCAGGCACTCTGTTGGGCTCCGTGATCCCAATTAGCACGGCCATACATGGTCAGAGAGATCCGGCATTTTCTTTTGATGGAACAAACATCCTTGTGGTCTGGACTGATGGGCGAAATCAGAGTGCCTGCTACACAGATCCTGGTTATATTCCTCCGCAAGGCACCCATTGTTTCGAGTCAGATATATATGGGCAGCTAGTAACGAAATCCGCTGCGTCAACAACCGGCACTCTCTCGGGAAGCAACTTCCTCATAAACGCATCGTCACTGCCACGCGACGGCAATGGTGCGTCAGTTGCATTCGATGGAACCACATATCTTGTCGTCTTTAACGAAGAGACAACACTTCCTAACGCGTGTCCAGCGAGTGGTTGCAAGTTGGACATTTACGGTCAATTCTTCACAACGGCGGGCGTTCCGACAGGTTCAAGAATTACAATCAGCACCACGGCACCGGATCATCATTTCGCAGGCATCTCCTGGAACGGCACGAAATATCTGGTCACCTGGACCGAAAATTTAGGTAGTCCGACAACAACAATAAAAGGTCACTACTTTGACACTTCCGGGGCACCAATCGGATCGGAGCTGTCACTGTTCACAACCGCGAGCGATGGCCGTATTCCGTGGGCTGCTGCTCCAATCGTAAACGGAACAAATTATTTTACGATCGTGAACAGAGGAATTCCCGGAACAGATCTTTTTAATTTCGATGCATATACCAGCCAGGACGTTTCAGGAGTGTTCATTACACCTTGAAATATTTTTAGCTGAAAATTCTTCATGTGGTATTTGAACACAAGAAAGCCCGCGGCTTAGCGGGCTTTCTTGTGCAGCGTAATGACACCTGCTTCTCACTTTATCCCCTCCCGCCATACAAGCAGTAAAACCCGGAACGTAAAAAAAAAACAGGCAGGGGATATGATCGTATTTCTTCTGCCGATATGAGATAATGAAAAGACAAAAGGGGGTGTGATATATGAAATGTGAATTCAACGATGGTACCAAAGTCAACTATTCAGGACCGCTCCAGGTAACAAAAGGGCGGGATGTCAATGTCTTTATCAAGGAAGGTTTGATACCCGACGATATTAAACTTGATCTGGATATGGCTCTGTTTAAAAACAGTTGTACCGATATGAGATCAATTGCCGAAACCGTACAGAAAAAATACGGTAACAGGGCATGTATCCATGAGTAGAAATGATAGCAGCTTATAGTCGTATCGGGAGGAGATGTGGTAGGGGCAGGCTGTATGCAAAGCAGCCTGCCTTTTTACGTCCAATTGATGACAGCGAATACCTCCGCCAAAATCGACTCTCAACTATTTCTTTTTTTCCGCTTTTTTGATCTTTTTGTCGGTCTTCTTTTCCTTCGGAGTTTTGGCTGGTGCTTTTTTTTCTGTTTTCTTGCTGTCCTCACCTTTGCTCATAATCTTGACTCCTTTCAAAGCAGGTTGTGAATAACGTTCTCAAAACATGATGTTAGTGTACCACACTATAATCTGTCTGCACGGCATTGAAACTGCCCGCCGGGAAATCCGTCAGCGTAACCTACTGAAGCAAAAAAAGCGGCCCGCCGGAATAAACCAGCGGGCCGCTTGAACGCAAAACATCCGAAGACTATTTGTACTCCGGCATCTCATCAAACTGCAAATACTTGTAAATCTTGTCCTTGTTCGGCTCGATCTTCTCTTTGTAGATCTTGAGGAATTCAGCCGGTTTCGGCAGACGTCCCAGCAGGGCCGTTACTGCACCCAGCTCGGCAGAACCGAGATATACCTTGGCTCCGTTGCCGATGCGGTCATCGAAGTTACGGGTTGAAGTGGAGAACATGTTGACGCCATCAGGTACGCGTGCCTGATTACCCATGCAGAGTGAGCAACCGGCGATTTCGATGCGGGCACCGAAAGCGCTGTAGACCGAGAAGTATGCTTCGTCCTTGAGCTGTGCCTGATCCATGCGGGTCGGCGGGCAGATCCAGGTGCGAACTTCCGGGTTGAACTTCTGACCGCGCCAGATTTCAGCGGCAGCACGGAAGTGACCGATGTTGGTCATGCAGGAACCGAGGAACACATCCTGAATCTGTGTACCGGCTACTTTGGAAAGAAGCTTGACATCATCAGGGTCGTTCGGGCAGGCCAGGATAGGCTCGGTGATCTCTTTCAGGTCGATTTCGATCACGGCTGCGTATTCGGCCTTTTTATCTGCCTTCAGCAGTTCCGGTTTCTTCAGCCATTTTTCCACATCCTTGATGCGGTTTTTCAGGGTGTTGGCATCCGAATAACCATCGGCAATCATCTTCTTCATCAGCGCCACGTTGGATTTCAGGTAGGTGGCAACGGATTTCTCGGACAGCTGGATACAACCGGCTGCAGCCGAACGCTCGGCAGCGGCATCGGTCAGTTCAAAAGCCTGCTCGACGGTCAGGTCGGGAAGACCTTCCATTTCGAGGATACGGCCATTAAAGATGTTGACCTTGTTTTTCTTCGGCACGGTCAGCAGGCCCTGCTTGATGGCCCAGAACGGAATGGCGTTGACGGCGTCACGCAAGGTGATACCGGTGTTCAGCTTGCCTTTGAAGCGAACCAGAACGGATTCAGGCATATCTAGCGGCATGAAGCCCATGGCGCCGGCAAAAGCAACCAGACCGGAACCGGCCGGGAAGGAGATACCGATCGGGAAACGGGTGTGTGAGTCGCCACCGGTACCGACCGTGTCTGGCAGCAGCAGACGGTTCAACCAGGAGTGAATAACGCCATCCCCCGGACGAAGAGCAACGCCGCCGCGCTCGGCGGTGAAGCCGGGCAGGTTCTTGTGCATCTTGACATCGGCAGGCTTCGGATAGGCTGCTGTGTGGCAGAATGACTGCATGTACATCGGGGCCTGGAACTTCAGGCATGCCAGTTCTTTCAACTCGTCGGCGGTCATCGGACCGGTTGTATCCTGTGAACCGACCGTGGTCATCTTCGGTTCGCATGCGGTGCCCGGCATGATACCGGCAACGCCGCAGGCCTGGCCGACCATTTTCTGAGCAAGCGAGAACGCCTGCTTGGCTTTCGGTTTTGGATTGTCCGGCAGGGTGAACACGGTGGTCGGTTTGAGACCGAGAACCTTGCGGGCCTTGTCGGTTACAGCACGGCCAATGATCAGAGGAATACGGCCGCCGGCGCGGAATTCGTCAGGCACGGTATTAGGAGCAATGGTGAGCTTGGAGAGAACTTTCTTCCCCTTCTCGTCGGTGACAACCCCCTTCTTGGTGTCGATCACGATCACGTCGCCGGTTTTCATGCCGGTCACATCAGCTTTCAGCGGCAGTGCGCCGGAGTCCTGAGCAGTGTTGAAGAAGATCGGAGCGATAACGCCGCCGATGATAACGCCGGCAGTTTTCTTGTTCGGTACGCAGGGAATCTCGTCGCCGATAGCCCACAGAACCGAGTTGCAGGCCGATTTACGGGAAGAACCGGTGCCGACAACGTCGCCGACAAAGGCAACCTGAAAACCATCTTTACGGAACTTGGCGATAGTGGCGAGGCCGTCCTTGAAACGGGTTTTACCCATGGCCAATGAATGCAGCGGGATGTCGGGACGGCTCCAGGCATCGCCTGCAGGGGAGAAGTCGTCGGTGTTGATTTCGCCGTCAACCTTGTACACTTTAACCTTGATCGTCTCGGGCACACCTTTACGGTTGGTGAACCACTCGGCATCGGCCCACGACTTGAGGACCTTGGCGGCAGCGGCATTCTTACCGGTTGTGGCAAGTTTGGCAACTTCGTCAAACGCGTCATACACCAGCACGATGCCGGACAGGGCGCAGGCGGCTTCATCGGCAAGCTTTTTGTCTTTCAGAGCAGCGACCAGAGGAGCCACGTTGTAGCCGCCGATCATAGTGCCGAGCATCTTGATGGCGTCAACAGGAGTAATGAGAGGAGACTTCACTTTGCCGGAAACAACACCGGCCAGGAACTCTGCCTTGACTTTGGCAGATGGGTCAACACCGGGAGAAACACGATCCTTGATCAGGCCAAGCAGGAACTTTTCTTTCCCTTTTGGTGGTTTTACCAGCAATTTACACAGGTCGGCAGTCTGTTCAGGAGTAAGCGGAAGTGCGGGAATGCCCTGTGCCGCCCTCTCCTTTTCGTGTGCAAGATACGCTTCAATCATCTACTGTTCCTCCTTCGTGGGGTATATTCTGCGGTGGTTATTCAACAGCAAATCGTGGGTATAAATCGCATACTGTATACACGTTTCAGAAAGAGCTTGTCAAGTCAGTTCAAGAGCATATTCGACTTTGAAGTAGCCGCTTCTGCTGGACAATGCAACTACAAGCATGTATGTAATCGAGCGTCCAAAATCTTCCTACGCCAATGACTTACTTTCGCACCCTTATTTTCCGGCGCTTCACAAAAACTATCGGAGTATACGCCCAATGCTACGCCCTTCTTTCATATATTCTTCAGCTCTCTTCCTAACTATCGTTTTTATCTTTGCTGCAAGCTCCATGGCACTTGAAATCACTCCTTTCCGCACTGCCAACCGCAGTCCGCTGCTCTACTTTTTCGGCATACCCTCGGATACGTCATCCGATCTGCTGGGAGCCGGAAAGTGGGAATTCAGCGTTGCGCAGGACATTGCAAGCATCAACGTGATAGACCATACGGCTCACGAACAGATGTTTCTGGACGGCGAGCTCTACCGTTGGAGCCTGATCGGAAAATACGGTCTCGGACAAAATATGGAGCTGGGATTTGAGCTACCCTACGTTGCTCAGACAGGCGGCTTTCTTGATGGCTTCATCGTCAACTGGCATGACTTCTTCGGCCTGCCGCAGGGTGGGCGCAACGACCTGCCGCGTAACCGCCTGAAATACCGGTACACCAAAGACGGTGTCAGTCAGCTTGATGCAAGTCCCGCTTCAAACGGGATAAGCGACATAAGCCTGTTGGCTGGTTATCAGTTATACGCTCACAAGAGCGAACAGGATCACGACACTCTGGCGCTCAGGGCACAGCTCAAACTTCCTACCGGCGACAGCTCGGAAATGCTGGGGAGCGGTAGCACCGATCTGGCACTCTTCGTCACCGGCTCACGGAATAGCCGGAATGAGTGGGGAACGGTGGGCAGTTTTGCCTCTTTGGGAGGGATGTACAGCAGTGATGGCGAGATACTGAAGCATCAGCGGCAGAATCTGGCTGGATTCGGAACGATAGGTACGGGGTGGTCCCCTGCGGAGTGGATCGCCTTCAAGCTTCAAGGCCACCTCACCTCGCCGCTCTATAAAGACAGTTCCCTGCGTGAACTTGGCAGTTGGACGTTTCTGCTTACCATGGGAGGAACGCTGAAGTTTCCTGACAACTACCTGCTTGATATCGGGGTGGGGGAAGATATTCTGGTAAACTCGGCGCCGGACGTTACATTCAACCTGGCGTTGACCAAGCGGTTTTAATTACTCCCCCTCCCTTGACGGGAAGGGGTTAGGGGGGAGGTGAAGCGGCAACGAAGTGATTCCATGGCACCTTCCCCCCCCACCCTAACCCTCCTCTTTAGACCCCAGAGGGTCCGCCAAGGGGGAGGGAAGAACTACTTAAGTCTTACCTGTTTGGCAAAACGTGACGGCACTTTCGCCTGTTCTGCATAATCCGGATATTTCTTCAACTGTGCCTGAAGCCGCGCAATACGCTCGGACAGCGGCGGATGGGTCGAAAACCACGAACCCTTTTTCTCCTTGCTGGATGCCTCCAGCTTCTGCAACTTCTCGAGCACCCTGATCATGGCCGACGGATCATACCCGGTGCGATAGGTCGATTCCATGGCAGCCAGATCGGCTTCATATTCCATTTCCTTATCAAGACCCTTATCAAACAGAACCGCCTGCATATCGCCTATGGTCGAAGCAAGCTTCTTCCCTTTATCGCCACCGACGCTCGCCGCAGTAATGGTTCCAACCCCGGAAATAAGCTGGGCGCGCTGGGTGCTCTTCAAGGCATGCTTCGCCGCGACATGGCCCACTTCATGGGCCAGCACGGCTGCCAGCTCGGCTTCATCGTCGAGAATGGAGACCAGCGCCTTGCTGACAAAAATGACTCCCCCCGGCACGGCAAAAGCATTCTGCACCGGACTTTCCAGCACGGCAAACTGATACGGAATGGTCGAACGCTTGCTGTTGCCGGCAACGGCATTTCCTACCAGATTGACGTAGCGCTGTAACGCTTCGTTTTTCACCGGATTGCCAAAACGCTGCAACCCTTCCAGCGCCAGACTTTCACCAATGGTGCGTTCGGTCGGATAATCAATCTCTTTCGAGCTTGAAACCACTTGAGTGGCACCCGCCAGAATTTTCCCCTCTTTTGAATCCGGCTTGGCAAGATTCTGGAGTTGGTCAAAGAAACCGGCTGACGCGGGTGACGCCGACAATGACAGCGCAATCAGCGCAAAGAACAATAGAAATCTCATTTGCCACCCCCCTGAAGCTGGGCATATTCACCGATTCCGCCATCTTTCAAAAATGCCTTCAACTCTTTGGGGCTGACTTTTCGTGCCAGTACAATATCGAGAGCCTTCTTGGTTGCCTCCGGAGTACCTTTATCCTTGGCGTACTTGGCCGCATCGGGTGAAAGGCCACGGATACTGCGGGCACTGTCTGCCTTGGCCGTGTTGATCTGGCTCTTCTGCATGGATGCGCCGAAGATGCCGCCGTCACCACCCGCAACCTCGCCGGCCGGCGGCGTATCGGATACGCGGCCAGCATACACCCATCCCTCTTTTCCGGCAGCAGTCTTGACCTTCAGCCAGCGGCCCCCGGATTCGACCACACTGACTTCCGTGCCGACCAGAACATCGACAACCGTATCCGACGTCGCAGACGCCTCGGCTTTCAGGGATGTCCCCTCGCTGGATACCCAGCGTTTCTCTTCGGCAAAAGCCGTTGCGGCGAACAGCACCAGGGCCAACAGTACAGCCATACTACGTGTCATTTTCATCGTGGACCTCCTTTGTTATTGTTTTACTTTCCGATTCGCTCATGAGCAGTTTCATAAACGCGGTTTCTCTCACGTTTACCGACAGCTATCACTGTCACATACACCACGTCGTCATCAACCCGATACACAATCCGGTAACCAGCGCTCGCCAGTTTTATTTTATAACAATCTTTCAAACCGGATAAAGCCGCCGCTGGTACACGAGGATTTTCAAGGCGCTCGGCAAGTTTCTTCTTCAACGGTTTGCGAATGCTTTCGTCAAGCTTGCGCCACTCCGCCAGAGCCAGCTCGTGAAATCGGAGCTTATAGTTCATCGAGTCTTACCTTAACAAAAGGACCATCGGCTCGTTCACGAACCAGTTTTGCATCCTCAATATCTTCGATGTAAGCCATTAAACCTTCGTAGTAAGCCGCAGGCAACAGATATGCTTCAGGACGGTTATGATTCAACACCGCCACCGGACAGTCATCCGCCTGTTTGAGTATACCGGCATAATTACGCTTGAGCTCGGTAACACTGGTTGTCATACTGGCAAGCATGGCATTCATCTCAACCTCCATCACCAAAAACATGTGTTATTTGATGTTTAATATAGCATCAAATAAATAGCGTTAATAGTAATAGTTTGTTGTTATTGATAATCCCCGGTCAACACAAATGCCCCCCAGTAACCGGGATGCGGATAGCGGTTCTTCACATGCTGCATGGCGCGGGACAGGCTCTCGGCTTTGCCGTAGGCCATGTAATTGCGGTAAAACTGCTTCATCATAATCGCCGTTGACACGTCGCTGACCCGCCAGAGACTGGACATGAGCGAATGCGTACCGGCAAAGATGAACGCCCGGTTCATCCCCACCACATCGTCTCCGCTCCGGATATCACCCAAGCCGGTCTGGCAGGCGCTCAAAACCACCAGGTCAGCCTTGATGTCGAGTCCGAAGATTTCCTCAGCCTGAAGCTTTCCATCCGCCTTGCCGTCCTTGGTTAACCGGATCGCCGAGAAGAGCGGATTGACCGGATCGAACTCGCCGTGGGAGGCGATATGAATGATGCCGAACTCGCTGATATGCTCACGAATCCAACTCTCGGTGGCCCGTTCGCGGGTCAGGGTCGTCACGTCAGGATAATTCCAGCGCAGGGTGCCTGCCTCCCGCTCGGCAAAGGGGAGATCAAGCGAGGAATTGCCCAGATCCGGGTTGCCGATGGCCAGAATGTGCAGCTTCTTTTCCGTGCTGCGCCGGGCCAGCGTGTATTTGAGCACCGAGGCCGCCGGGAGGTAGAACAGCTTCTGTCGATCCACCAGGTAATCCCGCCCGTCGTTCAGGGTGGCAAAGGCCAGATAATGGAGGCTGCCGTGCGGAATGATGCCGACAGACCGGAGCGTACCGCTTCCCGCCAACTGCTGCGCCACCAGCAGGTCATACAGCTCGCGCGACTGCTTTTCCAGCGGCTCCAGATTTTGCAGCATGCGGCGGTACGACGCTATCTTTGTGGCCAGTTCTTTGGCGGATACATTTTGAATCGTCAGCGTCGCCTGGTCGCGGTCGATTTTCCAGCAAAACAGCCGGTCCTGCAGCTGATAGTAGGACAACAGCACCACACCCGGTTCAAGAAGCTTACGGATATCGTCAAGCGTCGTCGGATTCACCTTTACCAACGCCAGCAGTTCCGGACGTTTCCGTTCGATGTCGATAAGCAGATCCTGGTAATCGCCGCGCAGCTTTTCCAGCGCCTGGGCATAACGGGCCCGCTCTTTCGGGTTTGCAGCCTGCACAGACAGGCTTTCCTGCTCCAGCATCTGTTCTTTCAGCCGGATCTGGCGGTCGTACAGATCCTGATCGACCGATCCTTTCAGCGACAGCCGCTGACGACCGAGAATATCGATCAGGTTGCGGGAGCGGGAGCGCTCCGCCACGGCAAACGCCTCATCGCTCCGCTGCAAATCAACCAGCAGACTGACCAGCCCGGAATAGACATCCATCTTGTCCGCCAGGAAACCGTCCTTAAGCTGGTCCAGCTTGATCTCGGCACGCAGCCCTTCAACCGTTTCCAGCGCTTGGCTGTATGACGCCACCGCTTTAGCCTGATCGCCGGCCCGGTTCTGCAAACGGGCCAACCCGAACAGCGCCCGCCAGCGCACTTCGCGCAGCAGCAGGGCATCGGCAAGTTCCAGCGCCTTGCGGTAGCTTGCTTCGGCAGCCGGCTGTTTCAACTCGGCTTCGGCATCACCACGGGCGAGATAAATCTTGGCCAGGTTGACCTTGTCGCCGATGTCACCCGCCATAGTGGCTGCTTCGGTAAACTGCTGCAGCGCGGCAACGGCATCACCCATTTTCAGACGGGTCTGCCCCAGGTTGCGCAAATCATAGGCCATAGCCCAGCGGGAACCGAGCTTGCGGTCGATTGCCAGCGCTTTTTCCAGCGTCGCCAGCGCCTTGGCATATTCACCCGACTCACGCTGCACCAGACCTATGTTATTGAGGGTCGTTGCCACTTCGTCGCGCCGCACCGCCAGCTTCTCGGCCCGTTCCAGCGCCCCGCGTAACTCCAGCTGGGCCCGCTTGTTATCCCCCAGCGTCCACCAGATCAGGCCGCCGGTGTTCTTAGCCATGACCTGCTCCAGCGGCCACTGCTCGGCCAGGGCACTCTTTTCCACCTGCTCGCGCAGATCGAACGCTTCCTGATAACGCCCCTGGAACCAGGCGTTGTTGGCCTGTTCCAGCACGATGCGCATTTTGGTACGCAGATCCTTGGCACCTACTTTCGCCAGAGCATCCTTGTAGAACTTGTCAGCAGCCGGGAAATTGCCCAGCAGACGCTGACAGCGCCCCCGCTCCAGCAGGGTTTCGGCTTCCAGCGCTCCGTTACCGGCCTTGGCGTAGATGTCACCCGCCTGGCCGTAATACTGTTCAGCCACCGCATACTGATTGAGGCGCAGGTCATAGATGCGACCCAGGTTGCGATACTGCTCCGCCAGCGACACATCGTCCTTCAAGGTGCGGCGCAGTCCGGCAGATTCCTCGAAGAATGTTTTTGCGGCGGTGAAATTGACAGAGTTTTCCATCACCACGCCGAAATCAGCCAGTGCAGCCGCCTGCTCCCTGGCCATGCCAAGATCGGCAAAGATGCCGACCCCCTCTTTCAGCGACACGGCAGCAGCGGCAAACCGCTCGGCATTCCCCTGCAGCAGGCCGAGACGGAGCAGCGCATCGGCATGTTCGGCGGAATACGGTTTTTCTTTTGCTAATCCTTGTACCAGCGCGTCGGCATGGACGATGGCACGATCAGTCAACCCGGCGGAATAGGCACTTTCACGGGCATAGCGATGCAAGGTGCTGCGCTGTTTTGCCAGGGAGGGATTTTCGTCAACTATGGTCAGGGCATTTTCAAACAGGGAAAGCGCTTTCGCAAACTCTCCGGCGTTGTGGGCCAGCACACCCTTTTTGCCGTATTCGGTGAAACGGCTTTTGCCCAGCTTGGCAGCCTCGACCGCGTCAGGACCCCAGTCGCCCAGCATCAACCAACCACTTATTAAATTTTTGCGGGCATCGCCAAGCGACTGCCGGGCATAGGCAGCGGCAAACGGCTTGGCATCGCCAACGGCGCCACCCGCCAACAGCAACGACGGCACCCCTTGCAGCGCAGCCAGATGCCCCAGACTGTAGGCCTGACGAATACCGGCTCTGGGCGCGACAACCAGCGAGAGGTTTTCCGCATTAGCCAGCGCAGCGAACGGCTGGCGCACTCCTTTGTCATCCTCCCACAGCGGCAGCGCATAACCGCTGCCACCCGGCAGCGACGGCACTTCGGCGAGCAGACCGGCCCGTCCCGGCAGCACCAGGGTATGGGCATCGGTCAACCGGTCGTTCATACGGGGTGATGCCAGCTTGGCAAACGGTTCGGCGACCGGCCACCAACCGGACGGATCAAGGATCTGACGTCGGAACGGCTTGCGCTGGCTTACCGCCTGGACGAGATGGGTGGCGTTCAGGCCCCAGGTAAGCACCTGAGCTGAACTGAACTGCTCCGGTGCTTCATAGGCGCCTACAACCGGCGGCTGGGCGGTAAGCCGGGCCTCAAGCGTTGCCAAATCCACCGTTTCCGCCACAATGCCTTTCTTGCCGCCAACCGTAAAGAGCAGCCAGCGCCTTTCATCAAGCGGCGTAAAACGGAGCACGGTTTTCCCCGGCAGCGTTTCCTGCACATCGATCAGCTCGACCGGTTGCGGCGACACCAGACGGCACAGCCTGCCACCTTTTCCGGATATGCACTCCTTGTTAAAGACCGCCTGAAGGGAGTTGAAACGCTGTTGCGCAGCCTTGAAAGCATTCGTTGCCGCCGATGAATCATCACCGGAGCGTGACTGCATGCTCAGCTCAACCGAAGCTGCCGCCAGACGCAACGCCGATTCTCCGGCCTGAGCATAGAAAGACGGAATGCGTTCCAGCTTCGCACCGAACAGGTCGTCAACCACGGCCTGTTCCTGCTGGAGACGCAGGTTCAGATATTCCTTGTCGGCTGCTGCCGCCTTGGCAAGAGTACTCCGCAGCCGGTCGATCTCAGCCAGATGAGGCGCGGCAGTCCGGAACTGTCCGGCAGTCGCGGGGTCATCAAGCCCCAGAGCACCCCGGCCGAGAACCTGCACCCGCTCGATCTCGCTCAACTTTTCCAGCAGCGCAAACGACTGTTCGGAGTTTTTGGCGGCAAGCGTTTCCAGGAACGGCGCAAAGCGCTCCATCACTTCGCCCCGTTGCAGGTCATACCCGGTCAGCGGCAGATGTTCCAGAAGAGCAAGCGCCTCGTCAAAGCGGCCAAGCGCGGCAAGCGCACGCCATTCCAGCGAATAGGCTTTCGAAAAGCGCGCTTCTTCCAAAGCAGCGGTGCGGGCCGCTTCAGCAGCGTCACCCAGGCCAAGCGCCGCAAGCACCGCACCCCGGTTCAACTGGGCGGTGACCCGCTGACGGCGCTGCTGATACAGCGTGTCCCGGTCGCTGCTGTCGGCGGCGATGAACAGGACGCGATCCCACTTTTCCAGCGCCTTGTAGAGCAGCGCCTGGCGGCTGCCGTCATCCGAAGCGGTTGAGGCCAGCCGGGCCAGCAGCGCGCCGGCATCGTTGTAATAGCGGGCATAAACCAGCGGCGGCAACGCAGAACGCGATGCATCCGCCAGCCGGGCAACCCGCCCCTCGGCAGCAAGGAATTCAGAGTTGTCCGCAGGTTTTTCATCGGCTGCCAGCAGCTGTCCCCAGTTAATGAGATTGAGCATGGCACTGAGCGGATTGCCGCTCTGCAGCGACAGCAGCGTCGAACGGTGGAAACCGGCAGCCGCACCATCCAGGTCACCCAGCGCGTACGCGACGTGGGCCGTACGGTGCGACAGCAGCGTCACCCCGTACAGGTCACGCACGGCAACCTTTTTTGGATCAGCCGGATACTGCTTCAGCTGGTTACCCAGCAGGACGGCTGCCGCTGACGGGTCGCCCAGTTCGGACTGGATGCGGGCCAGATAAATTTCCGCCAGCCGTTTTTCCTGCGCGGCAGTGAAGCCGAAGGCGGCATCGGTTGAGCCCCCCTTGTCCAGCGCCACGTTCGCCGAAATCGACATCAGCCCGCCGCTCCGCTGAGCCGGAGCTTTTGATTTGGGAGGATAGGTATCAATGAGCGTCAGCAATTCGGTGAAACCGTCACGGCTCAGGCGAAGCAGCCGTTGCTGCTCTTCACCCGACGCGGTGTGCGCTTCCTTGTAGGCGGCGATGCTGGAGGAACGGCGGTTGGCCACCAGGTTACCGGTAAAGCCAAGCCCTTTGTTCAGGGTAAAAGCGGCGTCGAACTGTTCGCGAGCCGGGGCGTAGCGGTCAGCCTCAAGATAGGCCAGGCCGAGACGGTCATGGATCTCCGCCGCCGTTTCCACGAGGCGCGGCACCGCATCAAGCTCTTTCTCCACAGCCTGGGCCATGCCGCTCAGTTCGGCGGCGCTTTTCGGCGCGTCAGCGTTCCAGGAGGAAGCGGTATTCAGCAGTGCCCGCTCCCGGACCAGCAGCGCGCGCATGTCTTTGTCAAAACTGCTCCATCCGGCGGACGGAGGCGCATCAGGGGGCGTCGCTCCCAGACGCTCCAGCTCGGCGGTAATCGTCTGCTGCTCCGTCAGGGCAGTTTCTCCGGCCGCACTCCGCGCCTTCCCGGAAAAGAGCCGTTCCACGACCCGGCGCGACAGTCGGCCAAACAGATCGAGCGGACGGGACGGATTCAGCCGCTCTTCCGTCAACTGCAAGGCACGGGTATACCCCGTAATGGGAGCTTCCTTTTCACGCATCTGAAAAGCGGTGGCGGCATAGCGCTGCTGAAAAATCAGCTCTGTATCCGGATTATCAAACGGGATCTTTGAGGCAAGACGCTGACTGTAGAACTTCCAGGCGGTCGCCTTGCTGCCGAGCAGGTAGGCGATGTTGCCGATATTCAGGTCAAGGTTGGCGCGGTTTTCCGGCTGTTCCAGCGGACGGTTGAGCAGCCAGGCGCGGCGGTACAGCGCCAAGGCCCGTTCCAGGCCGCCCCGTTCGCCATGCACCGTTTCGGCAACTTCAGCAAGATAGCCGCGCGTCTGTGGAGGGTACTCGGACGACGGCATCCGGTCGGCAGCTCGGGAGATGAGGCGATCCGCCTCTTCGAGATGTTCCCTTCCCGGCAGATAGGTCAAGGTCAGACCGGTGGCATAGAGCAGCACCGCATCGTCCGGATAGGAGTTCAGCAGTTTGCGGTACAGATCAAGCAATTCAGGCGCCTGCCCCATGGCAGCAACCGACTTGATATAACCGCGATGAGCCTCGACACTCCGGCCGTCATAGCGGATCAGATCAAGGAAAATTGACCGGGCGGCGGCAACTTCGCCCAGCCGGTACAGGTTTTCACCCGCAGCCACGGTTTTGCGGATATAGGCGGCCCGGGCCAGCTGGTAGAGCGGCGTGTCCTCAGGCTGCTGGTTCATTTCGGTTTCGTAGAGCGCCTTGGCTTCCGAGTACCGCTCCTCGCGATACAGCACTTCAGCCAGGGCAAATCGCGCCGCAGCGGTGGGTGTCGCTATGACCGGAAACTTTTCCAGTACCGTGCGGTAAGCGTCCTTGGCTTTGGCCCACTCGTTGGCACGATAGGCCACATCCCCCTGGCGGTTCCAGGCTCCCATGGCCAGACGGGGCAGCAAGGTGCGGTAGCGTTCCGCCAGCGCCGAAAGTGCCGCCGGATCGGCATGATCACGGGGGGACACCTGATCAAGCACCGCAGTGATCGCCGCTTCGGCCCACTCTTCCTGGTCACCGTATTCGGTTGCCACATCAACCAGGGCTTTCTGCGCCCCCTCACCCTTTTCCAGCTGTGCCAGCAGCACGGCGCGACGCAGGGCAGCCTCCGCCTTGAGCGAACGGGCGGCCTCCTTCAGACGGGCCGCCTGCTCGGCATAGCCGACGGCGTTCAGCTGGTCGGCAGCACCGCCACCGAAATCCGCCAGCAATCGGGCTGTATCGATCAGGTAACGGGCCGCTGCATCAGCTCCCTTCCCTTCCGCAGCAGCCTTCATACCCTGCTGTGCTTCTCGGATGATTTCCTGACGCCGCTGCACCAGCACCACGTCACTGCAGCGCTGCGCCGCCTGAACCCTGATCCGGGCAATCGCCGCCAGGGCCGCTTCCCGGGGGAAACCGGCATAGCGCCGGGCCACAGATCCATACTGTTCACCGGCCTGCGAGGCTTCACCCGCCTGTTCCATCAAACCGGCCAGGGCCAGGCCGGCCAGGGCGCCCTCACGGGTCGGCGCGTCTTCCCGCGCCAGCACCCGCGCTGCTCCCAGCCGGGCATGGGCCGGGTCAGCCGGCTGGCGTTCCAGCAGAATGCGCGCCAGGGCCCACTGCTCGGCAACCGTCGAGCGCTCCGGAATTTCACCGGACGCCGGAAGCGACATTACCTGTCCGCCACCGGCCAGACCGGCGACGAAATAGAAATGATCCCCCGCAGGGAGCGGCGCTACCGCCATCAGGGCGGCAGAAGTGAGCGGCGAGGCAAACGGCAGACCATCGTCACCAGCCTTTTTCAACTGCAACCGGTAAATCTGCCCCGATTCCTGACCGGTCGCGGCGTTTCCCCCGACGGCGGTCTGGCGGGTAAACAGAAGCGTATCAGCGCTTTCCCAGGCCGGATAGAGGTCTCGTTCTGCGCCGCTTGTCAACCGTACAAGTTTCCCCCCCTGCTCGTTCCAGAGCCAGAGATCACCGTTCGGGTCGGATTTTCGCGATACGAACAGCCAGCTGCCACCCTCCGGTGCAGGAGCGGCAAAGGCGGCATCGATGCCGATGGGGAGCGGTTCACTGCGATTATCCTTGAAAGACAGCCTCACCAGTTCGCGCAGGTCGGAACCGGGAAGCTGGCGGTGATACACGACAGCGGAACCGTCAGCCGTAAATACCGGGGCATCATCGGCTGATTCCCGGCCGGTCAGCCGCTTGGCTTGTGCATCGGGCTTTGCCAGGCTGATCGACCAGATATCGCCTTTGACATCATCCTGGGCATCAACAAACGCCACCAGCGAGCCATCGGCATTGAGCGCCGGAGCGGCGAGACGCACCGGGCTGGTATGGAGCAGGCGCGGCAGTTCGGGCACGGCGCTGAAGGAGTAGAGCCAGAGCTCATCCCCCTTGTCTCCCCGTTCCACCGTCACCATGCGTGAACCGTTGGCGGCCCGGGCCACGTAGAGCACCTGACGAGAGCTGAAAATGGCGGGCTGCGGAGCAAGTTCAGGACGGGACCGGGGCGCCGAGCGGGGCACGGCAGGGGCGAGTAGTTCGTCGTTAAGCGGGAGAGCGGTTGCGGGTAGAGCGCAGGCAAGTAAAAGCAGAGTAACTAAAGCAACTCTGATGCCCCTGCAAAAAAAGACATCCCCCCTCCCTTCATGGGAGGGGGCTAGGGGGAGGGCAAAACAGCAACAAAGAAATTTCATGGCAACCTCTCCCCCCACCCTAACCCTCCCCCACCAGTGGGGAGGGGACTTTTTTAGTTGAGCTTCCCGATTCATAGCGTAGTCCACCGTCCGTCAGCTTCCTGCACCTTGGCGCCGGCCACCGAATTCTGGCGGTTAATCCGGGCAAACACCTTTCGAATAGCCGGAAGATCCTTGACCGTGAAATTTTCGTTGGTTTGAACCACCCTCATCATCAGCACTTCCCTCGCCTGGTTGACCTCTTTGACAACCTGCTGGAATTCCGCTTCGCTGTAGTTGGCAGCAAACGATTTCAATTCCTGGGATGCAACCTTCGGCGTTTCACGGGTGAAGGTGGTCAGCAGCCCTTCCTGGTTCTCGCCGATCCAGCCGAAGCGCTTAAATGTCTCAATATCATCGGCATGAAAAGCCACCGTCTCCATCGCCCTGGTCGCATCGACCTGTTCCGGCGTGTGGCGGGGGGGCGCATCTATCTTGCCGGTAGGAGAAACGCCCCGCACCGAGGCCACCAGCAGCATATCCTCATTCATGCTGTTATAGGTGCCAAGCACCTGATTTTCCAGAGATGTCCGTTCGCTCACAACGTTGACATCAAGCTTGGCCAGCGTGCAGCCGGAGGCTTGAAGTAACATTGCAACGGCAACAACCGGAAAAGCATACTCACGCAACGACGCAACGACGCGACGAAAATATTTAAAACAAGCCTTGAAGTTTAAGGTGTTACGTTGCGTCGTTGCGGCGTTGCGTGAAACCGGTTTTTCGTTCAAATTGAATGATCTATTTTTCATATTTCCTCCGCTTTAATGACACTTCACCTTTCGGCCCGATAACCAGCGTATCGGCCCGCACCAGATCGAGGACACCGCGCAGGGCGGCAATCGCCTTCCTGTTTTTCACCAGTTCCTGCCGCAGCGGCAGCTCGGAAATACGCAAGCGTTCCACTTTCGGCAGATCCACCGTAACGCCCTTGATGTGGGCCTCACCTTCCATGCTGAAGGCGCCGTCAACCGCATTGGCCCGCAACCCTTTGAGACCGCCCAGTTTCAACATCTTACGCTGGGCGACCACCTGTTCGTTCCGCTCGTACGGATCGAGGCTGAATAGTGCCCGTTCTATGGTATTGGCGCCTATTTTACGCACATTCATCGACAGGCGCAGCTGTTCAAACAGTTCACGCTGCTCCGCTGTCAATGGAGCGGTAAGGCTCATTTCACCGGTAATTTCGGCATCCTGATCCGCCTGGCGGCCTCTGGCATCCTTCGGCAGCAGCTGGGTGATATCCAGATTGGAAAACGAACTGGCGGCAGCAATAACGGGAACCTCCGGTTTCAGGTCAAACACCGAACGGGCAAGGACCGTTCCGCCCAGCAGATCACCCTGGAAAAAGCTGAGACCGGTTTTTTCCTGCGTAAAGAGCAGGTCACCTTCCAGTGCGGTGAGCACCAGCGGCACACCGTTCGCTTTCGTCGTTATGCGGCGGATCGAGAATGAACGTGAGCCGCTCACATCGCCGCGCAAGTCCTCATGTATTCTGCCGACGATTTCCGCAGCACCCGGATTGGCCGACGACACCGCCCCCGGCCTGACCAGCGCCGTAGAGAGGGGTGTCCAGCGTTCTGCCTGAGTCTGCTCCAGGGCATAGACCCGGTTAACGACAATATCGGAACGCATCCCTTCCACGGAGGTGCCATTGGACAACTTTACCCCAAAGTCGTCGGTTTTCAACGAACAGCGCAGTCCCAACTCGCGACCGGCGGAAAGATCGACGCGTAGCGAAGCAGCCGCGCGTCCGGCCAGATCGATTCCGGGCAGGAGCGGTTTGAGATCGCGGGAAAAGGCGGCGTCAAACGTGGTCAACAGTGTGGCATCCAGACGCTTGATCAGCGTGGCCGTACTGAGCGGCTGCTTTTCATCCAGCAGGGTATCGATGCGGCTCACATTCAACTCGGCCTCATGCGCCACGGCCACCGGATCGATGCGAAACTCTTCGTTCAGGCGGAAGGTACTCCAGTCGGACAGCGCACCGTTAACCAGAAAAGAACCGTGCTGGGAAGCCATTTTTCCGGCATTTCCCGGTAATCCGCTCAAACCGGAAAACTGTACGCCCCCCTGAAGAGTAAGGGAATTCCCTTTTTTCGACGACACAACCCGCAGATCCGGGCCGGTTTTCAGGCCGGTGACCCTGATTGCCCCTTTGGCCGATGGCACCGTAGCGGAAATGTTATCCAGCTTCAGACCCACGTCAAGCTTGTCCAGACGCGCCAAAGCGGCCTTGGCCGAACGGAGCTGATGCTTGTCAGGTACCGGAGCCTTATCCGTCACCGGAGCCGCCAGATCCCACGCGGCAGTGACAACCCCGTCGGCCTTCAGACCGGCCGGGGCAAAAGCCGCGACAAACGGC
>MGZJ01000087.1:44521-63233 GCA_001802645.1 Geobacteraceae bacterium GWC2_53_11 | reverse complement strand
AGAAAATCACCCGCCGTAATCCTGGCGGCAGCGTGCCGGAGCGTCGGCCTGCTCCCCTTTTCAGCCGGCAGGCGGACATCGTTCGCAATTAACGATGCGGAAAACGGCAGCGGACCGAAGCGTTTGCCGGACTGCATGCCACCGAGCGAAGCGGCGGCAACAGTAAATTCCGGCAGGTCCGCCTCCACACTACCGCTCTCGGTCGCCCGGGCCAGCAACCGGAGCTGCTCGTGTACTTTTTCGATGGAAAACTTTGTTCCGCTGGAAGCTTTTTCAAGATCAAACGTCTGGGTCAGGACAGCGGACGCGGAAATTTTACGCGGCGAAGCGCTTTTCAAATTGAGATCGCTGACCACCGCACCGACCGTACCCCGCGCCCCCTGAACCAACAGTGGCTGGGCGCCGGAAAGCGCTGCCCGCTTGATACCCCAGTGCAGATCCGCCAGCACCTTGGCCGGCAATTTGGCGGTCAGCGGACACGCCACTTTATCAAGGATAAGTTCGATACCATCCGCCGTCAGTTCACCCTTCTTGAACGCCAGGCGAACGTGGGGCAGCGTAAGGCCGAAACCGGCAACGGCAACATCACCGTTGTTTGAAGGCCCGTTCAGATGAAGTTCCAGAGAACGAAGGGAGATTTCACCGGTGAGCTCCTTGACCGGAGTGTCAGGAGGAAGAAACGGAGCGGCCACAACGAGCGCCCGGGCAAGATCAAGGCGCAACGGTCCAAAACGGGCCTCCACTGTGCGGCCCGGAACGGTCGGCCGGTGGACGGTTGCACTCCACGCGGCATCAAACAGGCCCGGCACTGCTAAAGAGCCATTCGGAAAGGCTACTTTTTGCTCAACATGGCCGGTGGCAATCTGCTGATGTAGCTTCACATCCAGCGGACCAACCCGCTTTGCTTTCAGCGCACCGCCGCTCGCCGCGAGGCCAACGCCGTCAATGGTCAGCGTGGCGTGAAGATCACGCTGGGCATCGGTTTTTGCTTTCAGCAGCAGCTCGACAGTGCCCGCTATCCCGGGAACTTTTGGTGGCACAAACGGATGCGCCACCACAAGCAATTTCGGCAAATCCAGCTTCCAGCGCGCGGCAAAACCGTCAGCGTGGCTGAGTCCGCCGGTAAGCGACAGGCTCGTGCCGGGCGCAACGGCGTCAACAGCAAAGAGCGCCGAAGCGAGATGAATCCGCTGCGCTTTCGTCACCAGATCGCGGATGTTTGCCGTGAGGCTGACCTTGCCCATGTCGCGGCCATCAACCGACACCCCCCCCTTTATCTCCGCACGGACCGGCTTGGAGACAAGTGACGGCATGGCAAAGCGGAACGAGAAATCCTGCAGACGCAGCTGTTTTCCCGGTGCCGGAGCCTTGTACGTTACATTAAGCGGGGCAACGTCAATCTGGACGCGTACGTCCACCGGCAGCCCGAAATCAAGCCCCTGAACTTTCTGAATCGTTTCGGCCAACTGAGTCAGCGGATCCTTGACTGATGGTGGCGGAGGGGGGTTGGGCGGACCGGGGGCAAGTTCGGCGCGGACATTCTGAATCCTGACGACCAGATCAATACCGAAACGGCCATCACTCCCGCGGCCGAATCCGGGAACGATAACAAGCTGATCGATATCGGTTTTCAGGAGCGGCGCAGGACCGGCGCCAAGCTTGAGGCCGGTGAGCGACAGCCCGCCGGTCCAGGTCATGACGAGTTTCGACCAGGCGACCTGGCGTTTCATGGAGGTGGAGAGCGTATTCTGAACGCGGCTCTGCAGCGCATGACTGCTGACAAGCGCCGGAAGAAAGGCAAGACAGACCAGCAACAGTAACAGGATGCTGACAATCGTAAGTGCCGTGATTTTGAGAGCGCGTTTGATATGTAGTCTGAGTCTTGAGGTGCTCATAGGCATCATAGGCAACTTTGAATAAATCCGGTAAATAACTGCATTGTCCGGCTAAAATACCCCAACTCAACGCAGGGTTCAACGTCAATCGTCATCAGACAGACGGCACATGCACACCGGTCAGCGGCGCAACGCAGTCGCGTTCAAACCGTCGATGAGCCGGCGCTTCTCGGCTTCGGACAAACGTGCCTCGGGGTGCGTCGGGAAATATTGAAACGGCGGCATCTTCCCTTTGCTGATTTCCCTGCCGATCTTGTCCGGTCGTTCGCCTTCGCGCGCACCGTTCTGCCAGTCGGAAAAGTTAAGTTCTTTTCTCCCTTCATCTACATCGTACCGCACCAGCCAGGAGACGGGAGCAATCCGGGAGTACCAGGGCCAGATGGTCTCGTTGCTGTGGCAGTCAAAACAGGCACGCCTGGCAATGGCACGGGTTTCGGGACTATCCCAGGACGGCTCGCGAACAATCGGCGGATTGGTGTAGGTCCGGCCATAGGGAACCACCTGAATCAAGGCACATACAATCAGTCCGTACATAACGGATTTCAAGAAATATTGTGACGCTTTTGACATGCCATTTGCTCCTTATCTCTCTATACCCATATCGTAGCGATACCTACGCCGCCGGTTACGCCAAGTCAAATAGTTTCTCTGTTAGACAACGCTACCATGCATGCACAGGAAATAATATCATAAGCACAATTTATTAAAATACATTACCTTTAACGTTGCGAAAATCGGGATGCGGCAGTATATTTCACCACGTAATCGCTTGTTAATTATTTCGGGGAGGATAAGCAATGAAAAAAACTCTGCTGTCAGTTGCATTCATGTTGATTTCAATCGGAAGCAGTTCAGCGGCACAGGACACGGCGCCAGCCGTCCAGACCGGCTCAGGCGACCGGATCGTTGCCACCGTTAACGGCCAGCCGGTCAAAACTTCCGACGTGGAGTCGCATGCCGCGGCGACTCACCAGCCCCGCGAAGAGGCTCTGGAAGACATCATCAACATGAAGCTGTTGAGAGCGGCACTGGCTGCACACAAGATCAGTGTGCCTGCCGGAGAGTGGGGTTCTGAAACAGCGGCCAAAATCGAATTTGCACTGGCTCAGGCAATGTCGATCGACGTCCCGCCGCTCAGCGTTACGCTGATCGTGGACCACGCCTGGCTCAAGGATGCGGAGGATGAAAAGGTTCGCGTTGCGGACCGCGCCCGACTGGAGCAGTTGCGCGCCCTGGTCGTAGCCGGAGCGACCATACCGGATGCCTATACGCAGCTCATAGCCGATGGCAGTTCCTGGCACATCGGTGATCATGAGGAATACCTGGCGCTTGTGCTGCCCGTCGAAGTCCACAACCTCCAGTCAGGCTCATTGTCCGCCATCATTCCCGGAGACGGTGGGCTGCACCTATTCAAGATCCATCAGCGTAAAGAAGTACTGCCGCCACGCGATGAAGTCCGGAATCCCCTGTTTACGATACTGCGACTGGAGGCAACCATTGAACTGCCGGAGGAATCAACTCCTTGAGAGTATTGTGTTCTTCCTCGCAGATGGTATAGTGGCGCTCAAGCAGCACGGCGGTTACGCCGATACACATAGAAAAATCCCCCGGAATCCGGAGCTATACCATGGAAGCTAAAGAAGTTTTTGTCCCCATTACTCTGGAAAGTATCGAACCGGTTATTTTCCCCGATGTGGCCCTGTACATTAAAACCGGAGAGAATTACGTGCTGTACAAAAATCATGGCCGTGATTTCAGCGAGCACGACCATGATCGCCTGTCAAAAAACGGCGTAGAGTTCGTGTTTGTCTCCAAAGACGATATGGAAGTCATCACCAGTCACATGGAAGCAAGCGCCGAACGACTGCTGAAAAGCGACATTCTTACCTCACGGGCGAAGGGAAAGATGATCTATCAGACCTCCATCAACTTCGTAAATGACATCTTCACCAATCCCGACAAAACCACCGATCTGGATCGTACCAAACGCCTCATAGAAAACCTGATGCTGTTTATTTCGGATAACCCCGATGCGATAACGTCTCTGGAAACAGTCATGTCGCACAACTATCATACTTTTGTTCATTCCTTGCAAGTAGCGTCCCTGACCCTGCTGATGCACGCCGAGGCGTACTCGCTGTCCCGCGACGAAATGCTTGATGTGGGTACCGGCGCCATCCTCCATGACTTCGGCAAGATTTTTGTCCCGCAGGAGATTCTGAACAAAAGCGGTAAATTAAACGAAGAAGAAATCAAGGTACTGAAACGTCACCCGGAGGAGGGGTACCTCTTCCTGCAAGGTAAAGGGGTTCTGTCACCGGTGGCACTGACGATTGTCCGGCTTCACCATGAACGCTGCAACGGCAGCGGCTATCCTCTTGGCCTCGAAAACAGGGACATCCCGCGAAGCGCCCAGATAACCGGAGTTGCAGATGTCTACTGCACCCTTACCACTGACAAGAGCGGCACCATGACCATGCCTCCCCACATCGCTGTCCAGCTCATGCGCAACCAGATGAAGGATCTCTTTGCCCCCCATCTGCTGGATACGCTTGAAAAACTAGTCTGCACCGAAGATTTTCAGCAATTTATTCTGTAGCCGAAGCAAAACCTGAGTAAATCCCCCGAACTGGCGAATCGTTGTGATACCTGTTTTCTACAATAAAATTCCTCTCAATGGTGCACTGGCTGTTTCGCTTTTCCTCCACGTGACGGTGTTCGGGGCGATCACCGCGATGCACTCACCGCTAAAACCAAACACGCATAAAGAATATATTCCTGTCGAGCTGGTACAATTGCCTCCATCGCCATATGAAACTGCGCGTGCTCCTGTTGCTGTTGCCGCCTCCCCCCGAACCGTGAAAACTCCGGCAGCATCACAACCAGCACCTCCCACCCCACCGGTTATCAGGGAAATTGCCGCACCGCCTCAGACACGTAACAACGCACCGGTTGCGGACCAAGCACTGCCGGTCCGGACAACATCGATGCCGGTGCCGGGAAGCGGAACGCCGGGTAAGGAGCAGCCGGGAAATGCCGGAAGTACCGCACCATCGTCCCCGGCAGGATCCGGCAGCGGACAACCACAGAAGCGGGACAAGGGAAGCTATCAGGCATTCCATCGCTTGAGCAGACTTCCGGCATTCAAGGTACGGAAGGAACCGGTGTACCCCCCTTCGGAGCGGATGACCGGCAACGAGGCACGGGTAATGGCTGAGATTTACCTTGATGAGCGCGGCGCCGTGGATGACGTGGTCATCAAGAAGAGCGGCGGCAGGCTTTTCGACAAGGCGGTACTTGAGGCCGTGCGCCAGAGCAGCTTCCATCCCGGCTACATGGGTGACAAAGCAATGCCGACCGTTATCCAGATGCCATTTACCTTTAAATTAAGATAAAACGATATAAACCGGAGCCTGCATGTCATTCACCCGCATAATCCTTATTGTGCTGTATCTCTGTTCAAGCGCCCTGGTCTCCATCGCCGGCGCCGCATCCCCCCTTACCCTGCACGGTACGGTGTACGAAAAGGGAAACCGCCGCCCGCTCGATGGCGTCGCCGTATTCGTGGCGGGTAACGATGCTCTGATGGCAACCACCGAACCGGATGGCCGTTTTTCCCTGACCGTCCCTTCCCCCGGCGACTACCGGCTTGACGCCGCCGCGGTAGGTTTTGCCAGGGCATCGCAACGAACAGTAACCATCAAGGAGGATGGAACCAGCGGAGATGTCGATATCTATCTGGAGCCGGTCTACTCCATGAGCGAGGTAGTGGTTCAGGCGGAGCGCAACCTGGACAAAACGGCAAAAACGGTCATCACCGGCAAGGAGATGGCCTCGGTTCCCGGCACCATGGGAGATCCGCTGCGGGCCATCCAGGCCCTCCCCGGCATCACGTCATCGGGCGACACGAGCAGCGCCCCGGCGATCCGCGGTTCCGGGCCGCAGGACAATGCCTATTACGTCGATTTCCTTCCGGCCGGGTATCTGTTCCACATGGGAGGGATGGAGAGTGTCTTCAATGCCGATCTGGTCGAAGATTTCAATATCTACAGTTCATCGTTCGGCCCGGAATACACTGACGTCACCGGCGGCATAATCGATGTCCGTCTGCGCAAGCCGCGCACAGACCGGCTCGGCGCCAAGATAAACATCAGCATGCTGGAAAGCGACCTGCTGATCGAGGGGCCGCTGACCAAAAACCAGAGTTTTTACCTTGCCGGACGGCGGAGCTATATCGACCTGATCATGCCGAAAACCGGCTCAATGGATACCGGGGTTAATTACAAACAGTTTCCCCAGTTCTACGACTACCAGGGAAAATACATCTGGCAGATATCCGCCGACAACTCGCTGACGCTGATGGTCGGCGGCGCCGGTGATGAAATGAAACTGGAGCTGACCGGCGAAGCGGACGCGGTCAAACATGACCCGATCCTGGCCGGAGATATCCAGTCGAAGGTTGGCTATCACTCTCAGGGGGCGCTCCTGACCTCACGGATCAGCTCCACCCTGACCAACCGTTTCGGCATGGCACATATGTTTACCGATGTGCAACAACAACCGGCCCAGCTGGGCTACGTAAAGATCAACGGAGACAACTTCCATTTCCGCGACCATCTGACCATGCAGGCGACGGAAAAACATGAGCTGCTATTCGGAGTTGAATCGGGGCTCAGCAGGACAAAACTTGACCTGGACATCACCAAGGACATGCCCTCGGAATACAGGGGCGGACAGCCAATCTACAGTCTTTCCTCCAGGGTCAGGCTGCAGGACACCATTTCCGCACAATGGGTCGATCTGGCGCTGAAGGATCGCTGGCAGTTCCTCGACAAGGCAACCCTGGTCGCCGGGGCGCATGGTTCCTACGAAACATATTTTGAGAAATACCGGCTGGAACCCCGGCTGGGGCTTGAATATACGCCTCTGAAAGACACGCTGTTGACCGCAGGCTGGGGGAAATACCACCAGTTTCCGCAGGGATTTCAGGTAGTACGGGATTTCGGAAACCCGGGGCTGAGCTATGAGGAGGCGGATCACTACTCCGTAGGGGTTGAGCAACAGCTGCACGATGCCTGGAGCGTCAAACTGGAAGGGTATTACAAGAAGTTGTCCGAACTGGTCATTCCCCACGACCCGGAGAATTATATCAACGGTGGCAGCGGAACAGCCTACGGCATGGAAGCGTTGGTAAAAAAGAACAAAACCACCGGCTGGTCCGGCTGGCTCTCCGCCTCCTACACCAGGACAAAGCGGCATAACGACGTGACCGGTGAAGCATTTCCGTACAGCTATGACCAGCCGCTGATCGTAAACATGGTCTACGAATGGAACTTCGCCAAGAACTGGACCTTTGGCGCTAAATGGCGCTATCAGAGCGGAGCGCCGTTTACTCCCGTAATCGGAACAAGTACGAAAACCGATACCAATGGCAACCCCTTATTGGTCCCGACGTACGGAGCAATCGGTTCCGAGCGCCTGCCGGACTATCACCGACTGGATGTCCGCTTTGCCCGTGAGTTGCTGCTGGAAACCTGGAAGCTCTCATTCTACCTGGATATCATCAATATCTACGCCCATGACAACGTGTCGGGGTATCAGTACAACGGCGATTATTCATCGCGCAAAAAAGTCACCCAATTACCCTTCATACCTGCCTTTGGGATACGCGGCGAGTTTTAACGATATATCTTCATTAAAATACCTGTCACATCCTGTTGACAATGATCGACAATCAGGTAGTATGCACCTTGAATTAGAACACAAGTATACGCTGCGGAGGCTCTCGATGAGACATCACGACACCAGGTGGATAACACGACTACTGGCAGCTTCCTTCCTCGGAACGGCACTGCTCGGCACTCCGGCCATTAGTGCGGCTGAAGAGGAGCAGGGCTTCCTGACTCCCTCCAAGGATGAACTGCTCATGTTCTGGGACGAGAAAGAGCTGTACGTCCAGACCGCCACCCGCAGCGAAAAGCCGATCAACCAGGTGGCCGAGAACATGACCGTTATCACGGCCAAGGATATTGAGGTGATGAATGCCAACAGCGTCGATGAGGTGCTGGCTCGCGTCCCCGGCCTTTTTGCCAGTTTTGCTTACGTTGACTATGCTTCTTCAGCCCAGCTTCAAATCCAGGGATCCGAACCCCGCCATGTCACCGTGCTGCTGGATGGCATGCCGGTAAATCTCCTCAACAGCGGCGGCGCCGTCACTAACATGATTCCGCTCCGGATCGTCGAACGGATCGAGATCATCAAGGGTGCCGCATCATCCGCCTGGGGTTCAGGCCTGGGTGGTGTGGTCAACATCATCACCCGCAGCACCGGCGACAACGCCACCCCCAACGGCATGTTCGGCGGCTCCTGGGGTGAGGCAAGTTCCCGCAATGGCGAGGCTGAACTGCGTGGCAAAAACGGCCCGCTCGGCTATTACCTCTACGCCGGACAGCAAGGTTCGGATGGATTGGTCAACAGCCGTTCTTTCCAGCGCAGCAGCATTTTCGGCAAAGTGTTACTGACCCCCACACGCGATCTGGACATTACTCTTTCCGGCAGTTTCAGCAATCCGGAAATGAATGACGGAGATGTCCCATCTAAATTCATCAACGGTCTCAACAAATTTGACACCAGTTCCCTCAACAGCAGCTTTGAATTCAGAGCCACCCCTGAACTGACCGTGCGCGGCGGCCTGCACCTGTTCAATGCTAAATTTGACGCATTTGCCCGTGTTCTCCAATCAGCTCCTGCGATACTCAGTCCCGGCCAACTGTTCAAGCAGAATATCTATGACGAACAGACCATGGGGGCAAACCTGCGCGCCACCTGGAACAGCGGCATCCAGACTCTTACCGTTGGTGCAGAGGGGAGTCATGGCACACTTGACCAGACAACCAACAACGGACCATTCTTGCAGAACTACAAGGGATTTATTCCTACCGACCCTGCCCATGCCAAAGTCGATAAATGGGGGATCTTTGCCAACGACACCGTCGAGTTTGGCCCACTTGCCGTTACCCCCGGCATTCGCCTGGATCATGACAGTTTCTTTGGTGTCTTCATCAGCCCCAGCGTGGGAAGTACCCTGGAACTTAGTGAACACACCGTCGCTCGCGCCTCTGTTGCCCGTGGCTTTACCTCACCGCCACTATCATATCTGGGAGGAGGCGGCCAGTTTTACACCGCCAACCCCAACCTCAAAGCCGAGTACGGCTGGTCATACCAGGCCGGTCTTGAGTCAGGCGTGGCAGACCTGGTCAATCTAAAGGGCACGATTTTCTATCATGATACCACCAACGCTATAGTCGTTGGCTCCGGCACTTCAGCCAATGGCGATACAATATCCCGCCTGGGCTACGAACTGGAAGCTGATACGGTTCCGTTCTATAACCTGTCGCTGAAAGCGGGGCATGCCTACGTCCATGTCAAAGGCGACTCCCTGATTACCAGCTACGCCCATAAGTACTTTGACAACTATTCCTGGCTGATAGGCATCAAATATGATGACCGCCAATCATTCAGCGCCCTGCTCTCCGGCAACTATATCTACTGGGATTTGGACACCGACCCCAACAAGGGAATCAATTCCGATAAATACACCACCTTTATCTGGGATCTGACCGCTACCAAAAAGTTTCAGCTTGACGAGCAGAACAAGCTGGAAACCTTCTTTACGGTTCATAATATTTTCAGCGGTGACCGCATGACTCTCACTGTTTACCCCAATCCTGGGCGCTGGGTTGAGGGAGGGCTCCGCTTCAGGTTTTAGTATCACCATCAACGGCAAATCCCCCCTGCCCCCCTTTGCAAAGGGGGGTTTTTATTGTTTTTGCACACGAACTAATGGAAAGAGCTTGTCACCTTATGTATAGAACTGTTGTCGTTGTCCCGCTTGCAGCCCTTAGCCTGTTCATTTCCACCACATGTTTTCCCTCCCCCACCCTGGCCGCCGATGTACTGGTGGTGGCCGACAGCCAGTTGCGTCCGGCCATGGAGATTATCTCCGGCATCAGGAAAAGTGCCGGAAGTTCACTGAAGATCATCTCGCCGGAAGAAGCGAAGCGGGGGCTGAAGGGAGCCGTGGAGCGTGAAGGTGCGCGGGTGGTAGTGGCGCTGGGCAAAGAGGCGTTGAGCGAAGCGATGGCGCTGCCCGCACATATCCCGGTCATTTTTGACATGATCGTCACCCCGCCGGTCATTACCCGCCCCAACACTACCGGCTTTTATCTGGCCACCCCGGTGCGGGAATACACCGAGCTGGTGCGGAAGCATCTCCACTCCATCCGCCAGGTGTCGGTGGTGGGAACCCGCGATCAGCTTTCCCTGCTGGGCAAAGGGGAAGCTGCCTCGTACGCCGTGCGCGATACGTCCGAATTCGTCAGCGCGGTGCGCAAGGTGGAGAGCGCCGACGCGATCCTGCTGCTGCCGGACACCTCGGTGCTGACATCGGCGGCGCTCGATGAAGCGTATCTGCTGTCGTTCCGCAAGGGTATTCCGCTGCTGGGGGTTTCGGAGCGCAACGTCAGGGAAGGCGCCCTGGTGGCGTTGGTGGTGGATATGGTCAACGTGGGCAAACTGATCGGCGATGCGGCGTCCAAAGCGCTCAAAGGGGTCAACATCGGCCAGTTCCCCCCTTCCCCGCCGCGAAAATTCGATATCTACCTCAACACCGCCACGGCCCGCCGCATGAAGATCGATATTCCGGATGAGATGGTGAGAATGGCTAAGCGGGTGTATCCGTAGGGCACTGTAGGGGCAAAAAATCTTTTGCCCCTACACACCCATACCCATACAATATGCGACACCGTAGGGGCAAATAATTATTTGCCCCTACGGTGTCGCCAACATCATTATTTGCCCGACGATACCCGGCAATTAAACATTGTAGGTATCTTCCAGCCATTTTTGTGGATTGTATTCGATATATTCAGAGATTTTAAAATAGCTTTCTTCATTGCGAATGATGTGTTCGTGGTAATTGCGCTGCCAGATCTGGTGAATGTCGGTATGTTCACGAAACCATGTGGTAACGCCTACTTTAAATCCCCGGACAATTGATCCAACCGTTCTGGACGTACCGTGCAACCGTAGGGGCAAATAATCATTTGCCCCTACATTTTTTGCCCCTACGTTATTTACGTCCACACCGGTGTCGCGTATTTCGATAATGCCATGAATATGGTTCGGCATTACCACAAAACCGTCAAGAATTACCTGTGGAAAATGATCCGGTATTTCACGCCAGCATTTTTCCACCATCAACCCTGCGTCATTTGCCACCATTTTCCCATCATCAATTTTTCCAAACAACGGCAATCGTTCGTGTGTACAAATGGTTATAAAATACAAACCGGCCTGTGAATAATCATAGCCTCGCAGACGAATTGATTTTCGATGATGAATTTCAGAATTGAATTTCATAAAAACATTTTACCAGGTTGGGAACATTATTTCGGCCAATACACACAACCGTAGGGGCAAATAATCATTTGCCCCTACAATTTTGAACGCTGATACTCCAGATCCTGCCTGACGATCCTCTCCAGCACCGTATCGTAATATTCCCGGCGACAATCAACCTCGTCAATTGTGCCGTTACGCAGCAGCGTCAACTGGCGGCAGCCGCCGAAACAGATCGGCAGGTAGGCGCAACTCAGACACTCCTCTTTTTTCCACACATCCATATTGTGCGACTCGCGGTAATCCGCGATTCCCTCGCTCAGTGAACCGATACGCAATTCCGGATAGGCCATGAAGGCCGGACATTTGTAATATGAACCGTCAATGCCGATGACCAGGTCATGTTCCAGCTCGACCATGCAGACGGACAGCTTCGGCTTGGGGGCCGGAAAACCCCGTTTGAGGGTTTCCTCGCGCAGCCAGACACTCGCCTCCATCAGCCACGGTTCATAGGAGCAGGTGCAGCCGGTGTTGAAGTCAGTCACCATCTTTTCCCCCGACTTGGGAATTACCGGAGCAAACTGCACTATACCAGCCTTCGCCGGGTCGATGCCCCGTTCCAGCAGGTCGTCAAGCATACGGGGAAAGTCGCGGTAATTATACTGAGTAAAATTACCCCCCAGTTGCAACGGCACGATGTCATAAACGTCACGCACGTTGCGTATGATCGCCTCATAGCTGCCATTACCGGAGACGAACGGGCGGCTCACGTTGTGCAGTTCCGCCGGGCCATCCAGGGTTATCTTGGCTCCGGCAAGCCCCAGCGCCACTAATTCCTCGGCACAAGCGCGATTAAGCAGCGTACCGTTGGTGACAAGGGAAAAGCTGAATGACACACCCTTGACCAGAGCAGCCTCCCGCAGCGGCACGGATATGGCGCGGATCAAGTCAAGGGAGAGCAGCGGTTCACCGCCGTAGAAGGTGAGCTTGACCGGCTGCCCTTTCTCTACCCGCTCGCGCAGTATCGTTTCAACCAGCAGCGCGGCGGTTGCTTCGCTCATATAATGCTTGCCGCGAAACTGGTCTTCGTAGCAGTAGGGACAGGCCAGATTGCAATCCAGGTTGAGCACCACAATAGCGTTGAACGGCGTGCCGGGACGAGGAACGGCAAAGATCGTGCGCAGATGTTCCTGTTCGGCAGCCCGATCCGCCGTCAGAATACCGATCCGCGCCAGCACATCACGATCCTCATCGTCCAGTGCGCCGTTCCGGGCTGCCTCCAGCAGATCATCCGGCAGTTGCACCACCGATGAACGCAAGGTGGAATAGACCAAATTCATGCCCGGCTGCTCCGGACAGGGAAATATTTTCAGATAGTTTGAAAGTTGCATGATGTGCCTCTCCCCCCTCCCTTGACGGGAGGGGGCTGGGGGGTGGGTGAAGCTGCCGGAGTCCGATAGTGCCCCGGACTCCTCTGATTAGATACAAAAAAAGGGAGGATCACTCCCCCCTTCCGGTACAGCTATAACGGAATCGATTACATAAGCATTGTAACGGCCGCAAAGCAACAAGCTCCCATCGGCCCTTCGAATGCGCAATCGTTACCTTTTTCCAGAACTACCAAAGTACTTTTTTTCATTTTTTCTACTCCCCTTCTTTTCGTATGGTATGACCGCGGGGGACTCTCCGGTACTCCCCGTCGGGTGAAAATTTGTTTATTCCCGACAAACTAATCGGTAAATCTTTCATTAAAGGACGGGGGTTTATATCACACAGACAGAAAATGTCAAGCAGATAAAACAGTTTTTCCAAATTATTATTTTGGTGCATAACAGGCCGATATATCAGGGCAATACCAGACTGGCCTTCTATAACCGATTCCGGTAGCACAAATAGATCCCGGCTTATGGCTTTAATGTGTAACGGTTATCAGCCCGTTACACCACACAAACAATAAAATGCATTCACTCTGCTGTTTTGATTGATATTTTAATCAATACTACTTATAGTCGCCGAACATTTAATTCCATGAAAACATTATCCATCTCACATATCGTTCGCTACGCCCTGCTAGGCATCCTGCTGAGCAGTCTGCCAAGCCATGCTTCCGACGTCCTGATCATCGCCGATGCCCAGCTCAAGCCGGTCATGGAAGTGACCCAGGGATTGCGCAAAACCCTGCACGCCTCGACCAGGACCTATGCTCCCGCTGAGATCAAAGGCACCCTGGCTACCGTTCTGCAACGGGAAGACGCGCGGGTGGTGATTGCCCTGGGGCGCGAGGCTCTGGCCGAGGCGCTCACCCTCCCCGCTTCCGTTCCGGTAATCTACGGCATGGTAGTCACCCCTCCGGCTATCAGCCGCCCCAATACGGCCGGTTTCTACATGGCAACTCCAGCCAATGAATACGCCGAACTGATACGACGTTTTTTTCCGGCCTTGAAGCACGTGGACGTCGTGGCCAGCCGCTCGTATCTGAATATGCTGGCAAGCAACGTTTCTGCTCCGGTCACCCCCCATTCGGTTAAAAGTACGGTCGAATTCATCACCATGATCAAACAGCTGGACACCGCCGACGCCATCCTGTTGCTGCCGGACAGTACGATTATGACCTCAACCGCCCTGCAGGAGACCTACCTCCTTTCATTCCGGCGCCGCATTCCGCTGTTGGGAATTTCCGAGCGGCATGTCAAGGAAGGGGCGCTGCTGGCGCTGGTTGTCGATATGGTGCAGGTCGGCAGAAGTATCGGCGAGCATGCCGCACGGGCATTGAAGAGCGGCAACGTCGGCCAGGCGTCTTCCCTCCCTCCCCGCAAGTTTGAACTGTTTCTGAACACGGATACCGCCCGCAAGATGCGTATCAGCATCCCGGATGAGGTCGTACGCATGGCCAGAAAGGTGTATCCATGAACCGCTTGAAGCTGATAATGACCTTCCGGGTCAAGGCGCTGCTCTTTATGATCCCGCTCCTGCTGGTAATGTCATTCGTGCACACCTGGGAATCGATCAGCGTCGGCAAAGGTGTTATCAGGAGCGAGATCATCAAGCGCGCCGAGGCAATCACCACCCTGGCAACCAAGGTCGGCGAACTGCCCATCCTGTCCGGCAATCCCGAATTGTTGAAGAGTGCAGGCGCGTTCCTGAGGTCCAACACCGAAGTGGCAACCGTCACCTTTTACGACAAAACCATGACACCGCTGAGCCATGATGGAGAGCCGCTGGCACATCACCTGACCACCCCCCCGGCGTCACCAACTCTCTCCATGTCCGAGGAACAGAATGCCTTCGTATTTTATGCGCCGGTCTATACGGAGAGGGTGCAGGACGATTTTGAAATTATCAGCGGCCTGGACTCCGGGCAAAAGATCAAGGAGACGATCGGCTGGATCAGAATAGGTTTTTCCAAGGAGTCACTGCACGAAAACGAGAGCCGCATCGTGAAGCGCGGCGTAATGCTGGCACTGGCCTTTGCCGTGACAAGCTGCGGACTGGCTTATTTCCTGATGGGCATCGCGACCGCGCCGCTGCGGCAGATTGTCAAGATGGCCGACGGCGTGTCGCACGGTGATTTCAATAGGGAATTCGAAATCCACCAGCATGACGAAGTCGGTGCACTTGCCGCATCGTTTTCCGCCATGCGCAGCACTATTCGTAAAGTTCTTCTCGAAACGGACCGCCTGATCGTGGCGGTACAGGATGGCCGTCTGGACGTCCGGAGCGACACGCAGCAGTTCGAAGGCGAATGGCGCAATCTTGTTGTCGGCGTCAACGACCTGTCCGGTGCCTTTGCCAAAGGCGTGGTAGAACTACAGACCGCAAAAGAAGCCGCCGAGACAGCAAACCGTGCCAAAAGCGAATTCCTCTCCAGCATGAGCCACGAACTGCGCACACCTTTGAACGCAATCCTGGGATACGCCCAGATTCTCAAGCGCCAGGAAAACATGACCGGCTCACAGCGCCAACAGCTTGAGATCATGCGCAGCAGCGGCGAACATCTGCTTACCCTGATCAACGATATCCTTGACGTGGGCAAGATAGAAGCACAGAAAATGGACATTGAGCATATTGCCTTTGACCTTCCGGCACTGATACGCCAGGTCTTCAATCTGACACGCCTCAACGCCGAGGAAAAAGAACTGCGTTTTCTGTATGACGAACAGACACCCTTGCCGCCGTATGTGCTTGGTGATGAGCGTAAATTGCGTCAGATTCTGCTGAATCTGCTGTCAAACGCGGTAAAGAACACCAAACATGGCAGCGTGACACTGCGCGTTTCCTATGGCAACGAAAAGTCCGGCGCCTTCTTCTGTGATGTGGTTGACACCGGCGTGGGTATCCCGGAAGACAAACTGGAGGCCATTTTCGAGCCGTTTACCCAGTTGGTCGACAATGGCCAGGTGCGCGAAGGCACCGGTCTCGGCCTGAATATTACCCGGCGGTTGCTGGAACTGATGCACGGCACGTTGAAAGTTGAAAGTACAGTCGGTATCGGCAGCACATTCCGCTTGAAAGTAGCTCTGCCACCGGTTTCCGACCCGGAGCAGGTCCTTGAGAAGACCGAGATTTCAGTGACCGGCTATCATGGCGATCGTAAACGCATCCTGGTAGTTGATGACAACATCGGCAACACGTCCATGCTGGTATCGCTGCTCGATCCGCTCGGCTTTAAGGTTGATACCGCTGCAAACGGCGAGGAAGCTCTGGCCGTTGCGCGTGCACGGCATCCCGATCTGGTACTGATGGATCTGGTAATGCCAGTTATGGACGGCCTGGCAGCTGTCAAAGCCATACGCGCCGACCACGGCTTTGACACTACGGCGATCATCGGTGCTTCGGCATCGGTAACCGACAGCGGGAACAAGGGTGAATTTATCAACGCCTGCGATGATTTTGTCATCAAGCCGATCCGCATCGATCTGCTGCTGGAAAAGATCGGCGCCAAACTTGACATCGTGTGGGACACGCAAGAGATTATCATACCGGCCAAGGAGAAGTTTACGGGGCAGGATGCAGATGATATGATGCTATCACCGCCATCTGCCCAGCTGGATGAATTACTGAATCTGGCCATGCTGGGTGATATGCAGGGAGTTGAACAGTGGGCTGCCGGACTGGAAAAACGGGATACTCGTTACCGGGTGTTTGCCGGAAGACTCAAGGAGCTGGCCGGAAGTTTTAAAACCAAAGCAGTTCTGACGTTGGTTAAACAATGCCGTGGAGAAGAATCATGACGTTAGACAATCAAAGTACCCCCCGCCCTTTTGAGCGCAAACCGGTCATTCTGACTGTTGACGATGATGCCAACAATCTGGCTGTCGTTCGCGACTGCCTGTCCGGATTCAACTATACCGTACTGGTAGCCGAAGATGGCGAAAGCGCCATTGGCCGTGCGGATTACGCCCGTCCCGACCTGATCCTGCTCGATATCATGATGGCAGGTATGGACGGCTATGAAACCTGCCGGCGTCTGAAACTCCAGGAGAGCACCAGTGACATTCCGGTAATCTTCATGTCGGCCCTGGCTGAGACCGGGCACAAGGTACACGGGCTTGCAGCCGGTGCAGTTGATTACATTACCAAACCGTTCCAGCAGGAGGAACTGCTTGCCAGGGTTGGCGTACACCTGAGTATTCGCGACTTGAACCGCCGCCTGAAGGAGTCAAACGACCTGCTGGAAGCGCGTGTTGAAGCTCGTACTCTGGATTTGGCAATTGCCAACCGCGAATTGGAAGACGAGATTGCCGAGCGTCAGGCCGCTCAGGAACAGCTTCAGGAACAGACCGTTATTCTGGAAGAAAAAGTTGAAGAGCTCCAGGTGGCACAGCTGGCGTTGCGCACCAGTGAGCAGAAGTTCCGCGCCATCTTTGACCAGACCTTCCAGTTGATAGGGCTGACGACTCCTGAAGGGATCATGCTGGAAGTAAACCAGACGGCACTGACCTTTTGCGGGGCAACCGAAGTAGAGGTACTCAATAAACCATTCTGGGAAACTCCCTGGTGGAATACTTCACCGGATCAGCATGAATTTGTCCGCACGGCTGTGCAGCGGGCGGCAGCAGGTGAATTTGTCCGTTTCGAGACTGTCTACGTGACCCCGGCAGGTGTAACCCATCATATAGACTTTTCTCTGAAACCCATCAAGGATGCCGATAACAAGGTGGTAATGCTGATTCCCGAAGGACGTGATATCACCTCCTTTAAAAAGCTTGAGGATCAGCTTCGGCAGTCACAGAAGATGGAGGCAATCGGAACCCTTGCCGGCGGCGTAGCCCACGACTTCAACAACATCCTGACCGCCATCATGGGGTTTGCTGGCATTCTGAATGCCAAACTGGGCGATTCTCCCCATGCCCATTTTGCCGACGATATCCTCGCCGCTGCAGACAGGGCAGCAACTCTGACCCAGAGTCTTCTGGCCTTCAGCAGAAAACAGGTTATGGAGACAAAGCCTGAGGAGGTTAACGAGATCGTCCGGACAATCAGCAAAATCCTGCGCCGGGTAATCGGTGAGGATATTGAACTCCATTGCACCTTTGCCCCTGATGAGCTGACCATCATGGGAGATTGCGGGCAGATCGAACAGGTACTTATGAATCTGGCGGTCAACGCGCGTGATGCCATGCCCAAGGGGGGAACTGTCAGCATCACCACGGAACGTATGGAACTGACAGAGGAGCTGATCGGGGCTACCCTCAAACCCGGCCCCTATGCAAAGATAACGATTTCAGACACGGGATGTGGAATTGACGAAACGACGCGGCAGAGAATCTTTGAACCATTTTTCACCACCAAGGAAGTCGGCAAGGGAACCGGTCTTGGACTCTCCATCGTCTACGGGATTATCAAGCAGCATGGCGGAGATGTAACGGTGTACAGTGAAGTTGGCAATGGCACCAGTTTCAAAATTTATCTGCCGCTGGTAGCATCAGTCAGCACGCGCCCGGATATCGCCCCGCTTGCACCGGTGATAGGGGGAACAGAGACGATCCTGCTGGCCGAGGACAATGATGGAGTCAGAAACTTCATGACACAGGCGCTTGAAGATTTCGGCTATCAGGTAATCGAGGCGCGTGACGGCGAAGATGCGTTGGCAAAATACCACGTCAACAGCAAGCGGATTCAGCTTTTGCTGCTGGATGTCGTCATGCCAAGAATGAATGGCCGCGAAGTGTACGATGCGATCAGAAAAGAGGGAGGGCAGGTTCGGGTCCTTTTTTCCAGCGGTTATACTGCCGATATCATCGAACAAAAAGGGATTCTGGAAGACGGAGTCGGATTTCTCTCCAAACCGGTCACCATGCAAGTGCTGCTGGGCAAAGTCAGAGAAGCCCTGGACCATTAACTACTGAAGCCGTGAGGAGTGAAGGGTAAGGGGTGAGGAGAAAAACACTCCTCACTCCTCACTCCTCACTCCTCAC
>MGZJ01000087.1:43552-44498 GCA_001802645.1 Geobacteraceae bacterium GWC2_53_11 | reverse complement strand
CCTCACTCCTCACTCCTCACTCCTCACTCCTCACTCCTCACTCCTCACTCCTCACTCCTCACTCCTCACTCCTCACTCACTCAGACATTTTATAGCGAAAAATAGCAACCGCCGCGACAAACGTGAGGAGTGCCGACAGCGCAACCTGCAGCACCGGCAGGGGCATCAGTTCACCGGCAACCAGGGCTCTGCGGGCTCCCTCGAACAGTGCTGTTGTCGGCAAGGCCTGTACCCATGGAATAACCGACGGCGGATATGAAGATATCGGGAAGAACAGGCCGGACATGAAGATGAGCGGCATGACCAGCACCGCCTCAACTTTGCCAATGGTTTCCGGCTTGTCCATGATCGTGCCGCTGATAATTCCGGCGCAGGAAAAAAATGCCGAACCGGGTATCAGATACAGCAGATATTGTAACAAGTGCTCCAGAGGAAAACTGAACGGAGTGATGGCAAAGATAACAACACCGACGGCACACCCCTTGATGAGTCCGTGGGTAAATCCGCTTAAAATCTTGGCAATGACAATCTCGGATACGGATATCGGGGTTACACGGTACGATTCGATGGTAAACTGGACCCGCCTGTGGAACCAGAGACTCCAGACACTTTCGTTGTACGCAGCATTGACTGCCGTCATGGTGATAAGACCAGGCGCGATAAACATGCCGTAGGGCGCCCCATCAACCAGACCAATATATCCCTGCATGCCAATGCCGAAAGCGAGATAAATGGTAAGCGGGTAAGCAACCACCGCAACCAGTTCGGAGAAAATACTGCGGCGCAGCACCTGCATATCGCGCTGCCAGATAGCCAGAGAACCTCGTAACATCACTCCCTCACCTTCTCACCGGTTAAGGAAATAAAAACATCTTCAAGGGTTCGCTCCTGAAGCGAAATACGGCGAACCGGCGCACCGTTCAGGGCGGTAACTATTTCGGATAGG
>MGZJ01000087.1:40043-43540 GCA_001802645.1 Geobacteraceae bacterium GWC2_53_11 | reverse complement strand
ACACAGGACATGGCGCCAAGCTGCGCCGCGTAGCGGTCAACCTCCTGCGGGGCAAACTCTATTTCGTAGACGGTTGCCCCGGTCAAGCGATCTTTCAACTCCTGAGTACTCCCCATGGCGATCAAGCGGCCATGATCCATGATGGCAATCCGGTCACAGAGTTGTTCTGCCTCCTCAAGATAATGAGTGGTCAGAAAAATCGTCATACTCCCTGCCAGGGAGCGTACATAGTCCCACACCGCCCGGCGCGACTGCGGATCGAGTCCGGTGGTCGGTTCATCAAGAAAGAGCACCCGCGGTTGATGCACCAGGGCGCGGGCTATGACCAGCCGTCGCTGCATCCCCCCCGAAAAGGTATCGGGGAAATCCTTCTGGCGGCCAGCCAACCCCATCAACTCCAGCAGGTAATCTATCCGCTGCTTGTACAAACGTTTTTCCATGCCGTGCAACCGGGCATGCAGTTCAAGGTTTTCACGGGCGGTCAGGTAGCGGTCTAAACTGTTTTCCTGGGATACCACACCGATCATGGAACGGATGTCACGTCCGGCACTCCGGGTATCCAGCCCTTCGATCAATGCTTCGCCGCTGCTCTGGCGCATGAGAGTGGTCAGAATACGGATCAGGGTTGTTTTTCCCGCGCCGTTGGGTCCAAGCAGACCGAAAATGGCCCCCTGCTCAACCTCAAGATCAAACGATCCGAGCGCGGTTAGTTCACCATAGGATTTGGTCAGGGAACGGGTAACAATTGCAGCGGTCGTCATGTCAGATAATTCCGTGGAGCGGGCCGCCGGGTGCAGCAAGCTCGTCAAGTTTACGTTCTACAGCAGGATCGTCCACGAGAGGAGGAGCATGAAACGGCTTGATCCGGGCGTCGATCACCAGCGGCCCGCTGCATCCCCAGTGTCTGCCACGGGTTTCGGGTCGGATGCCATAGATATCGGTCGCCGGGTTGGAGCGGGTGAAGGTCACCCAGAGGAAATTATTCAGGGTTGCAGCGGCGAAACGGCTGTCGTCACAGACGACAATCAGAGGGAAACCATCAAGGACATCCCTGTCGGCATAGAAACGGCAAAATTCATCAAGCAGCGGGTCCCCCTCTCCCCTCCCCTGCCCTGATGGCGGCCCCTGAACAGCCAGAATGCCCGGTTGGCAGACAACGGCTGGTCCGAATCCGGACGGCAGGTCAAGTCCGGCGGGAGATTCAGTTGCCAGGCTCCGGCAGACAGGTCCGGCTGCGGCAATCACCACTTTAGAGCCTTCGTTCAGTCCGCTGCCGCTGTAATCGAGAGTATCAATAGTCGTAGCGGTCTGAAAATGGAGGCAGGTGCGCCAGTCTGCGCGCTCCAGAACATGCCCCATAAAAGCGGCGATATCGTGGGTGTGCAGCTCCGGCGCATCTTCATGCGCGGCAATCAGCAGGTATTTGGCCAGAGACAGCTGCCCCTGACCGAGAATGGCGTTGGCAATGGTCAACAATTCCTGCGGCTGGCGGACTTTCGCATACGGCACATAGCGCTCATTGGCGATCGCCAGCAGCAGCGGGTGAACACCGGCAGCGTCAACGGCATGCACTTCCTTTACCCCGGCCACCACGGTCGGAATCAGAGGGCCGGTCAGCTCATGGATGAAGGCGCCGAAACTGGTATCTTCCTGGGGCGGACGACCGACGGTAGTAAAGGGGAAAATGGCATCACGCCGATGATAGACAGTGTCAACCTCTATGTACGGGAACTCATGGGTCAGGCTGTAATAGCCGAGATGGTCGCCGAACGGCCCTTCCGGTAAGGTTTTGGCCGGATGAATCACCCCGCTGATACAGAAATCAGCCTCGGAGGAAACCGGCAGACGGCCCGGAACTCTGGTCATGGGGATACGATGGCCAGCCAGCAGCCCGGCAAAGGATAATTCCGGCATCCCTTCCGGCAGCGGCATAACCGCCGCAACGGTCATGGCGGGAGCACCGCCGAGGAAGACGTTGACCCTGAGCAGGTCGCCGCGCTCAATCGCCTCGGCATGGTGGGCGCCGATGCCCCGATGTATCTGGTAATGCAGACCGGCTTGTTTGTCCGGCTGAAAACTGTTGCCGGAAACCTGAATCCGGTACATGCCGAGATTTGATTTGCCAAAGCCGGGCTGCGCCGGGCTCTCACTGTACACCTGCGGCAGCGTCAGGAAGGCACCGCCGTCCCCGGGCCAGGACACAAGCTGCGGCAGAGCGGAGAGGGTTGTTGAACACTCCAGCAGAGGCGCTTTTGAAGTGACGGATGGCAGAAGATGACTGGCTGCAAGGGGAGCCTTGACGATATCAAGCGGGTGCTTGAGCAGTGAAAATGGGTTTATTTTGAGATCGACGAGACGCCGGATATCTTCGAGCGTGTCGCGGAAAATGAAACGGGTCCGTTCCAGCGTTCCGAACAGGTTACCCAGCAGCGGGAAGCGGCAGCCGACCGCGTTCGTAAACAGCAGTGCCGGTCCTCCGGCCTGATAAACGCGCCGTTGCAGCGCACCGATTTCAAGGCGGGGATCAAGAGGAACGCTAATACGCAGCAGTTGAGCATGGCGTTCAAGATCGGCCACACATTCCTGCAAATTCCGGTATCCCATGTCAGGCGCCTGCCCGGCGGATTTTGGCAAGGATCATTTCCGTCTGGCGCAGTTTTTCCCGTGCCTCGGTTAACTCCAGACGACGCGGTTCGTCTTTGAAGGTATCAAGTCCCCGCTTTAAAAGCGCATCCGCCTCGGAATACTTTCCAGCTTTATGCATCCAGCGGGAGAGGAGCACCAGGTAGGTTGCCGTACCGGGATCAAGCTTGATCGCCTTGCGCAGCGAACGTTCCGCCTCGACCGTCCGCCCTTCCTTATGGTTTTTTCTGGCTTTCTGATATTCCACCAGAGCAATCGCTTCGCGGACATCCTGGCGATCCGGCTCGTTATCGAGTTTCTGTTCGGTTTCTTCCAGAAATGCAATTGCCTCGTCGTGCTGGCCGCTCCGGACCAGTGCCGACATGGTTGCCGCAATAGCATCCCTGCTTTTGTAATCGATCTTAAGCGCCTGCCGGAAATACGAGAGCGCCGTCCGGTAATCTTCGCGCCCCAGCGCGGCGCGCCCGATCTGGAGCAGAGAGCGTATCTGGTGATGGCCGAATATCAGCCGCACTGCATCGTCGTGGAGAGAATCTATACGGGTACTGTAGAGGCGGTTGAAATCGTCATACCTGCCGGTTCGCATGTAATTGTTTGCCAGACTGGTCAAATACGGGATCAGGCGTGGTGAATCCGGGGGATATACTTTATCTGCCAGGGCAAGCGCCTTTTCAAATTCCGGAACGGACGCGCCATGAGCCCCTGTGCGGGAAATCGATAGCGCCGTTGACCTGGTCAACTGGGCTTCATACTGCAGTGACAAGCGTTGATAGACTGTTTGAGCCGATTCACTGCCATCTACCTGACGCATTTTGATGCGGCCAAGATCCACATTACAGTCATCAACCGTGGCT
>MGZJ01000087.1:30244-40036 GCA_001802645.1 Geobacteraceae bacterium GWC2_53_11 | reverse complement strand
GCCGGTCGTGCAACTCTCCGGTTAGCGTATCACCTTTGATTTCCACCCGCATCACATGCCCATCGGCACGTTCGGCATCAGGATAGGGATAACGAACCGTCAGCGTACCGGGATCGGCACCTCGGAGCTGTCCAACGGTAACCGTTTCACCGCCGACATAGCCGAATACCGACTCAAGACCATCCTCACCACCGATTACGAGGGAGACCTGATGTGTCCCCTTGAGCCCCGCACACGCCTTGCCGGAGGTTGTGACAACCTCAAGATTTCCGGCGAAATGGCGTACTTCCGCACCGGCGATGGCCGGCAACACCAGTGAGAAAAAGAAAATTGTAGAAATCGGCAAAAAATTCCGCATGAAACCAGCCTTCAAATGATATCTTGACCCTGTGCAGGGTATCATTGTAATCAAGTAAATACAATCAGGATTGCACCGCCGGAGCTTACATGCCGCGACTTACGCTCTTAAAAAAGATCCTTATAATCACGCTGTTGCTGTCATTGCTCCCTTTGATCGCATCCTCGCTGATCCTGTTCATCAATCTGGAATCAACCAGCAGCCGCCTCACCTCTGAAATCGGTGATACCGCGGATATCCAGGCATCTGAATCACTCCAGATGCGGGCATCACAAGTTGCCGAAAGCGTGGCTGATTTTCTGCGCCAATGCGAAAGTGACCTCATTTTCCTGTCCCGTTCGCAATTGGATAAATCCACCTTACTCAATTTCTATGCCAGCCGCCGCAGTGACATCTGGTATCGGACCGGAAGCTCGTCAGCACCTCGCGAAACCCGTGAACATATACCTCTCTACCGCAGTATCTCCCTGATCGACAAAAGCGGCCAGGAACAGCTGATGATCCGTGATGGCGTGTTCGTTCCGGCATCGGAGCTGAAAAATGTCGCAAATCCCGCCCAAACCGAATTTCTCACGGAAGATTATTTCACCAGAGTCCGTACCCAGCCGGGTAAACTGTATGTTTCCCATCTCACCGGGTTCCATGTCTCGAAACAGGCTCAACTGAACGGTGCCGACGAGCCCGAACACGCTTTTGACGGCGCATCATATCAGGGCGTAATCCGCTTTGCAGCGGCATTGTTTGACAGCCGGGGCAACTTCAACGGCGCAGTCGTTATTTCGCTCGACCACCGGCATCTGATGGAATTTACCCAGCATATCGATCCGGGCCTTAACTTCTCCACCATTTTCCCCTCGTACAAAAGCGGTAATTACGCCTTCATGTTTGACGACGAGGGATGGATTATCACTCACCCGAAATACTGGGATATCCGAGGACTTGACGCCCGTGGCCACCTGCTCCCCCCCTATTCCGCTTTGTCTTCACAGGCAGATATCGACAGCGGGCGGATACCGTTCAATCTTGACCACGCCGGCTTTATCCACCCCAACTACCCGAAGGTTTCCGGACAGGTGAGAAAACAGAAGGGGGGCTTTGTCGATACGACCAATGTGGGGGGCGCAAAGAAGATCATGGCCTATGCGCCGATCATGTACGACAGTGGCGATTATGCACGAAATGGCATTTTCGGGGGCATTACCATCGGCTTTCAGCTCAACCAGTTCCAGGATGCCGCACGTAAGGGGAGCCGCCTGATCAACCAGCAACTGGGAGAGCACCGGACTCGAAGCGGAATTATTCTTCTGATCACGTCGCTGCTGGCCGGACTGTCGGCATGGGGATTGTCACGCGGCATAACCCGGCCTCTGCTGCAACTGACGGAAGGCGCTCGCAAGCTGGCCGAAGGGGACATTCACAGCCGGGTGGCGGTTACCTCAACTGACGAGGTGGGCGAGCTTGCCCGGACCTTCAATTTTATGGCCGATGAGCTGGAGACCAGAAAGAACAACCTGCTGGCAACACTTGATGAATTGCAACGGTCGCGGATCGATATTCTCGACGAACGCAATTTCAAGACCAGTGTTCTTGAAAGTATTTCAAGCGCAATAATAACCATTTCGCCACACGGACTGCTGACGTCGATCAACGGCGTCGGACAGCAGTTTCTGGCCAACTCCGCCGCTCTCGGCACTGAATACCATAATGTTTTTGACGAATGGCCGGACGTCGTCACGCGGATAGAAACAGTTCTGCGCACCAGACAGGGATATGGCCGGGTACCGTTAAACCGGCTGTATGACGGAGAAATGACCTATTACGACTTCGGACTGTTCCCCATCGGCATCGATGCCGAAATGGGCCTGACGGTAACGCTGCGTAATGAGACGGAACGGGAGCGCCTGCGGGAAGAGACGGTACGGCTGGATCGGCTGGCATCACTCGGCAAACTTTCGGCAGGAATAGCTCACGAAGTCCGCAATCCCCTTACCGGCATTTCACTGCTGCTTGATGATCTGCACGACAAGCCGGGCTTTAGCGTTGATGACAAAGAAATGCTTTCCAAGGCGCTGGCAGAGATTGAGAGGGTTGAACGACTGGTCAGCGCGCTGCTCAACTACTCATCGCCGGTGCGCAGCGATTTCAGGGAAGGAGATGTGACACAACTTTTGAAGGATATTCTGCTGTTAATGCGCCGGCAGGCCGAAAAGCAGGGAGTCACCCTGAATGTCTCCTACGCCCCGCTGCCGCCGTTCCGCTTTGACCCGGAAAAAATCCGCCAGGCACTAATCAATATCCTGAAAAATGCTCTTGAAGTCCTGGATACCGGGGGAATCATCACCATCACAACCGGAGTCAGCGAAACAGCCGTCACCGTTGCCATTCACGACAACGGTCCGGGAATATCCGGGCAGGATCTGCCGCTCATTTTTGAGCCGTTTTTCACCCACAAAGGGGCGGGCACCGGCCTGGGCCTGTCAATCACCCAGCGTATTATCGAAGAGCATCACGGTACCCTGACCGTTGAGAGCGATGCATCTACCGGCACCGCATTTACCATTGCGCTGCCTTTATTAAACTGATTCACATGGTATGACACATCACCATACCATCACGGCAGCATACCCCACGACCTGGCGGTTATCTCCAGTGACATCGCCGCTGGTACCATACTGAACCAATTCCGCCTGGGTCGCCCCCAACTGCAGGGCCGCCTCAATCATAACCGTCGCCGGTGTAACACCGCACATCGTTATCCGTTTCTGAAGACAGACCTCCAGTAGCCCCTTGCCATCCAGCGCCACTACCCGATCCAGTGCCTGCTGATCTTTCAGATGAGCCGCTTCAGCCGTTTCATAATGGGTCATGTCCGAACTGGCCACAATCAGCACATCTTCCCCGTACTCCCGGATCGCCGCCGCGATTCCCTGGCCGATATCGCGCAGCGGGGCATAATCGCCATGGCCGAGACATAGCGCGGAAATAGACACATCGGAACGCAGGTACTGGATGAACGGGAGCTGTACTTCAAGTGAATGTTCCAGTTGATGAGCGACACTGTCTGACTGGAGATAGGGCGTATGCTGAAGCAAAAGGGAGTTAAGGCGGGAATTGATGGGGACCGGTCCGAGCGGGGTGAGCCACTCACCATCTGGGTAGAGCGCGGCGGCGGCCCCGCTGCCGTGATGATTGGGGCCGATGATCAGTACCGCGGCCGGTATCGTAACCTGTGAAAAAACCCGGCCGGCAATTGCTCCGGAATAGACATACCCGGCGTGGGGAGAAATGATCCCTTTTACCGTCTGCGGAGACGCACCTTCCGGAATCATCCGCGCCAAGTCGTCACGAAGAGCATGTTCACTGCCCGGATAAAACTGACCTGCTACTGCTGGCTGACGCTGCATGATTGACCTCCCCGTTACTTAATCAAACGGCAAATCACTCTCTACCGGAACCGTTTTATCCGGCCCAAGCTGCAACTCTTCCTGACGCTCGTACAGCGGCACCGCATCCAGCGCCTGAATTTCCTTGAGGGTCGGAAGACTTTTCAGATCCTTCAGCCCGAATATTTCCAGGAATTCCTTTGATGTGCCATAAATCATCGGGCGACCCGGAATATCCTTTTTGCCCAAAATCCGCACCAGACGCTTTTCAAGCAGAGACTTTACCACACCTCCGCAGTCCACGCCACGCAGGTGCTCGACTTCGGCGCGGGTAATCGGCTGGCGGTAGGCGATAATGGCCAGGGTTTCGAGGGCTGATGGGGAAAACTTGGCCGTCCTGGTTTTGATATGGCGGGTGATATAGCCGTGATAGGCGGGACGGGTCCGGAATTGCCACCCCCCTGCCACCTCGGCCAGCTCAAAGCCCCCTTCCCGCTCCTGATAAAAGTTAAGCAGTTCCCTGAGGGCAACCTTGATCTCGTCACGCTCAAACTCGGTCAGCACGTCGCAGATGCGGTCGGTGGAGATCGCGGCATCCGCAGAAAAGATGAGGCTTTCTATGATCGAAAATAATTCGGAATTCATCAAAAATCAAACCTCGGAAGGATCGCTGGCAACTGCCGGGACAAACCAGATCGAGCCATGCTCGTTCCCCTGGAATATGCGAATCAGCTTGAGCTTGCACAGCTCCAGCAGCGCCAGAAAGGTAACGATGATCCGCTCGCGGGTGTTTTCCTCCCGCACCAGATCGTCAAACTGCAACGTATCCTGTTCCTGTAGCAGCGCGAGAATCTCGTTGATGCAATCGGCTATGCTGAGCGTATCCCCCGGCGCCACGTCATGGAAGCTCTCCACCGGAATGCGCTGGAGCAGCACCCGGAAGGCGTCCACCAACTCGAACAGGCTGACCTCCACCGGACCTTCCACGTTCTGGGCCGCCGTCAGCACCGGCTCCGTGGCCGAACGCGCGAACACCTCGCGCCCCAGCAGCGCCCGCGCCCCGATCACCATGCCCGCTTCCTTGTACTGCTGGTACTCCATCAGCCGTCGGATCAGTTCATTGCGCGGATCAGCCTCTTCCAGCTCGGCTTCTTCCTGATCATCAACCGGCAGCAGCTGGCGGGACTTGATCTGCAGCAGCGTCGCTGCCATCACCAGGAAATCCCCCGCCACCTCCAGATTCAGCTCTTTCATCAGCTTGATGTACTCAAGATACTGGCGGGTGATGACCGCAATGGAAATGTCGCAGATATCCATCTCGTTTTTCTTGACCAGATGCAGCAGCAGATCCATCGGCCCGTCGAACTTGTCAAGGTGAACGCTGTACTGCTCGTGAATGCCGTCCAGCAGCGGCGCATGTTCGGCGCGATGTACATGCGTTTCGGCAGACATTTAAAACTTGAGTGCCGTGCGTACTTCCGTCATGACCGCATCCGAAATAAGGGACGCCCTCTTGCTCCCCTCTTGCAGCAGCTCATCGACAAAAGCGGGGTTGGCTGCCAACTCTTCCCGTTTGGCGCGACACGGCGCCAAACGCTCGTTCATATGGCCGACCAGGATTTTCTTGCACTCCACGCAGCCGATGGTGGCGTTGCGGCAAGCCGGAATGATCTCGTCCAGCTTCTCCTGCGGCACATAGATACGGTGCAGGTTGAACGCCACGCAGACATCGGGATCGCCCGGATCGTTGCGTCGTACCCTGGCCGGATCGGTCATCATCCCCATGATCTTCTTGCTGGTCTCTTCTGCGCTGTCGGAGAGATAGATCGAGTTATTGTACGACTTGCTCATCTTGCGGCCATCCAGGCCGGGGAGCTTGGGGGTCTCGGTAAGCAATGCCTCCGGCTCGGGGAATACCTGACCGTAGAGATGGTTGAAGCGGCGGGCGATTTCGCGGGTAATCTCCAGATGCGGCAGCTGGTCCTGGCCGACCGGTACGCGGGTGGCCTTGTACAGAATGATATCGGCAGCCATGAGCACCGGATAGCCGAGGAAGCCGAAGGTGGACAGATCCTTGGTTTCCAGGTTGTCCTGCATCTCCTTGTAGGTCGGGCAGCGCTCCAGCCAGGATACCGGCGTGACCATGGAGAGGATCAGGTTCAGTTCGGAATGGTGCGGCACCATACTTTGGCGGAAAATGACGCATTTTGCCGGATCAAGGCCAAAGGCAACCCAGTCGAGCACCATCTCGCGGATGCTCTGGGCAATGCCGGAGGTATCGGCGTATTCGGTCGTCAGTGAATGCCAGTCGGCCACAAAAAAGAAACAGTCAAAGGAATCCTGCATTTTCACCCAGTTTTCCAGCACTCCGTGATAATGACCGATATGTAGCTTGCCGGTTGGCCTCATGCCGCTGACAACGCGTTGCTTCATGGTAAAACGCTCCTTGTGATCCGTAGGTCTGTTCTGCTAAAGTGCCTCGAAACGACACCACTAAAGACGGGAAAATTACCATGAACCGACCCAAAATTGAAACCAAAATCATGAATTCATTGATCGGCACGGCCATTCCGCTGCCGTCGTACGCGACCAGCGGCGCCGCCGCCATGGACCTGCGCGCCTGCCTCGAATCCCCCAGGACGATAGAGCCGGGAGAAACCGTCCTGATCCCGAGCGGCATCGCCATCAGCATCCACGACCCCAATCTGGTCGCGCTGCTGGTGCCCCGCTCCGGCCTCGGCATCAAGCACGGCATTGTGTTGGCAAACACGGTCGGCGTGATAGATTCGGATTACCAGGGTGAGATCGGCATCGGCATCGTAAATCGCGGCCCGGCCCCCTACGCCATCCAGCCGGGTGAGCGGATCTGCCAGATGATGTTCGTGCCGGTGCTGCAGGCGGATTTGAGGGTGGTTGCGGAGTTCAGCCAGGAGAGTGAACGTGGTGCGGGCGGGTTTGGTTCTACGGGGAGTCATTGAATTCAAACAAGGAGCACAGTTTTACTTCCAGATATCATACCCGAAATTCACCATCAGCCCCGACATGCTCAGCACGGCAATCTGAGTTGTCACCCGTTTGTACTTGTAGCCGACCGCAGGAATGATGCCGAGACCGATGCCGTCCTTGTTTACCGGAATTTTGCTTTCATAGGGGTGAACGTAACCGAGGATGGCGCCGGCGGTGATTTTCAGGAACAGGTGGTTGTCAGGGGAACCGGCAATAAACCGTTTGCCGCCGTAGACATACCCGCAGGGCTGGTTGTAGGAATTGCTGAAATAGGCGGCGCCGAGCTCCCAGCGCTTCGCCGACTCCCATTCCAGTCCGGTGTACCAGGGACTGGCGTTATAGTTGCGGCCATGGTTGTAGTGGTAGATGTAGGGAGCAAAGCTGAGCTGGACCAAGTCACCCTCGCTGAAAACACCTTCACCGGAGCGGGCTGTGCCGCAGAGTACGACGAGGAAGAGTGTACAGCTGATCGCTAGAATACGCATGGTCAGGCCGGTATTGTGCGGTTGAAATCGGAAAAACAGAGAGTGATTATCGAGTATTATTCGATATCAATGTGTTGTATTTTGTATCATCCAGCGTCAGTTAGTCGTCACGCAAAACGAGGATAAAACGAACCGGGGTTTTTAATCAACTGTGCCAACCTACCCCGATGTCTTTACCATGACCTGGGCATAAAAAGGGGTAATGACATCGCCCACCACTGGCGTGGTTATCTGCAATTCATTGAACGGTTGCCACCCCTCTTTCAGCAACTCTTTGACTTTCGCCTCCAGCACCCATACTTCATGCCCGTATACTACTTGATAGTCGGTAATCATCACAGACTCCTCTCAGGAAGATGTGCTACCAATTCTACCAGACATTTCCTGACGGACAATATGCATAGCCGCGGGATGTGCCGCTCACCGGATCACATTTCAAAAGCAACCATACCGCCGAAAGCCTTTTCAAACAGATCCTTCTTGGCATTGCCGCCGAATATCTCAACGGAAATATCCTCCGTACCGAGCAGCTTGAGCGTGAAAGTCAATCCGCTGCGAGAGAGCGCCACGACCTCCACCAGCCCGCTCCGGCGCCGGTCAAGTCCGTCCGACAACCGCAGGATGCCCCCCAGGCGGCTGACAAGCTGCTGATCTTTCGGCTCCAGCCGTTCATATTCTGGGTGCTTTTTCTTGGGAAGCGATTTGCGGTGATAGCGAGCGATCAGCGCCGTCATCTCCCGTTCGCGAGGCGAAAAACCGAACAGCTCGGCGTGGCGGATCAGGTGATGGGAATGTTTGTGGTGGCTGTTGTAGCTGATAAAATAGCCGACGTCGTGCAGCAGCGCCGCCGCTTCGAGAAGCCGGCGGTCGTTCTTTTTCAGGCCGAACTCCTTGGCCAGCCCGTCGAAAATGCTCAGAGAAATCTTGGCAACGTGCCGTGAATGCGGCTCGTCATAGTGGCAGGAACGGGCAAATTCAAGCACCGACTCCTTCCAGTTCCGCTGTGTCTGCGATTCGGGCAGCAGTTGCAAACGCTTCATGCAGCTGATGATCAGTCCTTCGCGGATGCCCCGCTCGTTGACCAGCATCATGTTGGCCCCGAAATACCGCATCAGCTCGTCTATCACCACCAGCCCGGCAATGATGATGTCGGCGCGGTCGGGATTGAGGCCGGGCACGCTGCGGAGTGCCTTGATATCCTTGCGCACCAGCATCGCCAGCAGGTGAACCACCTCGGATCGGAGCACCTCATAGCCGTGCGAAGTCGAATAGGCCTGCTTGCGCATGCTCATGACCATGCTTGCCAGGGTCGTAATGGTGCCGCCGGACCCGATGAACGTCTGCACCGATGGCCGGTTGTCGCCGAAAGCGGCTTTCAGCTCGGACCGGACATGGCGCTTGAGCTTATCCAGCTCCGTCTCCTTGACCGGATCGGAGCTGATGAACTTATCCGTCATACGCACGGCGCCCAGTTCGAGCGAGAAGCAGCTTTCCACATGATTGGCCACGGCGCTCATGATCTCCACGCTGCCGCCGCCGATATCTATGATCATGTAGCGCTTGCCACTCATATCGAAGTTGTGCCGCACCGAGCGTGCCACCAGCTCGGCCTCTTCATCGCCCGTGATAACCCGTATTTCGCGGCCCAACTCGCGGCTCAAGACGCTGACCAGCTCGCCGCCGTTGGAGGCGCTTCGCACGGCGCTGGTGGCAACAACCTCAACTTCAGTCACTTTCAGTCCGTCGATCAGCTTACGGATGCGCGACATGGCGTCCACCGCGCGGGCAAACGCCGCCGGTGAAATGGCCCCGCTTGCCGCCAGGTTTTCACCGAGCCGCACCGTCGCTTTTTCATCATCAAGGACCATGTAGCGCCCCTGCTGATCAACCTCGACCACGATGCAGCGGATCGAGTTGGTACCGATATCAATGGCGGCAAGCCGGCTTTTGGACATACATGAACCTCCGAAGAGAAGTAACGCTGCTACTATGCCTCAACTGCGGGCAAAAGAAAAGGCGAAGCCGTTGCCGGCTCCGCCCTTGTTTCAATTCATCATCGACTAACAGCAGATTACTAGCGATTACTCTGCTTCAACCTTTGAGCCGTCCAGGTTAAGGCCAAGCGCTTCCTTGCGGGAGAGCTTGATCTTGCCGTTCTTGTCAACGCCGATGCATTTAACGAGAACCTTGTCTCCTTCGTTCAGAACATCGGTAACAACCTTGACGCGGGCGGTGTCGAGTTCGGAGATGTGAACCAGTCCGTCCGTACCGGGCATGATTTCTACGAATGCGCCGAAGTCCATGATCTTCCGGACAGTACCCATGTACAATTTGCCCTCTTCGGCTTCGTCGGTCAGTCCGCGAATCATCTGGATAGCCAGGTCGCAGGCTTCCTTGTTGGTGCTGGCGATGTTGATGCGGCCGGTATCATCGATATCGATGGTAACGCCGGTTGTTTCGGTGATGTTGCGGATATTCTTGCCGCCGGTACCGATGACGTCGCGGATGCGGTCGGTCTTGACATAGATGGTGGTGATGCGCGGTGCAAACGGCGACATTT
>MGZJ01000087.1:12708-30231 GCA_001802645.1 Geobacteraceae bacterium GWC2_53_11 | reverse complement strand
GGCCTTCACGAGCCTGCTTGAGGGCCTGCTGCATGATTTCCTTGGTAACGCCGCCGATCTTGATATCCATCTGCAGAGCGGTAACGCCTTCGGCGGTACCGGCAACCTTGAAGTCCATATCGCCGAGGTGATCTTCATCACCCAGAATATCGGAGAGGATGGCGAATTTGTCGCCTTCCTTGATCAGGCCCATGGCGATACCGGCAACCGGAGCCGTAATCGGGATACCGGCATCCATCATCGACATGCAACCGCCGCAGACGGCAGCCATTGAGGAAGAACCGTTACTTTCAAGCGTTTCAGACACGATACGGATCGTGTAGGGGAAATCATCATGAGCAGGCAGAACAGCTGCAAGAGCACGTTCGGCCAGCATGCCGTGACCGATTTCGCGACGACCAGGTCCGAGACGGAAACTGGTTTCGCCAACCGAGAACGGAGGGAAGTTGTAGTGGAGCAGGAAGCGCTTGCGCGAACCGCCGTACAGCGTGTCAATACGCTGCTCATCGCTTGATGTGCCGAGGGTGGCGGCAACCAGTGCCTGCGTTTCGCCACGGGTAAAGAGCGCCGAGCCATGAACGCGCGGCAAAAAGCCGGTTTCAGTGGTAACGGGACGAATGGTGCTGGTGGTACGGCCATCAATGCGGATGCCGGTATCGAGGATGTCGGCGCGGACGCGCTCATACTCGAAATCGCCCAGAAAGCCTTTGATCTCTTTTGACGAGCCTTCAAATTCTTCTTTAAGTGCTGCAATCGTATCAGCCTTGATCAGATCGATCTGATCATGACGCTCATTTTTAGCCTTGAGTTTAACCGCTTCGCCCATACGGTCGTAAGCAAGCTCGCGTACCCGTGCCTTCAGCGCTTCGTTGACGACTGCCGGAGCCACAACACGCTTCGCTACGCCGGCCAGTTTCTGCAACTCAACCTGGGCATTGATCAGCGGAAGCATCGCTTCCTTGGCAAAGAACACCGCTTCCAGCAGGTCTGCTTCGGATACGAACTTGGCTTCACCTTCAACCATGATGACCGCATCGCGGCTGGCAGCAACAACTATTTCCAAATCGCTTTTTTCAAGCTGCTCAGCGGATGGGTTACAGATAAACACGCCATCGACACGTGCCACTTTAGCGCCGGCAATCGGCCCCTGGAACGGGATGTCGGAAATCATCAGTGCTGCGGAAGCACCCAGCATTGACAGAATGGCCGGATCATTGTCCTGATCGGCGGAAACGACTGTCGCCATAATCTGGGTATCATTCAGGAAAGTTTCCGGGAAAAGCGGACGGATCGGACGATCGATCAGACGGCAGGTAAGTGTTTCAGGGTCGGAAGGACGTGCTTCACGCTTGAAAAAGCCGCCCGGAATCTTGCCGCCGGCATATGCCTTCTCGGTGTAATTAACGGTCAGCGGGAAAAAGTCCTGACCTTCTTTTGCTTCTTTTGTTGCAACAGCTGTGACCAGCACAACGGTATCGCCACAACTGACAACAACAGCGCCACTGGCCTGTTTTGCCATCTTGCCGGTGGACAACGTAATTGTTCTGCCCCCGAACTCAACCTGGACTTTCTGTTCCATATTCAATTCTCCTCTTCGGTTGTGTTGGGGCCGTCGTTGCAGTCCCTGCCCGGCTTCGGTGCAGGAATTCCAACCACGCCCCCAACAAATATAAAAAGGGCCTAGAAAGCCCTTTTCTTAAATGAGCATACCATAAAGAGCAAAGCGGTATCCCTGTACCAGCTACAAGGATACCGCCGCTTACTATCTACGAATGCCGAGTCTCTCGATAACAGTTTTGTAGCGAGCCAGCTCTTTGCCCTTCAGGTAGTCGAGCAGGCGTCTTCTCTGGCCAACAAGCTTGAGAAGGCCGCGACGGCTGTGATGATCTTTTTTGTGTATTTTGAAGTGTTCGGTCAGATACGTAATACGCTCTGTCAGGATAGCGATCTGAACTTCCGGTGAACCTGTGTCACTCTCATGCTTCTTGAATGCGTTGATGATTTCCTGCTTCTTTTCAGTTACCAGCACTGTAAACTCCTCCGTGAAACTAATTGATGGGATTACGAAATCGGGGGGGGAGCCCCGAAACGTATGAAACTAAGTTGTTATGTTTATCACAGCGCCAACTCATTTGTAAAGTACTAACTTATAAAGACACGCTGCAACACAATGGATGGCACATCTTCACTACCCGCCTTCAGCCGGGCAACGGCAACCAGGGCTCCGTTGTGCGAGAGCCTCACCAACTCCTCGCCACCATGAAGGGACTTGATAGTACCTGTCGTTTCCTGCCAGAGTGGTGAACGGCCAAAGGACACGCTTTTCACGCCGGAATCGGTCAAAAGAATATCCGGAAGGTGTGATAGAGCGGCAAAAGGTGAGACACAGAGAGATGGCGCATTTCCCGCGCCCGCAGCGTTCTCCAGAGCTTCAAGCGTAAGAGCGGCACCGATTACAAACGGTCCGCTGGCGGTTCTACGCAACTCCTTCAAAGCGGCGCCACAGCCAAGCGTGGCCCCGATATCATCAGCAAGCGTGCGGATGTAGGTTCCGCGCGAACAGGTGACCCTGACAGAAACAAAAGGAAAGTCAATGGAGATGAGTTCAATGGCATGTATTTCAACCGAACGCGGGGCACGCTCAACCTCCTGGCCCAGCCGTGCCAGTTTGTACAGCGGTTGACCACCTTGTTTAATGGCAGAATACATGGGAGGAATTTGCTGGATCGAGCCGGTAAAACGATCAAAAACATCACGCAACAACTGTTCGGTAATGGAAGAGCAGTCTCCTTCCCGCAGCACGGTACCGGTCATGTCAAGGGTATCCGTCGCCACACCAAGTTGCATTAACGCTTCATAGCACTTGACACCCTCGTCAAGAAACGGAATGGCTTTCGTTCCGTCATTCACCGCTATCGGCAGAACGCCGGTGGCAAAAGGATCCAGCGTGCCGGTATGCCCGACCTTGCGCGTCCCCAGAATGCGACGCACCCGGCTGACGACATCATGCGAGGTAATACCGGCGGGCTTATCGATAACAACAAAGCCGTTTATCAAAGAGACTCTTCCACGATCTTGTACACGGTGGCCTTGACGTCGGCCAATGATCCATCAACGGTGCATCCGGCAGCATTATGATGCCCACCGCCGCCCAATGCCTTGGAAAAGGCCGCAACATTTACTTTGCCCTTGGAGCGGAAACCGATTTTCCACTTCAGCGGATCAATCTGACGGAAGAAGATGGCCACCTCTACCCCGCGGATGGAGCGCGGATAATTGACGAAGCCGTCAGTCAGCTCGGAATCCGCACCGGTTGCGGCATACATGTCAAGAGACACCGTAACCGACGCTGCCTGGCCGTCCTTAAAAACCTCAAGAGTAGGAAGACACTTCGCCAATAACTCAAGGCGCTTTTGCGGTTGATTTTCATAGAGCTGTTCAGCCACATCCCAGGCATTAACACCGCACTCAATCATTTCGCCGGCTACCGTAAAGGCCTCACGATTGGCGTTGGAATAACGGAACGAACCGGTATCGGTAATAATGGCCACGTAGATGCAGAGCGCCGTGTCACGGTCAAAACGATAACCGAAGGCATGGGCGATCCGGTAGACAAGGATACCGGTTGCCGCAGCCTGCGAGTCGATGATGTTGAAGTCGGCAAAATTATCGCACGAAAGGTGATGATCGAGGTTAATGGTCGTGGTAACCCGTGAGAATGCACAGAATTCCGCACCGGCCCGCTTCCGTTCACCGATATCAAGCACAACGGCAACGTCATAATCCCTGTCGGGAATATGCGACAGAACCGTATCAGCACCGGGCAGGAACGCATACAGGTCGGGGACAGGATCCTGATAATGAACCGTTACATCTTTGCCGATAGAGCGGAGAAACGACGCCAGAGCCAGCGATGATCCGATGGCATCACCGTCCGGCCCTTCATGGGTAGTGAGGAGAAAAGAGGAGTTGTTACGAATGACTTCAATTATCTGCTGAACTTTTTCCGTCATCTTCAGTATGTATCTCCTTGAGAAGAGATTCGATTCGACTGCCGTAATCAAGAGACTTGTCATATTTGAAGACCAGTTCAGGAGTATGACGGATTGTCAGTTTCTTGCCGATATCCCGGCGAATGAACCCTTTCGCACTGTTCAAACCGGCTTCCGTATCTTTCTTGACCTGATCGTCGCCGATAACAGTAAAGAAAATGCGGGCAAGACTTAAATCATCCGTTACCTCTACACCCGTGATGGTGACAAAACCAATACGCGGGTCGTTAAGCCCGCGTGAAAGGATGGAGCAGATAATTTCATGTATGGTTTCAGCTACTTTATCCGAACGCTTGTGCTGCATATAAACCTCAAAGGATGAGGGATGAAGGATGAGGGATGATAAATTCTTTCAACCTTCAACCTTCAACCTTAATAATTGTCTTATAGTTTTCCGGCGATTTTTTCCATTTCAAATGCTTCGATAATATCGCCGAGCTTGATGTCATTGTAATTTTCAAGTCCGATACCACATTCGTAGCCGGTAGCAACTTCTTTGACATCATCCTTGAAACGGCGCAGCGAGGACATCTTCCCTTCGTACACAACCACGTTGTCCCGCAGCAAACGGACCTGGGCATTGCGAACCATCTTGCCGTCGGTAACGTAGCAACCGGCAACATTGCCGAATTTAGGCACGGAGAACACATCGCGAATTTCGACACGACCAAGGAATTTCTCTTTGAACGTCGGATCGAGCAGGCCTTCCATGGCTTTTTTGACATCTTCAACCGCATCGTAAATGATGCTGTAGAGGCGGATATCCACGCCTTCACGCTCGGCATGCCCCTGTGCCTTGACTTCGGGACGCACGTTGAAGCCGATGATGATGGCATTGGAAGCCGCAGCCAAATTGACGTCGGTTTCGGTAACCGCACCGACAGCCGAGTGAATGACATTGAGGCGGACCGCTTCGGTGGACAGCTTGCGCAGCGATTCGCTAACAGCCTCGACCGAACCCTGAACATCGCCTTTGACGACCACGTTGAGGTCCTTGACTTCACCGCTCTGGATACGCTTGTAAAGATCATCCAGCGACAGCTTGGTATGCTTGGCAAATTCGACTTCGCGCTGTTTGATTTGACGCAGGGTTGCAATTTCCTTGGCCTGTTTTTCATCTTTCATGGCAACGAAGATGTCACCCGCATCCGGTACTCCGGAGAGTCCGACCAATTCGACCGGCATGGAAGGACCGGCTTCCATAACCTTCTCGCCGCGATCATTCTGCATAGCCCTGACACGGCCGGAATGGATTCCGACGACACAGTAGTCGCCTGTTTTGAGCGTACCTTCCTGCACCAGCACGGTGGCAACCGGGCCACGACCCTTGTCGAGCTTACCTTCGACAATGGTACCCTTGGCAAGTTTATTCGGATTGGCAGTCAACTCCATCAGGTCTGCCTGGAGAAGAATCATTTCCAGCAGGCCATCTAGGTTGATGCGCTGCTTGGCGGATACTTCCACCATGGTAACATCGCCGCCCCAATCGGAAGAGACAAGACCCTGATCGGTCAACTCCTGCTTTACACGATCCGGCTTGGCGCCCGGTTTGTCGATTTTGTTGATGGCGACAATGATTGGTACGCCGGCAGCTTTGGAGTGGTTGATCGCTTCCTTGGTCTGCGGCATAACCCCGTCGTCGGCAGCGACAACGAGAATAACGATATCGGTAACCTTGGCACCACGGGCACGCATAGCGGTAAACGCTTCGTGTCCCGGTGTATCGAGGAAGGTTATCTTGCGGCCGTTCAGTTCGACGTCGTAGGCGCCGATATGCTGTGTGATGCCGCCGGCTTCGCCTGCAATGACGTTTGCTTCACGGATCGCATCAAGCAGGGAGGTTTTACCATGATCGACGTGACCCATGATCGTCACAACCGGTGACCGTTTTTCAAGAGTTTCCGGAGCGTCAACCGTGGATTCGAGAATTTCATCCAGGTCAACCGCTACGTTTTCCACTTCATAATCGTACTCGGAAGCCAGAATCACGGCAGTATCATAATCAAGCTGGTGGTTGATGGTAACCATCATTCCCATTTTCATCAGCGACTTGATAAGGTCGTTTGCCTTGATGCCGAGGCGTTTGGCAAGTTCGCCGACCGAAATGCTTTCAGAAATCTTGATGATACGCTTGATCGCCTTTGGTACGGTAATCTCGGTTTTTTTAGTTTCAGGAGCACGCTCTTTGCCGCCACGTTTTTTGTTCCCTTTATAGACAGGATCAAAGGCGCGTTCACGTTTTTCAATAATCTCGTTTTTGCGCGGTTGCTCTTTTTTCTTGGCTGGCGGAGCACCCTTTTTGGCGCCTTTGCCGGCATCACCGTAACCGGGGCCGTCTTTCTTGCCGCCACGGCGATTATCTCCGCCCGGAAGAGCTGCCGGAGCAAGCTGCACCTGCTTCATGCGTGAACGATCCAGTTCGGTTGTTGGAGCAGACGGCGTTGCCGAAGCAGGGCGTCTCTGCTCAAAGCCTCCCGGTGAAGGACGTCTGGTATCTGCACCAGGAGCAGGCCTTCTCTGGTCACCAGCAGCAGGAGCAGGACGGCGTTGCTGAGTCTGGTCCTGTCCAGGACGTGGGGGAGCGGTGCGCGGTGCAACGGGAGTATCCTTGGTCACAACCCTAGTCGGACGGTTGGTCACACCGGGGATTTCCATCATACCAAGTATTCTGGCCTGGTTTGGTCCCGGCTTTACTTCGGCTGGTTTTGGCGGCTCAACCGGCTCAACCGGTTTTTCAGGAGCAGCAACGGCTACTGCAACCGGCGCGGCTTCAACACGCTCCTCAACGGCACGGGGAGCAGCAACAACCGGGGCAGCAACTACGGCAGGCTCAACAGATGGTTTTTCAACCGGAGCAGGAGCCGCAGGCGGTTGCACTGGAGGCGCTTCAACAACCACCGGTGCTTCAACTTCTTCAGCAACCGGAACAACCTTGGCGCGACGACGGATAATGTTCGATGCAACCCGAACCTCGTTGGTTCCGGTCTCTTTTTGCTGGGGGGCTGTCAAACGCGCAACGACTCCCTCATCAACCTGCGATGTAGCCGTTTTTGCGTCAACACCAATTTCCTTAAGCCTGGCAATAGCATCCTTGGGCTCGATGCCCAACGTTTTTGCCAAACTACCCACACTGATTTTACCCATATCCTTTATACCTCCCCCAGGAAGTTTTTGTATCTGTCAATAGCCTTCAGCAGCTGAGCAACAAAGCCGCCCGATGTTACCGCAATCGCGCTTCTGGGCGCTTTGCCTAATATATCTCCAAAATCATCTTTTGTTACGGCAACGCGATAAGCCACCTTATGCGCTGCTGCAGAATGTATGATTTTATCGCCTATTGCCTCTGAAACGTCCGAGGCAACAATAACCAGCCCCGGCCGTGTTTTGCCCTTTAACGCATCAGTTACCATGGAACCGCCGGAGATTATCATCCCCGCTTTGTTCGCCAGCCCGATCAAGTTGATGATACGGCCAAAAAGCTGCCGGCGAACATGTTCAACCAATTGATCCGACGGCATGACGGTCACATCTTGCTTAAAGGAGCGCTTAAACTGGCGCTGGTCAACAGCCGCAGCAAGACACTGTTTGCTGATGCACGTATATGCCCCTCTTCCGGGAAGGCGATTATCCAGATCCGGCAGTATTTCCATGTCGGGCGTCTGGACAAACCTGAGTAGAAGATCCTTGTCCTTGCTCGTCCGGCAGCCGAGACAACTGCGCTGCGGAGCATCCGCATTCCCTTTACGGGTCATGTTTCGCGTTACTCGGCGGTTTCTTCGGCGCCACTTTCGGTGACGACGGCTTCAGTGACCTGAACCGGCTCTTCTTCATCAGCATCAGTACCGTCAAACGATGAGAACTCCTGGACTTCAGGTTCGGCAACTTTCGACTCGCTCTTGATATCGATGCGGCAGCCGGTCAAGCGGGCAGCCAGACTGACGTTCTGGCCGCGCTTGCCAATGGCAAGCGACAGCTGATCATCTGCAACGATAATTTCCAGAGCACGTTTTTCTTCATCAACGAACACTTTGGAAACCTGTGCCGGTGAAAGGGCATTGCAGGCAAAGCGGGCAATATCTTCTGACCAGGGAATAATATCGATTTTTTCGCCGCGCAGCTCGGACACCACATTCTGTACACGGGCACCGCGCATCCCGACGCAGGCGCCAACCGGATCGACATCACGGTCATTGGAAGACACCGCTATTTTGGCGCGGCTGCCGGCATCGCGGACAATCGCATTGATCTCGACGATTCCTTCTGCAATCTCAGGAACTTCAGCTTCAAAAAGCTTGGCAAGCATGCTTGGGTGCGTACGGGACAGCATGATCTGCGGGCCTTTGGTGGTCATGCGAATTTCCGTGATGATGGCACGAATGCGATCTCCCGGACGGTAAACTTCACGCGGCATCTGCTCTTTGGCCGGGAGGACCGCTTCAGCACGTCCCAGATCGATGAGCAGCTCGCCTTTTTCAAAGCGGCGTACCATACCGGTAATAACTTCCCAGACACGGTCGCTGTATTCATTGTAAATAGTTTCACGCTCGGCGTCGCGCACTTTCTGGATAATAACCTGTTTGGCAGTTTGGGCGGCGATACGGCTGAAACCGCTGGCATCCAGTTTTTCGCCGAGCGAGTCGCCAATTTCTGCTTCCGGGTCTATTTCATGTGCTTCATCAAGCCCGATTTCCTTGTAGGAATCTTCAACTTCTTCCACAACAGTCACAAACTCAAACAGCTCGACTTCTCCGGTTTCATGATTGTAGTGAGCCTCAAGATCACGGGTATTGCGATATTTTTTATTTGCAGCCGTCAAAACCGCTTGTTCCATAGCTTCCAGGACGACCTGACGGTCAATGCCCTTCTCTTTAACAAGTTGGTCGATAGCGTGCTTGAGATTAATGATTGTATCCACGGTTGCTTCTCCTTGCTGGCATATATGGGTAGTTCAAATCAGAATTCAAATTCGAGGTTGGCTTTAGCGACCTTATCAAGAGGAATTGAAGCGGTCTGCCCTTCGGTCAGTGTCATCTTTACGATGCCATCAACAAGACCGTCCAGTTTTCCCAGAAATGTCTTGCGCTTGTTGCCGCTATCATCAAGAAACGGCTGATAGGTGCGGACTTTAACAAGCCTGCCGACAAACCGGTCGTAATCAGCCTGCTTTTTGAGCGGACGATCAAGCCCCGGAGATGAGACCTCCAGAGTATAATTACAGGCAATAACATCTTCCACATCAAGAATCATTGACAGTTCCCGGCTAAGTCCGGCGCAATCGTCAAGCATTACGCCGCCTTCCTTGTCAATAAACAGCCGCAGGACCGCATCCGGTCCGACTCTGCCAAACTCGATATCTACAAGCTCAAGGCCCATCGAATCAAGTATCGGCTGAGCAATCGCAGTGACAACGGTGACGGTATCTTCTTTTTGATTGGCCATACGTATCCCGTTTTAGACAAAAAAAAGTGAGCCTTGCGAGCTCACTTACTGAGTGAACATAAATTGTGTTTCTACCTACCATGCTGACATGAGGAATGCAAGTATATTTTTGATCCAAACTGTTATTTTATGCAGACCCGCCGCACTTCATGAATATCGGTCACCCCCTGGAGGACCTTGAGAATGCCGTCCTGTTTCAGGGTAGTCATACCGTCACTGGCGGCCTGGTTCCTGACAAGATCAGTATCGGAACGGCGCTTGATAAGCCCCTTCAAGGCATCGGTACATTCCAGCACTTCATGGATACCCAGGCGGCCGCGGTATCCGGAATGGCCGCAACGATCACAGCCGACCGCATGAAACATGACGACATCAGCAATCCCCAATCCCGTGTTGGCAAAATCATCTCTTCCGTATTCATCAACCATTTCATTGTACTCAGCTTCTGAAGGTTGATAGCTTTCCTTGCAATCCTTGCAGAGTCGTCGCGCAAGCCGTTGCGCAAGAATACAGACCAGAGAATCAGAGAAGCTGTAGGGATCAAGGCCCATTTCGAGCAGGCGCGTTACCGTTTCAGGCGCTGAATTTGTGTGCAGGGTCGAGAAAACCAGATGTCCGGTCAGTGAGGCTTCAACCGCCGTACTGGCGGTTTCCTCGTCGCGCATCTCGCCAACCATGATGACATCCGGATCGAGGCGGAGAAAGGAACGGAGCGCAGCCGCAAAGGTAAACCCGATACGGGGATTAATTTGCACCTGACGAAGACCGGGTTGGGTAATTTCGACCGGGTCCTCTGCCGTCCAGATTTTTCGGTTGGTCTGGTTTATCTGGGCAAGACCGGAATGGAGGGTCGTAGTTTTACCTGAACCGGTCGGGCCAACAACCAGAATCAGCCCATGCGGGCGCGACAACGACTCCTTGAAAACCCGCAGGTTTCGCTCCGTCAGACCGAGATCGTTGAACCCGAGCGGGTCACCACTGGCAAGAACACGGATAACGACATCCTCCAGTCCACCCACGGTCGGCATGGTTGCCACACGAAGTTCAATATCAAGCGGACCGAATTTTTTGAACTCTATTTTCCCGTCCTGCGGCTTTCGGCGCTCGGCAATATCCAGATCACCCATTATTTTTATACGTGACGGAAGCGCGAATTTATATTTGTAGGGAATTCTTTGATAAATCGAGCATTGGCCATCCACCCTGGTGCGGACAATGACATCTTTTTTCCCCGGATACGGTTCAATATGAATATCCGATGCTTTGTTCATGTAGGCATCGTAAATGATCTTATTGACCAGTTTGACGATAACGCTGTCTTTTTCAGTAACTTTCTTGGTTTCTTCCTCAACTTCCGGCTCATCACCGGCAGATGTTTTGCTGAGCAGATCCACGATACTGTCGGGAACAAGGTCAAGGTTAACTTCGTCGTGAGCCGACGTCGTACTGACCGTATCAATATTATAGAGCCGCTTCAGAGATTTGGAGATGCTCGTCTCGGTAGCAATGGCGGAAATTATTTTCAGCCGGATACTGTCTTCAAGCTCACGAATGTCATGTGACTTGAGCGGCTGTGCCATTGCCAGTGTCAGCGTATTGCCTATTTTTGAAATAGGAGCGATGCGCTGTTTCTGGGCATAGACAGCACTGATATATCGGGAAAGCGAAACATCCAGATCAACGGAATTTATCTGGACGTACGGCATATCATACTGGCTGGCAATCGCCTTAGAGAGGATCTCTTCGTCAACGTAATTCAGCTTCAGCAGCGCTTTTTCCAACGTAATATTGTTTTGCTTACCCACTTCACGGGCATGGGAGATTTTCTGCTGGTCAAGAAGTCCGCCCGCCACCAGAATATCCGTCAGTTTGCGCCGTTTATTCTTCTGATCAAGCACGGAACTAAGATCGCTTTCCTTTATAAAACCCAACTTGCAGAGCAGTTGTCCGACCGGTTGATCCGGGAAAACTTTTTGCAGATCAAGTGCTTCAATCAGCTGTTCCTGAGTGATCAGCTTTTGATCAACGAGCAGTTCGCCAACTTTTTTCACATTCATACCGCATGCTCCCGTACAATAAAAAACGCTCGCCCTTTTCAAAGGTACGAGCGTTATAGCAGATTAGTGAGTAAAGTGAAACGGCTTTCACTTTGTGGCGAGACTGAATCCATTTTCCGTAAACAGATCCCGGATAATCCGGTCCATGGCGCGATCCGTGAGAAAAATCCCCCCGCCGGGCAACAGTGAATCATCCAGTTTAAAACCGGACATCTGCAATGAGTAGCCGGCCGAACTGTCCTGAATTAAATTATGCTGCGCAAAAGCACCCTTGATTTTCATACGGGAAATGAGTTTTTCAGATATCTTGTGGAAATCATCCTGAGCTTCCAGAATGACAACGTTGTATCCCTTGGTTTCAAGAATTCTGAACAGGGTATAATTAACCGGATCGCCGTCAAAACTGGTAACGACATAACGCTGTCCGCCCCGTTCGAAATAACGTTCTGCCTTGACCGCCAGGGAAATACCGTTATTGTCAGCCGCAAAAACATCCACACGACGATCACGAACCGGTGTCACGGAAAATGCCGAAAGAATAGAATCAATCGTTTCCGGCTGATTTTTCGCTGAGACGGAGTGGATCGTACGAGAATCACGTTGAGCAAACGGCTTGAGTGATGCAAACGGCTCATATAGGGAGAAGCCCTCTTTTTTGAGGAATTCGCCAAGTGAAGGCGGCAGTGATGTCCGCCCGCTGTTTACCAGAACAACATCCTGCTTGATAAGACTTTCAGCCGTTTTTTCGACTTTGAAATCAGCTTGAACCGTAAGCTTCGGATCTGCGCCGAATTCCATGGTAAAATTATCCTCCACGGAGTAAAAACCGGCGTTTTCGAGCAGTGCCGCCATAAAATGCCTGTTTCCAGACGGACTCTCCGAGACGATGCGAACCGAAGCATCTTTATCTTCAATCAGTGATTTTACGAGCGGCGGAATAGTGCCGTTTTGATCAACCACAATGCGACCGCCGTCCATTCTGGCGAAAGTGGGGTAGCGTTCGGGATCGAGGGTTAACGAAAATGTTTGCGTTTGAAGTGCCAGCGGTTTTTGCTGCTCTTTTTTTGATGGAACGATACTGTTCCAGACATCATGAGCCTTGGTGACAACTTCCTGCTCAGAGAGCGGGGCAACCGGAGACTCCAGCTTGAATGACTGTCCGGGAGTAGCGCTGTCATTGCCTGGCCGGGCAGCCTGAATCAGTTTGAGCGAACCGTCAGAGCGACGATGAACCGGAGGAATGGTAATTTTTTGACCGACCTTGAGGCGTTTAATGTCGTAAATGTTATTTTCGCGCCGTATTTCTTCAATAAACGATTCAGCCTCGTCATTGTTCAGGCCATAATCCCGCATCAGTATTTTAAAGAGGTGATCACCCTGTTTTACCGTGTAAGTTCCCCCTTTGGCTGGGGTAGATACAGATTTATGAACCACGGTACGGCGGGCGGGCTTTTCTTTGGCTGACTGGGTTTTAGCAGCGCTTTTGGCACCGGACAGCGTCTGCGGATCCAGCTCGAATCGTGGATCCATGGTTGCGCGGGCAGCAGATACGCAAAGCATTGAACTCAAGCAGACGGTAGTGACAAAAAACAGCGGTTTTTTTACTAGGAAGGGCATTTTGTCTCCGTACAGGCAAAATTACTCTGACAGTCAGTTACCTAATCGGGAACGTATATATCACACCACGAGAAAATGCAAATTAGTTAACCGATACAACAAAGGCTTTCACAGCTCCGTTTTTCCGGTATATCTTTACTTCAGCCCTATCCTTGACCCTGCCGTTCTCAACATGCACACCGGCCTTCACGCTGCTTGAAGTCCGCTGATATTCTGAAGAGCCGGTATATTCCTGCAAAACAGATTTAATATATGACTCTGAGAACGGTGCACCTTTGACCGCGATAACCTGCAGAGCCTGTATGCGACCGGAGGCACTGAACAGCCTGAACTCGGCATTTTTCCCGACATAACGTTCCCAGCCCGGATTTTTTGCCGCATATGAAGAATCGTGACCCTCTTTCGGAACAAATGCCGGCAATGATGACACAGCCGCCGCCGGCGCAACAACTGCCACAACCGGCTTGGGAGCAGGAGCAGCGGGTGGAGGTGACGGTACTGCCGGAGTCTGTTTTGTTCCGGAAGCCGGCATGAAGCGTTGTTGCAGAGATGTCAGCAACCGGGGCTTTTGTGTGAACAGAAACCATCCCCCGGCGGCACAGACAACACAAACCAGGACAAGTACGACACTACGCCGAAAAAATGGCGACTCCGACCGGTAGTTTTCCTCAAATGCCAGCAGCAGGTCTTCTGGAATATGCTCTTCATCCGGGGAAGCGGTATGATTAATTCGAAATTCAGCCGCTGCCGGGGGGACTGAGACGGTCACCGGGGGCACCGGCGCATGAACTGCGTGCGGTTGTGTGACCGATGCAGCAACGCTCTGGTCTTCCTGAATCCCTGAGAGTGAAGCTGCCGGCTTTTTCGCTGTTTTTCTGACTGTAGAGGACTTGACTGGTACAGCGTTTTCGGAAGCGGCAGGAAGCGGCGGTTTTTCGACGATCGGTACGGGTTTCGGCACATCGACCGGCGCACCATCCGGCTCGGGAGCGGCAGAAGAACCAGGAACAAGAGTCTCACTGTGACGGGCTTTATCCACCTCCAAAACAAGCAGTTCAGCCAGGTCATCGTTGATCGCTTGGGCTCTATCAGACTCAGCAGTTCCGGAAGAAAGTTCCGGATCACGGGGAACTTCCGTTTGTGGAACGACTGGATTTTCGTCCAACACAGCGCCTGGGGTCAATAAAGCCGGCGGGGGTTCGTCACCGACAAGAAAACCGGACGTTTCAAGATCCGAAATAAAATCATCCACCAGCCGGTCGGCATCTTCACGGGATTCCTCCGGAACCGAAACCGATGTCCGGACTGAAGCGGGTGCCGATTTGGGAGGGATATAGACCTTTTCCCAATTATCTCCAAGCAGTGTTTTGAGGGTATTTCTTATTTCACCGGTAAGTGCATCATCCGTCTGGTTCAAATCGATAAGATGTTCAAACAGGCCATTGATTGCCCGTGCCTTGCCATTGCCCGAATGCAGAAGTATAAATCTCGGAGAGCTCGCACCAAGCAGCATTTGAATATGCCGGGCAACACTCTCGCCGGTAACTCCGCCAATCTGGTCCTGAATACAGACAGTTGCAGGACGTTTTTCAAAGACATCCTTCAAGCCATGATCAAAATCATTAACAACATCGATTATGACCTTGAGTTCGGGCTGTAACACGCTTTTAACGTGTTCAGTCTTCGGGCTGTCTGATATGAAAAGCAGATTGAGCATGAATAGCCTTTAAATAAAGTGACTGTTTTTGTACACGGACTACCTGTAATTGTCAACTGCAATGGCGGCCAGATTCAGCTGTAATGCGTATCTGAAGAAACTTTTACATAAAAGCTCTTTTAATAATATCCGCCTGCTGTTCGGCATGAAGATGGTGAGATCCGACCGCAGGACAGGAATCGGCTGGACGGCCGATATATTCTACAGAAGCTGGCAACGCTCTGAAGTGCCGCTCAATGTGATGCCAGGCCCCCATATTTTCCGGTTCTTCCTGCACCCAATTCAATCGAGTGCCCTCACCGCATGCAGCAACAACCGCCGCCACAGTAGCACTGTCAAAGGGATAAAACTGTTCGATCCGAACAATGACCGTATCGTTTCTGTCAAGCCGGGTACGCTCTGCTTCAAGTTCGTAATAAATCTTGCCGCTGCAAAAGAGAACCTGCCGGGCGCTGGACAGTTCACCGGGAGGAACAATACACGTATTAAATGTGCCCCTACTGCAGTCGGCAACGGTCGACGTGCAACCCGGATGACGCAACAGACTTTTCGGAGTGAACACCACCAAAGGTTTTCGAAACGGCTGCAGCATCTGGCGCCTGAGAAGATGAAACATCTGAGCCGGCGTTGTAGGACAGGTTACGACCATGTTGTCAGAGGCACACAGCTGCAAAAACCGCTCGATCCGGGCGCTTGAGTGTTCTGCTCCCTGCCCCTCATAGCCATGGGGAAGCAGCAGAACAATCCCGCTGGCCCGATTCCACTTGGTTTCGCCACTGGCAATGAACTGATCGATGATCACCTGGGCGCCATTGGCAAAATCACCAAACTGGGCTTCCCAGAGCGTCAGGGTATGCGGTGTTTCCAACGAATAGCCATAGTCAAAACCAAGCACGCCGAACTCGGAAAGCAGGCTGTTGCAGGCCTGAAACAGAGCGCCATCACGAACAACTGTCGTAAGCGGCGTATAGCTGCGCTCACTGTTACCGTCAATCAGAACGCAATGGCGGTGATTAAAGGTGCCTCGCTGGGAATCCTGACCGGAAATCCGGATGGAATACCCCTGATCAAGCAACGTCGCGTAGGCAAGTGTTTCGGCATTTCCCCAATCGATCCCTTCCCCTTTCAAAACGACCTCACAGCGGCGCTGCAACAGTGCGCCGATTTTTGCGTGCGGCATAAATCCGGCGGGAAGGACCGCCAACCGGCGGGCAATAGTCATCAGCTTTTCAGCAGGCACAGCAGTCTCGACCGCATCGGCTGAGTAATCAGGACTCATACCGCTCCAGCGATCAGAGAATCCTGCCGCATCAATCTCAGGAGCTTTCGTAAAGGAAGCTTCGAGCGCTTCGCTCACACGAACTTCGACCTGTTCCAGCACGTCTGGTGACACGCCATTCTCTTCAGCAAGAACAGCAGCGTAGATGCGGTTTACCGCCGGGCGGACCGCAATCTGCTGATACATTTTAGGTTGGGTAAAGGCCGGCTCATCCCCTTCGTTATGACCATGCCTGCGGTAACAGATCAGCTCTATCACGACATCACGGCGATACTGACGGCGATACGCCATGGCAAGGTCTACAACATGCAGCGCCGCTTCAGGAGCTTCACCCTGTACATGAAAAATCGGGCAAGAGAGCATTTTTGCCACATCAGTAGCATACCTGGTGGAACGGGCATCTCGCGGGAGCGTCGTGAAGCCGATCTGATTGTTCAGCACGATGTGAATCGTCCCGCCGGTACCATAACCTTCCAGCTGCGACATATTCAGAACTTCCATGATGCTCCCCTGCCCTGCGAAAGCGGCGTCACCATGAATCAGTACCGGCAGTACACGTTCCGAACCTTCATCACCATAGCTGTCCTGCCGGGCGCGGCACTTCCCCTCAACGACCGCATTTACCGCTTCAAGGTGACTCGGATTTGCGGCAATCGTCACATGCACCCGATGTCCGTCAAGGTCAACGTCGCACGAATGACCCTTGTGGTACTTCACATCACCGTCACCAAGAAATCCTGGCAAACCGTTTTCCAGAAACTCTGCAAAAAGTGTTTCGTACGGCTTGCGCAGAATGTGAGCCAGCACATTCAGCCTGCCGCGATGCGCCATGCCCATCACCACATCACTGACTCCGGTCTTCGGACAATCAACAACAATCCTGTCCAGAACCGGAATAAGAATCTCGCCACCTTCCAGCGAAAAGCGTTTTTGACCGACAAACCGCCGGTGAAGGAACAGCTCAAACAAGGCTGCCTGGTGAAGTTTTTCCAGTATATGCAACTTTTCATCTGGAGAAAAAACGGGGCGGTTCCGGGACGGCTCCATGCGATCAATCAGCCACTGACGCTCGTCAGGATCCTGGATATGCATGAATTCAATGCCGATTTCCCGGCAGTATGTTTCACGCATGGTCTCCAGAATTTCACGCAAGGTCGCACGCGGCTTCAGAAAGCGGCGACAGGCAAATGACGAATCGAGATCGTTTTCGTCGAGCCCGAAGGGTGAGAGTTCGAGCAGGGGATGAAAGAGCTGACAGGGGGAGAGCGGATCGGTACACGCCAGAAGATGGCCAAGCGAGCGATAGCGATAAATGAGGGACTGTACACCCGACAGCTTCAGCGCCGCCTGCTCGTCCCCCCC
>MGZJ01000087.1:12354-12684 GCA_001802645.1 Geobacteraceae bacterium GWC2_53_11 | reverse complement strand
AAGCGCCGCCACTCTTCCGGCACGGAATCTGCCGATCGCTGCCACTCGCGATAGAGCGCATCAACCCATTCTCCCGAAAAAGCGGCCAGAAAACTCCCGTTCATAGGTATCGTATCTCCGTCGGTGCAGATTTAAACATACGATTCCGCCTTCTTCAGCAGGTCGCGTATCGTAACGCCCTCGAGACATGCTCTGTTGCCATCCCACCCCTGACGTACCACATCTTCAGCAAGCTGCAGGGCCTGGGTCGAATTATGAAGAAGCGACACGCCTCGCAGCGCCCCGATAACCTCGCTCACCTGAACTTCTGAAGGATCACGCGCCGGCAGC
>MGZJ01000087.1:0-12265 GCA_001802645.1 Geobacteraceae bacterium GWC2_53_11 | reverse complement strand
CGGAGTACCTCCCTTTTGAAAGTGGAGGTTAACCTGTACCAGCAATGCCAGGGCAAGTTCTTCGCGGGTAGTTGCCGTCAAACGCATCGAACCGGTTCCTGACAAACCATGGCCGCGGTGCTGGTGGGCAAAGACAATCTCCAGTCCGAACAGGACAATCAGCCAACTCGTGTAGATCCAGACCAAAAAAACGGGAACCGCAGCCAGAGTGCCGTAAATTGCATTATAGTTGGCAACCCCGACCTGAAAATGAAAGTACCCCCACTGCGCCAGTTCCCAGGCGGTCCCGGCGATGATTCCGCCTACCACGGCAGAACCAAACCGAATGCGGGTATTGGGAATAAATATGTACAGAAAGACCATGGCGATCCAGACACTGAGATACGGCAGAAAGCGGAACAGCAGCAGGATCGCATCGCCCAGATAGGTATTCTGGATCAACCATTGCAACATCCATTGGCTTTGCAGGGATGATGTCATACTGGTTGCAGCAAGCAACAGAACCGGGCCAACGATCACAACACTTAAATAATCACTGAAGCGCCTCTGAATCGAACGGGTCTCGCGCACCCCCCAGACGGCATTGAAAGCATCTTCGATACTCCCCATCAACGAAACAACTGTCACAATCAGCATGACAAGACCGATCGCCCCCATAGACTTCACATTGGTGTTGTTCACATAGGCGATAATCCGGGAAATTGTTTCCTCGGAATCACCGGCAACTTGCTGGAGAAGCGGCTCCAGGGCGTTTTGCGCACCGAGGCCCTTCAAAACTGAAAAAGCGATGGCAAGAAAAGGTACGAGAGAAAGCACGGTAGTATAGGTGAGTGCGGAGGCACGCAGCGGCCCCTGGTGAGATACAAAATTAACTGCTATTGAATAGACAAACTGAAGAAAGGTGAACAGACGCCCCTTCAGGCCGCGCCAATCGTCGGGAGACTCGGTTTGTAACAGATCTGGAATATTCGGATTCTGCATGGTGCGCCTCGTTTCACGTCTCATAATGTTTAAATCGTAATCGTTTCTCCCGGGCGAACCCGCTGTTCATCTCTGGCTGGCGTGTCAATTGAAGAGGAGAGCAGATAAAAGAAGAAGAAAATCAATGCCGAAATACCGAAAACAAGTGGTAGCAGGCGGACCTGAGTGTCGCTTTTAAGTGGAGAAAGTGCAAAACCGAGCGCCGCTACCACGACGCCATACCCGCCAATCGCCGCCGCCCAGAATATGCCGAGACGGTAAATCCGGCTCTCGGCAGACATTGACAGCGAGAACAGGTCGGAAATCTGAACGTGATAAAAGCTGGCGAGAATAATCAGGATCAGAGCCGCCATGACCAGACGCATGCCGTTTCTGACGGTACGTTTACGCATGCTGGTTTCCGCACCACGACACGTCTCCGAGTCCGACCCTGAGCACTTCGGGGATATCTCCGATCAGGCTTACAACGGAACTGACATCCGTCGTAAGGATACCACCGTCAATGATGTACTCAAGCTGATGTCCGAAGGTATCGGCGATGACACGCGGATCACCCTCCGGTTCTTCTCCGGAAAGGTTGGCACTGGTGGTGATGATCGGATTGCCCAGTGCCGTGACAAGATCTATGCATATTCTATTATCCGGAATACGTATTCCCACCGTCTTCTGGCGGGTCAGCAGGAGATCGGGAACTTCACGGGTTGCTTCAAAAACAAACGTATATGGTCCGGGCAGAAGACGTTTGATTATTTTGAAGGCGGAGTTGCTGACCCTGGCGTACTGGGAGATTTCCGACAGCGATGAACAGATGACCGAGAACGGCTTGCGCCGGTCGCGCTGTTTCATCAGATAAATTTTTTCGATACCTTTTTTACAAAAAATTGAACAGCCGATCCCATAGGTCGTATCGGTAGGATAGGCAATGACCTTGCCGTCCTTGAGGCTGTCAACAACCCGTGAAATCTGGTGCGGCTGCGGGAAATCGGGATTTATTTCCAGTATCATGACAACATTCCTTGCGCTCGTGGTTCATCTGACAGGTCAGACAGTTCTTCCAGTTCGGTGACATCCTCAAGGAGATCGTCCGGGTCCAGGTGCGGGACATCCTGCACGTCGCGCAGCTTGCGCTCGATAACCCTGGTCCGGGTTGCCGCCTGGTCGATATGATTACCCGCTTCCACCAGTTTTTTGCGGGTTTTTTCCAGTACCGCGCCGAATTTCGAGAATTCCGTACGCACCGCACCCAGCAGATTCCAGACTTCGGCAGACCGCTTTTCGATAGCCAGCGTTCTGAAGCCCATCTGCAGACTGTTCAGCAGCGCTGCCAGCGTGGTCGGACCGGCCACCATCACCTTGAAATCGCGCTGCAACGCTTCAAAAAGCCCCGGCAGGCGCAGCACTTCCGCATATAACCCTTCGGTCGGCAGAAACATGACGCCGAAATCGGTGGTGTGCGGAGGATCGAGGTACTTGTCCCGGATCATTTTCGCCATCTCCCGCACCGCACGGTCAAGCTGTTTTCTGGAGTCGAGCACCGCGCCGACATCGGCACACTCCAACGCCTCCACCAGCCGCAGGTAATCCTCCTGGGGAAACTTGGCATCCAGCGGGAGCCAGACCATGCCGTCCGGTGTGCCGTCACGCCCCGGCAGCTTCAGGGCAAATTCGACGCGCTGGCCGCTCCCCGCTCTCGTTTCCACATTGGATTCATACTGTCCGGGAGCCAGGATCTGCTCCAACAGGCTGCCCAACTGGATTTCCCCGAACGTGCCGCGTGTCTTGACGTTGGTCAGCACCTTTTTCAGGTCGCCAACGCCGTTGGCAAGAGTCTGCATTTCGCCAAGCCCGCGCTGCACCTGTTCAAGGCGTTCGCTCACCAGCTTGAATGATTCACCCAGTCGCTTTTCCAGCGTGTCATGAAGTTTCTCATCAACGGTCGCCCGCATCTGTTCCAGTTTACGGGCATTATCCTCCTGAATCAGTCGCAGGCGGGCATCAACTCCTTCCCGCAGTTTATCCAGACGCCCTTCATTACTCGTCGTAAGTTCCTTCAGTTGCGCGGCAAACAGCTCCAGCTGATTTTTCTGCAACCCGGCAATGTCGCTCATCCGTTTCGACACAGAATCACCCAGCACCGTTATGCCGCCGGTCAGCTCTTCCCGCATGCGGCGGGAGCTTTCCTGATTTTCCTCACGACCGCGCGCCAGCTCCTCCCGCAGAACCCGCTCGTGCCGCTCCAGCAGTTTTTCAATACTGTCCAGCCTCTTCTGCATATCACCTGTTTCCGCCCCACGTTTCCCTCTTACCAGCAGAATACAGAGAAGCCCCAGACAAGCAACAAGAAGCAGTACCACACCGTATGCCATCATCTCCGTCATGGCATCACTATTCTGATGGTGCAGGCATGTGGTCAGCCACCCACCGCGACAGCAGGGCAAACTCTTCCAGAGAGAGCGTCTCGCCCCTACGGCGCCCGTCAATGCCGCATGCCTCCAGCAACTCTCCGCAGTCGATCTGCTTGGCAAATTCGGCGGATCTGAGGCAGTTGGACAGGGTCTTGCGGCGCATGGAAAAAGCGCTTTTCACAACAGCCCTGAACACCTCTTCATCGCCAACGTCTGCACGAGGTTTGTCACGGGGAATGAAATTCAGGACGACCGAATCGACTTTCGGGCTGGGATGAAAAGAACCGGGATGCACCACGAAAGCGCGGGTAATGTCAAACCACAAGCCGAGCAGCACCGTGGTCACTCCATACGCCGAGCAGTCGGGAGGTGCGGCCAGACGGTCGCCCACCTCTTTTTGCAGCATGAGTGTCATGCGGGACAGCCGGTGGTGGACACCGTACAGCCGGAACAGAACTTCTGTCGAAATATTATAGGGAAGGTTGGCAACCACGTTCCATTTTTCGGTCGTTTCCGAGAGAAGCGCCTCAAGATCGACCTTGAGCACATCGGCGTCAATGACCGTAACACGCGGATTATCCTTGCGCTGGTCCGCATGCCAGGCCGCCAGCGCGTGGTCGAATTCAATCAAGACAAGCCGTCCGGCACATTCGGCCAGATGCTGGGTCAGTGCGCCCCGCCCCGGTCCGATCTCAAGGACCGGCTGATCAGGCCGGATATCGGCGGCTTGAATGATTTTGTCAATGACGTTGCCGTCAACCAGAAAATTTTGTCCCAGTGACTTCAGGGGGCGACGAGTACTGCTCATGGTAATGTATCCTTTATGCTGTCCATATTCCAGGTAGCGGTGACATCAAGAGACTGCGAGGAGGCAAGCCCCTGTGACAGGTAATAGTCACCGGGAACCGCCAGCATGGCCGCATTGTCGCCGCACAGAGACGGGTGCGGTATATACAGCTCAACTCCCAGCTGTGTGCAGAGTGCCGCCATACTGCTGCGCAGTCCGCTGTTGCAGGCGACCCCTCCCGCAACCACCAGGCGGGTTGCACCGGACTGGCGAATGGCGGCCCCGGTTTTTGCCGCAAGCACTTGGCAGACCGCCTCCTGAAACGAAGCGCACAGATCGTCCGCCCCTTGGCTCGGAATCGTAACCGGATTTCTTGCCACCTGCTGCAGCACTGCCGTCTTCAGGCCGCTGAAGCTGAAGTTGAGCGACCCATCGTGAAGCAGCGGCCTTGGCAAACGGAGTGCATCAGGGTTGCCGCTGCGGGCCATACGGTCGATCAGCGCCCCGCCTGGATACGGCATCCCCATGATCTTAGCGGATTTGTCATAGGCCTCGCCCGCGGCATCGTCTATGGTTCTGCCAAGGGTCGTATAGCGTCCGAAGCCCTCAACATGGTACAGATGGGTGTGACCTCCGGAGACAACCAGCGCCAGAAAAGGGAACGCCACCGGTTGTTCCAGAAAGGTCGCAAACAGATGACCTTCGATGTGGTGCACGCCGACAAACGGGATCTTCCGGGCAGCGGCAATGGCCTTGGCTGCCGAAAAACCGACCAGCAGCGCGCCGGACAGGCCGGGCCCCCTGGTAACCACGACCCCTTCAAGCTCGTCCATACCGGCTCCGGCTTCCTGAAGCGCTTGACCGATAACCGGCGCAATTGATTCAAGATGTTTCCGGGACGCTATTTCCGGCACTACCCCGCCATACGCGGCGTGGATGGCAATCTGGGAGGAAACGACATTGGAGAGAATATCACGGCCGCCGCGTACAACCGCGGCGGCCGTTTCATCACAGGATGTTTCTATGGCAAGAAGAAGCATGAGAGAATAAGCCTTGTGGTTACGGAACCGGTCACAGCAAATTGGCTGCCAGCTCGGCCAGTTCAGAGCGTTCACCCCTGGTCAGTGTTACATGGGCGGCAATCCGCTCCCCTTTGAATTTTTCAACGAGGTATGTCAGACCGTTACTGGATGAATCCACATACGGATTGTCGATCTGGTAGGGGTCACCGGTCAGTACGATCTTGGTTCCTTCGCCAACGCGGGTGACAATCGTCTTGATTTCGTGCGGTGTCAGGTTCTGGGCCTCATCAACGATAAGATACTGATTCGGGATTGAACGACCGCGGATATAGGTAAGCGGTTCGATATCGAGCAACCCCATCGCCATCAGTTCCTTATACCCCTTGCTGTGCCGTTTTTCCGATTCATGTCCAGATATCAGCAGTTCGACATTGTCAAAGATCGGCTGCATCCAGGGGGTCAGCTTCTCTTCGATATCACCCGGCAGGAAGCCAAGGTCCTTGCCCATGGGGAAAACAGGCCGCGAAACCAGCAAACGATTATAGATATTTTCTTCGGCGGTTTTATGCAGACCGGCAGCAATGGCAAGCAGGGTCTTGCCGGTGCCGGCCTTGCCGACCAGCGTCACCAGCTTGATGCTGTCGTCCATAAGGACATCAAGGGCAAAGGATTGTTCCCGGTTGCGCGGGAAGAGGCTCCAGATACCTTCCTTGGGCACCTTGCGCACCGGTACGATACGGGCATTAGCCGGATCGTTGCGACAGATGGCGGAATGATTCGGGTTTGAACTGTCTACAATGGTTATGAACTCGTTGGGAGCCAGATCTGTCGGGGCTCCCAGCCACCCCTGACCGTAAAAACGATCTACCGCTTCCGGCGTTACCTCAATGGCCCTGGTCCCGGAATACAGATCCTGAATATCAACCTTGTCCGACTCGTAATCTTCAGCAATCAGTCCAATGGCATCAGCCTTGATGCGCAGATTGGAATCCTTGGTGACAAAGATCGTTATGGCATCGGGAAAGCGGTCATGAACATCCTGAGCAACGGCAATGATACGGTTATCACCATTATCAACACGCAGATCAACCGGCAGATTCTTGAAATGCTTTTCCGCAAACATTTCAATCTTCAGTATTCCGCCCCCCGGCAGAGTAACACCGCTGGCAAGCGAACCCTTCTCACGCATCGAATCGAGGATTCTGGAAACCATACGGGCGTTCCGCCCGGTTTCATTCATATCTTTTTTGAAACGGTCAACCTCTTCAATGACGGTAATGGGGATAAAAATGTTGTTATCCTCAAACTTGAACAGGGATTGAGGGTCATGCAGCAAAACATTGGTGTCAAGGATGAAGTTTTTCATGTGTCCCTTTCTGGAAGTACAGGATAACGGCAGGGCGCCGGTGCATAACAGCTATTTTTCGATAATTTGGACGGTAATACCTTCCATTTTTCCGAGCAGTTTAATCCAGACATCACGGTTACGGTATTTGGCGCTCAGCACGACTTCACCGTCCTTGTTTATCGCGGAAAGAACACTTTCCGGCGAATCTTCAACGGTAAAATAGGTATAGATACCGGTTTTATAGAGTTGTTCCTTGGTAAACGGCTTTTCGGGAGGAAGAGAGCAGGCCGCACAGACACATAACGTCAAAAACAATGCTGACAACAATTTCATGTCAGAACTCCTTTATTTCCGGATTTTATCGATGCATTGTACAACGGCATCAGAAAATAATGCAATCTCTTCGCTGGTAGTGGACCAGCCCGGACTCAGGCGCACGGTGCCGCCCGGCATCGTTCCCAGTGTCCGGTGGGCAAGCGGCGCACAGTGCAGACCGGCACGCACGGCAACATCAAAACCATGATCAAGCTCGACGGCCAGCAGCCCGGAATCGACACCGGAAGCGGTAAACGAGAGCACCGAACAGCGACCTTCCGGATCGGCGGGACCATACGCCGTTACGCCGGGAATGTCTCTCAGCGCCTGCTCCGCCTGAAGAAGCAGGGATTGTTCGTGCTGATGAACGGAGGAAAGTCCCCTTTCCATCAGAAATTCTATTCCCGCCTGCAATCCGGCAATTCCGGGGAGGTTATGCGTACCGGCCTCAAAACCGTCCGGCATGACAAGCGGCTGCTCTTCGGCAGTTGAATGACTACCGGTCCCCCCCTGAAGAACAGGCTTGAGCTGTACATGGGGCGCCGCATACAAAAAGCCCGTCCCGCCCGGCCCCAACAGTCCCTTATGACCGGGAACGGCCAGCAGGTCGATGCCGGTTTGTTCAACATTGATCGGCAGATACCCTGCTGACTGGGCGGCATCGACCAGAAAGAGCGCACCGGCTTCGCGGCAGATTTGTGCCAGCGGTTCTATCGGCTGAATGGCCCCGCAGACATTGGACACATGACAGACGGCAATCATTTTCGTATTCACTTGCACTGCCCGGCGAATGTCTTCAACAGAGACGACTCCGTCCGGACCGGCGGGAATGATCGATACCTCAACACCTTTGGTACGCAATGCATACAACGGTCGCAGCAGGGAATTGTGTTCCATGGAGGTCGTTATAACATGGTCGCCCGCCGCCAGCGTTCCCTGCAACGCCAGATTAAGCGCACCGGTAGCATTCTGCGTGAAGATGACCCGGGACGAATCGGCAATTGAAAAGAAACCGGCAACCGTTTCGCGAGCCTGAAAAAGAATACGCCCGGACTCCAGAGAGCGGCGATATCCTCCTCGTCCGGGAGAAGCGCCAACATCCCGCAGAACGTGCAGGATCGCTTCATAAACGGCTTCAGGTTTGGGAAATGTTGTCGCAGCATTATCAAGATACACTGTGAACTCCTTACGGCATCAACGGTGGTTTTTCATTCAACCAGGGTGAAAGATGGACGGCACCGGCTTTTTCGTCAAGATGCGAATCATAGATTTTGCTCTTGATCAGCATCGGGTTTGTCCCACCCCACCAGTTCTGCCGGGCACCGACTTCTTCCCGGCCGGCGTTGTACAAATGATAACCGCCGTTTGAGATAAAGGCATTCTGTAACAACAAAGACTTGCCATCTTCCGTGCGGAGCGCGTCCCGACTGTTTTCGGAAAACAGGCAGCGTTGAATTTTAATGCGTGAACCGATGAGATGCAGAGCCGTTTGCCTGTTATTCTGAAAGCGGGACATGGTGATCTGCCCTTCCCCGCCCTTGATACGTACGCCAAAAGCATTACCGGAAAAATCTCCGCTGCTGATTTTGAGCCGACACTCGTCTGCCTCAAGTCCTGCCTGTTGATTGTTGATTATTTTCGGCGATACAAACACGGCAGAAGATTTGTTCAGCACGCAGCCGCGCTGACATGAAGAAAACCGGGAGTTTTTGCTATCAAGCTCGCTGTTATATATGTCAAGACCCGTTTCAGAATCCGAAACAGTGCCGCCGGTCATCTGGATAATCCCGTCATGCGACAGCAACGCCGTTTTTGCCTGCACAATAGAAACCCCTTTAAGGGTAATAGCAGAATAACGCACATCAACACCGGTCTCGGCATATTCAATACGGCATTGTTCCAGAATATTCCGTTTTTCTGTCGCCAGCAGAACAATTCCACCCCAGGCTCCGCGAGTTGGCCTGGATCGATCAGGTGTCAGAACTATCGGACGGTCTGCCGTACCAGCGGCGTGAATACGTCCCTGAATAACAAGATTTGGCAATGGCTGGGCTGGTGAAGCGGCAAAACGCACCACCGTTCCCGCATCGATACGCAGGGTTGCCTGAGGAGCAACCACCACAGACCCTTTTACGAGCACCGAACCGCTCCAGGTAACATCTTCAGTCAGCACCGCACCATCATACATTACCGTGGCCTGTTCATCCGCCCGCGAAAGTGATGTTATGCAAAGAAAAATAATGACAGTAACAAGTGTTTTCACCAGATCAGCTCCTCACGACAAGTACTGAACAATTAGCATGATTATTTCAAACTGTAAATTCAATGTTGGCTTTTAATTAAAGCGCCGTTTTTTGGGAGTGCGCAGAAGGTTTTTTAGTCCTTTCAGGGTGTTATATTTTTTAATAATATATTTATTGACAGCACATACATGTTGTGGTTAATTTCACCGCCGTCCACAAAATATAGTGTTTATTCGATAAACAACCGAACTTCTTTCAACCCTTCAAAATCATAAACTTAGTACCAACAAGGAGACCACATCATGAAAAAAAATTCCGCCCCCGACACCATCCCCGGTCTAACCAAAAACGCAACAACCGTACTGGAAAAACGCTACCTGCGCCGTGATGAAACCGGCAAAGTTCTCGAAACCCCGGCCGATATGTTTCGCCGCGTGGCTGACACCATTGCCGCCGCCGATAAACAGTTTGACAAGAAAGCGGACCTCAAAGCTGTTTCCGATACCTTTTATCGTATGATGACCAACTTTGAATTCCTCCCCAACTCACCGACACTGATGAATGCCGGACGCCCGCTCGGTCAGCTGTCGGCCTGCTTTGTTCTGCCGGTAGGCGACTCCATGGAGGAGATTTTTGACGCCGTCAAGTATACCGCCCTGATCCATAAATCCGGCGGCGGCACCGGCTTTTCGTTTTCCCGCCTGCGCCCTGCCAACGATGTGGTCAGCACCACCACCGGCATCTCCAGCGGCCCGCTCTCGTTCATGCGCGTGTTTGACGTTGCCACGGAAACCATCAAACAGGGCGGCACCAGACGCGGCGCCAACATGGCGATCCTGCGGGTCGATCACCCCAGCATCATGGATTTCATCATGTGCAAGGCCGACCAGAAGCAGCTCAACAACTTCAACATATCAGTCGGACTGACCGAAAAATTCATGCAGGCGGTTGATCGGGATGAAGAATACGACCTCATCAATCCCCGCGACAAAAAAGTGTGCGGCAGCCAGAACGCCCGCAAGGTATTCCAGCGTATCGTCAAGCAGGCGTGGGAGAACGGCGAGCCGGGCATCATCTTCCTGGACCGCCTGAATCGCGACAACCCGACCCCGCTGGTCGGCGAAATCGAATCGACCAATCCCTGCGGCGAGCAGCCACTCCTTCCGTACGAATCCTGCAACCTGGGTTCCATCAACCTGGGCACGTTTATCAAGGAAGGCACGGTTGACTGGAAAAAGCTGCGTGAAACCATCCACAATGCGGTCCACTTCCTTGACAACGTCATTGAAGCAAACAACTATCCGCTCCAGCAGATCCACGACATGACCCACGCCAACCGCAAGATCGGCCTGGGTGTCATGGGCTGGGCCGACATGCTGATCCTGCTGGGAATTCCCTACTGTTCCGACGAGGCTGTCAAGCTCGGCAAGAAAGTCATGAAATTCATCAATGACGAAGGACACCTGGCATCCCAGGAACTGGGCAAAAAGCGCGGTTCGTTCCCCAACTTCAAAGGTTCGATCTTTGACAAGAAAGGCGCCGCTCCGCAAAGAAACGCCACCGTCACGACGATTGCGCCGACCGGAACGATTTCAATCATCGCCAACGCATCATCCGGCGTTGAGCCGCTCTTCGCGGTTTCCTACATCCGCACCGTCATGGACAAGAACGTCCTTGTGGAAGTTAATCCGATTTTCGAGAAGATAGCCAAGGAACGCGGTTTCTACTCGGAAGATCTTATGAAGAAAATAGCCGAACACGGCACCGTTGCAGACGTTGCCGACATCCCGGCCGATATCCGCAACGTGTTCGTGACCTCTCACGAAATATCACCCGAATATCACATCCAGATGCAGTCCGCTTTCCAGCTTTACACGGACAACGCCGTATCGAAGACAGTCAACTTCTCCAACTCCGCCACCATCGAGGATGTTGAAAAAGTCTACATGCTCGCCTACGAGACCGGCTGCAAGGGTGTCACCATTTACCGCGACGGTTCACGTGACGAGCAGGTTCTCTCAACCGGCAAGAAGGAAGAGCAGATTGCCGCAGTTGCCGCGACACCGGTAGAAGACGAGAAAAAGGCCGTCAAGCGTGAGCGCCCGAAGGCCCTGAAAGGCGCCACCCACCAGATGACGACAGGCTGCGGCCCGCTCTACATCACCATCAACGAAGACAAGAACGGCCTGTTCGAACTGTTCACCACCATGGGCAAAGCTGGCGGCTGCGCCGCATCCCAGAGCGAAGCGATCGGCCGTATGGTTTCACTCGCCTGGAGAAGCGGCATTCAGGCCCGCCAGGTGGTAAAGCAGCTTCAGGGCATTTCCTGCCACTGCCCATCAGGCTTCGGCGACAACCGTGTACTCTCCTGCGCCGATGCGGTGGCAAAAGCGATCCAGAACCACCTGATCGACTGCGGCTACGACATCGACAACGAAACGGTCCGCCACGAGCGCGGCGCCTGCCCGGAATGCGGCGGCATCGTTGAGCATGAGGGTGGCTGTTCGGTCTGCCACGTCTGCGGGTACTCTGAGTGCGCGTAGTAGGTTGATCTGGCTGTTGTGAATGCCAATGGTACTTGAACAGACCGGCGCTTCGGAATTATCCGGGCGCCGGTTTGCGTTTGAAGCCTAACTAAACGCTTATTGTGTGAGGGTAAGACAATGGAAGCTTCAGAGATATCTTTAAAACTTGCGCAATTAACACTACAAGCCAAGCAAACCGATCTAACCTCCGACTTAATAAAAATTGGGATACCTTCCCTTATAGCGCTGGTAGGGACTGTAAGCACAATTGTGCTAGGGCTCAAATCTCATCAAAAAGATCTGACAATTGCAAGTCTCAATGCCGAAAAAGAGAGTGCAAAAGAGAAGTCGAGGTTAACAGCCGAGTTAGTAAAAGAAATTTCTATTTCCATAGGAGAGATTCACGCTATTGCAATTAGATACGCTACACTTTTTGCTGGCAAGATAGACCTTATTTCTGAGGGGCACCCATTTCCCTCCATGATTGAATTACGCGAAGGCCATTCAAAGCTACTGCATAAACTCCATGAAATTTATGAGACTGAAACCAATATCCTTTTACTAGGAGCCTGTCGGCCTTGAGGTTTTGACCGAATTCAAGTTGAATCCGCTGGTCGATCCTGACCAGCCAACAGATCA
>MGZJ01000086.1 GCA_001802645.1 Geobacteraceae bacterium GWC2_53_11 | reverse complement strand
GAGGCCGACTTCGAGCAGGCCGCCAGAGCGGTAGCTGGCGCGACCCCCGTAGATGGAGTCGCCTTTGCCGTCGCTGTTTTCGCCGGCGATGTGCGCGGTGTGTACGGTGGCGCCGCCGAAGGCTGACAGGCCGAAGCCCATGGGGAAGTCGACACGACCGCTGATGCCGTCCACCTGTTCGTTGACGATGCCTTCGCGGACAAAGAGCCGTCCGGCGCGGACATTGGCGCTCCCCTGTGTGGGTCTATACTGGAAGTAGCCGTAGGTAAGGCGGCCGACGGCCTTGTCGTTGTTGAAGCTTTTGTCGGCCAGGTCGGCACGTCCCCAGCCGGAGAGGTGAAACGACAGGTTGCTGTTGTTGCCGATTTTTTCGACATCCAGACCGAGAAATTGTGTCGCGGGGAGCAGAGTTTCTTTTGAGCCGCCCGACACGTCCCGCTGGCCGATGCCGAACAGGGGCGTTGAGTCCACGGTGACGTCGTCAGCCAGGGCAACGGACGACCCAGCGGCAAGGGACACTGCACAAAGCAGGGCGCAACATAGGTTCTTCATGGAATGACTCCTGCACAATAAAATGAGAGGTATCATCAATGAGCACCATCTGTGCCATAGCCCATAGAACAAGCCTCTATCTTAATAATCAGTGAGTTATACAAATATGCGCCAGTCATCCAGATAGTATTGCAGCAACAAATATTGCATGCAGATGAGATGTTTTCCCGGCTGAGTATCCGGTGCCAGATGAATTCAAAATGATGCAACAGCGTCAAAGGCATGCAACTTAAGTTGCATTTTTGATCCAACTGACTGCAACTGCTTGCTAAATGAATAAAATCAGTTAAACTTGGTAAAAACATTATCTTCATACTCCTCTAAGTGCACTCAACGCAGAATGGAGCTACCGACATGAGACAACAAGATTTCAGTTCTTACCCCATTATGCTTGTAGATGATGAGACGGATGTACTGTCGTTACTGAAGTCATTCCTGTGTCACGAAGGGTTTCAGAACGTAATCACCTTCGATGACAGTCAAAAGGCGCTGGAAATGTTCAAGAGTGAAGAGGTTGCTCTGGTTGTCAGCGACCTGAGAATGCCCAAGCTTCATGGCAGGGATCTGCTGGAGGCCTTTTCAGAGTTAAAACCGTATATCCCGGTGATCGTCGTTACCGCTGAAAGTCATATCGACACCGCCATCGACTGCATGAAGACCGGGGCTGTCGATTATCTTACCAAACCCATTTCCATTAACCGTTTTATTGCCAGCGTGAAAAGAGCGCTGGAACTTCGCAGTCTGAACGAAGACATTTTGCTGCTGGACAATGCGACTGACGAGGATATTTCCGCCCGGGCACCGCACATCCCCTCCATCATAACCCAGGATAAGGAGATGCTGGCACTGCTCAGCTATGTCGAGGTAGTAGCAAAATCCAGGCAGCCTGTTCTTATTTCAGGTGAGACCGGGGTGGGCAAGGAACTGGTAGCACGGGCAGTTCATACTTTGAGCGGCTTTAAAGGCGGCTTTATCAGCGTCAATGTGGCAGGTCTGGATGACCAGATGTTTTCTGACACCCTGTTCGGACATCGGCGGGGTGCCTTTACGGGTGCGCTTAATGACCGGGACGGTCTAATCATGAAGGCGGCCAACGGAACCATCTTTCTTGATGAAATCGGCGATCTGAACGAACTATCACAAATCAAGCTGCTTCGCCTTCTCCAGGAAAACGAATATTACCAGCTCGGCTCAGACAACCCTCTCAAGAGCAATGCCCGGCTGGTTGTGGCAACCAACAAAAATCTACGTCAATGCATGAATGATGGCACATTCCGCAAGGATCTGTACTATCGGCTCTGCACCCATCAGGTAGCAATTCCACCACTGCGCAAACGGACCGGAGATATTCAGCTTCTACTGGATCATTTTATCAGGCAGGCAGCAAAATCAATGGGGAAAGGGAGATTGTCCTATCGAAGGGAACTGGTCGATTTTCTTGTCACCTATGCGTTTCCCGGCAACATACGGGAACTTCAGTCAATCATACATGACTTTGTCAGCAGGACCACTTCATCCAAGCTATCTACGTCGCTTCTGAAAAAGATTATCGCACGCGACCAGGAACCGGCCAAGACGGTTATGGAGCATGGGACAAACAGTTCAGGTCTTGATTTTAACGGTATTTCTTTTTCGTCACTGCCGACACTCAAATATGCGGAGGCAGTCATTATCGAAAAAGCTCTCGAACTTGCCAAAAACAATCAGGGTACTGCCGCCAGAATGCTCGGCATTACCCGTCAGGCTCTGAACAATCGCCTGAGGAGAGCGACATCGAAGATGAGTTGACGGCACAACAAGCAGGAAAAACAAAGACATTTCACACGGATCAAATCTGATAACTTCGGATAAAAGCGGATTAAACCATTTTTCTGTTTGATCAGATTTTATCAGATTCTATCCGAAGTTATCCGTGTGAAACGGTTTTGGTCTTTGAAGTTTACTCAGAAATATTTTATAGAATAACCCCGCCTTGACGCCTTCCCTGCATACAGTGTATAGGTTTTGCACACCAATTACCTATCAAACGGAGACCCACCATAATGCCACAGACCGATCTGACCTGGAACACTGCCCTGCTCTACCCTGCCCCCGATTCACCTGAACTGGAAGCTGATCTCGGTTCGTTTGAGCAGCTTGCCGCCAATTTCCGGGCCGCTTATTTCGAAAAAGCCGCCACCCTGGACAGCAAAGGACTGCTGAAGGCAATCCGTGATTACGAGGCACTGCAGACCCGCATGGCCAAGCCGTTTTGCTACGCCCATCTGCTGTTCGCCTCCGACTCTGGCAACGAAACCTACCGGGCCCTGTCCATGCGCTGTTCAGAACTAGGCAACCGGCTCTCGCAACAGTTGCTGTTCTTTGACATCGAACTGATGGAACTGGATGACAATAAAATTGCCGATTTCCGCGCACTTCCCGAGGCGGCCACGTACCTTCATTTTCTGGAGGGTATCCGCAAGTTTCGCCCCCACACCCTGAAAGAGAACGAAGAGCGGCTCCTGACCCGCAAGGAACTAACCGGCGTACGGGCCTTCACCAAACTGTTCGATGAGCTGTCCGCGTCGTTCACCTATCAAATGGAATTGGATGGGGAAATGAAGGAGTTTACCGGGGAGGAACTGCTCTCCATGCTGCATCATACCTCCGCAGATGTCCGTTTCCGGGCGCTGACGACCTTTCTGGAGCGGCATGGCGAGCACGGTATCGTGTTCAATGCGGTATTCAACAACGTGGCACTCGACCACGGCCAGGAAATGGAGCTGCGCAACTATTCGTCACCAATCCAGCCGACCAATATCGGCAACGAAATTCCGGACGAAGCGGTCGAGCATCTGATGAGTGTCACCGAGGCAAATTACGGTCTGGCTCAGGAATACTTCCGCATCAAGGCCGGCATGCTCAAGATGGACAAGCTGCGCAACTGCGACCTCTACGCCCCGGTTGCCGAGGTGGAGCGCGCCTATTCCTTTGATGAAGCACGTGAGTTGGTGGTGGATTCCTACCGCGACTACTCCCCGGAATTCGGCGACATCGTCGAGGCTTTCTTCACCGAGCGGCGCGTCGATGTCCTCCCCCGCACCGGAAAATCGGGAGGTGCCTTTGCCATGGGAATTTCGCCGGTGCTGCCGCCGTTCCTGCTTTTGAATTACACCGGCACCCTGCGCGACTTGGCCACCATCGCCCATGAAGCGGGACACGGCCTGCATTTTGTCATTTCCCAGACGCAAAGCACCCTGAACTACCATGCCCCGCTGCCGCTGGCCGAAACCGCTTCGGTATTCGGCGAGATGCTGCTGACCCGCAGGCTGCTGGACAACGAGCAGGATCCGCAGGTGCGCCGCTCGCTGCTCTGCGCCAAAATCGAGGACATTATCGCCACCACGTTCCGCCAGACCGTGCTGACCCGTTTCGAGCTGCGGCTGCACAACGAGCGGGCCAACGGGTTGCTGTCCAATGACCGTATTGCCGAAATCTGGCTGGAAGAGAACGGCAAGCTGTTCGGCGACTCGGTCGAGATGATCCCCGCCTACCGCTGGGGGTGGAGCTACATCGGCCACTTCATTCACAGCCGTTTCTACTGTTATTCCTACACCTTTGCCGAACTGCTGGTGCTGGCACTGTTCCGGAAATACCGCGAAGACGGCGATGCCTTCAAACCGGGCTACCGTGCCCTGCTGGAATCGGGCGGAGCGCTGTCACCCGCCGACACGGCCCGCCTGGCAGGTATCGACATCACCGACAGCGGTTTCTGGCAAAAGGGATATGATGTTTTAGCCGAGTTAATTGAAGAGTTAAAACTGATTGCTTAAATCATAGCTTCAAGGATCATACCCATGGCCGGACAGGAAAAAGAACTTTTGGAAGCGCTTACCAGCTCACGCATTCTGACGTCAATGATTACCCCGGCAGTGCTGATATCGGCGTGCGGGACGCTGATATTTTCCACATCGGCCCGTCTGGGACGCATCTTCGACCGGGTCAATGTCATGAAGGGAGAAGTTGAAGCGATTATAACGGGGAAAATTTCGTTTCCTGAAGAGCGAATGAAACATCTAAAGGGGCAGATCGATTTGCAGCGCCGCCGTGCACGCCTGATCCAGAAGGCGATGGCCGCCTTGTATACCGCAACACTGCTCTTTGTGGCGGCCAGTCTCGCCATTGCCGTCAATGTCGCCTACGGCAGCGACAACCAGGCCTGGATTCCGACGCTGCTGGCTCTCAGCGGCGGACTGTTTCTTTTTGTCGCCTCGGTGGTACTGCTCTATGAGAGCCGTTTCAATCTCCGCTTCGTTCATCGCTCCATTGATTTCATCGAATTCCTGGAACAAAAAGCTGAGGAGCAGAATAAATAACCCTGCTCCTCAGCATCAAACCCTACCCTTTCAATCCGACCTCTTTTGCCAGTGCCCGCCAGGCAGGAATACTTCGCTCAATCATGTCCATATCAAAGCAATAAGCGATCCGGAAGAAACCGGGAGCACCGAAACCGGCACCCGGAACCAGCAGGATGCGGTGCTTTTGTGCCAGCATGACGAACTCCACGTCATCGGCCAGCGGTGAGACCGGAAACAGGTAGAAAGCACCGTCCGGTTTGACCATCTTGAAGCCCATGCCGGTCAGTTCGCGCACCAGCAGATCCCGTTTGGCCTGATACTCGGCAACATCCACCGATTCATCCTGCAGAGAAGCGACCAGCCGCTGCATCAGCGCCGGAGCATTGACAAAGCCGAGCACCCGGTTACTGAAGATCGCCCCCTCCATAAACTGCCCGGCAGTTGCCATGCGCGGGTTGGCGGCCAGATAACCGATCCGCTCACCCGGCAGCGCCAGGTCCTTGCTGTGCGAGGTAACGATGATAGAGCTTTCTACCAGCGGGAAGATATTCGGCACCTGTGTTCCGTCGTAGGCGATACGGGCGTACGGCTCGTCGGAAATGACATAGATGAGGTGACCGGTCCGCTCGTGAATCCCTTTCAGCAGATCCCCCAGACGTTTCAGGCTGTCCGCCGGATAAATGACGCCGGTCGGATTGTTGGGGGAGCAGATAATGATGGCGCGGGTCTTTGTTGTAATCGCCTTTTCAATGGCGGGGATATCGAGCTGGAAGGTGTCGCGGTCCGTCCAGACCTCCACCGGCACGCCGCCATGATTGTCGATGTAAAATTTGTACTCGACAAAAAACGGAGCCAGGATGATGACCTCCTCACCCGGATTGAGAATGGTTTTGAGAACCACATTCAGTGCGCCGCCCGCCCCGCAGGTCATGATGATATTGTCGCCCGGAACGGCAAGCCCCGCATCTTTGGATATTTTCCCCGCCACGGCAGCCCGGGTTTCCAGATACCCGGCATTATTCATATACTTATGCATGCCCGGCAACGGGTTCTGCGCCAACTCCAGCAGTTGGCGCCGGAACGACTCGGGCGGTTCAACATCAGGATTGCCGAGGGTAAAATCATAGACATTCTCAGCGCCGAATTCCTGACGCAGACGTGCCCCTTCCTCAAACATCTTGCGAATCCAGGATGATTTGGATATGTGACTGGCAATCTTCATTGCAATAGCCATTACAACTCCCTCCATGATAGTTTTTCTGATAGGATAAAAGACGCGGAATATTACAGCAATTCACGGAGAACTCAAATGGAAATTCCGCCCTATCCGGCGTCCAGACCACTGGAGCTAGCGGATAAACCGCTATTGGATCGGCTCTGCGAAGAATTACAGCCGCGCATCTCGGAACTGACATTTGCGGGGCTGTACCTGTTCAGGAACGCCCACGACTATACGCTTTCATCCGCTGTCGGCTCGGTCATCGTGCGCGGCAAAGGGTATGACGGTACACACTACTTCCTCCCCCCGCTGGGTGGCGATGTAGCCGCAGCGTTGCAGATCATGTATTCTGACGGCCATTCGCTGTACGGTGCAGATGACAGTTTTGTTGAGGAATACTGTAACAGTTCTGAAGAAGTGACCGAGTTGCGCGACTCGCACGATTACCTCTACCTGCGCGAGGAACTGGCCACCCTTCCGGGCAGCCGCTTTCACAAAAAGAAAAACCGCATCAACTATTTCACCAGCCGCCATGTCTACAGCGTCGCACTCTTTTCCAATGAGTACCGTGACGGCTGCCTGCAGTTACTGGACGCATTGAATCAAACCTCACGCAAAGAGATTGGAAACTCTCTCCGGGCCGAAATGGAGGCAACTGCAGATGCCCTGCAGGGCTTCGAACCACTCGGCCTTGAAGGAGTCGTCATCACTGTCAACGAGCGCGTTGTTGCCTTTGCACTCGGCGAGCGCCTTAACAGAGAAACCTCCGTGTGTCATTTCGAGAAGGCCGACCCGTTTACCGACGGTCTGTATCAACTGGTCAACCGCGAGTTTGCCCGGCTGCTGTTTCAGGAGTGCCGCTACCTGAATCGCGAACAGGATCTTGGTGAAACAGGACTCAGGAGCGCCAAACTGTCGTATCATCCGGTGGAGCTGGTGAAGAAGTATATGGTTCGCAGTCTCCTGTAACAACAAGCTTTGCGGTGGCTATTCCGCCGCAATTCTGATAAGAAAATATACATATTCCATCCGGACACACCGTGAAAAAAATGACCCAATTTCAAGAAACGGAAACCCTTGAGTTGAAGAAATCCACCTCCGAACTGAAGGAGGCGGTGATCTCGATTGTGGCTATGCTGAACAAGCACCAGCGGGGCGAAGTACTGTTCGGCGTCAGAAACGACGGCGCTGTTGCCGGTCAGCAGGTTTCCGATAAAACCCTCCGCGATATTTCCAAGGCAATTGCCGACCACATCGAACCCAAAATCTACCCCGTTGTCGAACACGTTGCGTTTGATTCCAAACAATGCGTCAAGGTACGGGTCGAAGGCAAGGAGCACCCCTACTATGCCTATGGCCGAGCATATATCCGGGTTGGCGATGAAGACCGGCAGTTAAGTGCCCGCGAACTGGAAAAGCTGATTCTGGAGAAAAACCGTGACCGGCTCCGCTGGGATACCGAGGTATGCACCAAGGCGACCGTTGACGACATCGGCCCTGGCAAGCTGAAATCCTTTCTGAAACTTAGTGGTCTCAAGTTCGACACCATCCCCAACACCCTCGAAAAACTGAATCTGGTCAGAGACGGCAAACTGCTGAACGCCGCCGTGCTCTGTTTTGCCCGCAAACCGGAAAAGTTCTTTCCTAACGCCCGGCTGCGTTGCGCCGTGTTCGGGACGTTGGATACCACATTTACCATCAGTATGCAGGATTTCTATGGCGATGTCTTTTATCTGATCAAAAAAGCCGAGGAATACATTCTCGAACATATCAACATCGGTATGCGCCTGGACGGGATGCTGCGGGTGGATGTGCCCGAAATTGACCCGGAGGCGTTTCGTGAGGCGATCATCAACGCATTTTGCCATCGGGATTACCGGGAATACGATTCGGTCAATATCGCCATTTTCAAGGATCGGGTGGAAATCCGCAGTCCCGGCCTGCTCTACGGTGGGCTGACCATTGCGTCTATCAGGAAGAAAATGGTTTCTTCCCGGCGTAATGAATTGCTGGCGGAGTTGTTCCAGCGCAGCCATCGTATCGAGAAATGGGGCCGTGGCATCAAGATGATTCTGGAACGGGAACCGGCGACGGAGTTTGAGGAAATCGGCACGGTTCAGTTTATTGCCACTTTTAAGCGGAAGAATGTTGAGGCTGTTTTCAGCGACAGTGTCGGTGAAAAGGTCGGTGAAAAGGTCGGTGAAACTTCGGAGAAAACTACCCAGAAAACTACCCAGAAAACTACCCAGAAAACTACCCAGAAAACTACCCAGAAAACTACCCAGAAAATTCTGGAACTGATTGCCGGAAATCCCAAAATCAGCCGTGTCGAGCTAGCCGCAGCAATTGGAATTACTGCAGACGGTATCAAATATCAGTTGGACAAGATGAGGAAAGAAGGGATGTTAAAGCGTATCGGGCCGGATAAGGGCGGGTATTGGGAGATTGTTTGACTAGGCGTTTTTGGGTTTTCGTTGCGTCGTCGCGCCGTTGCGTGAGACCGCTGTTGTTTCTGGTGTGATTCGTTGACAGGTGGGTGGTGGCGGGGTAATGTGAGGCGGTTTTTAAGCTGCAATATTGGTGAATTGCACCTAACTGAAGGAAATAGCAAAGCCTTTTAAATAGTAGATTACTGAGGAGGTTACAATGGAAAGACTTAGCTATGGGAGTGTGAGTTTAGTTAGACAAGGTGAACACGTTTTTTACTCATTGACATTACCAACTGAAATTTTAGCAAAGACATGTTTTGTAATTGATAGAGTCGAAGACCCAATTGAGGGTTTTCAACGAGAGCTAGACAAAAAAAGGGCAAAAGAAATTGCAGATTATATTGATTCTGGACTAGGAACAATTCCCAGCTCTATTGTTTTATCAGCTCAACAAATTACCGAACTTGAATACGATTCTAAAAAGAAATCAATAAGTTTTAGCCCTAATATAAAATCATTTCTGATCATTGATGGTCAACATCGTGTTTTTGGATTTATGATGGCTAAAACAGCTTTTCGAGTTCCTGTAGTCATATATGAAGGCTTGTCCAAAAGAGATGAAACACGATTATTTATTGACATAAATTCAAAACAAAAAGGAGTACCACCTGAATTACTTCTTGATATCAAAAAGATGGCTGATTATGAAAATGACCAAGAGGAATTTCTTAGAGAGGTATATGATACATTCCGAACAGAGCAAGATAGTTTTCTAATGTCAAAAATGACTCCTGCAAAAAAAGAAGCAGGTAAAATTTCAAGATCATTATTTAACTCTGCTGTCAAACCATTGATTAAATTTTTTGGAGCAAAGTCTACAACTGAAATTTACAACATTCTGAATTCATATTTAATAGCTTTTGATGAGGCCGTACTAAAGCGACAAGGAATAAGAGACCAAATGTTTACACCAACTGTTTTGAAAGCGATTGTTGGTTTTTTTCCAATAGCAGCAGCTAAATCTAAAGACCGATTCGGATCAATATACACACCTGACAACTTTAATTCCGTTTTAGAAATTGTTGGCGAAAGATTAAAAAAGGTAAAAATCGAGCAAGCAGCAAATTCATACAAACCTTTAATAGATCACTTTGAAGAATGTCTTCGAAATGATTTTAGCCTATAGCTAAGATGTCAAATATTTCTGATGTATTGATTCAATTGACGATCCCACAATTCTCACATGTCATAGTTAAATCTGAAATTGACTTGAGAGGATGGGTTGCGAATCAAAATTACATTACAGATTCGGTTGCTAGGAGTCTGTCGGGCTTTTTAGCATCGTGCCCGGCATAATCGTTGTTTTAGTAACTGGGTATAACAGTCTGATATT
>MGZJ01000085.1:37139-59499 GCA_001802645.1 Geobacteraceae bacterium GWC2_53_11 | reverse complement strand
AGAACTTTTTGTGCGCGCCGAGTGCTTTCTTCATCAGCAATTCAAAAGAAGCTTCCGCCCCTTCAAACTGATAGCCACGATTCTCCATATCCTTGATGTTGTCGAGGATCTCCAGAGTGACCGGATCCTTGCTGTCAAGATTGATATTGAACTCCTCTGCCTTGGCCAGAATATTGGAACGGCCGGACAGATCGGAAATAAGTACGCGGGTGCAGTTGCCAACCAGCTCCGGACGCATATGTTCATATGTTTCCGGGTGACGCTGAATCGCACTGACATGCACCCCGCCCTTGTGGGCAAAAGCAGAATTACCGACGTAGGCCTGATGCTTGTTCGGAGAGATATTGGCAAGTTCATATACGTAGCGTGATACTTCACGCAGATGGCGCATCTGCTCATCCGAGATACACTCTTTCTTCATTTTGGCCTTTAAGGCCGGGATAATAGAGCAGAGATTGGCATTGCCGCACCGCTCACCAAAACCGTTGATGGTGCCCTGCACCTGGACAATACCCTGCTCAACCGCGATCATCGTGTTTGCCACGGCACATTCGCCATCGTTATGGGTGTGTATGCCAAGCGGAGTCTTGATATGCTTCTGAACCGTCCTGATAATTTCAGCAACCTCGAACGGCATGGTGCCGCCGTTGGTGTCGCACAGGATAATGCAGTCCACATTGGCATTCTCGGCGGCCTGAAGAGTTTTAATGGCATACTCGGGATTGGCCTTGTACCCGTCGAAGAAATGTTCGGCGTCGTAAAAGACTTCCGGAGCGTGTTTTTTCAGGTATTCCAGTGAATCGAAGATCAGTTCCAGATTCTCTTCCAGCGAAATACGCAACGCTTCACGCACATGGAAATCCCAGGTTTTTCCAAAAATGGTAATCGCATCCGGCTCAGCCTTTACCAGTGTTATAATATTGCTATCCTTGTCAGGAGTTACCTTGGCACGACGGGTGGAGCCAAACGCCGCAATCTTGGCATGATTCAGCTTTTCTTTTTTAATATCCTTGAAAAACGAGACGTCTTTGGGGTTGCTGCCGGGCCATCCCCCCTCAATATAGTGAACACCTAATTCGTCAAGCTTATGGGCAATGCGAATTTTGTCTTCAACCAGAAAAGAAATGTCTTCTGCCTGCGTACCATCCCGCAGGGTTGTATCATACAACTTGACTAAACTCATGAGAGCCTCCCGAACGAAATAAACTGCACGTTTTTCTGCGAAATAAAAACGTGTTCCGTTTTAGCTGTTTTTTCCGGATTTTTCAACTAAAACGGCCAACGCGTTTCAGAGATGTCACTTGACCGTACCACTACACCTGACTGTTTTCCCTTGACCGGTGCCACGGGACATCTTACCCTGTCACCATGATTTCCGATCTGACCACCGCTCCGATACCTCAACTCGTCCGACGCCTTGCCATACCTGCTGGAACAGGCTTTTTCTTCAACACCATGTTCAACGTCGTAGACACCTGGTATGGCGGACGGCTTTCGACCACGGCCCTTGCGGCAATGTCACTGTCATTTCCGGTATTTTTTTTAATCCTGTCAATCGGTGCCGGCGTTTCTACCGGAGCAACCGCCCTGATCGGCAATGCCCTCGGCCGCAGGGACCATGAAGAGGCACGTCGCTTCCTGTCCCAGTCTCTCTCGTTTGCCCTGTTCCATGCCCTGCTGCTCACCGCCGCAGGCTTGCTTCTGGCGCCGCATATATTCATGCTCATGGGAGCCAGGGGCGAATATCTTTCCCATGCCCTCAGTTATATGAACGTCATCTTCGCCGGCAGCACCTTTTTTCTCCTCAACTTCGTCATGAACGCCATACTCAACTCGCACGGCAATACAGTGGCGTACCGCAATTTCCTGATCGGCGGTTTTTTCCTCAATCTGATTCTTGATCCCTGGTTTATGTACGGAGGCGCGGGATTTCCCGCTCTCGGACTGGCCGGCATTGCCTTGGCAACTGTTCTGATCCAGTGTTTCGGTGTTGTGTATCTTTTCAGCCAACTGGCAAAAACCGGCAGCATGCCAACCATCACCCTGACAGATCTTCGTCCCCGCTGGATATATTTTCGCGAACTGTTCCGGCAGGGTTTCCCGTCATCCATGAACATGATGACGGTCTCTCTTGGCATCTTTATCATCACCTGGTACGTTGGACGCTTCGGAGAACATGCCGTTGCCGCCTATGGCATCGGGACGCGCATCGAACAAATCGCCCTGCTGCCGGTCATGGGGCTGAATATTTCCACCCTGGCACTGACCGCCCAGAATTTTGGTGCCAAGCGCATCGACCGGATCCGGGAAACCGTCCAGGTATCGCTCCGCTACGGTGCCCTGCTTGCGGCAACCGGCACGATTGCCGCGCTTTTGTTTCGCCGTGAATTAATGGGATTCTTTACGGCCGACCGCTCGGTAATTGATGTCGGAGCAGGTTTCCTGGCCGTTGAGGCATACATATTTCCAGCGTATGTTCTCCTTTATATCTGCGTTTCAGCCATGCAGGGAATCAAAATGCCGCTGTTCGGGCTCCTGATCGGCCTCTATCGCCAGATTGCCGGACCTTTCTTTGTTTTCCATTTTCTTACGGTCGTCATGGGACTGGGACTGATCGGTATCTGGTGGGGAATATTCGGAGTTACCTGGTCAGCAGCACTGATTGTTGTCATCTATGTCAGCAGAATACTTGCCAAACTTGAAAAGGATCTTGTCACCACATGAAACGGGTAGCCATCAGCACACTTGGTTGTAAAACCAATCAATTTGAATCGGCCGCCATGGTCGAACAATTAAAAGCAGCCGGATATTCTGTCGTTCCCTTCAGCGAACAATCAGACATTTATATTATCAACTCCTGCACCGTCACCGCCCGTACCGACGCGGAAACCCGCCGTCTGATCCGCCGGGCCCGCCGCCTGAATCCTGAATCACGCATTATTGCCACCGGCTGTTACGCCCAGGTGGCGCCGGGGGAACTGGAGCAGATGCCCGAACTCGATTGCGTCCTCGGCAATCAGGAGAAGCAGAACATTTCCGCTCTGCTGGAATCCGGCACGCACTCGGTTTCCAATATCGCTGCAACAAGTTTGGCGGAACCGCTGAAACTGACCAGCTTTGCCGAGCATACCCGCGCTTTTCTCCAGATTCAGAACGGCTGCAATTCATTCTGTGCCTACTGTATTGTTCCGTACGCCCGTGGCCGCAGCCGCAGCGTTGCTCCGAACGATGTTCTCCATGGCATGCGGGATCTTGCTGGAAACGGCTTCAAGGAGATTGTACTGACCGGCATCCATTTGGGCGCCTATGGTCTTGATCTGCCGGAACCGGTATCGTTGACGGACCTCGTCAAAAAAATTGACGATGAGAACATTGTACCCCGGCTGCGCATCGGCTCAGTTGAGCCGAATGAAGTCAGCGATGAATTGTTGAGTCTGATGGCACGTTCAAAAAGCATTTGCCCGCACCTGCACCTGCCGTTGCAAAGCGGCAGCGATTCCGTACTGCAGCGCATGGGGCGAGGGTATTCATCAGCCATGTTCCGGGAACTGGTGGCAAAAATTGCGTCGGCAACGCCGGATGCCTTTATCGGTGCCGACGTCATCGCCGGATTTCCGGGAGAAACCGATACGGAGTTTAACGAGACTGTCCGGCTGCTCGAAGAGCTTCCCTTCTCCGATCTGCACGTATTCCCCTATTCCAAGCGCTCCGGGACACGTGCCGCCGGCATGCCGGAACACATTTCGCCTCATCTCGTCACCGAACGGGCGGCCCGATTGAGGGCGATAGCCGTTGAAAAAAAGCGTACTTTCCTCCAGCGCTTTTTCGGGCGGAAACTGGATGTGCTTGTGCAACAGTTCGATAAAAGCAAGGGGCTGTGCCGGGGGATTTCGCGCAACTATCTGACGGTCAGCTTCAAAGGAAGCGCTGCTTTGATCAACAGCGAGGTCAGCGTAAGGATTATCAACGCTGATGGATCAGGATGTTCTGGAGAAATAGCTGCTGCATAACAAAGCCGGGCCTGGAGTTTTCCAGGCCCGGCTTTGTAACAACAATAACCTGCTTACCTTCAATTAGAATTTAAACGTAACACCGGCAAGGATTGCATAATCTTCAGTTTCCTTGGTCAGTCCCAAACGCAAACCTCCATCGACATCAATATCTTTTGCAACTTCGTAGATAGCACCAACAGTCAGGAAGGACTGGGCTTTTGCACCATCAGTATCTTCTTTTGAAACAACAACTTCAGCAAGCGCTTTCAGTTCTTTCGTTGCTTGGAATTTACCGGCAACAGCCCCGCCGAACGTATTGACGGAATCGGCACCCTTTCTTTCCTGATGGTCAAGGACCAGGTTGGCGTCAAAAGAGAGCTGCTTGTCGAGTTCCATGGTAGCAATCAGAGAAGCACCATAGCCAGTCTTGCCGGTTCCAAACCCCTTATCCTCATCACCAACCGGAAGAGTAAGGTATGGTTTTACGGAAAGTGCCGTTTTGTCAACAGTCACGAAGTTCCATTTTGCGCCAATGGTAAAATCGTTAAAACCGTTTTCGGTGTTGCTTGCGCCACCTTGCTCAACTTTTACCCTTGAATATGGTATTTTTATGAAAGCATCAACCTTTGGAATAATACCGGCCGTAATGGTTTCCTCAAACTTGAACGCACTGGCTTTTCTGCCGTCCTGATCGTCAGAGATGTACTCCAATGCTGTTTCTGCTTCGAGTTTCCTTTCTTCAACGGTTTGTGCCATATCGGTAACAAGCGGGTGTTGTTGTGCAGCAAAAACAGCGGCCGGAGCCAGACAGCATACAGCGATCAACGGTAACAAAATCTTCTTCATTTGCAAAACCTCCCAGTTAATTTTTTTGAATCTATGCCATACATCTGTTACCAATGCAAGAGCAAAAAAACTGCAAACTCACTATTTAAGCGCATCCACAGAGAAATCATCAGTGTTTTTGCATAGTTTATTTCTGTGTAGGCATTCCACAAAAATCGAATTATCCTGAATTGTCATTGGCTCTTATGCCTTGCTCTGAAAAGACACGGGCTATTTCATGTAATCCAAATTTTCCATTGACACAGACTTGCTAACTTGATAATTATTGAAAACGCTTATCAATATCATCTACTCGAAATAGCAAGAAGTCATTGCGTACAGACGTTGACTGCACCACATAAAACATCCTCAATACAAAGCATGTCAAATAATACATGGTACTATTAATTGGTAGACACCATCCCGAAGATACGAGTTCACGTAAAATGGGGTGGCTCCCTCAACTTTGGCGACAGCTTTTATAACAATGAATCTTTGGCGTGCAGAGGTAGATTAAGACAAGGGGCAGCACATTATAATTTTCACGGGGAATCACATGAAGAATCTATTGTCTACGCTGTTTATGCTCTCCTGCATGATAATGCCACCATCTGTCTTTGCGGCGCACCCCCTTGCCACTGATGATGCAGGTACCAACGGTGCCCGGAAATTCCAGCTGGAAACCAGCGCGGAGTTCGGCTGGGACAAACAGGACAATGTCAAATCAAGCAGCCAGTCAGTCGGTGTGTCTATCAGCGCCGGGATCTTTGACTCGCTTGACGTCGTACTGGCCGCCCCCTTTACCTGGCAGCAGGTCAAGGAAAACAATAGCACTGTTCTTGACAACAGCGGGTTGAACGACCTCACCCTGGAAATGAAGTGGCGTTTTCTGGAATATGGCCCGGCCAGCTTCGCCATCAAACCGGGTATCATACTTCCTACAGCCAGTCGGGACAAACAGCTGGGCAATGGCCGACCCGGATATGGCGTAACCCTGATCTCCACGGTCGAGTACAAGCCGGTGGCCGTACATGTCAATGCAGGCTATCTGCGTCAGTTGTACGTGAGCGACGACAGGAGCACCAACCGCGAAGACCTGTATTCACTGTCACTGGCCGGAGTCGTTGAAGTGGCAAAGGGAATACTGTTGGTGGCCGCAATTGAGACAACAACCAATCCCGACAAATCCAGCGATGTCTGGCTGGCCGCCATAACCGGCGGTGTAATCTACTCCGTCAACGATGCTCTGGACCTGGACCTTGGCGTCAAAGGCGGGCTGACCAGACCGGAGACTGATGTAACCCTGTTGACCGGACTAACCTTCAAATTCCCCTGAAACCAGATACGGCCCGCAAATCTCGCAGGCCGTATCTGGTTTCAAGTTCATCGAAAACAAGATTCTCTTTATTTCGTTGTTTCCAACCCGTTCGTTCTCAACATGCGGAGTCCATTCGCCACGACAATCAGACTCGCCCCCATATCGGCAAATACCGCCATCCAGAGTGTGGCATTTCCAGTGAGTGCCAAACTGAGAAAAACTGCCTTAATGGCAAGGGCCAGAAAAATATTCTGACGCAGAATCGACATGGTTCGACGGCTCAATGTGACCAACGTAAAAAGCCGTAAAGGGTTATCATCCATCAGAGCTATGTCCGCAGTTTCTATAGCCGTATCAGAACCGGCGCTCCCCATGGCAATGCCAATATCAGCCCGAGCCAATGCCGGAGCGTCGTTGATGCCATCCCCGACCATGGCAACAACGCCATATTTTTCACGCAGTTCCTCAATAACACGTAATTTTTCTTCCGGCAGCAGGTTGGCCCGTACATCCCGAATCCCTACCTCTCCAGCTACTGCCTGGGCAGTATGCACGTTGTCACCAGTCAGCATGACCAGATGGATGCCCAAACCGGAAAGTGCGGTCAATGCTGCGGCACTCTGCTTCTTAATGACATCCGCGACTGCGAAGAGTGCAAGCGGTCCTTTGTCGTCTGCCAGTATGACAGCGGTTTTCCCAAGCCGCTCAAGCCCCTCCAGACGTTCCTCTAGGCTCTCACTACATTGATTTCGGTCCTCAATCAGGCGATGATTTGCCAGGACAAAATCCACACCGGCAATAGCTCCTGCCATGCCAAGCCCGGGGATCGCCGTTAGTCGTTCAACCGGCAATGTCACCATTGTATTGAGCCGTTGCCGGCAGCCCTGCGCAATTGCCCGGGAAACCGGGTGATCCGATCCTGATGCAAGGGCAAGGGCATATTCGAGGACACGTTGTTCCTCCCCCCGCAGTACGACAACATCTGTCATTATTGGGGATCCCACCGTTATGGTGCCGGTTTTGTCAAACGCCATGGCCTTGATCTGTCCGGCATTTTCAAGATAGCTCCCTCCCTTGACCAGAATCCCCTTGCGGGTTGCCGCTGCCAACCCGCTCACGATAGTAACCGGTGTCGAAATCACCAGCGCACAGGGGCAGGCAATGACCAGCAGCACCAGGGCGCGATAGACGCTGTCGTACCAGCTCCACCCAAGCAGGAACGGGGCAGCAGCCATGACAACAAGGGCCGCGACAAAAACGAGCGGGGTATAGACTGCGGCAAAACGATCGACAAAACGCTGGGCCGGAGCCCGGTCTGCCTGGGCCGCCTCGACCATTTTAATAATGTGGGCCAGGGTTGTGTCACCGGCTGCAGCAGTCACCCTGAACTCGAACACGCCGTTCTGGTTGATGCTGCCGGCAAAGACCCGGTCACCGGGGGCTTTTTCTACCGGGACGCTCTCTCCGGTGATCGGGGCCTGGTTGATCGTTCCGCTTCCCGCGACGACCTCGCCGTCAAGCGGAACCCGCTCGCCCGGCTTGACCCGTATGGTCTCTCCCACGAAGACTTCGCCCACTCCCCGTTTATGCCATTCTCCGGCCACACTCTTGACATCAGCTTCCACGGGCGCAAGCTGCATAAGCCCCTGAATAGCCCGCCGCGCCCGGTCAAGAGAATGCTGCTCAATCACATTGGCAACAGCGAACAGAAAACTCACCATGGCCGCTTCCGGCCACTGCCCGATCAGCGCCGCACCGGTCACGGCAACCGCCATCAGCACGTTCATGTTGAGCTGACGATGGACAAGGGCGAGCCACCCCTTGCGATACGTCTCAAGTCCGGCCGTACAGACCGTTACCAACGCCAGAATCGGCACTACAAGGTGCATGCCCGGAGCAAACCACTCCAGCGCCTCGGCGCCAATCGCCGCCAGGCCGCCCGCAACAAGACGAAGCGGAACAATTCGCTCTTTGCCTTCATCCATCCCGGATAAACCGCTTGCCTCCTCCTGCAACGGGCGAGGCTCAAAGCCGATCCCCTGCAGAAGCGAGACAATCACCGCTTCAGTGTCCGGCAGATGATGCACGGTCAGCATCCGTTCCAGCAGGTTGAACTCAAGGCCGAGCACTTCCTTTCGGTTCTTGAGTGCGGAGCGGATCATGCCCTCTTCCGTGGGACAGTCCATGTCTACAATCCGATAGCGGGTGGTAACACCGTTACCGGCATAGGAAACTGTATCCGGCTCCGGACGTGGGGGCGGCGGTATATTAGCTGAACCGCAACCACAGCCATTGTGACGACAATTACTACTCATAAAACTCATCCTCGGCATAGAAAGTAATAAAGGAGGTTTGATATGGCAAAATGGATGTCGGCTATTGACAGCACCCCTCCTGCTTCTTCATTATGTCTACGAGTATACGTAAAAATCAACTTTGGAAATCGAAATATTTTATGCTGAGTCTTCTCGATAACATTTCGCTCAAATATATTCTGTATCTGTTTTATGGTGCAGCTTTTCTATTCTTAGGCGTTTCCATTGCAGCCAAGGATTTGAAGGGAAGCGACCTGAAGTTTGCAAGAAGCTTGTGGCTGTTGGGTGCATTCGGCTTTCTACATGGTGCCCGCGAATGGTTGGAACTTGGGCACCTGATAGAGGGAGCGGATCTTTCGTTCCAACAGCTGGTGGTTGAAAAAGCTGCAACAATGTCATTGACACTTTTTTCCTTCGTGTTCCTTCTTCAATTTGGCACCTCGCTCACCCTCAAACTCGACAAGAAACGGACTCGCTGGCTCAGGTTTCTTTTCGGGCCGCTCGCTATTCTCTGGACGTTATATGTCTGGCGCTTTGGCTTTCCTCCACAAGACAAACCTTTTGATATATTTTTGTTGTTCCAGCACGCAGAAATCGGTTCCCGCTACATGTTCGGCATAACCGGTGCGCTGATGACCGCATATGCACTTATGGCCTATTCTTATGAGGTCCGCAATCTAAGCTACTCTGCGTCGAAAAAGCTTTATTACGCTGGTAGCACCTTTGTCTTTTATGCGATATTCGCAGGTATCCCCTCCACGAGCTATTTCATTACATACATGCCATTTCCCATTGAATTGCTCAGGGCAAGTGCGGCACTATGTATTACCTATTTCATTTCCAATGCCCTGAACATCTTTGATATTGAATCCAGAATAAAAATCGAACAACAATCACGGCTTCTTGTCCAGGCGGAAAAACTGACCTCTCTTGGCCAACTCGCTGCCGGAATTGCACACGAAATCAATAACCCTCTTACTAACGCATCTCTCGGTATACAAACATTGAAAAGAAAGCTGACAGGTGAACATATTGACTGTCAGGTTTTGATAAAAAAACTTGAAGCGGTAGAACGTAACATTGACCGGGCATCAATAATCGCTCAAGAACTCCTACAATTTTCCCGCCAGCAGGAATGTGAAGTTGGCCCCGTTGATATTAATTCAGTGATACAAAGCACGCTCACACTGTTGCAGTACAAACTAAAACCGGTAACTGTCGTTCAGTCGCTGAATAGTGTTCCAATAGTTATGGGTGATCATGGAAAACTTGAGCAGGTATTCATCAACCTCCTTTCAAACTCGATCGAAGCCTGTACAGCAGGCGGAACAATTTCAATTTCCACAGTTGCAGAGGGAGATCTGGTAGTTGCGAGGGTTTCAGATACCGGCATGGGCATTGAACCGGAAAACCAATCGAGACTGTTTGAGCCATTCTTCACGACGAAGGAGATCGGCAGCGGCACCGGCCTCGGTCTTTCAATTTGCTACGGCATAATCAGGCAACATCATGGAACAATCAAAATCGCCAGCCAACCAGGCAACGGTACGGAAGTCACCATAGAATTACCACTCAAGGAGCATTATGAAAATCTTGATCGTTGATGATGACGCAGAACTTCGGTCTCATCTCGTTGATATCCTGAATGAGGAAGGTTATGAAACCGACTTTGCTTCGTCAGGCAAAGAAGCGCTCGAAAAATGTCAGGCACAGACATTCGATATCGTGCTCATGGACTTTATGATGCCAAAAATGAGTGGAAACGAAGCTCTTAAAGAATTGCGGAAGCATCATCCAAGAACCAAGGTGATCATGATCACTGCTTTTGCTTCAGTAGAAAATGCCGTAGATGCCATTAAAAATGGAGCGAGCGACTATATATCCAAGCCGTTCAAGATAGACGATTTCCTGACGACAATTCGTAGAGTTATTGAAGAAACAAAATTTGAGAACCGGGTCAAAAAACTGGACCAGGATAAAGCTTTTAATGCAATTGCGAGCCCCATCAGAAGAAACATTCTCACGATGCTTAGCGACTCCGGACCAATGCGCTTGATGGAAATCACCCGCGAATTAGGCATTGAGGATCACACAAAGGTAGTGTTTCATCTGAAGATATTGAAAGAAGCCACCATCATCGAGCAGGACAATGAGAGAGTCTATGGCCTCAGCGAAGCTGGCTACAAGACAATAGAGTGCCTTAAAAAAATGGAGCAAATATTACTCGACTAGCCGTATGACTCCCCGCAATTCCTGCTGAATTTTTCAGTTATTCTTCCATATATTTTTCTTCCCCAACATCGCCACCACCATTCAATCAAACTTCAACCTGTGAAGTTTAATTCACAACAAACCAAATAACGTGAATACAATTTCTATTGTTTATTCAGCTAGTTATACATAATGTACCAAGCTGTTGGCGTCTTTATGATGAGCATACAGACACAACTGGTCTGACTTTGGGATACGTCTGTATCGGCTCTGAAATTCAACACAGGAAAGGAGGGCGCTTGCACTGCCGGATGTTTGTAACCATGTATCAACAGTTGAGAAGTCTATTCAAGAAAGGAGTTTTTCAATGAACATTACCACGCTGCAAAAAAAGTTGTTTTTGATGTTTGTGCTCAGCGGCTGCTTATTGGTGTCAGGAGTCTTGGCTTTTGCCGTTGACGGCACCATTGTCGGCAACGAAAAATGCAAAGAGTGCCACACGGATCTGGCCAAGGCTTTTTCAACAAACATACATGCCAAAGCTGGAGCCTATGGCTTCAAAGACGCCGGCTGTGAATCCTGCCATGGGCCTGCCAGCGGCCATGCAACGACCGGAGACAAATCAGCCATTACCAATCCGGGCAAAGTAGATGGTGAAGCTGCTTCGGCCACCTGTCTCAAGTGCCATTCAAAGGACAAAAAGCAGATGTACTGGCACGGCAGTATGCATGAAAGCCAGAAACTGAGCTGTGTTGCCTGCCATAAAGTCCACGGCGGTAACGACAAACTGCTCGCCAAAAAGACCGAGAGCGAACTCTGCTTCAGCTGCCATTCCGACGTACGTGCGGACATGTTCAAACGGTCCAAGCACCCCATGCGCGACTCTTCTTCCCCCACCAGCGAAGGAAAGATGACCTGTTCTTCATGCCACAACGCCCACGGCGCCAAGGGTGAAAAACTGATCGATGCAAAATCCTTTAACGACAAATGTTACGAGTGTCATGGGGAGAAAAAGGCCCCACTCCTCTGGGAACATTCTCCGGTCAAGGAAGATTGCCTCACCTGCCATAACTCACATGGTTCATCCAATGACAAGATGCTCGTCAATAAAGTTCCACGGCTTTGTCAGGAGTGCCATATGCAGGGGCGTCACCAGACAGGAGCCCTTGGAACTAATTCCACATATGCTTTTAACCGGGCATGCCTGAATTGCCATTCGATGATTCATGGTTCCAACAATCCGTCAGGTGCTGTGCTGCAGCGGTAAGGTGACGTAGAAAATACATTTCACGGAGGTCGCATAATGAAGTCTAAATGTTTTACACACAGCACCCTGGCCATGCTCTTGACTATTTGCACAACGGCCGGCCTGGCCCAGGCAGAGTCGGAAGTCCTTGACGGAAAGGCAACCATAAACGGCGAAGTCAATGCCGGTATTCAGCAGAAATTTATCGACGGCACCAATGACAAGGTTAACGAATACAGGGATCTGCGTAACGGCTTTCTGGTCAATGACTTTCGCCTTAAAGTTGATGGCGTTACCACCCCCTATTTCCTTGACATCAAGATAGAAAACCCCGTGCAGGAGAATGAATTCTATCAGATCAACGGTGGTGTTCACGGAAAGTACCGCTTCGGATTTACCCAGGACAATACTCCGCACAACTTCAGCACCGGCAAGCTGTTGCTCAATGGTGACGGGGGTGGGCGTTACGCAATTGGGGATGTTGTTCAGCAGCAGCTGCAAGCCAACGAAGTTATCAGGAGTCAGCGGCTGAACAATCTGGGTGCCACCAGCACGGCTGGCGGAGCTCTCATCAATCCTGCCGATGCCCAGAACCTGGCACAGGACGCTGCTATGACCGGCATCGTATCCAACCTGTATGATTCGGCAAATACGGTAAAATTCGGCTTGAAACGTGAGAAAACCGGCTATGCCTTTGACTACAACATCTCGGACGACGCAAAAGTCTGGGCAAAGGTAAGCAACGAAAGGCGTACCGGCACCAGACGCATCAGCCAGGGAACCTACGAGCGTTACAATAATGGCACAACCACGACTACGGCAGGTGTCGGTGACCGGGGTCACCTTGTCGACTATTTCGTCGTAGCAGGAATTGAACTGCCGGAAACCATCAACTACCGCACCACTACCTTGAACCTGGGCACCGGTGTGTACAAGAAGAACTGGCTGGCCGATGTTGAATATACCTTCACCAACTTCGACAACAAGATTCAGTCTCTTGTCTGGGACAACCCGTTCCGCTCGACATCAGCTCAGGCCACCAATGCCAACGATACAGCTGGAAACCCTTTCAACCGTGGCCGCTCGGCACTTGGTCAGATTTCACTCACGCCTGACAGCCAGTCCCACGATATATCCCTGAACGGTTCCGTTGAGCTGCCGCTGCATAGCAGACTGTCCGGCACCGTCAGCTACGGCTGGATTACCCAGGATCAGGCATTTGACCCCTATACGCTGAACAGCGCCGTTATTGCCAACAGTGTTGCCGGCACTCCTGCTGCCGCTGGGCTTGCTCTTCCGCAGAATAGTTTGAATGGCAAAGTCGGCACGTTATTCCAGAGTTACCAGCTGACCAGCAAGCCGGTTGAACCGCTGACTGTCACGGCAAAATACCGCTACTACAACTATGACAACAAGTCAGACAACATTACCTTCCCCGGCTACTCTGCCTTCGGTGACTCTTACTGGAGAACGGAGAAGAATGATGTTTCCGGCGGTCAGGATGCCCTGGTTCGCAATGAGGCGCTTTCATTTGTCCGTCAGAATGCCGAGCTCGCTGTCGATTACCACCTGTTGAAGTCTCTCACCGTCATGGCTGAAGGTTCCTGGGAAGGTTGGGATCGTGAGGAACTTCGTATCGACGGAACTACCGAACTGGGCGTGGGCGCAGGTTTTGTGTACAAACCGGTTAGAACAACAACCCTTAAAGGTAACTACCGCTATGCACACCGCACGGTTGACGGCTACAAAACCGGCAACACGAAGGAAAACCCCGAGGCGGTCGGACTGGCCAACTACGACTGGGCCGAGAGAACCCGCAACAAGGCTAACATCAGGTTCCAGACAATGCCACTTGATGCTGTGACATTGGCTCTTTCGGGCAGCTACCTGAATGACGAATTTGGTGGCGATAATAGATTCGGCCTCAAGAAGAATGAAAGCTACACCGGCGGAGTCGATATTACCTACGCCATGTCAGACACCTTCTCTGTGTATGCAAACTACACGAAGGAGCGGCGCAAAGGTTCAATGCAATCTGCGGCCAAGGACGATTCATTCGATAATGCTGCAACGGCTGCCAACGAAACAACCATTGGCCCGTTTAACCCGGAAAACTACTGGAATTCAACAACGACTGAGAATGTCGATACCGTCGGGCTTGGAGTAACTGTTCAGATTATTCCTGAGAAGCTGACCCTGAACACCAGCTACACCTATTCAAACAGCATGATGGACATCGACACCGTCAACCCCAATGGAGCTGTGAAGTTGGCAAATGCCGCAGCCCAGTCCTGGCCAACGGTTAGAAACCTGTTGCAGGAAGTCCGCGCTGATCTCGGTTACAATGTTACCAAGAACCTGAAAACAGGTGTTACCTACCTGTATGAGCTGTACACACTGGATGATTTTGCCAACACATCGCAATACATGGCAGGCTCTACCTTTGAAAACAGCACCAAGTATCTTTTTACCGGTGCTAATGGCTACAGCTACGATGCCCATGTAGTCGGGGCATATGTAAAGTACAAGTTTTAGCATGACTCCTCCCTCATGCTTATGTTATGGGCGCCGCTTGCGGCGCCCATTTTTTGTCTGAGTTGAAAGTCACCTATTTCAAGAATATATCTATATCGCAGGGCGGAGTACACTTATGAAATTCGGAATCAGTACCAAACTGTATCTTGGCTTTGGGATTATTATGCTGGTGTTCCTTGCATTGCTTAGCTTTGGCCTCACTGCAAGCTTCAAGGATTCAGCTGAATTCGAGAAGTTGTATGTCAACACTGTCAGGTCGGCCATACAGCTGGCAAGTGTCCAGAATGCCTTGTGGCAGCTGCGCTACGGCGTGTCTCAGTTTATGACCGCAGATCCTGCGGGCCAGACCAAGATTACCGCCGAAGAGCAGAAATGGCATCTGGCCATCACGGAAAACCTAGCTGCCTATGAGCAAGGTAATCGAACGGATGCAGAAAAAGCAGCTCTCAGGGAACTGAAAGAGAATTACGCCAAATATATCCAGGCACGTCCCAAGTGGTTTGAACTGTATGGGGCCGACAAGAAAGACGAAGCTGCGCAATGGCGTGCCCAGACCATCTTTCCGTTCGGCGGAGCCATGGTGAAATCATTGTCCAAACAGGTTGAGCTTCAGCAACTGGTCGCCGATGAAAGTTTGAAAAAGGCCACGAAGTCGCAGCGCAACACCAAGATGGTGCTGCTGGGCCTCGTTGGCTGCACAGTGTTGTTCGGTATCCTTTACAGCTATATTTTCAGTAACCGTTTTTGCGCACCGATCAAGCAGAATCTGGATGTACTCAACCTCATATCCGGCGGCGACCTGACACGACGATTCGAGACAACCTCACGCGATGAACTGGGAACACTGGTCTCGGCATTCAACTCCTTCATCACTAAAATGAACACGCTTCTGTCCCAGGTATCCGAGGGCAGCGAACAGCTTTCCCGCGCATCGAAACAGCTCAACCTGACATCCGAGCAGATGCTGAGTGAAATAACCGAAGTGGCGACGCAATCATTCGCCGTTGCCACGGCAAGCGAAGAAATGGCCGCAACATCCGGGGAAATAGCGCACAACTGTCAATCCGTAGCTTCGAGTTCAGAACAGGCATCAACGACTGCAGTTTCAGGCAAAGCAGTTGTTGAGACAACTGTCGCCGTCATGAGCCGAATCGCGAGCGAGGTGCAAGGGTCGGCTCGCACCGTGGAAAAGCTCGGGGTGAGGTCAAACGAGATCGGCGAGATCATTGCCACCATTGAGGATATCGCCGACCAGACCAATTTACTGGCACTTAATGCGGCAATTGAAGCGGCCAGGGCCGGCGAGCAAGGGAGAGGTTTTGCCGTTGTCGCGGATGAAGTAAGAGCACTGGCGGAGCGCACCACACGGGCCACCAGGGAAATAGGTGGTATGATAAAGTCTATCCAGAACGAAACGAACGAGGCGGTAACTTCCATGGAGCAAGGTGTTAGAGAGGTCGAGCAGGGAACTGTTGAGGCCAGAAAATCGGGCGATGCACTACAAGAAATACTTGACCAGGTAAACGCCGTAGCCATACAGGCCAATCAGATAGCAACAGCGGCGGAAGAGCAAACTGCCACTACTGCCGAGATCAGCAATAATATCCATCAGATTACAACCACCGTCCAAAAAACGACACAAGGTGCGCAAAATACTGCCGGAGCCTCTGGAGAACTGGCTCGGCTCGCAGAGCAGTTACGGAGTTTGGTCAATCAGTTCAGGTTAGTATAAAAGACAATATGATTGAGCAACTAAATATTCAGGTATACAGCCAAATTAATTCACTAGCCGGCACTGATGTCGTGCTTGATGGCGTTGCAAAGCTGTTCGCTAAATATTCGCATGTCGCAGGCATATTTTACCTTGTTTTCGCGTGGTTTCGCAGGGGATTTTTCATCAAGGACATTATCATGTGCGCCATATGCTCAGTTATAATTGGCGTGGGTATTAATCTAATTATTTCTGCAACATACCAACATCCCATGCTTTTTTTGGTACCGCATGAAAAGATGCTTATTCCACATGGTCCCACCAGATCGTTCCCATCTGATTACACCACATCTATACTGTCTATATCACTTTTTCTCATTTGGTTTAAAGAGACAAGAACTGCTGGTGTGCTACTGACTATGCTCGGTCTTTTTGGTGGAATGGCTCGAATTTTCTGTGGAGTACATTTCCCGCTCGACATCATCGTTGCGTGTGGTGTAGGGCTGTTTTCAGCGTTTTTAACGTATCTTCTCAGGAATTGGATTATTCATGCTTTAGAACTATTCATTAATCACGAAAGCCGAATTTACAAAAATCGTTTTTGATTTAACTCTTCGGAAACCTCTGTGCCTTCGTGTGAGACCAGTTTTTTCAAAAACGAATTAAAAATAACTAAAAATGAAATAAGGCAACTATTCAGCACCTTGTTTTTGAGAGTCGTCAAAGGCAGGCCACAAAGGCACAAAAAACGTCACAAGGTGCACAACACACGGCTGCGGCTTCAGGTGAACCAGTCCAGCTGTCGGAACAGCTTAAAAACATTGTCGGTCAGTTCAAGCTTGTATAAACTGGCTCAAATCTCTCACACCGGATTCCCATGACAATCTTTGAATCGACCATACTTGGCGTCGTGGAAGGCTTGAGCGAATTTCTTCCCATCTCTTCCACCGGCCACCTTATCCTTGCTTCCGCCCTTATGAAGCTCACGCAGACTGATGCCCACAAGGTGTTCGAGGTCACCATTCAGTCCGGCGCCATGCTGGCGGTTGTCTACATTTACCGCAAGCAGCTCGTCACCAGGTTGGACCTGCTCAAGAAGCTCTGCTTTGCATTCTTTCCGACGGGGGTTCTCGGCTATCTACTCTACAAGATCGTCAAATCACTGTTTCAGCCGTCACTGGTCAGTTACACCCTCATTGCCGGTGGAGTAGCTTTTATTGTCATTGAACGGTACATAAAAAACCGCCCCGCCACTGTCGCGAGCATTCAGGATATCTCCTACAAACAGGCCTTCGTTATCGGCCTGATTCAGAGCCTATCCATGATCCCGGGTGTATCCCGTTCCGGCGCCACCATCATGGGAGGACTCCTGACAGGCCTGAACAGGAAAGATGCCGCCGAGTTTTCATTCCTGCTTGCATTGCCCACCATGTTCGCGGCTACCGCCTATGACATCTACAAAAACCATGCTCTCTTCAGTTTCGGAGACTGGCAAAATATCCTGGTCGGCTTCGTCACCTCATTCGTCTTTGCCATTATCGGCATCAAGGCGCTGCTGAAATTTATCACCAGCCATACCTTCATCCCGTTTGGCATCTACAGAATCGCAGTTGGTGCCATCTTCCTGGTCTTCATGACGTAGCCAGCTATTTTCGCCACAGACAGGAGTCTCCCATGGCAACTGACAACCATACGAAAACGGTAACTGTGCTGGAAATTTTTTTGGTATTCCTCCGGTTGGGATTCACCTCTTTCGGGGGACCGATTGCACATATCGGATACTTCCGGCAGGAATTTGTTGAACAAAGGAAGTGGCTCGATGAACATGCCTATGCCGATCTGGTCGCGCTCTGCCAGTTTCTACCCGGACCGGCCAGTAGCCAGATAGGTATCGCGCTTGGCCTTTCGCGTGGAGGTTTTCCGGGGGCAATCGCATCATGGCTTGGCTTTACTCTGCCGTCGGCTATTGCACTTGTCCTCTTCGGCATGGGACTTTCCGTTATGGGTAACACGCTCGGAGATCAATGGCTGCATGGGCTCAAGGTCGTCGCCGTGGCGGTAGTAGCGCAGGCTTTGTGGGGAATGGGGAAAAGCCTCTGTCCGGACAAGCTTCGCGCTTCATTTGCAGTTTGCGCCGCCACTACTGCAACGATCTTTCCCTCATCTCTTGGTCAGATAACCGTAATCGCTGCCAGCGCCCTCTTTGGCTGGCTTCTGCTTCGAACTTCCACAGCTCTTCCGCACAACCTGATTCAAACAACGACCAGCCGGATCACCGGGATGATACTCCTCTCCGTCTTTTTTCTGTTTTTGCTGGTGCTTCCGCTTGCGGCAGCAGGTTCAGGCAGCTACACCTTGAAGCTGTTTGACAGCTTTTACCGTTCCGGATCATTGGTCTTCGGCGGTGGACATGTCGTACTGCCGCTGCTGCAGTCGCAGGTCGTCCCGACCGGCTGGATCTCCAATGATCTCTTCCTGGCCGGATATGGCGCAGCACAGGCGGTTCCCGGCCCACTTTTTACGTTAGCAGCCTATCTTGGAGCGATGTCGTCACAGTCGCCTTTCGGTTGGCCGGGTGCCGGGATCGCGCTCGTTGCCATATTTCTGCCTGCGTTCCTGCTGATCGCAGGCACGCTCCCATTTTGGGAGCATCTGCGCCGTTACGAAACGATGCAACGGGCTATGCTCGGAATTAACGCAGGGGTGGTGGGAATCCTGCTCGCTGCGTTCTACAATCCCGTCTGGACCAGCGCGATTCGAAGCTCCGCTGACTTCAGTCTCGCTATGGTTGCCTTTCTGCTACTTGTATTCTGGAAATGCTCCCCATGGCTGGTGGTACTCCTTGCTGCAACGGTAACGGGATTGGGAATTTGACGACCACTTCCGAGTAGATTGTGGATAAGAGCACTGTACCGTCTTACGTATGCACGTACATGTGGCATTAATGGCTTTACGTAAAAAATGGGGCAACACTTTTGGTGCGCGCTGTCGTCAAGCATAACTGACAGGGTTTGGTGGGAACAGCAGAGAATTGTAGTCCCAATCTCAGCTTAGAGAGGAATGTTTCTTGAAAAAAGTCATCTCGTTGTTTATTACCGTCTTAATTCTTGTTGCTGTGCATATGTCCTTTGCTTGTAGCGGAAAGTTGATTCATCTGGGTGCGACCAGTGCCGTTGAGGAAAGATTGCTGGCAGAAATGGCAGCCCTGATGATAACAGAACGGACCGGTTCTACCGTCAAAATCGATATCTACAGGGAATCAAAAGATCTTTATAAGGCTGCGGGCAAGGGAAATATCGATCTGTTTTTTGAAAACACGGTGCATGCAGCAGAGGTCGTCGGGAAAACGAAGGATTCAACGTATGAACAAATCAAGAACGAATTCAAAGCAAGATTTAACCTGACATGTCTTCAACCAATCGGCGGAACATCAAGGTATGCACCAATCCTTACGGCTGAAACTCAGACCATCTATCCGAGCATGATCAAACTGATGAACAAACTTACCAACTCTCTCTCGGACGGCACTTTTACGGTGTTGCTCACATCAGTTGAGCATGGCGAAACTACCAAAAAAGTTGCAAAGGAATTCCTGAAAGGTAAAAGGCTCATTTAGCTTCCGTACATCAAGGAGTTGACCGTGCCTATTTCAACTCGTCGGAGACCTCAGACACCTTGAAATTTCTGAACAGAATAAGGTCGTACACAATTTTCAGCCCACCGGCGATTATGAACGGTCCGCCAATGAATACGGGAAGAATTGCTCCGGCAACAACCGGGGAGAGTGATGCCCCGACCGAACGGGCGATACCGGTTATCCCCGCTGCGGCGGAACGTTCATCCGGATCGACCACCGCCATGGTATAGGCCTGGCGAGTCGGCACGTCCATCTGGGAAATGCTGAAGCGTAGCAAGAGCATGGTGATTGCGAGCGGGAAATTCGGCATGAGCGGGACAAGTATCAGAAGAATATTCGATGGCAGATGGGTAAATACCATGGTGCGAATGAGGCCGATCTTTCTTGCCAGCGGTACCGCAAGCAGTGCAGAAAAGCCGGCAAGCAGGTTGGCGCCGAAGAAGATGCTGCCAAGCGCTGCTTCGTTTGCTCCGTAGCGGACATGAAACCAGTACGCCATGAAACTCTGCAGCACAAAACCGCCCGCAAACGCGTCCAACGAAAAAAGCATTGATAATTTAGCTACCACACCGCGGGATTTGTGCAGGCCGAAGCTGCTATGCGAAACAGCGGCTGATGGTGACGGTACGACCTCACACGTTCGTGAAAGTCCGGTAAACACAACGGCCAGAATCCCGCCGATAAGCGCATAGCCAAGAAGAATAACCCGATAGGAATCGAGCACGCTTACGCCACGGCTTTGCAGCAGGGTGGCCAGGAATCCTCCGACGAGCGCCCCGAAGGCAGTAGCAAGTGATCCTGACAGGTTATACCAGGCGAAAACCCCCGCCCGCAGCTCTTTTGAAACGAGCTGCGAGAGCATTGCCTGCTCAACGGGAAGAAACGGGCCGATCTCATTGCCGCTGGGGCTGATTACTCCGACAATAGCCGCAATGATGAGAATAACGGGGTTGCTGGTCAGGACAAAGACCAGTCCGGCAAACATCATCAGGACCGCTCCGATAATGAGCGTTTTTTTGCGACCGAAACGGTCTGCTGTGGTGGTAAGCAAAAGTGATATTCCCGCATCGCCAAGCAGCGTTGACGAGAACAGCACTCCCATGAATAAATCGTCGAAGCCTGAATCGGACAAATAGAGAGCGAGCACGACGGACAGAAAACCATATCCGAAAAGTCTGAGGGTGCGGGTCGCAAAAAGCGTTCTGATGTTTCGATCCATCTGTAATCCTGGGTTAGGTATTATTATTTTGTTGGGCGGGCGGAACAATATAGTTCGTCTTCTGTGGACAGGTTCTGTCACTTCCTCCATAGCGGATCATCGGCAAATTGCATCCAGATTCGTTCTTCAGGATTCTGTTCGTAAAACTCATCCTCGGCAAATGAGAAACGGTACGCTGAAACATACTCGGATACGATCCGGTAAGCGGCATTTACTTTGCGGATCATCTCCGGGTCGCTTGAATTACCTGTATCCGGATGGTGGCGTTTTACCAACGCCCTCTGCCGTGCCTTGATCTCTTTCAGGGAAGCTCGCTCCCCCAGGCCAAGTATCCGGAGGGCTTCCTGCAAATCGGCATAGGTCATGGCAAGCCTCAGTGGGTCCAGTCGATGATCTTCGTGTCCGCCCCAAGCCTTTTCTCAACTGCCCCTTTAATGGCGGCGAAGTGAGGACAGGGATAGCCGATGGGGTTGCCGTTCTTCATGCATGAAGCAAACACGATGGCCTCTGCACCACGGTCCACCATCATCTTGGCTCTGGTGACCGCCTTCTTGCCGGAGCAGCCGCCGCACGAGAGGAAACCGACAATCTCCACCGGGCCGGTCTCTTCGAAGGCCATTGTCCCTTCCCTGGCAACTTTAAAATCAGTGCTGCCGGGGCACATGTCCTCGGTCAACTGACAACGGATAATTCCTACCTTCATGGGTGCCTCCTGTTCATTGGTCTAAACGTAGGGCCTTCTGTGGGCATTCATCGATGCAATATGAACATTTGAGGCAATCTCCATCGGCAACGATGCCATCCTCTTTATACGCTCCCGGATAAATCTGCATACGACACACTTTTTCGCACTGCCCGCAGCCATTGCAGCCCGAAGCAACCAATAACGGCTGTTTTTTCCTCCCAAGCATGTTCGCCATCGACCCCATCGGGCAGAACATACACCAGATTCTTTGATGATAAATCAAACCGAAGATGATGCCTACCGCCGTTGTCACGAGGAGAAGTGTGACGAATGGTTTCCCCATACTGTACCAATCACCCCAAAGCGGCGGCAGGCGCACAGCGAGAACAGACATCAAAACAGTCATCCACACCGCACGGAAAACCCAGTGACTGAAAAATCCTGGAACCTCCCGCTGACGGCTGAAAGGCTTCAACAAAACGTCGAAGAAGCTGCCGCGCGGGCACATCCAATCGCACCAGGACCGCCCCTTTACAACACCGTAAGCCATTGCCGCTATCATGCAAATCAGCATGAAATAGCCAATCGGAGGATAGAATATTCCGCCAATGAGCAAGCCGACAAATGACATGGCCATCCAAAACTGCGCCGCCCGATTTCTTGTGT
>MGZJ01000085.1:0-37120 GCA_001802645.1 Geobacteraceae bacterium GWC2_53_11 | reverse complement strand
CACATCTCTTATGCTGTTTTGTGCGCTTGTATGACCACAAACCCGCCGTTGCCGTATCCATGTTTTACAGACTGGTTGCTTGTTACTTCCGGAAACAAGATCTGAATATAAGCAAAGTCTGAAAAGCCAGTTCCAGTCAGTAGCGTTTCAACTTCTCCTGCAGAATAAAATTTAGCTCCACGGTAGAAACGGCTCTGTTTCTTTTTCTCACTGCATTGCTGTCCCAGTCTGCTCTCCCGGTCAATGAAGCCAATGACAAGGCTCCCATTCGGCTTGAGGATGCGACAGACCTCACGAAACGCTAAGGAAACATCGTCCAGGAAGCAGATGACCGTCACCATAATGGCAAAATCAAAACTTTCGTCGGCAAACGGTAGAGCTTCCGCGAAACCCTCCAAAACCTCGATTCCTCGATGTCGTGCCAGTTCGGCCATCCGGGGTGCCGGCTCCACGCCGATGGCAATGCCAAGTGGCGCCGCAAAACGCCCGGTACCGACGCCAATCTCTACCCCGCGGCCACGGGGAGGAATGAAACTTCGTAAAGCCTCCAGCTCAATTTGATAAAGTTCAGGATGCTTCTCAAACCAGGTGTCATACTCGTCTGTCTGCTCATTGAAAGGTGCTGTCCTAGTCATTGTTTTTCTCAGCTGCCTCACGGGCAGCAATAGAGCTCATCAGGCAAAGGGTTTTTTAAAGAGCAAGCCATAGTGATACGGCGGCAGGTCGTAGCGGCCTTGCTCGTTAAAACGGAAACCGGCCTCTCTTCCCCACTCGATACACTGTTCCGGTCGGGGCCGTATCTCCATGGCCGGGCCGCGCGGCGTGGTAGGGTCGTAGTTCCAGTGGATGACGGCAAGCATGCCATTCGGCTTGAGTACGCGGAGCGCCTCTTTCATCAAAGCTACCGGCTCTTCGTGATGCAAAATGTTGAAGAGAAGGGCAGCATCCATGGAGTTGTCGGCCAGACCGGTTCCCTCGGTTACAAAATCACGCACTTCTGCCCGCACATTGGTAATGCCGGTTTCGTCGCATTTTTGCCGGACGACATCCACCATCTCCGGCTCGATGTCCAGGGCATGGACAGCTCTTGCAGCAATCCCGGCTGCGGCCAGGGTAAAAGTTCCATAGCCGCAACCAAACTCCACCAGGTCTTGCACGCCACGGTCAAGACCGAAAACAGCCAGAACCTTTGACGGATCAAAAAAACCGATCCACATCTCCTCATCAGGCATACCGCTGTCACGAACCTTCATACTTTCCTCCAAATGGGTAACTTTGACGTTATTGACTAGAAGGTCACAACTCGATCCGATTCCTTGACAATGGTATACATTTCTTTCATCGTCGAAAGAGGGCATATTTCAGAACCGTCAGAATCACGTAATTTAAGACAGGAGCCGCACGCCTGGATGTTGCCGCCACCTTGGATAAAGCTCTTGGCTTGACCGAGAACGTCAAAACAGGGATCATTAATAGTTTCCAGATCAACACCTTCAGCCGCCAAAAAAACAGAAACTTTGTCACCTTCCTTCAGAGCAAAATTTGCAAACCTCAGGGCTGTGAATACCTGCTCCGGATTGTTTTGAGTGATAATAACGCCAACTTTCATGGCCCCTCCTCATGGGATTCAGTTATTTGTGTTCGACATATTCCAATAGTGCGGACAGCGCAGTGGTACAGACCTTCAAGACAGCCTCATTGCCTTCATCGCCACCTTTTTCGAAGTCATCTGTTCGTGTGGCCATGGCATTTGTGATGTGGGCAAGGCAAATGACGCGCTTATCGAGAGCTTCCGCCATTGCCAGCAGAGCGGCCGCTTCCATTTCAACGGCAACGATTCCTTCTTCACGCCTTGCGGTAATGAGTTCAGCCGTTTCACGGAACGGAGCATCGGTAGTCCAGGAGCTTCCTCGATTGAATGGCATGCCACCGTCGGTCAATCGGCGGGCAACGGCATCTACAAGAGAAGGCAACGCAATCGCAAATCGCTGCGGCGGCAGGTAGTGGTAACTGGTTCCTTCGTCTCGTAGCGCCTTGTCAATTAACAGGAAAAAGGGCGGCAAAAGATTCTCGGCGATCAGGCCTGCCGATGAAATCGTGACGAGGGCCTTACACCCCAGCGCAAAGAGTTCTTCGGCAACGAGTACCGCGAATGAGGCGCCTACCGTTCCGCCGATAATCCCATATTCTGTGCCTTTGATATGCCACAGATAGAGGCGGGTGTGAAAACAGGGCCATGACGGCTCCAGCTTGGCCTGACCGCTTGCCACCAGAAAGTCCACCAGCTCACCGTCAAAATCCAGTAGACATCCTTCCGGTACGGTCAGTCGCGACAGATTCTTCTGTAATCTGGCTGACTCAAGCATATTGCCGGGAAGGAATACCGGAGCATCAGTATGATTGTGGTCAAAGAGTGGGGATCTTGCATTATCGGACACAGCAGGCACCTCCTGACGATTGTCTTTCCCGGTCGAGGTCGCCCTTGGATTTACGCATGGCCGGTTCGCCTTCCGTGAGCAATCCAATAACCGTTGAAACCAGTTTCGGACGGCTTACGTAATAGCACCTCTGGGAGCCATCCTGGGCAAAGTCCACCAGACGGGCGTTGCGCAGCACCGTCAAATGTTGGGAGATATTAGACTGTGAAGCAGGCAGAATATCCTGAATGTCGGTTACGCATTTAGTGCCCTTGAGCAACTCTATGACAATTTGCAGGCGGGTCGGATGCGCGAGAGCTTTAAGCACATCGGCATTTTTTTGTACTGTATCAGCGTCCATAAGGTCACCCCAAGTAATATTCGAATAACCTAATATCAATTGATGAATAAAAAGGCAACTGAAACTCACAGGTAAGATTCAGTTGCCTACGACATTCCACTCAAGAAAACTCAAAACTACACTGCATGAAACAGAAAATTTTCCATAATACCACCTCATGCTCCAGCCTGAATTACAGCTCCTGATTATTCAACTCCAGTTTCAGTGTATTCAAACCAAGATTGAACTTGGGATAATTCCGATCTCGCATGCCAGAAGTTCTATAATCAGGCGTGACCTTCAGAATATTCGTCCCCGCATGCAATGTGATATCTTTTACCAAGATGACATCTGACAAGGGAACGGCTATCGTCATATGATGTTTCCCCGGTTCAAGCAACAGTTCTTTTTTAAAGGCATATTTCCAACCGGTACCAGCCTCAGGATTGTCCTTGAAATCCCAAGGCAGATCTTCCAGAACCGGCTCATCCTTCAACACGATGGCCTGCCCGTCAATATTGATTGTTACGGTGTAGGATGGATCGCTATGTTTGAAGTATGTCGTTGCAATTCGAGCCTTGGTGTTTTTTACCGGGAAATCGATTTTAAGCAGTGCCTTGCCGGCTATGGCCGTTGAATCAGAGGCTTCCCTGAAAACGTCCTGCCGCGTTGACACACCCGCCTTTATCACTGCACTCCCGTTTCCGGCACATCCTGATATAGAAACCATTGCAGCCATAACTACAACAATTTTAGCCACTGTTTTCATGACACATCTCCTTCTTAAAATATACCGCCCACGCTCTGCAAAAAAAACATTTATATTGAACACAGTTCCGGTAAAAACATTCCATGCGCAACCAGCCCGTCCCTGACCCGGATGACCCGCTCGGCGCGCTTGGCAACCTCGTCGCTGTGGGTGACTATTACCACGGTCTTTCCCTGCCGGTGTAGCGTCTGCAGCAGATCCAGCACCTCCGCTTCGGCCACCGAATCCAGGTTGCCGGTCGGTTCATCCATGAGCAGGATATCCGGGTCATTGGCCAGCGCCCGGGCAATGGCCACGCGCTGCTGCTGACCGCCCGAGAGCTGCCCCGGTTTCGCGCCGGCCTTCTCCGCCAGCCCCACCAGCGCCAGCAGGGACTCAGCCCGTCCCCGTTGTTCGCGCTCGGGGATTCCGGCCAGCATCATGGCTATCTCGATATTTTCCAGTGCCGTCAGACCCTGCATGAGGTTGAAGAATTGAAAGACGAAACCGACCCGTTTGCCCCGCAGGCGGGCCAGGTCGCTGTTGGAAATACGGCTGATTTCCGTATCGCCGATGTAGACCTTACCGTCAGTCGGGCGGTCAAGCCCGCCGATCAGGTGCATGAGGGTGCTCTTGCCATGGCCGGACGGGCCGACGATGCAGGTGAATGACCCTTGCGGAATCTCAAGGGATACGTCCTTGAGGGCATGGGTGGTGATATCGCCGGTTTTGTAGGACTTGGCCGCATGTTCGGTACGGATGATGTTATTCATAGCTGATCGCCTCCACCGGTGTGAGCCGTGCCGCCCGCCAGGCCGGATAGATACCGGCCACAACGGCCACGACGGCCGAGAAAAGGATTGATCCCGCAACAACCTTGATGTCGATGGCGGCGCCGCTGCCGGAACCCTTGACAAAGGAGGTAAAGGCGTTCTGGCTGATATAGGGGGTAACGATGACCGCCGTGGTCAGTCCGGTTATGACCCCGGTAACGCCGCCGATGATGCCGTAAAAACCTGATTCCAGCATGAACAGCAGGAATATTGTTCTCCTGCGGGCGCCGAGTGCCTGCAGGATGCCGATCTCCCGCTTGCGCTCATAGGTAGCGGCCATCATGGTGTTGATGATACCGAAGGCGGCGGCCAGCACCGACACGGCGGCAATCAGCCGCAGTGTGATGTTGACGCTGCCGACGATGCCGAGCACCGATTTGAGCATCTGTTTGTCCGAGACCACTCCCAGTCCGGTCGCTTCACGGATCTTTTCGATATAACTGTCGGTCCGGGCCAGGTCGTCAACCCGGATAGCCGCGTAAGAGACCTTGTCCGCCGACTTGAAGAGCCGTTGGGCGACCGGCAGGGCAAGAAACAGGGTGGCGTCGTCCCGGCCGCCGGTTTCGCCAAGGATGCCGAGAACCGGGAGGCTCTCGCCGCGCACAATGACGGTAGCGCCCGGCTTCAGGTTGAACTGGCGCGCCGCCGTGGCACCAATAACCACGCCGCTTTCATCCGGCTTGCTGAAATAGGCGCCCTGGCCGATCTGCCAGCGTTTGAAGGCCAGCGTTGCCGCCGGTTCGATACCGCTGACCGTGACCGGCTTGTTGGCGATGGCGGTCTGCTGGGCCAGGAACGGCACCACGGTCAGCCCCTTGATAGCCCGGATGCCGGCGATTTCCGCGGCGGAGATATTTGTCGGCATCTGGTCGCCGGTCAGTATGGAGAGCTGTTCATAGCCGCAGGAGCCCTTGGGGATCACCACCAGATTGGCGCCGAGCGCTGCCGTCTCCCGATGGATTTCGTCCTTCAGGCTCCCCCCCATGGCCATGAAGGTGACGAATGAGGCGATGCCGATGGTAATGCCGAGCAGGGTGAAGAGAAACCGTCCCCGCCGGCGGGTGATGTTTTTGAACACCAGTTTCGTGAGCGTCATCTATCCCCCTATCTTGTGATTGCGCAGTACCTTGACATTCGAAGCGGCAAAAAGGTATCCGCTGCCCGTATTGACGAAACTGCCGCTGACCCGCACCTCGTCGCCCGGCTTCGGCATGGTTCCCTGGTGCTTGACCGGCAGGTAGATCTTGTTGCAGTTGGGGGTCGTGCACTGCAGCTCCTTGATGTCGAAGATGCCGAACACGCTGGGATCCTGCGGGGAAGTGCCCGCCATGATACCGGTGACCGTTATGGCTCCACTGTAGGCGGCAGGATCGGCAGCCACCTGATTGACCTGGAGGGCGCTGGCGCCCCCCTTGGAAACGAGTGCATACGACAATGCGATGCCGGCCACAACGGCCACGGCGATAATGATGTACTTTTTCATGAATTCTCCCCTGTGTGTCAGGCGTTTCCACCTGTTGTTAAATAGCGTCTTTTCCCCGCTCATTGGTCCGTATCTTCACTACATCATCGACGGTAGAGACGAATATCTTGCCGTCACCGGTATTGCCGGTATGGGCATGTTTCTGGATCACGTTGACAACCTCATCAACCATGTCGTCAGCGACCACTACTTCCAACTGGATGCGGGGAATAAACTCAACCATTTCATAGACGACCTTGTCTGCGGCGTTCCTGGCCCTGTTTTTGCCGAAACCTTTGATTTCAATGATCGTCACTCCCGGCAGCCCCTCTATTTCATGAAGCTCTTCAGTTACTTCCAGTAATTTCGATGGCCGTATGATCGCTTTTATCTCTTTCATGTGGTTCTCCCGTTATCTGTCGATTAGATTACATCTCCGCATCTTCTTTCCGCTTTTCAAACCAGCTGTATACCGATGGAATAATCAGCAACGTCAACAGTGTGGACGTAATCAATCCACCCACAACAACGGTTGCCAGCGGCTTCTGTATTTCAGACCCGGCTCCGCCGGCCAGCAGCATCGGTATCAGGCTGAAAATTGAAATTGAGGCGGTCATCAAAACCGGGCGCAACCTGTCGAGACTTCCCTTCCTGATCGCCTCCTGCAGCTCAAACCCTTCCTCACGCAGCTGAGAGATGCGCGATACCAGCACCAGTCCATTCAACACCGCGACGCCAAAGAGCACGACAAATCCGACCGACGCCGGAACAGACAGGTACTGTCCGGAGATGAACAGGGCAAAGACTCCGCCGATCAAGGCAAACGGCAGGTTGGAAATTACCAGCAGCGCCAGGCGGATCGAGCGGAAAGTGACATAGAGGAGCAGCAGAATCAGGCCGATAGCCACCGGCCCGATGATCATCAGCTTGTTCATGGCCCGCTGCTGGTTTTCGAACTGCCCCCCCCAGGTGAGATAATAACCGGGCGGCAGCTTGACCTTTTCCTTGATCTTCTGCTTCGCTTCCGCCACGAAACCGCCGATATCCCTGCCGGTGATATTCATCTCGACACCGATTCTTCTCACCCCGTCCTGGCGGCTGATCTGGGCAGGGCCCTCGACCATTTTCACCTCCGCCAGCTGCTCAAGCGGCACATTCATCCCGGTTTTGGTGGTAACCAGCAGATTTTTGATCGCATCCAGGGAATTCCGTTTTTCTTCCGGCAGGCGCACGGTTATGTCGAAGCTGCGGTTTTCTTCAAACAGCTGCGATGCCGCTTTGCCGGCGACAGCTATTTCAATGACCTTCTGCACATCGCTGATATTCAGACCATAACGCGCAATTCGCGCCCGGTCGATGTTGACGGTAAGGTATGGCTGCCCTGTAACCTTTTCCGCAGCCAGATCGGTTCCCCCTTTGACCGTGGAAAGCACCTTGGCTATTTCCGCCGATTTTGCCGTCAGCACATCGATATCTTCGCCAAACAGCTTGACAATCAGCTGCGCGCGGGTTCCGGCCACCAGTTCGTCAATGCGGCACTGGATCGGCTGGCTGAAGCCGAAGTTTATGCCCGCCACCGATTCCAGGGACTTGCGCATTTCATTGGTCAACTCTTCCTTGGAGATATCACGCTTCCACTCGCTCTTTGGCTTGAAGACCCCCACATAACCGGTCTTGTCGGAACCCCTGGTGTCCAGGGCGACCCCGGTCTGTCCGGTTCGTCCCACGATAGTATCCAGCTCGGGAAATTTTTTCAGTTTTGCCGCGGCCAGCTGATTGACCTCCATCGCCTTGGCCAGGGAGACGCCGGGCAGCATGGCGATATCCATGTCGAAGGAGCCTTCATCCATGACCGGAATGAATTCCGTTCCCAGGCGCGTTACCAGAAAAACCGAGACGACCAGAAGAATGCCGGCAACGCTCAATACCACGCGCTTCGTGTTCATGGCATATTCGAGCAGCGGCAGATAGAGCCTGCTGGCATGCTTCATGATGAAGCTCTCTTTTTCCGGGTGCGGTTTCAGGAACAGGATGCAGAGCACCGGGATCACGAACACGGAAAGAAACAGCGAGGCAAGCAGCGCAATCGCCACCGTTATGGCCAGCGGGCTGAACATCTTCCCCTCGATCCCTTCCAGGGAGAGGATCGGGATAAAGGTGAGGGCAATGATCAGTTCGCCGAAGATGCTCGGCTTCCTGACCTCCATGACCGCTTTCAGCACGGTCAATAATTTGGGATGCTTCCCCCCCTCCTCGCTCAGATGGCGCTGGACATTTTCCACCTGGATGATGGTGGTGTCGATGATCATGCCGATGGAGATGGCCAGACCGCCGAGCGACATGAGGTTTGCGGTTATGCCGGAAAGTTTCATGACAATGAAGGTCGCCAGGAGCGACAGCGGCAGCGCGATGAGCACCACAAGACTGCCCCGGAAACTGTTCAGGAGCAGATACAGCACGATCAGCACCAGGATGGAGCCTTCCAAGAGCGCCCGGTTGACCGTGCTGACGCTCGCCTTGACAATGTCGCTGCGATCGTAATAGGGAACGAGCTTGATCCCTTCGGGCAGGACGTTATTTTCATTCATCTCCCTGACCTTGGCCGCCACCCGGCGCACCACGTCACGGCTGTTTTCGCCGCGCAGCATCATGACGATGCCGCCGACACACTCATCCTTGCCGTCTTTCATGGCGGCGCCCATGCGCACCGCTTCGCCGACTTTTACCTGTGCCACGTCCCGGATATAGGTCGGGGTGCCGCCCGACGATTTAAGAACAATGGTTTCAATGTCGCTGATATTCTTGATCAACCCGACCCCGCGGACAATGTACTGATCAGTGCCGCGCTCCAGGAGGTTGCCGCCGACGTTTTCATTGTTGCTGCCGATGGCGGAATAGACATCGTCAACGGTCAGGGCATATTTCACCAGCTTTTCCGGTGCCACGACCACCTGATACTGTTTGAAATAGCCGCCAAAGGAGTTGATCTCGTTCACTCCGGCAACAGATTTCAGCTGCGGGGTAATGATCCACTCCTGGATGGTCCGCAGGTTGGTGAGGTAGGCGATTTTCTGCTGCGGATCATCCGGCATCTTCCCTTCGAGGGTGTACTGGTAGATTTCCCCCATGGCCGTGCCGATCGGCCCCATGGCGACCTCAACCCCCTTGGGCACTTTTTCCCGCGCCTCGGCCAGTCGTTCGAACACCAGCTGCCGCGCAAAATAGATATCGACGCTGTCTTTGAAAACAATAGTGACGATCGACAAGCCGAATTTTGTCACCGAACGCATCTGTTCGATATCTGGCAGGCCGCGCATGGACATTTCAATCGGATAGGTTACGTTTCTCTCGATCTCTATGGCCGACAGACCATCGGCGTGACTGACAATTTCCACCTGAATATTGGTGACATCAGGAAAGGCATCAATCGGCAACTTCAGATATGAGTACGATCCGAATGCTATAATCAGCAGCGCAAGGAATATGACCATCCCTTTCTGACGCAACGTATAGGCTATTAATTTTTCTAACATATGCAACTCCCTTTAACCCCTCCAAACCTCCCCTTATCAGGGGAGGCTTCAGGCTTCCCCCCTGATAAGGGGGGAGTGAGGGGGGTTGGTTTTAGGTTCTCATTTGCCATGGCCATGTTCGTCGGTCATCTCACCCTTCTTCACTTCCGACTTGAGAATGAAGGAGCCTTTGACGGCATAGCGTTCCCCTTCTTTCAGGCCGGACACGATCTCGACCATGCCGCCGGCGGCACGGCCTGTCTGCACCGGTCGCGCCGCGAATTCAGCCTCATTTTCCGCAACAAAGACCACCTTCTTGCCATCAAGGTCCTGCAGGGCGTCTTCGGGAACCGCCACCACCGGCGGCGCATCAGCCGCCAGGGCCAGTTCAACGGTAGCGAACATCTCAGGCTTCAGCTTCCGTCCCGGATTAGCCACTTCAATGCGTGCCTTGACCGTACGGGTCGCCTGGTCAACCATATCGGCCAGGTGATTGATCCGCCCCCGGAACTTCAGATCAGGATAGGCACCAATGATGACGGTTGCCGCCTGTCCCTTGCGCACCTTGCTCAGATCCTTTTCGTTGATGTCAACCATCACCCAGACCGAGGAGAGGTCAGCCACCGTATAAAGGCTTTTGGATGGATCGGACAGTTCGCCGACAATGGCATGCTTTTCGGTAATGATGCCGCCAATGGGGGAGCGAACCGGCAGAAGCGGTTTTTTACGGTCATCGCCTTTAAGATCGGCGACAGAAACACCGTAGAGGGAGAGACGCTCTTCATCCGTGTGCAGCTCCGTCTGTGCCGTTTTGAAATCGGTTTCGGCCTGGAAGATGTCCTTACGTGCCGCGATCTTCTTTTCCACCAACCCCTTGATCCGCTCCATGTTTGAGTGGGCCAGGGCCAGCTTGGTCTTTGATTGGTGATAGCGGCTCAAGGCTTCGCCCAGCTCGACGCTGTCCAGGCTGGCCAGTGACTGTCCGGCTGAGACGCTGTCGCCCAGCGAAGCTTTGACGGCAACTATCTTCCCCGGAATGCGCGGAGACACATGGGCAATGCGGTCGGCATTGGCCTCCACCTTGCCGGTAACGCTGATGGTTCCGGCCAAGCGCTGTTTTTGTGCCGGAGCAACTGCCACGCCGTTCTGTTTCTGCACCTCGGCGGTCATCTTGACACTGCCCGCCTCGCCATGTTCATCGTGACCGTCATGCCCTTCTTTCCCTTCCTTGTGCTCATCATGTCCGCCACCCTTTTCTTCGGTATGACCGGCTTCTTTCTGTTCCGCATGTTCCCCGCCGCTGTTCTGCGCAGAGCGATAGTAGAGACCGCCGCCAACTGCCACGGCCAGGATAAGTCCGATAATGATTCCCCGTTTCTTCACTGCACACCTCCGCTAAGTTCTGTTGCAACTGCTGTTTCCAGCTTCACAAGGGCTATCTGACGATCATGCAGCGCGGTCAGGTAGCCGTCGCTCACCTCGAAAAAATTCTTCTGTTCCTGAATGACCGCCAGAATGCCGACCTCGCCGAGCCGGTAGGCCTCCTGGGTAAGCTTCAGGTTCTCCTCAAGCTGGGGAATAATGTTTTTCCTGTACAGGGAGAGAATCGTGTCGCTGTTCAGACAGCCGGCGTAGGCCGTTTCCACTTCACGATCAACATCCCTGCGGAGCGCGATCAGGCGGCCTTCACTGCTGCTCCGCCGGGCCCGGGCTTCCTGAACGCCGGCCTGATTTCTGTCGAACAGAGGGATAGGCATGGACAGCTTCATGCCGATGGTATAGGCCGTATCCTTCCCTTCCACCCCTCCGACCTCAAGGGATGTCGTGTCGCGCCGGACAACCAAACCGGCTGTCAGGTTGGGAATTCCCTCGGCCTGTGACAGGGAAATGTCCGCATCCCCCCTCCCCTTTTCGGCCTCCAGCGCCTTCACATCCGGGCGCCGGTCACGGGCAAGCTGTTTCAGCTCGGCCACTGTTTGTGTCAACGGTACCGTAACATCGAGTTTTCCGGACAGCACCGGCTGCTTATCGAGCGGAAGCCCCATCAACGCCGAGAGCTTCGCCTGATTTTGCCGATGCCCCTTCTCTGCCTCTATTCTGGCGCTTTCGCTTCTCGCCAATTCGACCTGCGCCAGGTTCATTTCCAGCTCCGGTATATCGCCTGCCGCCAGACGCTCTTTGGTTACGTCGAGGAGCTGCCGGCTCAGAGCGATGGCACGGACGGACAGAGCGATCCTCTGCTCCGACAACAGGACATCATAAAAGGCGGCCTTCACCTCTCCGCCGGCCAACCGCTCCCGATCCGCCAGTTGCCAGCGATACATATCCAGTTCACGTTCGGCCATGGCCGTTCGCTTGCCCCGCTTCCCCGCCAGGAGAAACTCCTGCGAGATGCCGAGGGCCAGACTGTTTTCGGCGCTGCTGCCGGTCAGGGCGCCGGTGCCCACTTCAACGTCGAGGGTCGGGTTGGGAAAAAGCCCCGCTCTGACCTTGCCGGCGTCACGGATGCCTTTCTCCTCGCGCAGCGAGATGAGGCCGCCATTATTCTGCAACGAATACTCGATCACCTGGGGCAGTGACAGTACTTGTTCCTCTGCCATCACCGGGGTTGATGATAAAATACACACGATTCCAGGCACCAGGAGCAAAGCTCCACGTGCAAATACAGTTGTTCCCAAGGGAATAACCTCCTTGTATTCAGTTATGAAGAATGAAGATACGGCGGTTACGGACGCACCACGACGTGAGAGAAGTCATTGTGTCCTGAGTCAGGACGAACTACTCCCGGTGTGATGTTTTATGCGAGTATTTGCGGGGGGATAAACTTGGAAAGATAGACTTCAGGTAAAAACTTGAAGGGGTCGTACGTGTTCAGAGCAACTATGATGGGGTTATACACGAGTTTGAGCGGCTGAACGGTCAGGGGAGCATGACACGCGCAGTTGACACAGGTATCGCAGTCATCGTAATCCTTATGCCCTTCAAGCGGGGCACAAGGACACTGGTGAGGCGCAGACAGGGCGGAATGCACATCAAGGCCCTCTGCCGCTACCCCGCGGTTCTGCAATGCATGGGCACTTTCATGCACACCATTGATGGTGACAGTCAGTATGACCAGAAGGAGGAGCCGAGTAAAGAATTTGAAGGGAGTCTTTTTTCGCATAGAGGTGAAAAGATGATGGCTAACTTTCCTGAAACTGTCAAGAATCTATTTTGGAGTCCTGCCGTTTTGACCTGATTGCCACCAGCTGGACATTTCCGATCGCAAACAGCAGCGCTCCGGCCAGCGCCATCCCGGCCCCCGCTTCGCGATGAATTTCAAGCAACGCCCGCTTGTACGGATATGCTTCCGCCTGTTTGAGATACACACCGAACCCGTGGGAGAACCAGGGATGGTTGGGAGAAATCGTGACACGCACTTCCGGTCTGTTGGGATCCGGCGCCAGTTCGCTGCTGAACCCGACCGGCATTCCTTCCGGTGTTGTTGCCACGGATATTGAAGCGATGCCGAACCGGCTGCCGTCCGGTAGGGCAGCAAGGGTCATCTCGCCGACTTCCACCGAGTAATGCGATGACCAGAGAGCGCTCCCCAGATGGGCAAGGACGATCAGCAGAAAGCCGGCGTGAATCAGCTGCGGCGCCAGCAACGAAGCGATGTTGCAGGTTCTCCAGCGCGACCAGAGGGTTTCCGACGAGCAGCACAACGTATTCAAGGCCAGCAGGGCAAGCAGCACGACGGCTATCCAGAGCCACCACGAGATAGAAAACGGCACCTCACGCAACCACGCCATCAACGGCATGCTGTTGATGGCGGCAGCGTATTCACCGGAAAGGGAAAAAGAGCCGACCGCCATGGAGAGACACACCAGTGCAAGCAGGCCAAGGCAGAGTTCGAGAGAGATCAATACACGCCACAGCTTCATAGTCTGATTAAATCCTCGTGCTCTTCTTCATGCGGGTTGATATGAATCATAACGTCGCCAACACCCGGATAGCGGTCGAAGATAAGTTTTTTTACCTGGGTCGCCACGTCATGCGACTGCTTGACGGTCATCTCCGGGTCCATTTCCAGCTTCAGATCAACGATCATGTATTGCCCGGAGCGGCGCGCCCGGATTTCATGGACATGCTCAACATTCTCAACGCTTTCGGCAAGGACTTGGAGCGCATCAATAAAATCGGCGGGAGCGGTGCCGTCCATCAGATCATGGGCAGCTTCCTGGAACGTCTGGTAACCGATGTGCAGGATAAAAAGCGAGGTCAGGCCGGCGGCCAGCGGGTCCATGATCCCCCACCCGTAATAAGCGCCGATGACACCGATGAGTGTTGCTACGGAGGTAATGGCATCTTTACGATGGTCTTTGGCAACGGCCAGCAGTGCGGGGCTTTCCAGCTTCTTGCCGGTGCGGGTCGAAAAACGATAGAGCCACTCCTTGACAATGATCGTCACCGCGGCCGCAACAACGGCGATCCACCCCGGTGATTTAAAGTCCCCCTCAATGACAGAAACCACCGAACCGTAGAGAATCCAGCCACCGGTGGCACATATCACCACTGAAACCAGCAGCGCCGCCAGGCTTTCTGCACGGCCATGACCGTAGGGATGATTGGCGTCAAACGGTTGCCGCCCCAGCTTAAGGGCCATCATGGTGGCAAATATGGCAATAAAATCGCAGGCGCTCTCGATACCATCGGCGAAAACGGCATCCGAATGTCCCCAGTACCCGGCTGACAGTTTCATAACCATTAAAGCCGCATTGACCCAAAACCCTATCTTTATGATCCTATCTGCCTGATCAAAGCGTTCATTCCGTTGCATTATTCCTCCGCCGCCCGCATCGACTTGATCCGCAATTGCAATGTTGTTGAGTTTTTCCAGACATTACTTTCGGGAAAAAACGCTATGTCAAGAATTCCGTCCGTACAGCATTCCGCCTGCCTGAACGCGATGGCGTTAAATTTCCGCCCTTGTACCGAGATAGTCAGCTTGAGATGGGCGTCACCCACAATCCGCCGTTCAACAACCGTTGCGCCACGCAGCATCAGGGTCGGTTCCGGGTTGCCGGAGCCGAATGGTTCCAGCCGGCACAATTCCTCAACCAGCGCAAGGTTTACCTGATCAGGTGCCACCTCGGCATCGACTTCCAGCAGCGGAACAAGCTCCGAATCGCCCAACATGCCAGAGGCAGCAGCCTCAAATGCTTGAATAAAGCCGTTGAGGCCTGCCTCACGCAATCCTACGCCCGCAGCATAGCGATGCCCCCCAAACCTGTCCAGATGCCCGGAACAGGCATTCAAGGCTTCCAGAAGGTGGAATCCGGGGATACTCCGCCCGGACCCCTTTGCGCCACCCTGTTCATCAATGGCAATCAGGATGGTCGGCCGGTGATAACGCTCGACCATCCGGGAAGCAACGATGCCGACAACCCCTTGATGCCAGTCGCGGGAAGCAAGAACAATGCTCTTGCAGGCGGGATAGACACCGCTGTCTTCAACCATCGAGACAGCCTGATCAAACATGTTCCGCTCAACCGTCTGTCGCTCACTGTTTGCCGTATCCAGTTCATCAGCAATAAGAGCGCACTCCTCCGGATTCTCACTAAGAAGCAGTTCAACTCCCGGCACGGCGCTTTCCATACGCCCGGCAGCGTTCAAACGCGGCGCAAGGCGGAAGCCTACCTGTCCGCAAGTGACTTCACCCGTAATTCCGGCAACTTTTTTTAGCGCTGATATCCCGATCCTGTGGGTATTTTCGAGTCTTTGCAAACCATGATAGGCATAGATACGATTCTGGGCAACCAATGGGACAACATCGGCAATCGTCCCGAGAGCGACCAGATCGAGCCATTTCCGGAGGTCCGGCTCACCTTCGGAACCAAATAACTCCTCCTGCCTCATACGACTGCGCAGTGCAACCAGCAGATTAAACGCAACACCGACCCCCGCCAACAGTTTAAAAGGGTACATACAGCCAGGCTGGAGTGGATTTATCACGGCTGTTGCATCCGGAATACTCGCAACGGGGGTATGATGGTCAACAATAATCAGATCAACACCGGCCTGCTTGCAGAAGGCAGCCTCCTTAATCGATGTTATACCACAATCCACCGAGATGATCAGCGCAGCGCCCAGAGTTATGATGCGGTGTAACGCCTCTTCGTTCAGCCCGTAACCGTCATCAAACCGATTGGGGATGAAGTATGTGCAGGTAAAACCCACCTTTCGCAAGAACGACACTAACAGAGACGTGCCGCTGATACCATCGACATCATAATCTCCGTAAACGCAGACCGGTTCGCCGTTCTTTCTGGCGACCAGCAACCGTTCTACAGCAGCCTGCATTCCTTTCAAAAGAAAAGGGTCTGGCATAGCCGCAAGAGCGGGCGTCAGATATGACGCACCATCCTCAACAGTGACAATTCCCCTGCCGGCCATTATTCCCGCCGTTACGGGACTAATGCCGAGAAAGCGCGACAGCATCGTGCTCGTGGCATCATCAACAGTTTTAAGCACCCATTTTTTCTTCATACAAAGCATTCCTGTGTGTAAAAAAAATCCCCCGACTGGCGGGGGATTCGTTTGGTTCGTTGGTACACTAACCCTGTCTACCTGGGTACATTACTTCATCGGCGGCATCATGCCCTTACCGGACTGCTCCATCATGCTCTTGATCTGCATGGCGGTTGGACTGTTCGAATCCAGCGTGAGATATTTTTTCCAATAGGGAGCTGCCTTTTCCGGCTGTTTCAAATCAACAACGTAGACGATACCGGCGTTGAACAAGCTTTGCAGGTGATTCGGATCAATCTTGTTCGCTTTCTCAAAATTTATCAAAGCTTTGTCATACCAGCCTACTTTTCTGAACATAACCCCCTGGTCCGTGAGAACATTCGGATTATTAGGCTCAATTTCCAGCGCCTTTGTATATGCGTTAATCGATTTCTGGGACTGCTCCGTATCAAAATAATCATTGCCCAGAGATATCCAGGCGTTAAGATTTTTCGGATCCTGAGCAACCACCTTTTCGGCTTGGGCTATGCGTTGCGTATAGTCAGTTGGCGATCCGGCGCCGGCTGGGATAGCGGTATTCGGCTGTTGGCTTTTACCGGAATTGCTGATGCTGAAGACCAGATACCCGCCCAACAATCCAACGATCAGGGCAACTACTGCTATTAGGGTTGATTCTTTGTTCACAGGACACCTCTCCGTATGGTTGGATAACCGGCTTATGCGGTTTTAGCCGCTTTTGCCAAGGCACGATTTTCAAGAAGTACCACGATAGGACTGGCAACAAACACCGATGAATAGGTGGCTACCCCGATCCCTATCAGCAGCGCCAGAGAAAAATCGTGTATCACTTCGCCGCCGAATACAAACAGTGCAAGAGCAGCCAAAAAAGTTGTCAAGGAAGTAACAATTGTACGGGATAAAACCTCGTTAATGCTGCCATTAAAGATGTTATGCATGGCGCCCTTGAGGTTTTTGTGCAGGTTTTCCCGGATACGGTCAAATATGACGACCGTATCGGTCAGCGAATAACCGGCAATGGTCAGTACGGCGGTGATAAAGAGCAGGTTGATCTCTTTGTTCAACAGGTAAAAAACAGCAATCATGGCCAGAACATCATGCATGGTGGCAATCGTTGCCCCGATGCCGAATTTCAAATCAAACCGCCAGGCAATGTAAAGAATAATTCCCAGCAAAGAGAGAACTACTGCGATCAGCGTATCTTTACGCAGCTTGTCACCGATTGACGGGCCGATTTCAGTGGAACTTTCAACGGTGAACGGGTTGTCAGCAAACTCCTTTTTGAAAGAGATCTGTACCAGTTCCGATTGTTTGCCGACTGCAGCCCCGGCCATCTTGACCAGAAGCATGTTGCCGTCTTTGATTTCCTGCAGATCCGCCTTGGCAATACCGTGCTTATGCAGCGCTGCCCTGGCATCAGCGATAGAAAAAGGCTTGCTGAACTTCAACTGCATGGCGGTACCGCCGGAAAAATCAATCCCCATGTTGGCGGCACCACGACCAATCTGGATGATGCCGATAATACCGATAATCGCGATTATCGCCGAAACAACAAACGCAATATTCCGCTTGCCGATAAAGTCTATGTTGGTCTTGCCAAGAAGTTCCATGAACGGTGCTCCCCCTATATGCTCATTTTTTTGACTGTTCCCTTGTGCATAATGACATCAAATATAACCTTGGTGCCGACCAGTGAGGTAAACAGGTTGATGATGACCCCCAGACTTAAGGATACCGCAAAACCTTTGACCGGTCCGGTGCCGAACTGAAACAGAACCGCCGCCGTTATCAGGGTCGTGATATGAGAGTCCATGATTGTCAGAAACGCTTTGTCGTAACCTGCATCCAGAGCCGCCTTGGGCGATTTGCCCAGCTTGAGCTCTTCACGGATACGTTCAAAGATAATTACATTAGAGTCAACCGACATGCCGACCAGCAGTACGATGGCGGCAATACCGGGCAGCGTGAGCGTGGCTCCCAATGCTGCCAGAGCTCCCATCAAGTAGAGAATGTTCAAAACCATGCCCAGATCGGCTATCAGGCCGCACAGCTTGTAGTAAATTGCCATGAAGACAACAACCAAGAGTACTCCGATCAGACCGGCATACAAACCTTTATTGATTGAGTCCTGTCCCAGCGATGGTCCTACGGTTACGTTCTGGATAATCTTGACCGGTGCCGGCAGTGCTCCCGCCCGAAGAACGATGGCAAGATCGGCAGCGGTTTTCTCGGTAAAATTCCCCGAAATCTGTGCGCTGCCGCCGGAAATCCGTTCACGTATTACCGGGGCGGAGTGAATATTGTTATCAAGTACGATGGCAAAGCGCTTGCCAACGTTTGCTGCGGTGACCTGATCAAACAGCCTGGCGCCCAGAGAATTGAATTCAATGCCGACATAGGGCTGATTGAACTGCGAATCGATTCTGACCTGGGCATCGGTAAGGAGATCACCAGTGATCATCGATTTTTTCTGGACTACGATCGGAATTTCGGTAACAGCGCCGGTTGTCGAGTCAACACTCTTTTCCTTGAGCAGTTCGGCATCATCAGGGATCACCCCCGATGGAGAGATATCCTCACGCACCATCTTGAAATCCAGCCGTGCAGTACGACCGATCAGTTCAATTGCCCGCTGCGGGTCTTTGATACCGGGCAGCTGAACTACGATATGGTTGATCCCTTCGCGCTGGATAGTCGGCTCGGACACACCAAACTGGTCAATCCTGTTCCGGATTGTCTCAAGAGCCTGCTGAACGGCCTTATCCTTGCGATCCTGCGCATCCTTCTCGCCTACCCTCAGAGTCAAGGCAACAAAACCGCCTTCATCAAAGGTCGGACTCTGCTCATAGGAAGGATATTTATCCTTGATCAGTTTCTGGACGGCATCGGCAGTCCCCTTTTCATACAGCACTACGGAAACCTTGTCGGAGCCGCTGCGGGCAATACGTTTGAAGCGCAAGTTTTTGCCGTTCAGCGTATCTTCCAGATCAGTAGCAACAAGATCAAGAGATCCTTCAACCGCTTTCTGGGTATCAACCTCCATTACAAGGTGCGTCCCCCCCTGAAGGTCAAGGCCGAGATGAATCTTGTCTTTGGGTAAAAGGTTTCCCCACCATGACGGCAACTTGCTTGCCAGGGTCGGAGTCAGATACAGAAATGACAGCACGACAAATGCTGCTATCAGGCTAATACGCCAGCCAGTTCCTTTTGGCATGAGGCTTTTTCTCCCTTCCGGATAGTGGACTAGTCCTTCTTGATCGCGGCAATATAGCTTTTGGTAATTTTGATATTTACGTTATTTGCAACCTCGAGAGTTACAAGCTCGTTTTCGACAGCGGTAATTTTACCATGAACGCCGCCGGCTGTAATCACATTGTCGCCTTTTTTCATTGATTCCAGCAGGGCTTTATGCTCCTTAGCCTTTTTCTGCTGCGGACGAATAAGCAGGAAATAAAAAATGGCAAACATGAACACGAGCGGAATAATCTGCTGAAATGCCGCCATTCCACCGCCGGCTCCACCTGCTGCTCCTCCTGGAGCCCCTGCCATCGCAAAAGCCAATCCAAACATGTTGTATCCTCCCTTTTCAGTTATTGTTTCTGTAACATTGCCGTTTTGAACTGTTTACGAAAATCGTCGAAGCTATTTTGACGTATAGCTTCCCTGACTCTGCGCATAAGATCCAGATAAAAATGCAAATTGTGATAGGTATTCAACTGCGACGACAGGATTTCACCCGACCGGTACAGATGCCTCAGATAAGCACGTGAGTAATTCTTGCAGACCTTGCAACTGCATGCGGGATCGAGCGGCCCCGCATCATCTTCATATATTTTAGACTTGATGTTGACCCGCCCCTGACTGGTGAACAACATGCCATTGCGGGCATTTCGGGTCGGCATGACGCAATCGAACATATCATACCCGTGCCATACCGCCTCTACCAAATCTTCAGGCGACCCGATCCCCATGATGTAACGCGGGGCATCGTGCGGCAACAGCGTGGAACAACACTCCATCACGCCATACATCTGTTCTTTTTCTTCACCGACCGACAAGCCTCCCAAAGCATAGCCGTCAAAACCGATCGTACAGATGTCGTTCACACTGCGAGCCCGCAAGTCATAATGCATGCCGCCTTGAATAATTCCAAAGAGCTGCTGCCCGACGCGGGTATGAGCTTCTTTACATCGCGCCGCCCAACGCGCCGTCAATTCAAGGGAGCGACTGACGTATGAATACTCGGCGGTAGCGGGAGGACATTCATCAAAACACATGATGATATCTGCGCCCAGGGATTCCTGAATATGGATAGCCAGTTCCGGCGTCAACATGTGATAGGAACCATCCAGATGTGACTGAAACTTGACCCCTTCTTCACTGATCTTGCGCAACTCCCCGAGACTGAACACCTGAAAGCCGCCACTATCCGTCAGAATCGGCTTATCCCAATTCATAAAGCGATGGAGTCCGCCCAACTGTTCGACCAGCCGATGTCCCGGTCTCAGGTACAGATGGTAGGTATTGGCAAGAATAATCTGAGCATGTACAGCAGTCAGATCCTCCGGCGTCATCGCTTTAACGGTGGCGTTGGTACCAACCGGCATAAAAATAGGTGTTTCGATCTCACCGTGAGGGGTGTTCAGAGAGCCGAGCCGCGCTTTGCAGGATGAATCTTGATGTAGTACCGAAAATGTTTCTGACACACAACCCCTCAAGAAATGAACATGGCATCACCGTAGCTGTAAAATCTGAAGCCACGCTGTACCGCTTCGCGATAGGCTTCAAGGACGAACTCACGACCTGCAAGCGCAGAAACCAGCATCAAAAGCGTCGATTCCGGCAGGTGAAAATTGGTTATCAGCGCATCAATGACATTAAAACGATAACCCGGATAGATATAAATATTGGCTTCGCCACTTCCGGCAACCACATGCCCGGATTGAAGTGCAGAATATTCCAGCGTTCGGGCAGAAGTCGTTCCTACCGCAATTACCCGCCCACCCGCAGCCTTTGTCCTGTTAACCGCTTCAGCTGTTTCAGCCGGAATAACGTATCGTTCCGTATGAATCTGGTGATCCTCGACGCGCTCAACTCTCACCGGCTGGAAAGTTCCTAAACCGGTATGAAGCGTCAGAAAAGCTGTATTGACCCCCTGTGATGCCAAGAGAGCCAGCATTTCGTGTGTAAAATGCAGACCGGCTGTCGGAGCAGCAACAGCACCAGGTTCCCGCGCTATAACTGTCTGATATCGCTCACGGTCCACGGTACTATCGTCGCGTTGCAGATAGGGGGGCAACGGCATATGACCTTCGCGCTCCAGCCAGATCTCAAACGGTTCGTTCCCGGAAAATCCAACCAACCAATTGTCCGAATCGGATCGAGAAAGCACGGTTGCGACCATACCGGCCTCAAGCTGAACTTCTTGTCCGGTTTGGAGGCTTTTTGACGACTTACATAAACATTCCCATTGTTCATGTGTGCCAGCAACACGGCGTAGCAGAAAAATTTCCACTTTTCCACCGGTAGGCTTGCGCCCGAACAAACGTGCCGGAATAACCCGGGTGTCGTTCATAACCAGCAGATCACCCGGTTTCAGGTAAGCATCCAGGTGATTGAACGTGTCCTCGGCAATTGCCCCCGACGAGCGGTCAAGCAGCATCAAACGCGAGCCGTCCCTCTGAGCCGATGGATGACGCGCAATCAAATCCTGCGGAAGATGAAAGGTAAAATCCTTAACGAGCATTCAAATCCCTAATCTGTGGGTCAACGAATATCAGAGAGCTTTTTCAATTCCGTGCCGGGATAGTAGTAGGCAAGAATTTCTCCGCTGCCAAAGCCGTCAAGCGAACGCTGCTTTGCACCCCATTGACATAATCCGACTCCATGACCGTTACCGCTGCCGGAGAAGCTGATTTCATTTTTTATGCTCTTAAGTGTAAAACGGGTGCTCTTTATGACTCCATACCCGACTGCCCTGCGAAACTGCTCCCCGGTTATGGTGACGCCGCCCTTTGACGACAGCAGAATTACCTGTTTCAGGCGGCCACGCGAATTAGCCGAACCTGGTTTGATATCAAGCAAGCCAGACACCCTATGTCCGGCTGACCGCAACCGCTCTTCAAGCTCTTTCAGAGAGAGCCTGCATTCCCAGGTAGCTGCGGTGGAGGAAGTAAGGCAGTATTGGCAGTCTACGCCTCTCAGGTACGGCAACGAAGTTCCCCAGACATTCTCGGAAGCTTCCGTCTTTCCTCCGCAACTGGAGTGATAAAACGCCTGGATAATCGCACCGCCAAAGGTCAGCACCTGCCCTTCAGTTTCGTTAACTGCGCGCCTGGCGCGGCTGTCTTCAATCAGACACCCTTCATACACCTGGTCAATGACCGATGACTCGAGGTGATACGGCAAGTTACTTCGTGCCGCTTTCCTGTTCAACGCATACGTTCGGGCTATGATAGCCTGAGCTTTTACTGCCTCAATCGGCCATGCAGAAGAAATTTCACAATTGATCAACCCGACCAGATATTCTTCAAGCGGCAATTGATTCACCACCAGAATGCCCTTATCTGCCACGGTCAACTCTGCAAGTCCCCGGTATGGCTTGTTATTCACAAGCACGGCAGATGATGCTGAAAACGTCAGCCTCCGGTACAGCTTCCCTTCAAGCAGCAGCCCATCCTTAACGGTCTTGACCGTGGCAGGAAAAGTGACTACCAGCGGGTTGCCCCCCTCGCTTGTCACCAGAAGACCTTCACCGGAAACAGTCACTTCGGAAGCGGATTTAACAATAGCAACCCGGATGGTTTCATCCAGAACGGCCGCATTAATCCTGCTGCCGCCAGGCCATGAGAACACGACCAAAACTAACGTCAGGAAAGCAATTATGTTTACACTATGAATTGGCCGCAAAACCTGAGGATAGAAACATATAATAGCGCATCGTGTCAATTTTTTTGATTGAATGGTTTTCAGCTCCGTTCCCATAAAGATCACTATTGCACACTTTGGCATGCATACTGTATGCTAACCGGTGTTTGATACTTAACTCATAAGAATCACTAATATATATAATCCGTATCCGTCGGCATCGACAGTAATTTTTTCAGCACAATTTTAGTCAACTATTGAAAGCTACAGCATTTTATCAGCATTACCGCCTGACAACGGCAACCAAAGATAAGTATATTGCAATACTGGTCTTTTCGCTAAATCGCACCATGGTTTGTGGTAAATAACGCAACCCCAATCTATTACTGAAAGAATCATGTGATTTTTAACTCTCTCAAAATTAAAATAGTTGGCCTGGTGGCACTTATTGTCATTACGGTTATTTCTTTCGTGTCGTGGCATCATTACCGCGACCAGAAGGCCGTGATCGAGAAGATTGTTGAAAAAAGTTCTGTAATATTGATCGAGAGCGTTGTTTCAAATATTCAGAATTCGATGAAGGCCGGCCACACAACAGCGATAAATGCAATCCTTCACGATGCAAAAGTCCATGATCATATTAAAGAATTACGGATTATTGACCAAGAAGGGACTATAATCCATTCAGCAGACACTAATGATATAGGTAAAGAGCTTTCAGCAGAAGAACGCGAAAATATTTTCAACTCAAAGCAAAACCATTTCTATTTCACCAACCAACAAAACAATCTTGACTCGTATACCCGTATCCTCAACACACCTGACTGTCATGGCTGCCATGACGCCCGGAAACCGGTCATCGCCATTATTGAAACTGAAATATCGATGGATGACCTCATCAATTACGTCAATTATGAAAAGAAAAGTGCCATAGCCTCTGCCATATTGATGATCTTACTGATCATCGGAGCTATTTTCACCTTCCTGACGCTCTATGTAGACCGCCCCATTCGCGCATTAATTACTGACATGCGGCAAATTGAACTCGGTAATTTTGACGTCAACAGCTCAATTCAGAGTTCAAACGAGATGAATACCCTCTCCCTTCATTTCAATTCAATGACAACCAAACTAAAGGACCTGCTGCACACCACTGTTTTGAACGAACGCGAGCTTGCCCGGGCAGAAGAAAAGCTGTCGCATCACCATGACACACAGTTGATGAATCAAAAACTGGAAGAACAGCTCCGGGAAATTGAAAATCTCAATGTTTCTCTTGAAGAAAGAATCGAAGAGGTTGAGCACGCAAGTTTTACCATTGCCGATCTGGCTGCGGAACTGGAGCAGAAGAACAAAAATCTTGAGCATGCCTTTGACAGACTGTCCACCATCTACAAGATCGGCTTGGCAATCAATTCGACCATGGACATCGACAGACTGTTTAATCTCATTGTTCGCAGCACTACTTCCACACTGGATGCTCAAATCGGCTATATCATCCTCTATGACAAAGAGCAGCTGGCGCTTAAAGTAACCAACCTTATCGCCGGCGGCAAGCTGAGTGCGCCGCAAAAAGCAATCAAAATGAAGGAGACCAGTGTCTCGACGTGGGTCATCAACAATCGTCAACCGCTCCTGATTTCCGACATCAATCAGACACCGCAGTTTGACCGTTTCAGCGAATTGGGCTATGAGCGGAAAACGTTAATCTGTGCACCACTCATGGTTATGGATGAAATTATCGGCACCATCAGTGTTGTCAACAAGACTGACAATTCACAGTTTTATTCATACGAGCTGGAAATGCTCACCACGATTGCTGCCCAGGCTGCGATTGCCATCAAAAACGCAACACTCTATGACGAGCAGCAGCAAACATATCTCAATACAATTCAGGCACTCGTCACCGCCATTGAGGCCAGCGACAGCTATACCAAGGGGCATTCCGAGCGGGTAACACGGTATAGTGTTGAAATCGGCCGACGTTTTAACTTGTCTTCCGACAGGTTGCAGATCCTGGAGCGGGCAGCAATTCTGCATGATATTGGTAAAATCGGCATTGACCTGAGCCTGCTGCACAAAGAAGGCAAACTTTCGGCCCATGATGTCAGTGAACTGCAGTTACATCCGATCATCGGCATGAAAATTCTTGAACCGATCGATTTCCTGAAAGATGTGCGCACCTGCATAGGTCAGCATCATGAGCGTTATGATGGTTTGGGATACCCGCATCATATCAAACACAATGACCAGCTTGTTGAATCGCGCATCATCGGCGTCGCTGATGCCTTTGACGCCATGACTTCTGATCGCCCCTATCGCAAAGCTCTTTCACTTGATGTCGCCATCACGGAACTGACAGAGAACTCCGGCACGCAGTTCGACCCGGCTGTCGTCGAAGTTTTTACTGCCATTCTTGGCGAAGGAACTTTTTTCTCGTCCCGGCATACGGATTCCCCGAACACCGTCCTATCAGCCTTTCGTGTTTGATGTGACTTCTTTTCCCCATTCGTGCTTACCGTGAGCGATCTCCTTTCCATACATAACCTGAACGTATCGTTTCCAACAGAGAAGGGCGTCTTTGATGCCGTCCGGGGCATTTCTCTTTCCTTGGAGCCCGGGTCCGTTCTGGCACTTGTGGGAGAATCCGGGTCTGGAAAAAGCATGACGGCCCTCTCAATTATGCGGCTTATTCCGCCGCCCGGCCGTATCAGTTCCGGTGAAATTGTTTTCGAGGGGCGGAACCTGCTGACACTCCCGGAAGAGGAACTGAGAAAAATCCGTGGACGGAGGATTTCAATGGTTTTTCAGGAACCGATGACATCCTTGAACCCGGTGTTGACTATAGCCGACCAACTCTGCGAACCGCTGCTTCTCCACATGAACCTGTCACAGCGGGAAGCCCGGGAGAGGGGAACAGAGCTCCTGACAAACGTCGGCATTCCCTCTGCCGGTGACCGGATGCGCGATTACCCTCACCAGTTAAGCGGAGGGATGCGCCAACGGGTTATGATTGCCATGGCCCTGGCATGCGCCCCCTCGCTGTTGATTGCCGATGAGCCGACAACGGCCCTGGATGTCACCATACAGGCACAGATACTTGAGCTTCTGGATGAACAGAGGAAAACACGCGGCCTGTCAATGCTGCTTATTACCCATGACCTCGGAATAGTAGCCGAACGCGCCGCTCATACTGCCGTTATGTATGCAGGTCAGATTGTCGAGTTCGCCCCTACTGCTGCCTTGCTGTCCGCCCCACGTCACCCGTATACTCAGGCGCTCCTGGCATCTCTGCCTCAATATGCCGAACCGGGAACTCCGCTGCCAACCCTGTCAGGCCAGTTCAATCTCCCGTCAGCATCTTCCGGAGGTTGCTGCTTTGCTGAACGCTGTCCGTTCTCAATGGCTGAGTGTCAAGCCGGGTTACAGCAGCTTGTCGAGATCGCGCCGTCCCATTTTCTTCGTTGCTGGAAACATCCATGACTGACACTTCCCTTCTCAACGCGGCAGATCTTCATAAAACGTTCAAGGTCTCCTCGCATAATCATTCTGCGCGCACGTTAACCGCGGTTGATGGCGTTTCGTTACATCTGTCTGCCGGTGAAACGCTTGGCATTGCCGGAGAATCCGGATGCGGAAAATCAACGCTGGCAAAGATCATGGCCGGGCTCCTGGCGCCCGACTCGGGCAGCATGCTGTACAAAGGCACGCCGTTGTCACAACTGGGTAAAGACGCCGGCACCGTTTTTCGCCGTAAAACCCAAATGATCTTTCAGGATCCCTTCTCATCCCTGAATCCTCGCATGCGGATCGGTGACAGCATCTCGGAACCGCTCAAAATTGCCGGAGTTGCCCCCACCCTGCAACGAGCCGAACTTTCCCGCCTTATGGAGGCGGTCGGTTTGCCCGAAGATGCCGCCAACCGCTTTCCCGATGAGTTTTCCGGCGGACAACGCCAGCGTATCGGCATTGCACGGGCTCTGGCATCCTCTCCGGAAATACTGATCGCCGACGAACCGGTGTCATCACTCGACATCTCCATTCAGGCCCAGATCATTAACATCCTGTTGCAGATGAAGCAGGACTTCGCCTTGTCCATGATGATCGTTTCGCATAATCTGCTGGTGCTGCGTCACATTTGTGACCGTACCATTATCATGTATCTGGGGACGATTGTCGAATGCGGTCCTGCCTCCGAGCTATTCCGCCGCTGCCGGCATCCCTATACCGAGGCCCTTATTGCAGCAATCCCAGGCTTAGGCCACACAGCGGCCAAAGGTGAACTGCTGCATGACGACCTTCCCTCCGCCCTGTCAATCCCCCCTGGGTGTCGCTTCCATCCACGCTGCCGGTATGCGATAGACCGCTGTCGCCATGAAGTCCCCCTCTTGAAGGAATATGCACCAGGACACTCCGCTGCCTGCCATCTGAGCAACACCTTATATAGCTAGAATTCCGCAAAACAGGAAGAGAGCCTGTTTTCGATTGACTAGCAAAGAATCCATATATATGATAATCGAAAAAGTGCAGGAGTATGATCATGGCATTCGACAAGGATAAGAGATTTTCGGCTGAAGCAGAAGTACTAAAGGTGCTAGGACATCCAATTCGGCTGAAGATTGTGGCGGGGCTTTGTACTCAGGAATGTAACGTAAAACATATCTGGGAATGCCTCGGCTTGCCTCAGGCAACGGTTTCGCAGCATCTGGCTCTGCTTAAGAACAAAGGCATTATTGATGGCAAACGTGAAGGGGTTGAAGTGCACTATAGCGTCATCAATGATTTTGCGAAGAAAATCATCAATTCGTTATAGAATTGAATCTTGATTCCCGTCTCATCTTTTTCTTTGATTACGCTTTGGTACGGGCGGTCAGATACAGAACTTTATAGGTAACAGGTATCCTGCCGTTCAGTCCAAACCTCTCCTGATACAACCGTGATGTTTCCTGCAACACTCCTCGCCAGCCCAAACCTTTTCCGGAACCGCCCGACACTGTTCCGGCCCCGATACTTTTTATCGAGCGTAGCAGGGAATTCAGGCTATCGTACCAGTCAACTTCCGTTTCCACCGTGACCACTACTTTTTCAAAGTCCAGTTCGTTCACCATTGCCGTTACATCATCAACATTCCGGAAATCATGAAGACGGGACATACTGCTATCAACGCCATTACGAGTGACCGTATCCCGAAAACAGCTCCTCAACTCTTCCAGTGAACCGTCACAAAAAAAAGCCAGGTTGATATCTCCGCCCGGCCTCGTAACACGCTGAAACTCGCACAGAGCCGCCGGTAAACTGTTCACCCACTGCAGCACCGATGCAGACACAACCAGATCGAACACCCCGGTTTTAAACGGAAGATATTCCGCATCACCGTTAACGATGTTGCAGGCGGGGCCCACTTTGTGCAGCGTGCGCTGGCACATATTGAAAGCGATATCAAGCCCCGTCAGGCGAGCATCGGGATATTGTACATGCAGCCGTTCCAGCAGTGCGCCTGTACCAGTGCCAACATCCAGCACCTGATCAGGTCGCCCCTTCAGGTGCTGTTCAACGGATCCGACCAGCTGTGCCGCAACCCGCTTTTGGACAAGGATATGCTGATCATACTCCACTGCTTTTTTATGAAATGCAGCAGCAATCCTACCGGTGTCAGGCATTCTGTCCACAGATACTCCTTACAAAGCCAATGATAATGTCATTAAATTCATGACGGTGCGTCAAAAACGGCGCATGCCCGCAGCCCGGAAAGAGAGTTTGCACTGCGCCGGTTATATGTGTCTTAAGAAAGAGTGATGCTTCTGGCAGACAAATCCGGTCCTGTGCACCATTCACAATTACGGTCGGCAGACTGACTGCGGCAAGCAGGTTGCGCATATCTGCCCCGGCAAGAGCATCAAGGGCATCAAGCACAGCGGCTGTATCCGGTGCGACAAGTTCCGAAAGCAGCCGTTTGATTTCTTGAGCTAAGTCATGCCGCTCCAGTTCACCTTCCGTAAAAAGGCGGGAATAAAAACGGTCCAACGCCCGCTTCGGGTTTCGCTGCACGTTAAGACGCATGCCGCGCACCTCACTGTCATTGAGACCATGGGGAAATTCAGCTGAAGCGGTAAAACGGGGAGTTGCCGACACCAATACCAAACCGGCAAGCCGCCCGGATAGTCCGGCAGATGCCTGTAGCGCAACCTGCGCTCCCATGGACCAGCCGACCAGAACCACCTGGGAAAGGTCCAAGGCCTCAAACAGATCAACCAAATCTTCGGCAAAGCGGCCAAAATCGAGATTCGCTGTGATTTCCCGCGAGCGCCCGTGACCGCGAAGATCTGGCGCAATAAGCCGCATGGAAGCGGGCAGGTCGTCGAACTGATATGCCCAGATCGCTGAAGACATACACCAACCATGGACCAGTACAACCGGGCACCCAGCCCCTCTGTCTTCGTACCACAGCTTCTCTCCGTGACGGTTTTCATACCATGGCATTATACGACTCCAAGACGCTTGCCGATACGGCAGATTTTCTCACCCGCATCGGCCAGATCGTCATGCGTATGAGTGGCCATCAAAGTGAAACGGAGACGACTTGTGCCGACGGGGACCGTGGGAGGTCGGATACCCTGGGCAAACACCCCTTCGGCAAGCAGCGCTTCAGAAAACTGCATGGTCGTATCTGCCGAACCGACGACAATCGGCACAATCTGGGTGACGCCATCAGGAATGTTGAAACCGGCCTCCAACAGACTGTTTCTGAAGAAAATGGTGTTGGTACGCAACTGTCTTCTCAGGTCATCCCCTTCCGGAGTCTGCACGAGCTCAACAGCCGCCAGCGAGGCAGCCACGACTGCAGGGGGTAATGACGTTGAAAAAATAAAGCTGCGCGCCCGGTTGATTAACAGCTCACGTACTTCAGCCGAAAAAGCAGCGTATGCGCCAAAGCTCCCCAGCGCTTTACCGAACGTTCCCATCTGAATATCTATTTCACTCCCGACGCCCGACATTTCGGCGCTTCCCCGCCCCTGCTCACCAAGAACTCCGCAGCCATGGGCATCGTCAACCATAAGCAGAGCCCCATGGGTGCGCTTGAGCCTGGCCAGCTCCGCCAAAGGAGCAATATCGCCATCCATACTGAAGACACCGTCGGTCACAATCAGGCAGCGCCCCTTGCCATGCTTTTCCATAAGCTTCGCAAGCTGACCGAAATCGCCATGCTGATAGCGTACCAGGCGAGCACCGGAAAGCATGATTCCATCAACAATACTGGCATGGTTGAGCCGGTCGGAAAAGATGACATCGCCACGCCCGGCCAGAGCCGGAATAATGCCGGTATTTGCAGCATACCCGCTATTGAAAAGCAAGGCCGCCTCACATTTTTTGAAGGTGGCAACCGTACGCTCCAGCTGTTCGTGAAGCTCCATCGTTCCGGATACCAGGCGCGAGGCACCGCTTGATGTGCCGTACTGTTCAATTGCCGTCCGGGAAGCAGCCGCCAGAGCGGGATGATCGGCCAGCCCCAGGTAATTGTTTGAGCAGAGCATCAGCACGTCGCTACCGTTGCACACAACGTGTGACGACTGCCTGCCGCTGATCATCTTCGTACTCCGCAGCAGTCCACGCCCCTTGATTTCATCCAACTCATTGCATATTGTGCGTTGCATCACACGCCCCTTGTCAACTGTCTCACAACAACAGGTTGACAATCAGAATAAAAAAAACTGTTTCAGGTTCTACAACGGGGCGACGGTTCGTCAGCAACATGCTGAGCCTGTGCCCCTTCCCGCAAACTAACAGAAACCGCCGTTACTTGTATTGAATCCGGTCAATAAAATCCGCGACTTCGCGCCCCAACTGGCTGACCGTATCCGTCGTATCGAGAACATCCCACAGGGTCTGACGAAAGTAGGCAACTTCCTGACCACTGGCACCATCCCGCAAACTGACTATGACCGAAATTTTGAACCGGCCAAGCCGGATAAATCTTCCCGTCAGAACCAAGGTCGAAGCATCGGCTGCACCGTCACGGGATATTGTTTTATAGGTGCGGTGTGACTTGACATAACGTTCGATATGATCGGACAACTCCCCGGGGAGTTTCGAATAGCGACGCTCACGCTGGCTCATTCCCGCTTCGGGAGAATCAGTGTACATCTCCCTTTTCAGGTCAAGGTCACGAATTACCAGTGCTGTATAATTAAACATCGGCTTGGGATTCGTAACGACCTCCTCCTCAATAACCGTTGCAGAGGAGGCGGCACATCCGGCGCAGACCGAGAGGAGGCAGATGCAGCACAACAGCAGTAATATATGCCTGAGAGGTGTGCTAGCAGGCATAGGGGCATTCGCCAGGTTCAATTGGTATCCCCTCAAAGTGCAGCTGTACGAATTTCCAGATATTCCTGGAGAGCGCTACGCCATGGTTGCGGCTGAAAACCCGCATCAGCTGCAAGTTTACTGCATTCCAGGGTAGAATAGAGCGGACGCCGGGCCGGCCGGTTCAACTCGGTCGTGGTCATGGGCTTGACTGAAACCGGTAGCCCCTGTTCCTCGAAGATTGCTTTGGCAAAGCCGTTCCACGAGCAGTACTCCGCATTGGCCGCATGGTAAATACCCCGGCAACCGTTATCGATCAGGGCGATAATTGCCCGCGCCAGATCCACGGTCCATGTCGGCGAGCCGATCTGATCGTCAACGACGGTCAGTTCATCTTTTTCAGCGCCAAGCCGCAACATGGTTTCCACAAAGTTCTTGCCGTGCAGACCGTACAGCCACTGGGTACGCACGATCAGATGTTCAGGACTGAATGCGGCGTTCATCTCTCCCGCCAGCTTTGATTCGCCGTACACACTGAGCGGACAGGGGGCATCATCCTCGACGTAGGGTCTACCCTTGCCGCCATCAAACACGTAATCAGTGCTTACCTGCACCAATAAGGCTCCAAGATCCCGGCACGCCATGGCCAGATATGCGACCCCTTCGCCATTGACAGCCATCGCCGTTTCCGTATTGCTTTCACAACCATCCACGTCGGTATATGCGGCACAATTGACGACTACTTCAGGTTTCAGGTCACCAACAACCTTCATCACCGATTCGGGCGAGGTAATATCAATCTCGTCAATATCAACACCGTGCCCTCTGGCTCCCAAAAGCGCCATCAGATCCTGACCCAGCATTCCACGTGCTCCGACCACCAGAATCAAGAGACACCTCCGCCGTACTGATGCTGGTAGTATTCACGGTACGCTCCGGACGTGACTTCGGCCACCCACTCCTGATTGGCGAGGTACCAGTCGATTGTTTCGGCAATCCCCTGTTCGAAGGTATAGGCAGGAGTCCAGCCAAGATCGTCTTTGAGCCGCGAGGCGTCGATAGCATAGCGACGGTCATGGCCGAGCCGATCCTTGACAAATGATATCAGCGTTCGATTCTCTCCGCGCACACGTCCGAGCCGCTCATCCAGCAGATCGCAAACCAGGTTGACGATGTCGATATTTTTCCACTCATTGTTGCCGCCGATATTATAGACCGCCCCTGGTGCAGCCTTTTTGAGCACCGTTTCAATTGCCACCGCATGATCACGCACATGCAGCCAGTCGCGGACATTCAGGCCGTCGCCGTAGACCGGCAGAGGCTTCTTATTGATGATGTTATGGATCAGAAGCGGAATCAGCTTTTCTGGGAAATGGTAGGGACCGTAATTGTTGGAACAGCGGGTGTTCAGTGTCGGCATACCGAAGGTTTCATGATAGGCACGCACCAGCAGATCTGCCCCGGCTTTGCTGGCCGAATAGGGAGAATTGGCGGCAAGCGGAGTCTCTTCGGTAAAGTACCCAGTATCGCCGAGGCTGCCGTAGACTTCATCGGTTGATATCTGAAGATACCGGAAGTCGGCCACAGCACCGGACTGCCAATGCTTGCGGCTCTCTTCCAGGAGGACCTGCGTGCCGAGCACGTTCGTCCGGACAAAAATTTCCGGGCCGGTTATGGAGCGGTCAACGTGAGATTCAGCGGCAAAATGCACAACAGCATCAATCTTGTGATCAGCCAGCAACTGTGACACCAGGAGCGCATCGCCGATGTCGCCTTTGACAAAACGGTAATGAGAATTCCCTTCCAGTGCGGTCAGGTTTTTCAGATTGCCGGCATAGGTCAGACAATCCAGGTTGGTGACCATGCTTTCCGGATTGTTGGCAATGAAAGAATGAATGAAATTGGAGCCGATAAATCCGGCCCCTCCGGTAACAAGAAGAGACGTAGGGGTAAACGACACGTTAATAATTCCTTTCCGATACAAAAGTTCTGTTCACAGACTATTTTTTTTTCAGAGGTTCTGGTATGGTTGCGCAGTTTTCAAGCCACCATCCGAGGAGAACCGCCATGACAACCAAAACACAATGCCGCTGTGGAGCCGATCACCATGGCCATCTTTGCATGCTGAGGAGCAACGGACTGCATGACGAAATTGCCGCTGTCACCAGTGATCCGAAATTCTACTGTTTTACGTGTGGCGGCGAGGCAAATTGTGCCGACAACCTGTGCGAGCCTGCCCCCATAGAGTAGTGACGCGACTTTGCAGAGCAGTGCCTTGCAGGGTGTTACCCCTCTAGCGCGACTTCCCGTGATTCCTCCAGCATTGACTCAAGCTCAACAATCTGGGTATCAGTGATATCCAGTATTTCTGCTTCATTGGTGTCAATGAGGACAAGATCCGGGTCGTGCTTCAATCCAAGTCCGACCCGGTGACAAGCCATGTTGACAAACCGGACAATAGCCAGCATCTTGTTGACCGTATCCCATTGTTCAGCATGGTGATCCCTTATCACGTCGCAGTACATTGCCGGAAAATTCCAGTGCTGCATCATGCGATACCCCTGCTCGACGTGCATCGCATCGAATATTTCCAGGATCAGCTCGTCATCAAAGAGTGAATTGATCACCCCTGCTCCCACCAGCTTCTCAATTGATTTCAACAGATACAACTTGCCAACGTCATGAAGAAGCGCGGCAAGGTACGTTTCGTCAGCCACACCGCGCATGCCGCAGGAATGGGCCAGCCAGCGGGCCCCGAGAGCGCAGCCATGGCTGTGAATCCACATCTCTTTCATGTAGTGATCAAGCGCCTGATTTGACGAGGTATGAGCCGACGCCTGCGAAGCCGCAATGACCAGATTGATAACCTGCTGGGCGCCAAGCCGGATAACCGCTTCCTTGATCGTCGCAACCTTGGAGCGCCCCATGTACATGGGCGAGTTGGCAATCTTGAGCATCTGACTCGCCAAAGACATATCCTCATTGGCAACCTGAGCAACTTCATCAACCGTAAAATCGTAATTAGACAGCATTCTCTGCAGCTTTAAGGCAACCGGATGAAAGATCGGCAACTCGATCGGCTGCGATGCCAGCAACCTTCGTACGGTTTCCGGTATTGATGCTGTTGACATGTCAAGACTCCTTACCAACTAATAATTTGGGCACACCACTCTAACATCCACAGCCGCAGTTATGACATACTTTCCTGAATTCACTGGAGGGGGCGATTGTTTCAGGAGCAAACGCAATGCGTCTGACCGCTGTGCCAATATCCTCCATTATATCCAGCCGCTGACTTTTTCCGATGATATGCCCGACACACTGGTTGCTATGACCATCCTGGGGTGACGATATTTTCACCACATTCAACAAGTCCGCATAGCTGTTGACAGAAATAACTGTTTCCCGATTGCGCTGGACCGACAACTCCACACCCAACCGCTTCATTTCCTTGATCAATCCCGGCAGAAACTTTTGGAATTCCTGACCATCGAAATCAATGTACCAATCATCTCTCAGGTGTTTCTGATCAAGAATGGTAATAACAATCTGCTTTTTTTGTTTGCATGCCATTACAAGCTACCCCACGACGGTCAGAACGACGCCGGACACTCGGCATCCCATGCACCGAAACCGCCACCGGTAAGATTAAGAAAGGATTCAATCCTTTGTTGGAAAAAGGCCTGTTGTCCGGCTTCATCTAAAAGATATGAGAGCTCTTCAGCAGAAATCAGGTGCTGCCGATGCAGGTAGCGGTACAATTCGGATATCGCCGTCAGGTGCCGTTCCAGCATGGCAAACTCAGGATCGAGCGTGTGGGTGATAAACCAGGAACCGGCAAATTTAGTAACAATCCCCGGTTGAGGACGCACGATATTCTGGCGGCCAAAATCAATCAGATAGTCCCTCAGATACAGGTCCGCACTGAAAGCCAGTTCAGAGGCGCTCTCGGCAGACATTCCCTGTTGCTGGAGGTTCAGGTAGAAATGTTTGAGTACCTGCTGACAGCGACCGTCAACCAGCAGCTCTTCGTCTATGGTTTCAAACTCGAAATCATCATGTTCAAATTCGATTTCAGGACTGTGCGTCATGTGTACTCTCTCAGGCAGGATTTAGGTCCAGTAGCTCTTTGTGAACAAAACGCCCGTTTTTCTGTATCAAAACGTCGTCAAACAGTATCTCTCCATCGGCAAGAATACGCACCAGATCCCAGTGTACGGACGAACGGTTGCCATTGTCACACTCGTCATAGGCCTGTCCCGGAGTGAAGTGAATCGAGCCGAAGATCTTTTCATCAAACAGAATATTGCGCATCGGCTGCCGAATCCCCGGGTTGACGCCAATGGCAAATTCACCGATATAACGGGCACCCTCGTCGGCATCCAGAATTTTATTAAGGGCTTTGCTCATGCCGCCATCGGCAGTGGCTTTGACAATTCTGCCGTCTGCAAACTCGAACCTGACGCCGTTGTACTCTTTACCCTGATAGATACTTGGACAGTTATAGGTGATATGCCCCTGGACAGAGGTTTTGACCGGAGCCGAAAACACCTCGCCATCCGGCATGTTAAGGCGGCCATCGCATTTAATGCCGGGCAGGCCGTCAATGCTGAAACGGAGATCCGTATCGGGTGCGACAATACGCACACTTTTGGTTCGGTCCATCAGCTTTTTCAGCTTTTCCTGTTTTTTGGACTCTGCTTTCCAGTCAATACAACAGGCTGAAAACAGGTAATCCTCGTATTCATCCAGACTCATGCGCGCTTCCTGGGCAGAAGCATGGGTTGGATAGCGGGTCACGCACCAGCGGGTATGCTTGACACGCTGGTCGATCAGGGGCCTGGTCAGTTTAGCATAGGCAACCACCGATTCCTGCCGGGCGTTGGCCATGACCATTGAATTGTTTCCGGCCGAGATACCGATATAAACCGTCACCGTCTTATAGAAATCCAGCTTATGCTGCGGAAAGTGCGCCAACTGCTGTTTGGTAGCACTGTTGTAAAAATACCGGTCTATTTCCGGCACTGAAAAGTTGTATTCAACGTATGCGGCCCCACGCGCGAGACACAGGGCATACAACTCCTTGACCAGTGGCAGCGCTTCCAGCCCCGCGGAATTGATCAGTACGACATCACCTTTTTTAACCCTGGTTGAGTAATCAACCAGGATTTCAGCAAACTGTCTAATTCTCGGATCATTCATCACTACCTCTCATTCCGCAGGCAATTTAATGCATCATCAACCTTGTCACACTGAGAACAAGATCACTTTGCGGGCCAGCTAACAGATGGACACCAATACGAAGAAACGGGGAGATTATGTATGAAAACATATTGGTAAAAAACACCAGAACGATAATGATTATCATCCCGTACGGCTCGATGCGCGACCAGGCAGCGGCCTGACGATAGGGAAGCAGCCCGACCAATACGCGACCGCCATCCAAAGGAGGCACCGGTATCATATTGAAGATAGCCAGCAGCAGATTGATATAAACGGAAAAAGCCAGCATAAGGACTACCGGTTCTACCAGCATGGCAAGCGGTGAGCCGGAAGCAGCAGGGTTGCTGAACGAAACCACTCCCCGAAGCAAAAAAGCCGACACCGTTGCCAGAATGATGTTGGTAATTGGACCGGCTGCCGCTACCCAGATCATGTCACGCTTGGGATTACGAAGATTTTCAAACACGACCGGCACCGGCTTGGCCCATCCAATACCGATAAAAAATATCATGAGCGTACCAATAATATCAATATGCTTCAGAGGGTTAAGCGTCAACCGTCCCATCATCTTCGCGGTCGGATCGCCGAAACGCCAGGCAACATACCCGTGGGAAACTTCATGACACACAATTGCCAGCATACCGGGTACAAGCATCACCGAAAGCTTGAGAAAGAAACTTTCCATGTAAAGTCCTTTGAACTGAATAAATCTGCACCTCTTCTAGCAGAGTAGCATGGTAAAGTCAATTGCAAGGGTCCCCCCTGGAATGTAGAAAAGACGTGATTTAACCCGCCTTTTACATTTAGCATATACCTAGGAGTCTGTCGGGCTTTTTAGCATCGTGCCCGGCATAATCGTTGTTTTAGTAACTGGGTATAACAGTCT
>MGZJ01000084.1:684-11166 GCA_001802645.1 Geobacteraceae bacterium GWC2_53_11 | reverse complement strand
AGTCGGCAGCGGTCTTGGTCTGACGGGCGGCCCAGACAACGACGCCCATGGTGATACCGATGATGACGGCGAACATGGAAAGAGTGATGGCTTTGTTAGCCTTCAGCTCTTTCTTTTTTGCCGGAGCAGGTGCGGCGGCAGGTGCGGGTGCAACAGCGCCGGGAGCGGCAATGGCCGGTGCACCGGGGGCAGCGGGGGCAGATGCGGCAGCAGGTGCGCCGGGAGCGACCGGAGCCTTGTTGGGCTCTTCAGCAAAGGCGGCTGCGGCAACGGAAAGGACCAAGCTTGTGGCGATGATGATGTTCTTAAATGTCATGTCGTATCCTCCTTTACTGAAGTTCATTGACCAGTTCTCTGGTCAGACGGTCGAAGTCGTTGTTGGCTATTCTTGCATAGTAGAGAGCCAGTGCCCATGAAACAAAGAACTGGGACAACGCAAATACGTAGCCGAAATTGAGAACCCCGATTACCTTGATTTTGAACAGACCCGGTGCATAGGCTGCCCCGATGGGGAGCAGGAAGTAATACAAGGTGGAAAAGATCCACCAGCCGAACAAAAATGCTGATTTTTTATGGTGCAGTTCTACGAAACGTGGATCCTTGGCAATTTTTGCCCAATCATACTGTTTTTCTGCCATTAGTTACTCCTCTCTTGATGGTTGAAGTTTGACCTCTACGAACGCTCCTTTCTAAAAGATGTGGCGAATCTATTTCATGCCGGCATATAGCCGAATCGCTGAGATGCCAGTTCTGCAGCTTCCAGAAGCGATGGAATGATCTCTTTTTCTATCCGGTCCCGCATAAGCCTGAAAGACGGTCCATGCATGGTGATTGCCCCGATGACATGACCTGCGTAATCCTTGACTGCAACAGCCACGCTTATGAGCCCTTCGCCAAGACCGCCGGTATCTATGGCAATACCTCCGTTAGACCTGATTTCAAGAAGTTCCGAGGCGAGGGAGTCGGAGTTTGGAATATTGTGTGATTTGCCGTATTTCTTGTTTTTCAACCATTCGATGACTTCTGCGGATTCCAAAGCCTTCATCACTTTTCCCGCCGCATTGGTGAAATACGGAAACGATTTGCCGATCAGAGGCTCGGCTTTTATCTGCTGGTCACAATCGGCCATATCCAGAAACAAAACATCATCTCCTTTAATGATGGTCATGTAGACAGCTTCGTCATGTTTCTTTGCAAGCTGCACGATTACCGGGTGCGCAATGCTGATGATGTTTGAATTCCCGACGAGTTTTTGAGCCAGTGCAAAGGAATTGATGCCGAGACTGAAACTGCCGGATGCCTTGTCCTGCTCTACCAGTCCGCTTTCGCACAGTGTGGCAAGGAGCCGGAATGTTTTGTTTTGAGTCAGGTCAAACTTTGAAGCAATCGATTTGAGTGTTGCGTCTGTCCGGTCCTCGGCTAAAAACTCAAGTATTTCAAATGCCTTATGTACGGTTTCAACCGTATAGGCCCCTTTTTTCTGCGCCATTTGATACCCCGTTTAATTTGCTGCTGTAATGCAAAAAATAAATATTTATAATTTTATAATAGTTTGTATACGCAAACTATTATGCGTGTATAACAAGTTTTGATTATTTCTGCAACAAATTATATTGTTAGCCACTGTTTTGAGTGTTGCTATAATTAATGTAATTGTTTAAGGTACTTGATATGGTGTCGTTGGCTTGAAGATGTGAAATCGAGTTTGTAAAAACAAAACAGACGGAGGGTTTGTATGAAGCAGAAGCCTGTTGTGATTGCAAATATTATCGATGATGTTCGACGTCTCTTTCAGGTTCTGGTGGAGCAATCGAAAAAAATAGAACACGAAACCCAGCTCACCGGTTCACAATTGTGGGTTGTCAAACTGCTGAAAGAAGCTTCGCCGATGAAAGTGTCTGAGCTGGCTCGTCGCATGTATCTGCATCCGGCGACCATGGTGGGGCTGCTGGACAGGCTTGAGGCGAAGGGGTTGCTCAAGCGTACGAGATGTGAAAAAGACAGGCGGGTTGTGTATATCAATCTTACGGAGAAGGGGAATGAACTGGAAATTAATTCGCCCGAGGTTGTACAGAACCTGCTCGTGAAAGGGCTTGAGGGGCTTGCGGGGCGTGAGCTGAAAGCAATTTCCGAAGGTCTGGGGTATCTCGTGCGTATATTGGGTGTTCAGGATGTGCCGCCGAAGTTGCTTATGTCATCTGATGTCAATGTGCCGTCGAGGAAGAAAAAGACACCGGCAGCCTTATTGCCGCTGGCGGCTTTTGTGACGTCGCTGGCGCACATTGACAGTATGTTCTATACCGACCTGTCCGCGTGCTGTATCTGTTTGTAGCGCCGTTCAGTACAGTTGTCTCTCTCTGTGAGCATTTTTGATACTGTTGTTTTACCGGGAGTTGCTCCGGAACGCATGATTAATTCGGGGATCCCGGTCCAACCAGCTTGTATTGAAGGGAAGGATCTGATACCTTGACACAATGTACCTGCTTGTAAAACACAGCTGCTTCCTTCGCTTCATACTCCTCCTTATCCCGTTGTTTCTGGTTGTTTTCGGGATGCGGGTTCCTGATTTTTCCCGACCGCACAAGCCAAAGCCGATACGGCGGGCGGTTCTGTGTGAAACACAGGCCAAGACCATAGCGCAATCTGTGGTTAAGGCCCACGACGACTCCTTTGTTGCACGTACACATACGTTCGTTTTCCCTTTTACAGGATGTTTTTCCTGCGAAGCTCGCTCCATTATGTTGCCAGCGCCGCTTTTGTCGCTGAGCCTTTTCCCTCCACGAGCACCCCCGATATCCGCTATTTCCGCATAAGCAGCCATCTATTATATCCGGTAGTTTCCTTGACTCTGAATATGGTGCATCACTGCGCCTGAGTTCTACAATCTTATATATAAAGGAGTATCTCCCATGTTTAAGCGCGTATCGTTTTACGCTGTTTTCGTGTCTCTTATTGCCGTACTCATGACTGCCGGCTGTGCAACGCAGGGTGTTGTCAAGAAGGACGAGGGCATTGTGCCGGCACCGGTTGCCAAACAGGTTGAACCACCCAGGTCCAGCGAACCAAAGGCAAGTGTAACACCGCTCCGTCAGGTTGCTGCACCACCCGTCACGCTGGCCGCTCTCCCGCAGCCGGTAGCGGTGCAGCAGGCACCGAAAGCATCATCCTCAGTTGAGCTGCAGTCTGCTCTGGAAAAGATTTACTTCAATTTCGATTCTGCCGATCTGTCCGAATCCGCCCGCAATACGTTGGCTAAAAACGCCGCAGTATTGGCGCAGGAGACTATTGGCAAAATCCGCATTGAGGGTAACTGTGACGAGCGAGGCTCGGCAGAGTACAACCTGGCACTTGGCGAGCGCCGTGCCAAAGCGGCGCAACAGTATCTTGCTGCCATGGGTGTCAAGTCCGACCGGCTTTCCATCATCAGCTACGGTAAAGAGAAACCTGCCGTTCAGGGAAATGATGAGTCGGCCTGGACTAAAAACCGTCGTGATGAATTTGTTGTCGTAACAAAGTGATGGTGATTGAACCGCATTAGGCACCCGGTTTCCGAGTCCTGTTCCCCTTCATATTCCGGTAGGAACGGAACTCGGAAACCGGAACATTGAGTTTATAGCAAGTACGGATTTTTTTTGGACCATCTTATGAAGCAACTATCAATAACTGTAACAGCTCTTGTACTCATCTTCACTGGTATGCACTCGCGTTGCTACGCCGACTGCAGCTGTGACGACTGGGTGGAAAAAGGTGGCTATTGCGTTGACTATATCAAAACAAGAATACCGTCATTTCCCATCCCAAAGAGCACCACTGAAATTGCAGCCCTCAAAAACAAGGATATTCCTGAGGTTGAAGAAGGTGATGTTGCCATGTTTAACTTCAGCAATTACTGGCATGTTGCCCTCGTTGAAAAAGTGCACCTGGATCCCCAGGGCAATGCAGCAGCAATCGATGTGAGCGAGATGAACTTTGGCGACCAGATGTCCTATGATGAGTATAGAAAAAAATGGAAACGAAAGAGCAAAAGTGAATGGAAACGGGCACTCTGCTGCGGCGTCACGGATAATTACGACCAGACCGGTTCGCGGAAGAATATAGCATTGAATACGGTGAAACAAATCTGGTCTCCTGATCCTCCGGAGTTCACTGATGTCATCAGAGAACGTGGTGACGCGATTATTGATAAAGGCAGGGAGGTTTTAAATCGTTTGTTTCAATTTACGCGCAGAGAGCTATGAATCAATCTCATGTGGCAGTATAGCGAACAGGGTGCAAAATATTTTGTGCAGGTGCAGAATCTGCACCGTTTATGATGCATCGCTTATTCAATTGCAGAAACAAAGCAAGTAATAACGAGTGGTTAAAAATGTTTTTGTGGTTGGCACATCTCGTGGAATAACCATAGGCAAGAAGGTAAAAAACACGAGGAGGTAACACAAATGAAAACGAAACAGATGATGGTAATGGGGTTGGCAGCACTTTGCGCAATGGCTCTTGCAGGCGAGGCTTCGGCTCGTGGCGGCAATGGCGGCGGGTCCAAAGGGCAGGGAATGAAAAGCGGAACTTGTACCCAGAGCGGCTCTGCCGGGGCAACACGTCCAGCCGGTTCACAGCGTCGTGACGGTACCTTCATGACCACCGGAACCACTGCAAACGGCAGCACCACTCGTCAAGGTAAAGGCAATGGGTTGCAGGATGGCAGCCGTCTGAACGTCACAACGGCACCGGCAGCAACCGCAGCACCGTAATTTGATGTTTCTGCGGGGGGCGGACGCGTCCCCCTCTCTGATGGAGAATCGCTATGAAAAGTGCAAAAAATATCATTTCTCTGCTGGCCTTGCTGTTGCTGTTATTGCCGGTCACTGCGCAGGCGTTCTGGGGAAACAGCGATAACCAGAGCGGCCTCAATCTGGAAACCGGCTATGACATCAACACTGTGACAACAGTGACTGGTCGTGTTGTCGCGCTGCACGCCGGTGATGATCATCGAAATGCGCAGTGCGAACTTGAGAGCAACGGAACTCATACGGTTGTGGTTCTTGGTCCCTCTCGTTACTGGGCTGAACATGGCATTGCCATTAAAACCGGAGATGAAGTTGCCGTTCGCGGTTCAAAGGCACAGGGGAAAGATGGTGTTGTTTATTTCCTGGCTCAGAAGATTTCAGATACCTCTCAAAACAGCTCTGTTTCCCTGCGTAACGAATCAGGCCGTCCGGCCTGGGCAGGGAAGGGCATGGGCAACGGCGGCATGACCAATCGTCCTGGTGGCCGGATGCGCCAGCAATCCCACGGCAGAATGGGACGATAATTTGTACAACAAGGATACTTACATGCGCACAGCGCTTTTCTCGGAACGCACAATCGTAATTTTTAAAAAACTATTTGCCACAGAGGCACAGAGACACAGAGATAACCACTACAAAAAATCAGGAATTATTATTGGTTTAACCAATCAGGTTTTGGCCAAACTTCCAAAAATTTCTGTGATTTCCTCGGTGTCTCTGTGTCTCTGTGGCATAACTGCCGTTGCATCCGTGTCGCATGCCGAAACACCACCACCTCATTACGCACTCGGATTGGGTCTGGAAATAGCCAGCGGCTCTTTCGGCACCTCGTCAACCAGTACCTATGCTACGGCGCCTCTGATTCTGGACTGGTTCCCCACGGAACGGCTTGACGTTGAAGTGACCGTGCCGTTCCTGTATCAGCGGACGTCAAACACCGGCCATGCCGTGCTCGGCACAACAGCAGAAAGTACGGCTAAAAGCGTGGCCCGCGGCAACATGTTTGGAAGCGGTTCCGGCAGTGGAAGCAGCAGTATGATGGGCAGCGGTTCCGGCAGCGGAGGAGGCGGCAGCATGTTTTCCGGCGACTACGGCCTGGGGGACATAACGGTTACCAGCGGCTTTACCGTGCTGAGGGACAGTGAAACATCGCCGCACGTACGTCCCACGGTTTACCTGAAATTTCCCACTGCTTCGGAAAGTGACGGATTTGGAACCGGAGCGTATGACGTGGGAGCGGGGCTTGCGGTTTCCAAGTGGATCGGCAACTGGCAGACGTTTGCCGAAGGGCGCTATATCGTTCAGGGAATTATTGATGATTCCAACGGCGGACGGAATTTTGTGACTGCCGATGCCGGTCTTGCCTATGGCTGGAACGAGCAGGTTGTTACGTCAGCATATGCCCGTTTCGGCTCGGCCCTGTTCGACGGCCTGTCGGCGCCGCTGGAAGCCCGCGCAAAGGTGATGTGGCGTTTTTCTGAGCGTGCCTACACCGAACTGTATGCATTCAAAGGGTTCAGTGACGGCAGCCCGGATTACGGCGGCGGGGTTTCGGTGTTCAGGGAGTTCTGAAAATTAGGCTTATTCTAGAAAAACAGTTTTCCACGAAAAGCACGAAATACACGAACAAAAGCAGAAGGAGATACACCGTTACGGTGTTAACCTGATTGGTTAATTACTGTTTTGCTGTAATGGTTTAATTTCGTGTCTTTTCGTGTCTTTCGTGGACCAAAAAGCCATTTTTCGGCTTATTTCTTTTGACCTACTGCTTTTTCAGGTACTATCCCCGTCAGCACATCACAACATCCTCTGCGATACATCCATGACACGCATTGATGCACCTGAAAAAAACCGCGCCCTTGTGGCATCCCTCCTGGCTCTCGCCATTTTTTCGCTCTATGTACTTCTGGCACGGCAAGCGGAGTTGCGTCTGGCCGTGCCGCTGCTGGTTGGTGTCACGGCGGCAGTGACAATCCTTCTTGCCTGTGTGTTCTGCCTCGGTAAACGGGGTAGCGTCAGCTGGTCGCCGCTGGTTATCCTCATCGTGGCTCTGCTACTGCGCTTGATGTTCCTCTTTGCCCCGCCGCAATTGTCCGACGACATCTACCGTTACCTGTGGGACGGCAGCACCACGCTCAGTGGTAACAATCCCTACGCGGCAGCGCCCGCCTCCATAACGCCGCTGCCAAAGCTGGCGGCCATCCATGTCCGCATCAACCATCCCCGCTATGTCACCATCTATCCCCCGGCGGCACAGGTAGTATTTGCGGGTGGGGCCGCGCTTGGCAACACGATCACCGGCCTCAAAGCCCTGCTGGTGTTGCTAGATATGGGTCTGTGCGCCTTGCTGATTGTGCTGCTCAAACGGCTGGAAATGCCGGTGTGGCGGGCGGTGCTCTACGCCTGGAATCCGCTGCCGGTAGTGGAAATTGCCGGGTCGGGGCATGTGGATGGCGCGGGCTTGACCATGCTGATGGGGGCGCTCTGTCTGCTGGTGGCGGGCGGGGGAACTGTTGTCAAGCGGTGGCCGTTCCTGCTCTCCGGCGCCCTGCTAGCCTCTGCCGGCCTGGTCAAGCTGCTCCCGTTTGTCCTGGCGCCGCTGTTGTTTCTGCTGGTTCCAAAGGGGCGGCGGAGCTGGTTCGTTGCCGGGTTTGCCGCATCGCTGGCAGTGCTGATAGTGCCGTTCCTGCCGCATGTGACGAACATGTTCACGAGTCTGGATGTGTATGCCCGCACCTGGGAGTTCGCCGGTTTTGCCTTCACCTCTCTCCGCAGCCTGACCGGCTCGGGGACAGCAGCGCGCCTTATTCTGTCAATTGCATTTCTTTTCACCGTGGCGGCGATTCTGCGCCGTTTCGCCCGCAACAGCAATTCCTCCGCGTCTCCAACTATGCAAGCTTGTCAAACACTGAACGCCTGTTATGCTACTGCTATGGCGCTGCTCCTGCTTACGCCTACCCTGCAACCTTGGTATGCGCTCTGTCTTGCGGCGTTTCTACCGTTCAGCGCAGGCCCGGCAGGGTTGATCCTCTGCTGGGCGGTGTTTCTGACCTACCAGGTGCAAATCCCGTATTTTATCCTGGGGCAGTGGCACGAAAATCCCCTGGTGACGGCAGCGGTTTTTGTGGCGCCGGTGACAGCATGGGGGCTTGCCAGGTTGTTCGGTCAATGGTGGGGAGCAGGCGGGAAAAAACAACCTTACACAGCTTGAGGGATTTCGAATGAACTCCGTTTCTGAAAAACTGCAGCAATTCGGCTGGGACGAATGGTTTGATGCGAAGGCACATGAAAAGGGCCTGGCTGAGCGCCATCTTGCCCGTGTTGTTGCTGTGGATCGTGATCAACTTCTTGTCATAGACGAGTCTGGTGAGTTTCGTGCAAAGCTTGCCGGTCGTTTTCTCTACACGATTGACCAACCGGGTGATTTCCCCTGTGTTGGCGACTGGGTATCTGTTCAATACGATAGCTCTGACATGTTCGGAATGATTCATGACGTCATGCCAAGAAAGTCGTTTCTTCGTCGCAAGGCTGCGGGAGATGTCATTGACTACCAGATGATTGCTGCTAATGTTGACGTAGCCTTGATAGTCCAGTCCTGTCATTTCGACTTCAACGTCAACAGGCTTGAGCGTTACCTGGTGATGGTGAGAAACGGGCATGTCCAGCCGGTTATTTTACTGACAAAAACCGACCTGGTCACTCCTGAAACACTCCAGCAGCTGTTGGATGAAATCAGAAGCGCCGGAATACATACAGAGGTAATCGTGCTGAGTAATATCACCGGCGAAGGTGTTGACACTGTGCACGAACTGCTGCAACCCGGAAAAACCTACTGTCTTTTAGGTTCGTCAGGAGTCGGCAAGAGTACCTTGATCAACCAACTGAGTGGATGTCATATACTTGAGACCAGCGTGGTAAGCGGCACCGGCGAGGGACGACACACCACGGTGCGCCGCGAACTGATACGGTTGGATAACGGTGCCATGTTGATAGATAACCCGGGAGTGCGTGAATTTGGCCTTTTAGGGGCTGAAGAAGGAATCGGCGGCAGTTTTGCTGATATCTATGAGTTGGCAACGAAATGCAGATACAGTGATTGCTCTCACTCTAACGAACCAGGCTGTGCTGTTTTGAGTGCACTTGAGGAAGGACGTCTCCAACAGGGTCACTATCAGAACTTTATCAAACTCAGGAGCGAATCGGAGTTTCATGATCTGTCGTATCTTGAAAAGCGAAAAAAGGATAAGGCTTTCGGTCGTTACATTTCGTCTGTCAAGAAAGATATGGGAATAAAACGCAGATAATGCCGAATCGGAGTGGATTTTGGTGTACTTCAAATTATTTGTGGACAGCCGAGTGGTTTTGTGGTTGCTTACCTGTGCAGGCGGTGCTAAGTAGTTACACATAAACGTATTTTGGAACTTACGAAAATGAATGAAGATAATAAAACTGTTGAAGTGGTGAAGCCTGTCCCTCTGAAGAATCTGCCTGATCTGAAAGCCATCAGGGAAGAGCGCGGGCTGACGACCGAGGACATCTTCCTCAAGACAAGGATCAACTCTGCCATTCTGAATGCTATCGAGCACGGCGAGTTTCATCTCCTCCCGGCGCCTGTTTCGACAAAAAAATTCATTCGGATCTATGCGGAAACTATCGGTATTGATGCGGAAATCATCCTTGCCCATTATCAGCGCTATGTGGATGAAAAACAGGTGCCGGAAGAAATCAATGTCGTCAAAGCGTCGGCCGCTTTAGAGCGCAAACCTTTTAGCAGTTACCTCCGGTATATTCTTCCTGCCGTGGCGATTATTGCTGCCGTCTGTATCATGTATGCCTTTGTGCCAAAGAAAGAGCCCCAGGGAATCGTTCAACAGGACGTAACGAAGGGAGTCGCTCCAGCGCCAGTTCCCCCACCAGCCCCCGCCGTAAAAGAGCCGCTTCCGGAGGCTCTGCCCACTGTCCCCCCGACCACAGCGCCGGCAGTGATCGTTCCAAAAGAGGCACCTCAAACACCGGACACTGCGCACCTTAATCTGCTTGTTGAAGCAACGGAAGACACCTGGCTTAGTATAACCGAAGACCGCAAAGCTCCCTTCCAGATCACCTTGAAAAAGGGTGAAAAATTGAGCCGCACCGCCCGCGAGTTTTTTGTCATCGACGTGGGGAATGCTGCGGGTGTCAATATCAACTTTCTTGGCAAGTCTTTGGGGACTCTGGGGCGTAAGGGACAGGTCGTGCATCTGCGCCTGCCGCAGCAGTAATTCGGTAAGAAAATCTGGTAATCCTACCCGCACGACACTCCGCACGTTTGCAATTCCTCAGGCAGTTTCACCGATATCCTTGATCACCACCAGCGCAAAACCGAACGGAAAGAGCAGGAACAGCGGCAGCGCAAACCAGGTTTCCCGCTGCCAGGCGAAGGTGAGCGGCAGCAGGCAGTAGAAGAACAGCAGCGCGTTCATGACGATGTAGGGAAGGTTTTTCTGGTGATAGAGGAACGCCAGCCCCGGAATCCGCTCGCGCCCCTGCACGCCGAATTTTGGCGTCCGTTCGAACTCGCCGCCGGAACGGAACAGCCCCTTCAGTACTGACAGGGAAATACTGGGGGCCAGCCCGATGGTCAGGGCCGGGAGCAGCAGGATGTGACCGAACTTGCGCGAACCGCTCCGCACTGTGTAGAGCAGGAAATAGCTCATGA
>MGZJ01000084.1:0-665 GCA_001802645.1 Geobacteraceae bacterium GWC2_53_11 | reverse complement strand
GCCGATACCGACCCGCCAGGTGACCGCCGGATAGAGGGTCAGCATGACGATCATCCCGAGCAGCCAGTAGATATTGGCCATCAGGTGGGCCACCGCCTCGATCTTGACCGCCAGCGGCACGTGCGACGTAAGCAGTCGGGGGAGGATCTTGCGGGCGGTCTGGATCGATCCTTTGGCCCAGCGCTGCTGCTGGCTGCGCAGGGCCGCCAGGGTGACCGGCAGTTCGGACGGCACCTGGCACTCTTCACGGTAGACAAAGCGCCACCCGGCCAGCTGGGCGCGGTAGCTCAGATCGAGATCTTCGGTGACCGTGTCCGTCTGCCAGCCTCCCGCTGATTCGATGGCGCTCCGGCGCCAGACTCCGGCGGTGCCGTTGAAGTTGAAGAACAGTTTCTGCTGGTAGCGCACCCGGTGTTCGATGCTGAAATGCGGCCCGAGCAGCAGCGACTGGATGCCGGTAAACCAGGAGTGATCGGCGTTGCAGAAGCTCCAGCGGGTCTGAACCATGCCGACTTCTTTGTCGCGGAGCCACGGCATGGTGGCGTGCAGAAAGCCGGGGGGCGGGATGAAGTCGGCGTCGAACACGGCAATGAACTCACCCTGTGCCGTTGTCAGGCCATGGGCCAGCGCTCCGGCCTTGTAGCCGTCCCGGTGATTCCGCCGCA
>MGZJ01000083.1:26618-38905 GCA_001802645.1 Geobacteraceae bacterium GWC2_53_11 | reverse complement strand
GGCGCCACGGCCAGTGCCAGCAGCGTTGCATAGGGGGCGACCACCAGCTGTTCTTCCTGCTCCCGTTTCAGGCCGAGCGACGGCACGCCGAAGGCTTTGTACTGATACGTCTTGCTCCGGTCGAGATCCGCAAACGCGGACTCGGAAATTCCCCACGGCACACGTTGGGTGCGGCCATAGGCTATCTGCACCGCTACCGCCTCCCGGGCGGCCTTGTCCAGCAGCGAGTTGCCGTAGGATGACTGGAACAGGAGCGGCATCAGGTATTCGAACATGGTTCCGGTCCAGCTGAGCAGCACCCGTTCGCGGCCGATTGCGCCATAGGGGCGCCCCAGGGAAAACCAGTGTTCCATGGGGACATCGCCCCGGGCAATGGCAACGAAACTGCCGAGCCGTGCCTCGCTGGCGAGGAGATCGTAGCTGGAACCGTCCAGGACGTCGGTTGAAACATTGAAGCCGATGGCAAACAGCTTGCGTTTTGAGTCATACAGGAAGCGCATGTTCATGCCGCCGGACAGCTCATGCACGTCGTCGATCAATTGCTGTGCCGCTGCTGCCGTCTCTCCGGCCAGCCATCGGGACGTGGCAAAAGCCTCCTCCACCCGGTCGATCCATGCGGTCAGGGGCGTGTTCTCTCCGGGGGCGTTCTGTCTGAACTCCCGGAGCAGGGCAATCGAGCCGATCCGGTCATGGGCCAGGTTGGAGAGTGACGGCGCCAGGGTCAGGTCATGCCTGATGGCAAGCAGCGTCGCGTCTCCCAGCGGAGCAAGTTCTTCATCGGTTTTTTCCGCGAGGATTCCGATCCAGGATAAATAGGTGTTGCTGTTCAGCTGCCAGGCCGAAACCTGCTGTTCAAGTTCGCTGCCCCACGGCGTGGCGGCTGCGGAGATAATGGAGCCGACATTGATCTGCATCCTTTGCTGCAGCAGGATGAGATCGATGACGCGGGATGGGGGCGTATGCCAGCTCCGCAGAAGCTGGTCAAGAGTCTGGTGATAAAAACCGGGAGTCTGTTCCTTAAGGACTTCGTGCTTCAGTATCTCTGCGGTGTCAGCCAGGCCGGTAAAAGCCGGACTGGCCAGAAGAGGTGCCTGCAGCAGCTCTTTAAGCCCCTGCTCCAGGGCCCAGAGGGCACCCAGCAGGTTGCCGCTGTCAACGGTGGAAACGTAGCGGGGTTCCAGCGGAGCAAGGGTCCCGATATCGTACCAGTTCAGCAGATGACCCTCGTGCTGTTCAAGGCGTTTGATGGATGCCATGGCACCGGTCAGTTTTGCGATGACCTGATTCACCGTCAGGTAGCCGGAATCATGGGCTGCCAGGATGCTTGTCAGCCAGAGGCCGATGTTGGTCGGGCTGGTGCGCATGGCCAGGCCGTTCTGGTGGGCGACCTGGAAATTGTCGGGCGGCAGCCAGTTGGTGCCGGCCGTGACAAAAACGGAAAAATAACGCCAGGTACGCCGGGCCACCTGTCTGAGGAAGCGGCGGTCCCTCTCCGGCACGGTCTCCGGGAGCAGTTCGACCGGGCGCAGGTTCAGAAGCCAGCCGAGCAGCGGGGAAAAAAACCACAACAGGAGCCAGGGTGCGGCTTGCGGCAGGCTGGCCGGCCTGGTGTGCCAGAGTATCCATCCGGCAGCGCCGCTGAAAATGCTTCCCAGTGCCAGGCTTGCGACGAAGAGCGGTTGCCGGCGGGAGGCACTCCAGTGGGTCGCCTGGGCAGTCCATTCCAGCAGGTTGCGGCCGGAAACCACGCGCCGGTACCAGACACGGGCGATGGCGTCGAGCGTTACTGCTGTCTGGTGCGGCAGGAGTGCCGCATCGGTGGTTGCCCTGAGCAGGTCGTGCAGCAGCTTGGCCGGAGAAAAATGGAGCAGCCCCCTGCGGGTGGTAGCCATGGTGAATGGCTGTGCCAGGGGGTGAAAGAGCAGCTGCATCCCGACTACCAGCGCGGCTATCCCGCCTGCTTCCGGCGAGACAGACCAGGAGGCGATCAGCAATCCCAGGCTGGTGGCGGGCAGCAGGCTGCGGCGCAGGTTGTCGAGGATTTTCCAGCGCCCCAGCAGTGAGAGCGGGTTTGTGCCGCGCCCTCCCGAGGCGAGCGGGACGCGGGGAAAGATCCAGCCGGCAATCTGCCAGTCGCCGCGAATCCAGCGATGGGCCCGGCTGCTGTAGCTTTGGTACCCCTGGGGGAATTCGTCGTAAAGCTCGATATCGCTGGCCAGGCCGACCCGGACGTGCGCCCCTTCGATCAGGTCATGGCTGAGTATGCTCGCTTCCGGGAAGCGGCCCGACAGCACGCGGCTGAAGGCGCGCACGTCGTAGATCCCTTTGCCGTGATAGGAGCCTTCGCCGCTCATGTCCTGATACACATCGGAAACCGCCCGGGTATAGGGGTCTATGCCGATTGCATCGGCGAACAGCCGGCTGAAGACCGAAACGCTGGTACTCGGCAGGGTCGGACTGACCCGTGGCTGTATAATGGTATAGGTGCCGGGCATGACCATGCCGGAAGCATCGAAGCGGGGCTGGTTGAGGGGGTGTGCCAGGGTTTCCACCATGCGCCGGGCAGTGGAGTGGGGCAGCTGGGTGTCGCTGTCCAGGGTGATGATGAAGCGCACATCGGCCAGTTGCAGGGGATCGCCCACATAGACCAGAGACGGGGCATCTTCAGGGCGGGTGCCGTCAATCAGGCGGTTCAGTTCCTCCAGCTTGCCCCGCTTGCGTTCCCAGCCGATAAATTTCTGCTCCGATACACTCCAGTTCCGCTCGCGATGGAGCAGGAAAAAACGCCCGGCGCCATGACGCACGTTGAGTTCCTGCAGGCAGTCAGTTGCGAGGGTGAGCAGCCGGTGGTCGCACTCAAGCGACAGCGACGCGGCATCGGTGTAGTCCGTGAAGAGACTGAAGACAAGGTTGGCCTCCCTGTTGGCCAGGTAGCGGATCTCCAGCTTCTCCACTTCGGCCCGTACCGTCTCCTCGTTCGTCAGCATCATCGGCACGACCACCAGAGTGCGGAAGGCGTCCGGTATTCCCGTGTTTTCAAAATCCATCTTGGGCAGGGGGCGGGGGGGGAGAAAGCGTGTGGCAAGGTAGTTGACGGTCTCGATTGCCATCTGGCTGACCGGAACGAGCAGAAGCAGCAGCAGGACGGCTCTGGCGGCGGATGGCGGGCCCGTATGGCCGAACATCGTTATCAGGCCCATGAACAGAGCGGTGAAACCGCCAATGCCGAGAAGGTAGACAATGGTGTGGTGCCGATAGATCCAGGCAATCGTGCGATAGCGGGGTTTTTCCCGGCAGGCGAGCTGCCGGGCCAGTTCCGCCCGTCCTTCCCCGGTCAGCCAGGAGCCGACGTGACTGCGCCGTTCATCCCTCGCGGCGTCATGGCCGGTCTGCTGCGCCAGTTTGAGAACGAGTTCCGTGACCTCTTCCTCGCTCCTGCCGGCTACGCGGGCCAGTTCTTCAATCGCTTTGCGGCAGCGGTCACGGGTCGCAAAATCCATCCCGGCATAAATCCCGGCCGGGTCGTGGCGCAGGAGCAGTTCGACCCGGCTGAGCAGTTCAAACATCTCCCGCCAGTCCAGCAGGGCGAGCTGGCGCAGGCTGGTAAAGGCATTGCCGCAGGATATTTGCTCGCTCGTCAGGCGGTTTTGCTCCCGAAGATTGAGCTCGTGAAGCGGGGCTGTAAGGGTGCGCTCAAGCCAGTTCTGCACCGGCGTCAACGCCGCAGCCTCGTCATAGAGCAGGCCGACGAGCTGGGTGCCGAAATAGGGGGAGGGGGACGGTTCTGCTTTGGCGAGTTCGGACAGGATGGCAAAGAGTTGATTGGAATCGCGGCGATTGGCGGCGATCAGGCGGTTCGCCCAGAATTCTGCCAGTTGGCGTTCCCGCAGGTCTGCCATGGCGGTGACGGCCAAGCTCTGAATATTTTCTATGAGCGCGATGCGCAGCATCTGGGGAATTGCCCAGATCTCCCTGATCGTCAGCGTCCGTACGGATTGATATGCTTCGATAAACGCCAGGATGTTTTCCCGCTGCAGGCGCAATTCATTATGGGAAACGAGGTCCTTTGCCAGGGCATAGATGCAGGGCAGCTCCCGGTATGGTCCGGAGGCCAGCACCGGCAACTGCCGGTAAAAACGTTTCGGAAGGTTCAGCAGGACATCGCGGGCGGTACTTTCCAGAATATATTCGTTATCCAGGATCCAGTCTGCCGCCGGTGTCGCGCTTTGTTCGAGACGGCTTGCGGCGGCGAGGTCCGCGCAGATCTGGCGAACCCGGATACGGGACTGCGTGAGGCGTTTGAGCAGCCCGGCGGCATGGCCCGGCTCCCGGTGCACCTGCTGTTCTCCGGCATGACGACGGGAGTGCTCGATAATCTGTTCCGGAGAAAGTTTTACCTCGGGCCGCCGCGCCTCCGCCGGCCATTCGCGTTTCGGGTGCATGATGAACAGTGTGGGAGGAGGATCGCCGCATTCGCGCAGAAGCGTCATCGGCCGCTGCAGGGAATCGATGGGTGCCTGAAGAATCAGGACGGACTCTCCGGTAACAAGCCGGCGGGTGTGATCCCTGATTATGTCCGGCTCAACGCCATACCGGGAGCGCCGCAGTATCAGCAAGGCTGCCAGTCCGCCGATTTCGGCACAGGCGATGATCAGTGTCAGGGCTGTTGAATGTTTCCAGTCCGGAAACAACGGCGGCCACTGCACGATCAGTGCGGTTATGATGCCGAAAGCTCCGGACAGGAGGGTTGCCAGGGCTGCCCTGATTGCGCGGAAACGCAGAAAAAGGTCGGTTTTGTGAATAGTTTCATCCGCATCCTTGTGCAGGAGGGTTGTGCGTTTGAAGCCCTGTTTCTCCAAGACACGGAGGGCTTTCCGGGCTTCATCTACATGCGCAAAGTAACTGATCAGGATGCCGTCGATCATTATTCTCCTTTTTCTGAATGGGTTTGGTTTAGCCGCCTTTGTGTGCCACATACCCGGCATAACTGAACGTGCGCACAATCGGCCCGGCGTCCAGGACTGCCGTCCGGTAGAGAGATTCAAGTTCAGTGCGGGTGTTGGTGATAATTTTGCCGGTAAAACCCGGAAGATAATTGCCGGTGTAGAGCCGGCCTGCTCTGTGTAATGCTTCGAGAGCTGCAGGGTGGTCGTCGATGGACATCAGTCTGAGACCATCCAGCACGGTGCGGTAAAAGTCCATGGCATCCACATGAATGCGGTCATGATTGACTCTGACCCCCTCAGGACCGCTTACGAGCGGGGTAAAGCCGAATTCCCTGATCAGCAGGGCGTTGAGAGGGCGGATTAAATGCTCATCCAGCCGGTGCCGGGTGGTATTTGTCGCCGGTACATCCCAGGTGGAGCGGCAGATCCGGTCCCAGGTGAAGTAGAGGTCAAGCGGCGAAAGCAGAGAGCAGAACAGCAGTTTCAATGACTCGTCAGGCCACTCAGTCACAACGGTTTTTCCGGCAACTGAAAGCCTGAAGAGACCCAGAGTTTCAATTACCAGCATGGTGTCAGGAATATTCATAGGACTCCCGGTAAATTGATCATAGCTCGATACGCAGGACAGCACGGTACAGCTCGTGTTTAGCGCAGAGATAATCCGCAACTTGTGTGCCAGAGAGGAGGTGCACCCGACGATGCTGCAACTGTCCGATTGTATGGGAAAAATATGAACTGTGTCTGCCGGGTGGTGGGGAAACTGTCAATGGAATCCGTCAGGTATGACATTACTGCCATATGTGGAGGATTGAAAAAACAGCTGGTTTGCCACAGAGTCACAGAGTCACAGAGGAAATCACAGAAATTTTGTTTTCAATCAATGTCAGATTAACTCAATATATTCGTTAATTCTTTGATTGTTTCTCTCTGTGTCTCTGTGCCTCGCTTAGAAGCGCCTACTTTTGGCTGTGGCAAATACCTTTACAGATTTACTGCCGGACAATACCGTATTTGCGCATGCGGGCACGCAGGGTGCTGGCGTTGAGGCCGAGGAGAATGGCGGCGCCGCTTTTACCCTCGATGCGCCATCCGGTCTTCTTGAGCACCTGGAGGATGTGGTCATGTTCCAGCAGGGCAAGGGCTTTGATCTCCTGGTCTGCCGATTCTTCCGGTTTCCGGAAGGTGTCAAAGCGGTCCAGAACCTGCAGTGCGTTCCCCTGGGTGATGATGATCGCCCGTTCGACGACGCTTTCCAGTTCCCGTACGTTGCCGGGCCAGTGGTACTCCTGGAGAGCATTCATCGTATCCTTCGAAATGGTCTCGATCTTCTTGCCTATCTTTGTGTTGAATTTGGTTACAAAGTGATTGACCAGCAGCGGGATGTCTTCTTTTCTTTGCCGGAGCGGCGGCAATGAGATGGGGAACACGTTGAGCCGATAGAACAGGTCTTCACGGAAGGTGCCGTTTTTAACCTCCTCGCTCAGATTCCGGTTGGTGGCGGCGATTATCCTGACATCGGTTTTAATCGTACGGGGGCTCCCCAGGCGCTCGAATTCACCATCCTGGATAACGCGGAGCAGCTTTGATTGCAGCTCCAGCGGCATCTCGCCGATTTCGTCGAGGAAGATGGTGCCGCCGTCGGCCAGTTCGAAGCGGCCGACCTGGCGGGTGTCGGACCCGGTGTACGCACCCCGTTCCCTCCCGAAGAGCTCGCTTTCCACCAGAGTCGCCGGCAGCGTCGTGCAGTCAACGGTTATCAGGGGGCGATTCTTGCGTGTGCTGCTGCTGTGGATGGCGCGTGCCACCACCCCTTTGCCGGTGCCGGTCTCGCCGGTGAGCAGGACGGTGGCGTTCATGGGAGCTACCTGTTCGACCTGCAAAAACACCCGTGACAGGACAGAACTCTGGCCGACGATATCGCCGAAGTTGCAAACCCGGGCAACCTCCTGCTGCAGATAGATATTCTCTTCCTCAAGCCGCTCCTTCAAACATTTGATTTCCGCATAGGTGCCTTGAAGCGATGCTTCGGCCTTCTTGCGTTCCTCGATTTCCTGGGTGAGCTGCACATTCGCCTTGACCAGGTCGCCTGTTCGCTCCTGCACGGTCAGCTCTAGCTCATTGCTGTAGGTAACAATCTTTTTGTACAGCAGCCGCACTTCGAGCATGTTGCGGATGCGTGTCTTTACTTCGACCAGATCGAACGGCTTGCTGATGAAATCTTTCGCGCCGGATTCCAGGGCCCGCAGTTTGTGGCCGGGTTGGGCGGTGATGACCAGCACCGGAAAGAAACTGCCGGTTTCGATATTCTTCAGCCCTTCCATAACTTCAAAGCCATCCATGACCGGCATCTGCAGATCAAGCAGGATAAGGTCGTAGCGGTTTTTGTCATGCAGCGCGCAGACCTCCTGGGGATTCATGGTCGAGGTCACGCAGGTGTAACCGGCTTCCATCAGTACTTCTTCCAGCAAGCTGATATTGGATTCCTGGTCGTCGACGATCAGGATGGTGGCGTTAAAGATGTCCGATTCTGTCAGTATCATGGGTTTCCTTTGAGTGAGGAGTAAGGAGTAAGGAGTAAGGAGTAAGGAGTAAGGAGTAAGGAGTAAGGAGTAAGGAGTAAGGAGTAAGGCACCCTTCACCCCTCACTCTTTACCCCTCACCCTTTTCGCATAGTTTAGAGCCATGTTCAGGGTATCCATGAACTCATTGACGTTGATCGGTTTGGTGAGGTAGCGGAAGAATCCGGCTTCCAGACCCTTTTCGATGTCACGCGGAATTGCATTGGCACTGAGAGCAACCACCGGAATGTCCGCTGTCGTGTGGTCAGCCGCCAGAATTTTCATCGCTTCGATGCCGCTTATACCGGGCAGATGGATGTCCATCAGGATGACATCCGGCAGGGATGTGCGCGCCAGTTTGATGCCGCTTTTGCCGTCCCGGGCACTCAGCAGCCGTATATCCGGGCGCCGCTCGATGATGTCCTCGACCAGCATCAGGTTGGCCGGATTGTCCTCGACATAGAGCAGAGTGTACTGCGGTCCGGCATCCTGGGGGTGTGTGAGGCCGGAAAACGCCGGTTCTGCTGTGTGACCGGTCTCCTCCTGTTCGGTGGTCAGATTCAGTTCGATCCAGAATACACTTCCTTCTCCAACCTTACTTTCCACACCGATAACTCCCCCCATCCATTCAACCAGCCGCTTGCATACCACCAGGCCGATGCCGGTGCCCTGCTCTGCGCTCGCTTCCTGCCCGAGCCGGTTGAACGGCTGGAAAAGCTGGGTGAGCTGTTTCGGGGTCAAGCCTTCACCGGTGTCCCGGACGCTGATCCGGACGGAGCCCGGCTCTTTCAGGACGCTCTGTACGAGGACCGATCCCCCTTCACGGTTGTATTTGATCGCGTTGGAAAGAAGGTTGATCAGAATCTGCTTTACCCGCGTCCGGTCGGCTTTGACACAGCAGGGTGTTTCGAAGGGGATGAAGGTCACGCTGATGCCGTGTTTCTTGGCCTGCGGTTCTACCATGGTCTCGCATTCGTGCATGATTTCAGGCAGGGAGACCGGTTCCAGCGACATGGAAAGTTTGCCGGATTCGATGACGGCGAGATCGAGGATTTCGTTGATCAGTTCCAGCAGGTACCAGCCCGCCTTGAGAATCTGGTCGATACTGCGCTTTTGGGAGGGGGTCAGCTGCTGGGAGCCGGATTCCATGAGCTGGGCAAAGCCGAGGATCGCACTGAGCGGGGTACGCAGCTCATGGCTCATGCTGGAAAGGAAATTGGATTTGGCAAGGTTGGCTTTTTCCGCCACGAGCGTGGCGCGCTCCAGTTCGATATTCTTGTCCTGCAGCACCTGTTCCAGCCGTACCCGCTCTGCTTCGACCTGCTTTCGTGCCGTATTGTCGGTGCCGATCAGCAGAAAGCCGATGATGCTGTCCTGGTCGTCGCGCAGGGCGGTGACCGACACGACTGCCGGGAAGCGGCTGCCGTCCTTGCGGATGTAGGTCAGCTCGTAGATGTCCTCGATCCCGCGCGATGCCTTGAATACCAATGCTTCAAAGCCTGGTGTGATAGGAGTTCCCAGTTCGATGCTCAGCTCTTCCGCCCGGGCGATGACTTCCTGCGGATCGGAAATTTCGGCAGGGGTGATCTTGTTCATCACTTCGGTGGCAGCATACCCCAGCATCCGTTCCGCTCCGACGTTGAAGATCTGGATGACCCCCTTGGCGTCGGTGGCGATACTGGAAAAGTTGGCGCTGTTGAAAATGGCGCTCTGCAACGCTCCCGCCTTGAGCAGCGCCTCTTCCGCCTGTTTTCGCGCGGTGTTGTCGGTGCCGATCAACAGGTAGCCGATGATGGAATCATGCACATCGCGCAGGGCCGTGACCGATACGACCGCCGGGAAGCGGCTGCCGTCCTTGCGGATATAGGTCAGCTCGTAAATGTCCTCGATGCCGCGCGAAGCTTTGAAAACCAACGCCTCGAAGCCGGGAGTGATCGGCGTGTCGAGCTCGACGCTTAAAGCCTCGGCGCGTGCAATTACTTCCTGAGGGTCGGAAATGTCGGCAGGCGTGATCCTGTTCGTTACTTCGTTGGCTGTGTATCCCAGCATCCGTTCCGCGCCGACGTTGAAAATCTGGATGACCCCCTTGGCGTCGGTGGCGATACTTGAGAAGTTGGCGCTGTTGAAAATTGCATTCTGCAGCGCTCCTTCCTTGAGCAGCGCCTCTTCCGACTGCTTGCGCGCCGTGATGTCTTCCATGGCCAGGAGGATGATGTGGGAGCCGATATCTTTCCGGAAAATCTGGCGGGCATTGAGCAGGATAATCCTGCGCCCTATGCCCTGGAAATAATGATCAACTTCGTAGCCGTTGAACACCGTGTCATTGGGGAGGATGTCCTCAATGAGCACACGCAGTTTGGGGATGTCCCACTGCCGGTTGCCGAGGTCGTAAATGTAATTGCCGATGGTTTCTTCGGGCGTAACTTCGAAGGTCTCGTAGAAGCTGTGGTTGGCGGTGAGAATCTTCAAGTCGGCAGTCAACACGACCAGCGGCTTGTGCACGGGTTCGACAATGCTTTCGGCATATTCCCGGGCATCCTGGATTTCCGCTTCCAGCTTTTTGGCAATCGTGCCGTCAACAATCGAGGAAAGGATAAACCCATTCTTGTTATTGAGAGCTTCCACCCTGACGCTCTGAAGCTGGCCATGGATCAGTGAACCGCCTTTTCCGGTGAGCATCAGCTCGCAGCGCGTCATCCCGTCCTGTCGTAAAACTTCTTCAAGGTGGCTGCAAAAGCAGTCCCGCCCGGCGGTATCGGTAATAAATCCGGTAAAAGATGCTCCGGTCAGCGATTTCCGCACGATGCCCAGCATCTGCGCGCCGGTGAGGTTTACCTCCTGAATCACTCCGCGCGCATCAAAGGTGAAATAGCCGACCGGTGCAAAGTCGTACAGTTCGGTGTACTTGTTCCGCGACAGCTCAAGCTCTTCCTGCGCCAGGCGCAACTCGTCATTTTGCAGTTCCAGTTCAATCTGCTGGGTTTCGAGTTTTTCCTGTATCCGGCGCAGCTCGGAATTCTGCACCTCCATCTCGATCTGGTAGGCGTTAAGTTCGAGGCCGGGATTGGCAGGTGAATCCCCCGTCAGTGGCGGGTGCTGCTTCGAAGCGGCTGTTTTCGGGCGTTTCTCTCTGGCGATTCCCATTGATAACTCATTTGTTGTACCGGATTTTTAAACAATCAAACGTGGAGCGGGTCCGGACTGACAAAGCGGTGTTGCGCTTTTCCGTTATATGCCACGGAAAACGCTCCGGGAACTCCAGTATGACCGGCTGAATACGCCGATGCGACGGCGGAGCGGGGGAGCTTCTTTGACGTGTTGGCGAGTCTTGGGGGGGACGTTCAACCCAGGTCAGATTTCGCCTGTTAGCAACTTTGTTCGTTTTTTCACAATGTTAACTATAACAGCATTCCGCCCAATGAACTAATTTATAATGTCCTAGCCGCTGTCGCTGCCACCTCAAGAGTGCCCCTCAGTATGCTGAGGTTCCACCATATGTTGAGGCCAGTCATTTCCTTTTCTCTTGTCACGGTAACCTTCCTGTTGATCAAATACACTGTAATTACACAGTTTAATGGCCGTTAAAATGTTTTTGAATTGTTGGCGGGCTAATTGCCTTACTACGGTCATGATCCTGGTCATCAAATCAAAATGAGTGCGTTTAATCGATGTTGAAGAGAGTTACGGCAGGAGATGGGAAAATAAACGTGATGAGGAGTGTTGCGAAAGGAGGTTGTATGAAAAAAATGATGGCGCTGAAAGCTGGATTTACAGGTAAACGGCTGTGTTAGAGAACGAAGAACACGTTATGGATTGTCACTAAACCGGTTTCACCGTTGAAAAGTCCTCGAGGAGGGGACGCATATGAACAAATACAAGGGATTTTCAAAGATGTGGTTTTTGGTATTGCTGCTCGTCACTTTTGTGACCGGGTGTGCCAGCAATGGAACAGAAGTAAACTCCGGCGCTCTGGTATCCGTAGTAGTAACACCTTCGCAAGCCACAGTGCCGGTTAGCGGTACCCAGCAATATACGCTGACAGCAATATACGGTAACGGCTCATCCAGCGATGTCACAGCGGCATCCGACTGGACTGCTACAAATGTTGTCGCAGGAGCGGATGTTGCTGAAGTATCTTCAGCAATGCCGACCAAAGGTTTGGCTACCGCTAAGGCTATTGGCCAATCAACCATTACGGCCAAATACCTTGGCAAGACCGTGACAGCGACCTTGACCGTAAATGCAGCAACCTCGAAAAAATTCGAAGTCATTCCGTCAGGAGTGTCCCCGCTGATTTCAATACCGGTGACCGGTACCCTGCAATATACGGCGGTTGAGACATTCAGTGATGGATCGAGCTTTGACAGAACAGCGGCCTCCCTCTGGTCGGCTGGTACTGCCGGTGTTTCCTGGAATGCTACCAAAGGTCTTGCCACCGGCGCCATTGCCAGTAACGTACCGGTCGTCATCACCGCCTCTTACACCAACATTGCCGGTGTGACCATGAGCAAAACAGCGACCTTGACCGTGAACGCTGCAACATCGACTTCGTTCAAAATCAAGCCGTCAGGAGTGTCGCCGTCCCCACTTGTTTCAATACCGGTTTCAGGTACCCAGCAATATACGGCTATTGAGACCTTCAGCGATGGGTCAAGCTACGACAGGACAGCCGACTCCCTCTGGTCTGCAAGCACTGCCGGCGTTTCCTGGGACATGATAAACGGTCACGCTACCGGAGCAATTGCCAATGTTGTGCCGGTTGTCATCACCGCCTCTTACACCA
>MGZJ01000083.1:295-26612 GCA_001802645.1 Geobacteraceae bacterium GWC2_53_11 | reverse complement strand
CAGGTGTTATCAAAACCGATACAGCACCTTTGACTGTTAACGATGCAGTCATGACCACATTTGAAGTAAGGCCGTCCGGATTGGCGCCTTCTCTGATATCGATCCCGGTTAAAGGTACCCAGCTGTTTACGGCGATTGAGACATTCAGCGATGGAACCAGCTACGACAGAACCATTGCCTCTGACTGGTCTGCCCCTGATGCAATCGGCGGCAAGTCAATTGCCGTAATCGGACTGCATACCGGCGTTGCTACCGGCAATGCAGAAGGCAGCACATCGAACATTACTGCCACGTACACCAACCCGGCAGGTGTCATCAAGTCCGCAAAAGCAACTTTGACCGTAACTTCTGCTGCAGTCGTGTCGATCGTTGTGACACCTTCACCAGCAACGATAGTGCTTGGCGCAACCCAGACATTCAAGGCGCTAGCCATATTCAGCGACGGCTCCACACCGCTTGACGTGACTACCGATCCAGGCACCGTCTGGAATTCAGCCAGTTCCAATGTTGCATCATTTGTGGCCTCAACCGTCACCGGTATTGCTACCGGCGATGCCGTCGGCACATCTGACATCACTGCCGCTTACGGCGGCAAAACCTCACCAGTTGTTGTTTTGACTGTTACTGCAACACCTTCTAATCCGCCGGTTCTTGCCCTGAACCTGAGAAGCGCCGCTACGTTCGGGATTGCCTCACGCGCCGGAATGACCTCGTCGGGAGTTACCGAAGTAAACGGCGATATTGCGTTATCCCCGCTTCCTTCATGTACGGATGCCACAGGCGGCCCCGGTGGCGCAGCCCAGAGTTGTTTGTCCAAGGTCTATGCAAGTTCCACCGGAATGACCGTGAATGGTTCGATCTACTGGGCTACCGATGGCGATACACCTCCTGGCGGAACTGCAAGTTCTGTAGTACACGACTTGAATCTTGCCTGGATAGAGGGCAAAAACAAGGCTAATACTCAGCCTGTCGGTTACCTCGGTGGTGAGCTTGGTGCTCCACTTGCCAGCGGCGGAAAAACCATTGCCCCCGGCATCTATGAAGAGGGTACTACCCTGATCTTGTCGGCTGGTAATCTTGCCATCCTCAACGGCAGCGCAACAGATGTCTGGATTTTTAAGGTCGGCAGCTCATTAACCGACTATGGCATTCTTACCAATCCGACCGAGATTAGACTCGTAGGCGGTGCCCTGGCCAGAAACGTCTGGTTTGTGACCCAGGCATCCGCAACCATCGGGGCGGGAACAATCTGGAACGGAAATATCCTGGCCGGTTCGACTGTCACTGTCAACAGCACTTCAACGGTAATGGGCAGAGTATTGTCGGGTGCCGATCTGTCGGGTGGCCTGCTTACTTTAACCAACACCGTTGCAGGAATTCCAACCACTATTACCGTGCCTCAATAAACGGGTATTCAGGAGATGAAGGATATTCCCGCTCTGCGGGAATATCCCCTGAATCATACAACATAACAGATTAACCCGCGTCTTAACGTGGTCACGAATGACAAAGTACTGGAGGCACTAAAATGAAAAAAGTTTTGAATAAAATACTGCCGGCACTATTGCTGGTTACCCTTGCAACCCCTGGATTTGCCGAGAACCGGCAAGGGGCAGTAACCCTGTCGCCATTTGTCGGCGGCTATGCGAATGACAAGGTGTTACCGTTTGAAAGCCGCCCGATGTTCGGCCTGCGCGCCGGCTACAACTTCACGGAACATATTGGAGCGGAGGCAATGTTCGGCTACAGCCTCACCGAAACGAAACTCTTTAAAGGCTCGGCCAGCTCGAAAGAGACAGACCTCTACAAATACGGTGTTGACATCCTGTATCACTTCATGCCGGAGAAAAATCTTGTGCCGTTCGTTGAAGTCGGCGGCGGCGTCACCCATTACAAAGTCCCCAATACCCCCAGCATGAGCGCGACCTACTACGTGGGACAGGTTAATTACGGCGCCGGTCTCAAGTACTTCGTTGCTCCTGACGTTGCCCTGCGGGCTGACGTGCGTCACGCAATTCTTGTCCAGGATACCGCGAAAAACAACCTGGAATACGCGGTCGGTCTGACCTTCAATTTCGGAGGGGTGAGGAAAACGGTGGCCCCGCTCGCGGAAGTTGCTGACACAACTGCTCCGACCGTTCTGTTCGCCACACCTGTCAAGGGATACACCGATGTACGCGTCAATCAGAAAGCCAGCGTTGCCTTCAGTGAGGAGATGGATCAGTCTACGCTCAATGGTGATACCTTTACCCTGAAGCAGGGAACTGCGCCCGTGTCGGGCAAGGTAACTTCCACGGAAACAACAACGACCTTTGCCCCGTCACGTGAGCTTGAAAAGGGTAAGGTTTATACTGCTACGGTTACCACCGGAGCCAAAGACCTTGCTGGAAATTCACTGGCAAACGGTTATGAGTGGCAGTTCACCGCTGGTCAGGCATCTGATACGGTTGCCCCGACCGTAACATTTACGTCACCTGCCAAGGGTGACACGGCTGCACCGGTCAAGCAGAAAGTCAACGTCGCTTTCAGTGAGAACATGGATCCGGCCACGATCAACTCGGCAACCTTTGTCGTCAAGCAGGGCACAACGCCTGTTGCAGGCAAGCTGACAGCCACTGCCGCAACAGCAACCTTTACCCCGGCCCGTGATCTGGAAAAAGGGAAGCCATATACCGCCACGGTTACTACCGGAACCAGGGATCTGGCCGGCAATGCGCTGGGACGTGATTACGTGTGGGGCTTTAACGCCTATGCAACACCCAAGGTTGTGGGCGTGCTCGCCACGCTTGATAATTCACACTTCGACTTCAACAGCGTTGTTGTCAGTGAAAACGGCAAGACTATCCTGAACAATAACGCCAAGGCTTTGAAAGACAGCCCTGACATGAAAATCCGTATTGCCGGGTATACCTCGGCTTCAGGCACGGAAGAATACAATCAGGATCTGAGCGAGCGGAGAGCCGAAGCGGTCAAGGAGTATCTGGTCACAACCGGCGGCATTGACGCCAGCAGGCTTACTACTGTCGGATACGGCAAGGCAAATCCTGCCAAGTATGAAGCGAATCCTTCGGACAAACTGTCTGATGCAGCTCTCGCCAATATGAGGGTTGTTATCGAGGTTATCGAAGAGTAACCGGAACAGCTCACCATCGTGAGTAACACAGAAGAAGCCCGCAGCCGATTACCGGCCCGGGCTTCTTCTCGTACCCGTCATATGTGACAGTTTGGTTGCATGTGACGGACTTTCGTGACGGATACAACTCCGTAAACGTTCTTTGTTTTCATTAATATCCTCTGAAATCAATATGTTGCCGATGTTGCTGTCTGCCTTTCTCCTTGGCGCGATAGTTGAACCACTCCTGTCATCAGGTTTGTACCCCAATCAGCACCACCGTTTCAACAGTCCCCAAGGAGTGGACAACACATGATCAAGTTCAGAGGATTTGCAAAGATGTGGTTTCTTGTTTTGCTGCTCGCCACGTTTGTGACCGGCTGTGGAAGCAGTGATAACCAGCCCCCGGTAACCATCGCCCCGAGCCCCGCCAAGGCTATCACTGCCTACTCATTTAACGGTTTTACCGAGTTTGCCGGAACAGTACATGAAGCAGCCAAAACCATTGCGGTGACCCTGCCGTTCGGGACCCCGGTAACTGCCTTGACGGCGAAGTTCACGACCACCGGGTCAACGGTAACGGTCGGTACTGCTGTCCAGACGAGCGGAACAACGCCGAATAATTTCACAAATCCGGCGGCATATACGGTAACGGCGGCCGACAACACAACGGCGGTATATACGGTCACCGTAACCGTGGCTTCCAACTCTGCCAAGGCGGTTACCGCGTATTCGATTAACGGAGTTGCCGGGACGATCGATGAAAACTTGAAGACCATCGAGATAACCTTGCCGAAAGGGACCGACGTAACGAAACTGGTTGCGGAACTCATTATCACCGGTAACACCGTATCGGTAGGCACGGCTCCGGTTGTGCAGCAGACGAGCGGTATAACGGTGAATGACTTCACGTTGCCGGTGATCTACACGGTAACCGCCAATGACAATTCATCAGCGGCATATACCGTGACGGTTCACGTTGCTACAGGTCTCATGCCGGTTAATCTTGGCACTGCCGGGAATTTCGTGATCCTGGCAAATTCGGGAGTCTCAACAACAGGTACCACCGCGGTTGTCGGTGATATCGGACTGAGTCCTGCCGCCGCAAGTTTCATTACGGGCTTTGGCTTGATTGCTGATTCCACAAATACTTTTTCAAAATCGTCACTGGTGACCGGAAACATATATGCATCCGACTATACTCCTCCGACACCAGCGTATATGACCACGGCGGTTGGCGATATGATCATCGCATTCAACGATGCTGCCGGTAGAACCACACCTGATTTTACCGAACTGGGCGCCGGAGACATCAGCGGGCAGACACTCGTTCCCGGGCTCTACAAATGGGGTACCGGAGTCTTGATCACGAGTGCCGGTGTTACCATCTCGGGCGGCGCAAATGATGTCTGGATCTTCCAGGTAGCACAAGATCTCACGGTGGATAACAGTGCCATTATCACCCTGGCTGGCGGTGCCCAGGCCAAGAACATCTTCTGGCAGGTGTCCGGTCAGGCAACACTTGGAACGGCAGCTGACTTCAAGGGAATAATCTTGAGCCAGACGCTGATTTCACTGAATACCGGCGCCGTCATGAACGGGAGGGCATTGGCACAGACAGCGGTTACCTTGAACGCAACCGCCATTACCGCCCCGTAACACTGCTACATAAAGCATGAACGCCAACGCCCTTCCGGAATGATCCGGTGGGGCGTTGGTGTATCTATGTATACAATCCGCTACATGTGACGGATTATGTAAATACGACGGTTTTTCATAACGGTTTTCTTCTCGTTCTTGCACGGTGCGCGGTTATTGTCCTTTGTAATCAGCTGGTTACCAGCATAAAAGATGCCGTTCCCCCTTGGCACGATAGATGTAATCCTCCTGTGCAGTCAGGCCATCACGGCCACTAATTCAAAAGAGGAGATAACATCATGCGTAATAAAATCGAGAAAAGTTTGGGGTTTATGGCATTCGTCATGTCGGCACTGTTTCTGGCTGTGTTCGTGGCAGGATGCGGCGGGGGGAGCGACGGTTCAGGTTCGGGCGCAACCACGGTATCACTTGGCGCCGCCGGAAATTATGCGATTCTGGCAAAAACAGGCGTATCAACCGTACCCGCCTCGGTTGTGACCGGCAATATCGGCTTGAGTCCGGCCGCACGTGGATTCCTGACCGGTTGGTCATTGATCCCTGAAAGCATTGATTCCTCGTTTACCTCTGCTCAAGTTGCCGCACCGGGAAAATTATTCGCAGCCGACAATGTGGGCGGGACTACCTCCGTTGACCTGACCACGGCGGTAGCCAACATGGGAACTGCGTACACCGATGCAGCCGGCCGGACAGCCACATCTGCCGCAACTACCAACGTGGGTGCCGGAACACTGACCTCATTAACTCTTACCCCCGGTGTCTACGTATGGGGCAGCTCAGTTAACATCCCGACGGATCTCACCCTTAACGGCAGCGCAACAGATGTCTGGATCTTCCAGATTACGGGGACACTCGACATGGCCGCTGCCAAGAACGTTATCCTGACCGGTGGTGCCCTGGCCAAAAACGTCTACTGGCAGGTTGCCGATGCGGTGACCATTGGAGCCGGTACGCACTTTGAGGGCATCGTGTTGGGCCAGACGTCGATCACCTTTGGTAACCTCGCCTCGATCAACGGCCGACTGCTGGCGCAGACGGCGGTCATTCTCGATGCCACTACGGTTACCGCCCCGTAAGGTAACGGTTCTTTCGAATTTAGCAGGATATGTAGAATTAATCTCCTGCTATGGCGGCAAAACAATCCCCTCTCCCTGAGGGAGGGCTAGGGTGAGGGGAAAACTTGATCTACATGGCACTGTTGCCCCCTCATCCGGCCTTCGGCCACCTTCTCCCTCAGGGAGAAGGGAATAGCGGGAGATCAGTAGTAATCAGCAAATAGAATAGAGAAAAATCAATCAGATCGGGAGTCTCACCAATGAAAAAGCTCATCGTGTTAGCATGCCTGGCAACAACCGTGTCCATGACGGCAGGTACCGCCATGGCGGACAGTATCAAGGGAAGAGTCGGCGTAAGCGGTAGGGTGGGTTTCTTGAATCCTGCTGACAACAAGGCGGAATTTTATGACAACAGTACCGATTCCGGCTTTGTTGCCGGTGGGGGGCTGATTGTAGGTCTTGATGATCACTTTGCCGTAGAGTTTGAAGTGACGCAAGCCAACTTTGGCTCCGCGAGGGGCGATTTCGGGACTACCAATTTTTCATTCGGCGGCCAGTACCGCTTCGCGCTTCAGCAGCGCCAGCTGGTTCCTTATCTCGGGGTGGGAGTTGACATCCTTGCCAACGACTTTGATGCAAAGGACGGATACCTCTACGACGTAGACTCAAAAATCGGGGGGCATGTGAGCGGTGGTTTCGATTACTTCCTGCAACGAAACCTGGCGCTGACCGCTGAAGTGAGGGGCGTTATTGCTCCTGATGCCGACATAACCGACCGCCAGACTGGCGACAACTGGGGCACGTTCGATCCATCAAGCTTTTCCACCACCGTCGGACTGCGCTTCTTTTTTAACTGATCACTGTTGCAGCAGTTCACGAACACAAAGGAGCAGTTATGCGAACAAAAATTCTTATTTCCCTGCTGGTTCTGACAGTTGTTACCATTTCCTTCAGCCTCAATGAGTCCAACGCCGCAGTTTCGGTGCAGGTCGGCACCCCCAATCTGAGTTTCAGCATCAGCGACTACCAACCGGCGCCGCCGAACGTGTATGTCCATAACGACGCAGGCCGTCCGTACTATGTTGAACGGGATCGCCGCGTGTATATGGAAAAAAAGCATCATGGCAAAAAACACAAAAAAGAGAAGCATCACGAGGACCGTGGCCGTGGAAACGGACATGACAAGCATGGCGGGCATGGCCGCTAGGGGGGACTGTTCCAGCGAGATACCTGAAAGTCTGGTACAGTTGCACTACAAAATATGTTTACACCGTTGGAGGGCAACATGAAAAAGCTACGTTACGGACTGTTTGTACTGATGATTTTGTTGTGCCCGGTGACCTATGCCAAGGCACAGGTGAGCATCGGCATCGGACTGCCCAACCTGAGTATCGGCATCAACCTGCCGGTGTTCCCGGAGCTGGCTCCGGTACCGGGCTATCCGGTCTACTATGCGCCGCAGGTGAATGGGAATTATTTCTTTTACGACGGCATGTACTGGGTCTATCAGGACGATAACTGGTACGCCAGCTCCTGGTACAACGGTCCCTGGGGATTTGTGGAGCCTTATGCAGTCCCGCTCTACGTTCTGCGCATCCCGGTGCGCTACTATCGTCAGCCGCCGGTGTATTTTCGCGGGTGGCAGTCGAATGCGCCGCCACGCTGGGGGCAGCACTGGGGACATGAATGGCAGCAGCGTCGTGGCGGGTGGGACCGGTGGAACCGCTCTGCAGTTCCGGCACGTGCGCCGCGCCCAACCTACCAGCGTCAGTATTCAGGGGACAGGTATCCCCGCCAGATAGAGCAGCAGCATACGGTACGCAGCCAGAGTTATCACTATCAGCCGCGCGACAAGGCGGTACGCCAGCATTTACAGCAGCAAAGAAATCCTCCCTCTGCCCAGCGGGGAAGGCCGGAAGTGCAACCGGGCGCAAGCCCCCGGCAGATTGCCCCCCAGCACCCGGCACCCCGCCAGCAGGGTGCCCCGGCTGACATGCGTTCACAGCCGCCGCAGCGTGGCGGGGACAATGCTCACCGGATAACACCAGGCCAACCGGCTCCCCAACAGCGTGGACCGGAAGTCCGCGGACAGGGACCGCAGCGTGAACAGCAGGCGCCGCGGGTGCAGGGGCAGGAGCATAAGCAGCAGGACAGAGGTGAAGCGCCGGATTCCGGCCGGGATCGAGGTCAGGGTAGGGATAAAGACGATGACCGGGGCCGCGGCCGATAACAGATAGCCCGATACTGTCATTTTGATACCGCCCCCGTCATGTCCACCCAGCCGGATATGACGGGGGTTTTTTATGAGAATCCGGAACATATTGCCGCTGACTGAAGGTGACTCCATGAAGACTTTACTCGACCTTTTCAGTACCTTTGCAGCACGGGGTGACAAAACCGCCTTTGTGGACCGGACCGGTGTACGACGGTACGTGGTTTCCTACCGGGAGCTGCATGACCGCGCCCTGAAGATGGCGAATCTTCTGGCACAGCGCGGCGTAGGGGCGGGGGACAAGGTCCTGATCTGGGGGCCAAACTCTTCCTGGTGGGGAGTGGCCTATTGGGGGATCATCCTCCGTGGTGCCGTTGCCGTTCCGGTTGATTTCATGTCCGCCCTGGCGCGCGCCGAATCCATCCGTGCCCTCACGAAGGCCAGCGTCGTCCTGCAGAGCCGGTTCAAGCCGGAGCGGATAACGTCTGCTGCGTCGATACTGCTGGAAGACCTCCGCTACCTGCTCGAAGATATCGAACAGGTCAGTTCTCTTGCATCTGCCTTACCCGAAGATACGGCGCAGCTTATCTACACATCCGGTACCACCGGCAATCCGAAAGGGGTCATCCTGACCCATAAAAACCTGGTCGCCAATTTGGTCCAGATCAATCAACAGATACCGGTTATCACCGGCCGGTTTAATTTCCTCTCCCTGCTGCCGCTGTCACACACCTTTGAGCAGATGGGGGGCTTTTTTACCCCGCTTTACCGCGGCGCAGCGGTCGTGTATCTGCGCACCCTCAAGCCGTCCGCGATCATGGCCGCGTTGGGCGAGGAAGACATTTGCGTCATCATGTCCGTGCCGCGCCTCATGCAGTTGCTCAAGACAACGGTTGAACGGGAGCTGGAAGAGAAACACCTCTCTGCGCCTTTCCGGGTGCTGCTTCAGTTCGCGGCACGGCTTCCGAAGGGTGTGCGCCGGCTGCTGTTCTTTCCGGTGCAGAAAAAGTTCGGGCGCAGCTTCACCGTCTTCGTCTCGGGCGGCGCGCCCCTGGGCACGGAGCTGTTCAACTTCTGGGACAGCATGGGCTTTACGGTTCTGGAGGGGTACGGACTCACCGAAACCTCGCCCGTCCTCTGCGTCAACACCATGGAACGTCAGGTGGCAGGCTCTGTCGGGCCGCCGCTTCCGGGTGTCCAGCTGAAGATCGTGGAAAAAGAGATCGTGGTGCGCGGCGACAACGTCTTTCCGGGCTACTACGGGAACGAACAGGCAACCGCTGCCGCCTTTACCGAAGACGGCTGGTTCCGGACCGGCGATTTCGGGGAGATAGCCCCGGATGGCTGGGTGACGATCAAAGGGAGGCAGAAGGAGATGATCGTCACCGCTTCGGGGGTCAACGTTTTTCCGGACGAACTGGAAGCGGTCCTGAACAGGATTGGCGGAGTGAAAGAATCCTGTGTGATCGGCCTCGAAAAGGGAGGGTCCGAAGAGGTGCATGCCGTGCTGATCCTGGACGGTAGCGGCGCCGCTCCTGAAGATATCATTTCCCGGGCAAACAAGGGTCTGGATGCGCTGCAGCAGATTACCGGCTTCACGCTTTGGAATGAGCCGGAATTTCCCAAAACCACGACACTCAAGATCAAAAAGTTTGCGGTCAAGGAGACCGTTGCACAGGGGGTGGCGGGAGGTGATGCGGCGGGCAGCCGGGATCTGCTGCTCAACCTGATCGCCCGGATAACCGGCACCGCCGTCGCCAGGATCCGTGAGGATTCGCTGCTGGTGGCTGAGCTGGGGCTGACCTCCATCGACCGGGTCGAACTGGTCAGTTTCCTGGAGCAGGAATACCGGCTGGATATCGAGGATTCGCAGATCGGGCCGGAGACAAAGGTTTCAGATCTGCGCAGCATGGTTGCCAAACGGGAAAAACCGGTCAGTCATGACCATTTCCGCTTCTGGACCACCGCTCCGTTTTTCAGGGGAGTGCGGCTGGTGTGGGACACCTTGTTTCACGGCCCACTGTTCCGCAGCTTTGTTACGCTTGATGTGCAGGGGCTCGGAGAACTGAAAAAACTGTCCGGGCCGGTGTTCTTCGTGGCCAACCATCTCTCCTATCTGGATCACCTTGCCGTCATGTTCGCCCTGCCGCGCGCGATCCGCTCCAGAACCGCCACCGCCGCCTGGGAGGAATTCTTCTTCGGCGACTACCACGGCTTTGACCGTATCTGGAGGCGCCTCAGCTACGAGTATGCTTCGGTGCTGTTCAACCTCTTTCCGCTGCCCCAGTCGCAGGGCTTCAACGGTTCCCTCGCCTACATGGGGCGCCTCGCCGATTCCGGCTGCAGCATCCTGATCTTCCCGGAAGGGGAACATTCAAGGGACGGCCGGATGCTCCCGTTTCACCAGGGGCTCGGCATCATGGTCAGGGAGGTGGGCATTCCGGTTGTGCCGATAAAAATCTGCGGGACCGATCAAGTGCTGCCGCACGACGCACGTTTTCCCAAGCGGGGGAGGGTGACGGTCACGTTCGGGGAACCGCTACTCTTTCGCATGGAGGAACCGGCGGAAATTGTTGAGACGGTGCGTTTGGCGGTGGAAAAACTTTAGATGTGCATTGTTCCTTCTCCCTGAGGGAGAAGGTGGCCGAAGGCCGGATGAGGGGGGCGTGGTGCCCTGTTTACATACACTTCCCCCTCACCCTAGCCCTCTCCCTCAGGGAGAGGGGATTCATTATACAAACGAGAATACATCCTATGACCGCCGAACCGATTTCACTACCCTACCGCCGCTACGCGCTCGGGCTTCTCCTGGCGGTGAACATGCTGAACTACATCGACCGGCAGGTGCTCTTCGCGGTGTTTCCGCTGATCAAGACCGATCTGCATCTGTCCGATACGGCGCTGGGGTTTCTCGGCAGTGCCTTCATGCTCAGCTACCTGCTCTTTGCTCCGCTGTTCGGCTGGCTCGGCGACCACTGGAGCCGGACCAGGCTTGCCTCCGGCGGCCTGATCGTCTGGAGTCTGGCCACGACCCTGGCCGGTTTTGCTCCCGGCTACCGGACGCTGCTGGCTGCCCGCGCCACCGTCGGGGTGGGTGAGGCCAGTTTCGGCACGGTTTCGCCTGGACTGGTCGCCGACTACTTCCCGAAGGAGCGGCGGGGGAAAATTCTTTCCTGGTTCTACGTTGCCATTCCGGTCGGCAGCGCGCTGGGGTATCTGCTGGGCGGGATGCTGGGACAGCGGTACGGCTGGCATGCCGCGTTTCTTCTGGTCGGCCTGCCGGGGGTGCTGCTGGCGGTTCCCATCGCGCTGCTGCGCACCCCGCCGCGGGGCGGCGATGCCGCTCCGCAAGGAAAAGCTTCCTCAGGGTACGCCGCCCTGTTCCGCAATCGCTCCTTTGTGTTCAATACCCTTGCCATGGCGGCGATGACCTTTGCCATCGGGGGGCTTGCCCAGTGGCTGCCGTCGTTCCTCAACCGCGTCCATTCGCTTGACGTGGCGCGGGGCAACACCCTGTTCGGTGCGACCACGGTGCTGGCGGGGATTCTGGGCACACTGGCCGGCGGCTGGCTCGGCGACCGCTGGCAGCAGAAGAACGGCAAAGGGTATCTGCTGCTCTCCGGCTGGGGATTTCTGCTCGGTGCCCCGTTTGCCGTCTGGGCCATTCTTGCTCCCGGCCTGACCGGCTGCATGGCGGCAATATTTATCGCCGAATTTTTCCTCTTTCTCAACACCGGGCCGCTCAATACCGTCATCATCAACGTTTCCAACCCGGCGGTGCGTGCCATGGCCTTTGCAGTCAATATCTTCTTCATCCATGCCCTAGGCGACGCCGTGTCACCCTCCATCCTTGGCTGGCTGTCCGACCAGTGGGGGCTGCGTAGCGCACTTCTGATCACCCCCGCTGCCATGGTGCTGGCCGGAGTGTTCTGTTTCATCTGCGGCAGGTATGTGGTTGAGGATATGGCATTGGCTGGTGAGGGGTGATTGGTTAGGAGTGAGGAGTGAGGAACGAGGAACGAAAGATGGCAAGTTATAGGAGTTTTGTTATGAAAAATATTATTCACATATCACTGGTAATCGGCCTGTTGCTCATCTGTTCGTGCTCCCTGTTTGATGCCCGGCACTCCTCGCCGGAGCCGATCGTACTACACTCCGGCAAAGAGTGGCAGGTAATCGAGGAACCGCCGAAGCTGAGTAATGACCGGAGCCGTCTTCCCTTTCAAGCGGAGCAGTCCGTGCAGCCGGAAGCGGCAAAGCCTGCTCCGCTTGAGAAAAACCGCACGATCAATACACCGCCATGATTACAGAAAAAATAGGTGCCACAGAGGCACAGAGACACGGAGATAGTCCTGGCAGGGCGTTACGCATACAAGAAGGTATTAGTGTGCTTGCCGGTCGTGCTTTTGTTGTGATTCAAAAAGAATCTCTGATTTCCTCTGTGTCTCTGAGTCTCTGTGGCTTGACTTCCTTTTTACTGCTCATTGTTAGTCTGCTCTTGGTGCCGCTGCCGGGACGTGCGGCGGATGCCGGCTATAACTACCCGATACCCGGATCGTATGAAGCCACCATTCTCGGGACTCCGGCCAAACTCATGCCCGAGCTCCCCGTGCAGATTCCGACACGCCAGCTTGTGCTTAAAGTCTTCCCGGACCGGAAAAGCCCGCCGGTGTTTTTCTATGACGAGGGGTTGCGCTGCACCTTTGCCTACCAGAGTCAGAAGGCGCCGCTGGTCTTCCTGGTTGCCGGTGCCGGGGCCGGTGACCGGGCTACCAAACTGATGACCATGATGAAGGCGTTTTACCAGGCCGGCTTCCATGTCATCACCCTGCCGTCGCCGACCCATGCCAATTTCATCATTTCCGCTTCCCAAAGCAGGATTCCGGGCGATCTGACCGAAGATTCAGCCGATCTGTACCGGGCCATGGAGACTGCCTGGAAACAGGTTGCGGTCGATATCGAGGTTTCTACCTTCAACCTGTGCGGCTACAGCCTGGGCGGCATCCAGTCCGCTTTCGTGGCAAAGCTGGATGAGGAGCGCCGGGTCTTCAACTTCCGCAAGGTGCTGATGATCAATCCGCCGGTGAACCTCTACCGTTCGGCGACACGGATCGAGGACCTTCTGAAGCAGATTCCGGGCGGGGCCAAAAAACAGGGGGTCTTTTTCAACAGGATGCTGTCCAAGTTCAGCGAGTTCTACCGTTATGGCAACAACATCGCCATCAACGATGATTTTCTCTACTCAATCTACACGGAGCGCCTGTTCTCCCGTGAGGAAACGGCCGGGCTGATCGGGCTCACCTACCGAATCAACCTGGCCGGACTGATCTTTGCCTCTGATGTCATGACCAACAGCGGCTACGTTGTGCCGAAGAACAAGGTGCTGAAACACACGGATTCCCTGTCGGATTATTTCCTGGTGTCCAGCCATTTGAGCTTTTACGACTATTTCAACGAATGCCTGTATCCCTACATTCAAAAACAGCGCCCCGGACTCTCCAAACAGGCATTCATCGAATCGTTGAGTCTGAAGAGTATCGAGGGGTATCTGGAGAAGTCGCCAGCCAAGTTCGGCGTGATGGCTAACGAGAACGATTTTGTCGTGAACGGAGCGGAGCTTGACTACCTGCGGCGACTGTTTGGCGAACGGGCCAGGATCTACCCGCGCGGAGGCCATCTGGGCAATCTTGAGCACAGGGAAAACCTGGCCTACATGGTGAGTTTCTTTAAATAATACGGAGATGGTTATGAACCAGGTAAATACATTTGCCACAGAGGCACAGAGTCTCAGAGACAGGCATTACAGTCAGTTATACGAAAAAATTGAGTTGCTTGTGTTTGCCAACAAGGTTCAGAGAGAAACAGCTGAAAGCTCCGTAAATTCCTCTGTGCCTCTGTGTCTCTGTGGCCTGCCGTCCGTTTTCATGGTTCTGGTTCTGGTGCTGCTGCTTGCCGGGTGCGCCGCCACCGGGCCCAAAAACCTCGTTGAGGTCCAACCGAGGCACACCATCAGCGAATTCAACGACCAGCGCTTTGCCGAGGTGGCGGACCCGTGGGAAGGGTTCAACCGGAGCATGTACCGGTTCAATTACTACTTCGACAAATACCTCTTCCTCCCTGCGGTGAACGGCTACGAGTTTGTCACCCCCGTGTTCGTTCAGAAACGGGTTTCCGGTGTCTTCAACAACCTGGGAGAGGTCCAGAATCTGACCAACAGCCTGTTCCAGTTCAAGGGTGGGGAGTCGGTGGTGACGCTGGGCCGTTTCGTGACCAACAGCACCGTGGGATTGGGCGGCATGTTCGATCCGGCCACCAGCTTCGGTATGGCCCGGCACGACCAGGATTTCGGCAAGACACTTGGCTACTGGGGGGCGGGTTCCGGACCCTATCTGGTACTGCCGGTCTTTGGCCCTTCGTCTCTGCGCGATACGGGAGGACTTGCCGTTGACAGTAGCATCAGATTCGGGATCTACACCGCTCTTGAGCCGTTCGGCACCGGTGACGCCAGTCTGGCAATTGCCGCCGGTATTACGACACTGGACGGCATCGACGCGCGGCACCAGCAAGACTTTCGCTACTATGAGAGCGGTTATCCCTTTGAATATTACATGGTCCGCTTCTTTAACCACCAGAAGCGCGAAATAGAGTCAGGGAAATCCCTTCCTGACGAGTGAAACGATTCTTCAGGAAGGGACTTTTTCAAGGGATATAGAACGAATCCACAGCCTGATTGGACGTATAGCCGTTGAAATCGGTCAGGTAGATGCTGAAGGTATAAGCGTAGGCGTCTGACGGGAACGTAACATAATCAATACTAAAGGGAATGGTTCCCTGAGTTATCCCCGGATGGCTGATCAATGTATTTGTTCTTGACCATTCACGTCCCCGTGAATCATAGACAACAACCGTCATGGAGTCGATGTCGGAATCAGGAGCATAATAATCGACACTCCCGTTTATGTACTCATGCAGCGCATCCTTGGTGAATTGATAGGAAGTGATCGAAGGCGGAGCCACTGCTACCGTAGAGTCTCCACATCCGGATAAGCCCACCACCATCAAAATAGCCAATATACCTAACATCACTCTTTTCATGTCATCTCCTTTTACAACAGAATTCGTTCCGGAGTGCTTCCTGGCTTATGCCCGGTTTCGCTCCGATTGCTTGATCTGAGAGAGGTCGTTGCATAATGTCAACCAAGTTTCAGATTTATGCTGGAATGATTGTCATGGCTTGATTTAGCGGGGGTTTTAGCGCGGACCAACTATGCAGAAGTGTATGATCTCGCTCTGTTCTGCATGGTGACAGCGTGAGAATACCTTGTTTGAGGTGGTGTCGGGAGGTTGTCAGGTATGTAGCGTTTTTTACCGTTATCTTTCCGTACTTCCCTCAGTATTTCAAAGTTCCGCCACATAGTGCGGGGGGCAGGTTACGTATCCCAAAGTATCGTATGCAGAGCGTATCCTCCAAAACAACCCTCCATATGTTGAAGTAATATCAAATATGGCGGCTGATCGAATCCCTTCCTGAGCACGTCATCCTCTTTTGACATCGTGTAACCATTCGTTATTAAAGCAGTAATAAAGATTTGTGCGCGAATTGGGTTGTTGGCAGACCAATTGCTCTTGCAGTGACCACTATGGTGCCCATCGGGGGAGCCGTTATGTGAAGGTGATGAAAAGAGGGATGTACCTGTCTGTTAACACTTACGCAGAATCAGAGGAGAAACATTATGAAAGTAAGAAATCAATCGCTCGCACTTATCACCATGCTACTGCTCGGCACTTCTTCGTTTCTTGGCGGCTGTGCTACTACCGGCATGGACCGCTCTGTCAAAACTTCCAGCTCGATACGGGACGTGGACAGCGAAATCAGGAAAATCATGGTCCAGATTGATGCCACATCCAAATCGCTGGACTCCCTTGTGGTTGCCGGAAATCCCGATCTGAAAAAAACATTCAATGCGTATTCCGACCAGCTCGACAAACTTGACGGCGAAGGCAAGCGGGTGCTCAAACGCATGGAAGAGATGAAGTCGCACAGCAAGGAGTATTTTGCCGAGTGGGAAAAGCAGGGCGTGGCGTATAAAAACCCGGAGATCAGCGCCCTGAGCGAAGAGCGCCGCACTAAACTGGCTGAAATATATGCCCGGGTGCCGGCTTCATCTGCAGGTGTGAAAAGTTCATATCTTGCGTATCTGACGAACCTGAAGGAAATTCAATCGTATCTGTCGAATGATTTAACGCCTAAAGGTGTTGAAGGGATTACTCCTGTTGCCAAAAAAGCAGTTGTAGATATGGCTGCATTAAAAGATTCGCTTCAGCCGGTAATTGCTGCTCTGGATGAGATCAAGGCGGAATTGTACAGCGGTAAAAAGTAGCCAGGAGTATCTAGCAGCCCGCTGCGGCGGGTTGTTAGATGCCGGTATTGATGGTTGGCATGAGATCGAACATTTTTCAATGAGGAGAAAAAATATGTTGTGGACATTCTGTGTGGTACTGATTGTTTTGTGGCTGCTGGGTATAGTTACCTCATATACCCTGGGCGGCCTGATTCACATTCTTCTCGTTATTGCAGTTATATCCGTTCTGGTACGAGTTATTCAGGGGCGCAGGGTTATGTGAATTCTGGCCTCAATTCTCATTCAGTGGCTGATGTCTTCTGCCATGTATTTTACATAGAGCGGCTTTTGTACCGGCGATGATGACGTTAGTGCAGTCATAATGTTGCTGCTGGAAATTGCTTTGGCAAGCTTCACGATTGTTGGCTCAAGCTCTACCCACAAGCCAAACACCAGGATTACTACACCGCATAAGGTAATCGGTTCCATTCTAAAACCTCCATTTCGTGCATTAATGCATCGATCCATTGTTTGAAAATTGACGCTCTTGTTCGTGGCCATGGGAAAAATGCCCATGGCCTTTACATCCGGCGGTAAACTCCTATTACCTTGCCGACTATACTTAACTCGCCATCTTCCGGACGAATGATGATTGGCTCCATGTTCGGGTTAGCCGGTTGCAGTCGAATGTGATCCAGTTCCCGGTAGAACCATTTGAGGGTAACCTCACCATCAATCATGGCAACTACGGTGTCCTTGTTGTCGGCAGTGGGTTGAGGCCGTACCAAAGCCAGATCGCCGTCGATAATACCTGCATTGATCATTGATTCCCCGCTAACCCGCAGGAAGAAACAGTCCTTTCCCTTTACCGCCATCGGGTCAACAGAGAAGTACCCCTGAATATCCTCAATAGCCGGGGAGAGATGACCGGCGCGTACGGTGCCGACAATCGGGAGGGAAATCGAAGGACTGGCCGTTGTTTTCAGGGTGATCCCCCGATTTACATGATCCCGCTTGATGTACCCCTTACGCTCCAAAGCCCCCAGATGTTTCATGACCGGCAGTGTCCCGGATACCTTCAAATGTCCCGCAATTTCCCGTTGACTGGGTGCGTAGCCGTTATCGCCAGTGTATGACGTGATGAACTGCAGCACCTGATTCTGGCGTTGAGTGAGTTCGTTTGTGTTGTGCAGGCCATAGGTAGTCATATGACTACCTATACGGATTTCTTTTGCAGATGTCAACAATATCTTCGGGGCCGTTGATGACGAAATACAATAATCTATAAAATACATAGATAATATTTTATTTTTTCTTGACAACAAAAGTGTGAATTGGTATTCCTGTGCAAGAAGTAAGTTGGTGGAGAACTTTCGGAAGGGAATATGATGGAAATGCGTTCAAGGTCATTAACGGGCTGAAGCTGGCTAAAAACCTTGCCAACATCGGTGATGCCAAGACCCTGGTTATCCATCCGGCCAGTACCATTTGTGCCGACTATGATGCGGGGGAAAAGGCTCTCATGGGGGTTACGGAAGACCTGATCCGGGTTTCCGTGGGTATTGAGGATCAAAATGATATCATTGACGATTTCAGGCAGGCGCTGGATTTGCTCTAAAGGAGACTCAAATGCTGACAATACTTGTTGATGGGCGTGAGGAGCAGTTGAGTATCGGTTGCCGGACCTTCCTCTCGCTTGATGTCCTGTTGAGAATGCTTGAATCGGATGCCGCGCAGGTGACGCTCAACGGAAATACCATCCTGAGCCACCAATTTGCCACCACTGACGTAAACAGCGGCGATTCGCTGTTGCTGAAATAGAATCCACGAGGAGTGAGTACATGAAGATATCCATCAACGGCAAAGAAACGGTCATCGCGGAAAATCCTGAACGTACGGTTGACTCGCTGCTGGAAGAGCTGGATGTGTCGCAGCGGTTGTACGTCACCGTGGAGCTGAACGGGGAAATTCTGGATCGACCCGAATACGAGACAACACCGGTTAACGAAGGCGATGTCATCGAATTCCTCTACTTCATGGGGGGAGGCGCGTGATGGATGAGCAACAGATAGAACGCTACTCGCGGCATATCATCCTGAAAGAGGTGGGCGGCAAGGGGCAGCAGAAGCTGTTTGACGGACGGGTGCTGATCATCGGCGCCGGTGGTCTCGGCGCCCCGATCGCCCTCTATCTGGCGGCGGCCGGAGTGGGCACTATCGGCATTGCCGATGCGGACGATGTCGATCTCTCGAATCTGCAGCGCCAGGTGATCCATTTTACCCCCGATATCGGCAAGCCGAAGGTTGAATCGGCCCGCGAAAAGATGGAAGCCATCAACCCTGATGTCAAGGTCGTGACCTACCAGGAATGGATCTCGGCGGCCAACATCAACCGGATTATCGCCGATTACGACTTCATCATCGACGGCACCGACAACTTTGCCGCCAAGTTCCTGATCAACGATGCCTGTGTGCTGGCCGGCAAGCCGTACTCGCACGGCGGCATCCTGCAGTTCGACGGTCAGACGATCACGGTTAAGCCGAAAGAGTCGGCCTGCTACCGCTGTATTTTTCCCGAGCCGCCTCCGAAAGACGCCATCCCCACCTGCTCCCAGGCTGGCGTCATCGGTGTGCTGCCCGGTGTCATCGGTACGATCCAGGCGACCGAAGCGATCAAGTTTCTGCTCGGCAAGGGTGACCTGCTGACGGATCGCCTGCTGACCTACAGCGCGCTGCGCATAAAGTTCCGTGAAGTGCCGCTCAAACGACGGGCAACCTGCCCGGTCTGCGGGGACAATCCGACCATTACCGAGGCGAAGGATGAGCTGGACGCCCTGACCGTGTGCGATCTGAAGGAGCGTTGAGATGATCCGAATACCTCAGTCAATTTATGATGACATGCTTGTCCATGCCCAGGAGGGTTTTCCCCTGGAGGTATGCGGCATCCTGGGTGGAGTCGGAGATACGGTTTCCGCTTCCTATCGCATGACCAACACCGATGCCAGCAACGAGCATTTTATGATGGAGCCGAAGGAGCAGTTTGCCGTCGTCAAGGAACTGCGCGCCAAGGGGTTGGATATGCTGGGCATCTACCATTCGCATCCGGAAACCCCGGCACGTCCCTCGGAAGAGGATATCAAATTGGCGTTGACGCCCGACGTATCGTATCTGATTATTTCGCTTGCCGATGCCGTCAAGCCGGACCTCAAATCGTTTAAAATAAATTCGGGAATCGTGCAGCATGAAGTGATAAAAGTAATAGTATAGTAAATCTGTAGACAAAAAGAAAATATTGTTTGACACATCTGCTGCACTTTGGCACTATCCAAACCACACTTACTTAGGGGAACTGCTGCAATGGCTGACGAAAAACAAACAAAGCTTGATTTGAACAACCTGAAAGCCGGCGGCTTCATCAAGGAGCGCGGCAAGGATCTTTTTACCGTGCGTCTGCGCGTTCCGGGGGGCAGGATGAGCGTCCCGCGCCTGAAGAAGATTGCCGAGGTTGCCGAGAAATTCGGCGGCGAGTTCGTTCATCTGTCTGTCCGTCAGTCCATTGAGCTGATCAACATCAACTTCAGGGATTTTGATGCGGTTGTCGAGGAGCTGGGCGAGAAAAGCCAGAAGGTGGCCTCGTGCGGCGCCAGGGTACGCGTGCCGGTGGCCTGCGGCGGCTGCGAATACAACCCTAACGGCCTGGTCGATACCCAGAAATCCGCGCTTGAAGTTGACGAAAAGCTGTTCGGAACCCCTACCGGCCATCACAAATTTAAGGTTGCCTTTGCCGGCTGTCCTTTTGACTGCCCCAAGTCGGCAACCAACGATATCGGTTTTCAAGGAGCCATCTACCCGACATTGGACAAAGATGCATGTATCGGCTGCGGACTCTGCGCCAAGAGCTGTGTCCCCAAGGCTATTGCCATGGGCGAGGACAACAAGCCGGTGTTCAGCAACGATCCCTGCATCTGGTGCGGCGACTGCGTTAAAGTCTGCCCCACCGGCGCCTGGAGCGAGGCGAAGCGCGGCTACACGGTGCGGATCGGCGGCAAATGGGGGCGTAATCCCCTGGTCGGCACCCTGTTCGCCACTTTCCTTCCGGAAGACAGGGCGGTTGAATTTATCGCCGCCGTACTTGAGTGGTACAAACAGAAAGCTGAAGGTCTTGGCCGCATCAGGCTGGGCGATACGATCATCAAGGAGGGGCCGGAGGAGCTGCTGAACCATTTGCGGAGCCGGTTCCCCGAGAATACGGTAGCCGAGACCATTGCACCCCAGATTATCGCGACACAGATAGGCAAATAGAACAACGGCATGTATGCCACAGAGACTCAGAGTCACAGAGAAAGCACAGAGATTGAATCTTGGTTTTGCAGTTCTGCTTTTTTGTAACTCGTTGTAGTTTTATCTCCGCGCCTCTGTGTCTCTGTGGCAAATATAATTTTGGAATGAAAGGAGTTCATTCATGCAGACCATAGACCTGCGTGGCGTGAGTTGTCCCACGAATTTTGTCAAGGCCAAGCTGGCGCTGGAAGAGCTTGAAAACGGTACTGTTGCACAGATTTTTCTTGACGACGGCGAACCGGTCAAGAACGTGCCCCGCAGCCTCAAGGCCGACGGCCACAAGCTGCTTGGCTTGAAACAGACGGAAGAAGGTCACTACATTTTGGAACTTGAAAAGGTCGAAGAATAAGCGCTGTTTTTTTTACTAACAATAACTATAAAATCTATAGACTATAAAAAGGAAATAGAAATGAATATCAAAAAAATCACCACAACCCTGACCGCACTGGCTCTGGCATTATCCGTATCAACTGCCGCTTTAGCCGCCAATGTCACTCTGCTGAATGTCTCCTATGACCCGACCCGGGAAAACGAGGCGTTCCTCGCTATCAACGAACTGGGACCGGATAAGTTCGATGTCGTAACCCCCTCGGAAAGTATCCTGGCTGAACCGCCGGTAACCGTGATAGACAAGGTTGCCGACAGGCGCGGGACCCGCAAGGTGGCCGAAGCATACCTGAACTATCTCTATACCGACGAAGGGCAGAAGATCGCCGCCAAGCACTATTACCGCCCGATCAATACCAAGATACCCACCAAGCTGGCCAAAGTTAAGCTCTACAAAATCGATGATAAGGCGTTCGGCGGCTGGCAGAAAGCTCAGAAGAAACACTTTGCCGACGGCGGTACTTTTGACCAGATCTACGTGCCAAATAAATAAAGGACACATGAACATCAAAAAACGTGTTGTGATAGCCATGAGCGGCGGCGTTGACTCCTCGGTCAGCGCCGCCTTGCTGAAAGAACAGGGGTATGACGTAATCGGCGTATCGCTGCAACTCTATGACCCGATTCCGAAAGAACCGGGCTGCCGGATGAAAACCTGCTGTTCGCTTGACGATGTGCTGGATGCCGGACGGGGGGCGAAAAAGCTCGGTATTCCCTTTGAAGTCATCGACATGCGGGCAGAGTTCAGGGAGCAGGTGATTGAGTATTTCATCGCGGAATATGCTGCCGGGCGCACCCCTAATCCCTGCATCCGTTGCAATGACCTGATCAAGTTCGACCTGTTGCTCAAGAAAGCGCAAGAGATGGGGGCGGAGCTGCTGGCAACCGGCCATTATGCCCGTACCAGCGAGGATGAACAGGGCAACAAATTCCTGCTGACCGGACTTGATCCGGCCAAGGATCAGTCATACTTTCTTTTCACCCTGACCCAGGAACAGCTTCAGCATATTGTGTTTCCGGTCGGCACGCTTGAAAAGCCTGATGTCAGGAAACTCGCCTCCGCTTATGCACTTCCCGTGGCTCACAAGCAAGAGAGCCAGGAGATCTGCTTCATTCCCGATAACAACTACGTGAAGTTTCTTGAAAGTCACGGTATTGCGCAAAAGCCGGGTGATATTGTCACGGAAGACGGCACGGTGGTCGGCCGTCATTCAGGGGTACACCGCTACACGGTCGGACAGCGCAAAGGGTTGGGGATTGCCTGGAAGCAGCCGCTGCATGTGCTCTCTATTGATACGGAAATGAACCGGGTCGTGGTCGGCGAGCGTCGCGAGCTGGCAGTATCTTCTCTGACAGCAGCCTGTGCAACCTGGAGCGCGGCACCTAGAGCGAGCGAGTTTCGCGCTGCCTGTCGAATCCGCTACCGGCACCAACCGGCGCCGTGTCGGGTTGTTGTGCTGACGGATAGCCGCTTTGAGGTGTATTTCGACACGCCGCAGACTTCAGTGACACCGGGCCAGGCTGCAGTGCTCTATGATGGTGAACGGGTATTGGGCGGCGGATGGATTGAATAGCGACAGCGGGAATCCTTCGGGGTTCCTTTTGTTTTGAATGGAAGCAATAAAAATATTGTTGTCTAATTTTACTTTTGCAGGCACATTCGGGCCTTGCTATCTGATGCAACACGCACCATGCAGGTGCTGCGTATCAAAATCCAAATTACCCGGAGGGTTACAATGTTGAAGCTTACTGTCAAAGTCCTGTTGGTGTCCGCTTTACTTGCGTGTAACGTTTATGCGGCGGAATCGAAGCTCGAAGCATCGCTGGGTAACAATGAAACGGTGCTGAAGTATGAAAGCTATGATTCGGGAACGATGGGCGGAAGTTTTGATGTCAAATTCACCGCCATGGTTGTTACCGATCCGGTCAAGGCCACGACGGTTGCATCCGGTGTGAAAGTGACCATTCTGGGCGACAAGGACGCCAAGTCCGTGGTGTACCTGGATCTGGAGGAAGTGCAGAACCTGTCCAATGCGATTACGCTGGTGAAATCGATTTCGGAAAAGAATGCGACAGAGAAGCTGGAAGCGAATACCGAGGTCGTGTATTCGTCAAAGGGGGGCTTCAAGTTCGGCTATTTGAACCGGGGAACCGGCGCAGGGATGTTTGACAGCAAGTCGTCCCTTTTCATCCGGACGCCGGCTATGGAAAGCACGTTCAAGGACGACGAAAAAAGATTCGGCCAGCTGCAGACTATCATTGCTAGCGTGCTCTTCAACGTGAGCAAGAAATAAACCTGAAAACGGCAATTCTCTCTCGCAAAGGCGCAAAGACGCAAAGACGCAAAGAAAGTCAAATACTCACAAACAATAACATTACGCTGTAAATAAAGGACTTAAGCTTAGCTGCTTAAGTCCTTTTTACTTTTCACGGCAGAAGGCGGGATAAGAGGGAGATAAGAGCGCTCGGCCAGAGACCGAGCAGCAGGATTGCTGTTGAAGCGGCGGCTAGTACGACGTATTCCGGGAGCGACGTTCGGCCGTTGTCTGCGGTGTCGGAATGTGTGCAGTACAAGGTACCCACGACCCTCAGGTAGTAAAAGACCGAAACGGCGGCCAACAGGATGCCGATTACGGCCAGGGTTACTTCTCCGGAGCGGAGGGCTGCGGCAAAGATCAGGAACTTGCCTGTGAAGCCGACGGTGGGGGGGATGCCGGCCAGAGCAAACAGGGAAAGGGCCAGCACACCGGAAGCGAACGGCCTGCTCCGGCCGAGTCCGCGATAGTCGTCCAGGGTCTCGCCGCAGCCGTTCCGTTCGAGCACGGAGATGGCGCCGAAGGCGGCCAGGCTGATCATGCCGTACGCCAGGGCGTAAAAGGCTGCCGCCTGATAGCCCCCCTTGACGGACAGCAGGGCGATCACGACATAGCCCATCTGGGCGATCGAGGAATAGGCCATCAGCCGGCGGACACGGTTCTGCAGCAGGGCGGCCAGATTGCCGACCAGCATGGAGAGCAGCGCCAGCCCCCAGAGCGGCACCCGCAGAATCGATGCGTCAGCCGCCTGGGGGAGCAGGAGAAGGAGCAGCAGGATCGCCGCTGCTTTTGAGCCACCGGAGAGGAAGGCAACCACCGGTGCCGGTGCCCCCTGGTACACATCCGGGGTCCAGAGGTGAGCCGGAGCCAGCGACAGCTTGAAGGCGATTCCGGCCAGCAGGCAGCCCCATCCGGCCAGCGCGATCGTATCGGGCCGGCCGGATGTCAGGGTGAGCTGTACCGCTTCCTGAAGGGAGAGCGTACCGGAGACGCAGTAGAGCAGGGCGATGCCGAAGGCCAGGAAAGCGGTGCTGAGAGCACCCGGCAGCAGGTATTTCAGGCCGGTCTCGCCGGAGGTTGCCCGTTTCAGGTCGATTGCCACCAGGATGTAGAAGCCGAAACTCATCGCCTCCAGCCCCAGAAACAGGGTCATCAGATTGGTGGCCGAGGCCAGGGCGAGCATGCCGAAGGTGGCGAACAGCACGGTGGCCGGGTATTCCTCGCCGCTGATGTTGCGTGCCCGGTTGTAGCCGGATGAAAGACAGAGAACTCCTGCGGCCAGCAGGGCAAAGAAAACACCGAACAGGCGCGGCAGCCCGGCGGCTGACAGTCCCAGCGTCGGGGCAAGCGGGGCAGGCGGCGTCTGCAGCAGCCAACATGCGGCTCCCAGCGTTACTGCAACTCCGATCATTGTTGCAGCTGTGTCGTCGCGGGTGACGGCTCCGATCAGCAGCGTCAGCAGGGCGCCGACGGCAAGGAGCATCAGAGGAAAGGCGATCCAGAGGTCTGCCGTGGTCATGGCACACCTCCCGTCAGCAGCGCCACCGGTGTTTTCAGTATCTCCAGCAGCGGGGCGGGGTGGAGCCCGATGTACAGGTCAGCCAGGGCCAGGAAGGCCAGGATGCACAGCTCGCGTGGTGAAATATCCGCCATGGGCAGTGGTCGCCGTTCCTCCTGGAAGATGACCTCCTGGATCAGCCGCACCGTATAGGCCAGCGGCATGATGACGCCGATAAACGCCAGAGCGGTTGCCAGGTGGGCCGCCTTGAACGATCCGGTCAGGATCAGGAACTCTCCCACGAAGTTGTTCAGGCCGGGCAGACCGGCCGAGGCCATGGCGAACAGTACGAAGAAGGCGGAAAAGAGCGGGATTTTGCCCCACAGCCCGCCGTAATCCTCGATATGGCGGGTATGGGCCCGTTCGTCCAGCATCCCCACCAGGGCGAACAGCGCCGTTGTGGTCAGGCCGTGGTTGATCATCTGCAGCACCGCTCCGGACAGTGCCACCGGCGTCCAGACCCCGATCCCCAGGGCGACAAAACCCATGTGCCCGACGCTGGAATATGCCACCAGCCGCTTCATGTCCTTCTGGGCAAAGGCGATCCATGAGGCGTAGAGGATTCCGGCCACTGCCAGTCCGATCAGCAGCGGGGTCAGGGTGCGGGCGGCCTCGGGAAAGAGCGGGTAGCCGAAGCGGATCAGTCCGTAGGCGCCGGTCTTGAGCAGCAGACCGGCAAGGATCACACTGCCGGCGGTCGGTGCGTCGGTATGGGCGTCGGGGAGCCAGGTGTGGAGCGGTACGATGGGAAACTTTACCGCAAAGGCCAGCAGGAACGCGCCATACAGCCAGAGACCGGTGGCGGGGGAGAACTTTGTCCCCATCAGCGCGGCCAGGCCGAAACTGTAGACGCCGCTCTGTTCGCCATGGATCAGGTAGATGCCGATGATGGCCAGCAGCATCAGCAGCGAGCCGACCAGGGTATAGAGGAAGAATTTGACCGCCGAGTAGATGTTGCGATCATGCCCCCAGATGCCGATCAGGAAGAACATGGGGATCAGCATCAGCTCCCAGAACAGGTAAAAGAGGAACAGGTCGAGGGAGAGGAACACCCCCATGATGCCCGATTCCATGGCCAGGATCAGCAGGAAGTGCAGGGCGACCCGCTCGGTTATGGAACGCCATGACACCAGCATGGCAATGACCGACACCAGGGCGGTCAGAATCACCAGCAGCAGGCTGATGCCGTCCATGCCGGCAGTGTAGCGGATGCCGAGCATTTCGATCCAGGGGCGGTCAATGAACAGGAAATAGCCGGGTGAAGGGGTATTGCCTTGGCAGAACCAGGCGCTGCAGGCCAGCACCGTTTCTGCCAGCGCAATGGTAAGGGCGGTGGCTTT
>MGZJ01000083.1:0-138 GCA_001802645.1 Geobacteraceae bacterium GWC2_53_11 | reverse complement strand
CCATTGTCCGCACCTGCCGAACAGCGCAGCCGCGCGGTCGAGCGAGTCATCGATACATCCCTCATCCAGTTTCTGCCAGAGGAATGATGACAGCCGGGTATAGGGGCGGACAATCAGCAGGTCATAGAGGGCATCCAC
>MGZJ01000082.1:13240-23791 GCA_001802645.1 Geobacteraceae bacterium GWC2_53_11 | reverse complement strand
CCCGCGCTATCATGACCGGATCTTCAAAATGTTCAAGCGTCTGCACACCCATAAAGAGTTTGAAGGCACCGGCATCGGCCTGGCGATCGTCAAAAAAGCAGCAATTAAACTGGGAGGTTCTGTCCGGCTAGAATCAGCGGCCGGATGCGGCTCCACCTTTATAGTGACACTCCCGGTTGATGAAAGGAATAGACAGCAGTGAATGACAAGACCTTTGTAGTACTGATGGCAGAAGATGACGAACACGATATTATCGCCACGAAAAGGGCGTGGAAACTGGGACAGATGGCCAATCCGCTTCATATCGTCAACAATGGCGAAGAGTGCCTTGATTATCTGGAACGGCGGGGCGTCTACTCCGATCCGGCTTCTTCTCCACGTCCCGGAATACTGCTGCTGGATATCAACATGCCGCGCATGGACGGACTGGAGACCCTTCAGCGGATTCGCGCAAACGAGCAGCTCCGTTCGCTGCCGGTCGTCATGTTGACGACTTCAAAGGCGGAGGAAGACCGGATGCGCAGCTATGCACTGGGCGCCAACGCATATATCGTCAAGCCGATCGGCTTCGACAACTTTGCCGAAGCAATCCGCACCATTAACCTGTTCTGGAAGCTGGTGGCACTGCCGGGAGGTGCGCATGAATAAGCATGAACTGCTGCCGCAGCTGAGAATTCTGCTGGTCGAGGATGACGAACATGACCGGATTGCCTTCAACCGGTCTCTGCGCAGCTCAAAAATTGATTGCGACATCACGGAATGTGTACGGGCATGCGATGCGCTTGACCTGATACGGGCAGACGCTTCGCGCTTCGACCTCGTCGTGGTTGACCACCATCTCCCCGGCCTGTTCGGCATAGATTTTTGCAGGACCATGATCGGGGAACTAATCGGCCTGCCGCTGATCATGCTGACCGGGAGCGGTTCGGAGGCGGTTGCCGTTGAAGCGCTCAAAGCCGGGGTTGACGACTACATCATCAAGGATCCTGAGTGCGCTTATCTGCACATGCTGCCGCGTATTCTGAGCGATACCGTATCAGCCTACCGGGAGAGACTGGCACGCCGTGATGCCGAAAAAGCGCTGATTGACAGCCAGGAACGTCTGGCCGCTATTGTTGCCGGATTGACCATCCCGACGTTTGTCATCGATGCGGAGCACACCGTCACCCACTGGAACGAGGCCTGCCAAAAAATTACCGGGGTGCCGTCCCGCGAGGTTATCGGCACAAAAGAACAGTGGCGGGCTTTTTACCCGTCCGAGCGTCCGGTCATGGCCGATATGATCATGGCCCCTGCCCGGGAACTTTCAATGGCCCGCTATTACGGGGAAAAATGCCTCCGTTCAACCGTTCTTGGTGATGCCTTTGAAGCGGAGGACTTTTTTCCCCACTTTGGGGAGTCCGGCAAATGGATTTTCTTTACCGCAGCACCGCTCAAGGATTCTTCCGGCCGGATCATTGGTGCCATAGAAACACTTCAGGACGTTACCAACCGGAAGCGGGCCGAAGAAGCACTACGTGCCAGCGAATGCCGCCACCGCGAGTTAAGTATCACCGACGCCCTGACCGGACTGTACAATTCCCGTCATTTTTTCAACCGTGCCGCTGAGGAAATTGAGCGGTGCAACCGCTACAATACACCTCTTGCCATGATTCTGCTGGATGTGGATAATTTCAAACGCTACAACGACACCTATGGCCACCTGGAAGGAGATCACGTCCTGGCCGGGCTGGCCGATGTAATACGCCGGGAAATTCGCGGAGCCGACTCCGCCTATCGCTACGGCGGCGAGGAATTTATCGTGATTTTTCCCGAAACAGAGCCGGACGAGGCCCGCATTGTCGCGGAGCGGCTGCGGCAGGAATTCTCGACAACCATCTTTGCGCCGTTGCCTGGCGAAGAAGCGCGCACCAGCATCAGCATTGGAGGAGGGAGCTACCTCTCCGGGGAGGGCTTGACCCCCTTCATCAAACGTGTCGATGAAGCGATGTACCGTGCAAAAAACCGCGGGAAAAACAGGGTTGTTTTTGTTTAATTGCACCATCGCTGCAAGTGACGAGCAGGGCGGAGCTCTTGACTCGTACGGATCTTGAAAGGATCAGACACATGACCGATGTAACTGCTTCTGAAAGGATCGTCGATCCCTATAAACAGCTGTTTTCCGAGATGGTTGACGGCTTCGCTCTCCATGAGTCCGTCTACGACAAGCAGGGGACGTTGAGCGATTTTCGTTTTATTGAAGTTAATCATGCTTTTGAAAAAATTACCGGTCTTCATTCCTCGAACATCGTCGGCAGAACCGTTCAGGAAATTTTTCCCGGAACATACGCATTCCTGCTTGATATATTTCACCAGGTTCTCTCCACCGGCACACCTCGGATGTTCGAACGTTATGCCCACGATCTCGACACCTACCTGAAAATATCCGCCTACCGTCCAGCGCCTGACCTGTTGGCCTGCATAGTTGTTGACATCTCCTATCGCAAACGGATCGAACGGCAGCTCATCGAGCGGGAACAGCAGTATCGCGAGCTGGCCGAAAAAGCCAATACTGTCATATTACGCTGGAAAGCAAACGGCATCGTCACCTACATCAATGAATTCGGTGAAAAGTTGTTTGGCTACAGCCGTGTTGAACTTATCGGCAAAAATATTGCCGGCACGGTCGTCGCCGACACCGAATCGACCGGACGCAACCTGACCCTCCTGATGCGGGAGATTGCCCGTTCTCCCGATAAATTCAAAAACAATGAAAATGAAAACATTTCCAAAGATGGCCGCAAGATCTGGATACGCTGGACTAATTCTGCAATCTACGATTCTGACGGCAATCTTACCGAGATAATAAGCCTTGGACACGATATCACTCAGCACCGAATGGTAGAAGATGCCCTTCGTGAAAGCGAAGCGACCTTCCGTGCCCACGTTGAAAACTCCTTTGACGTCATCTTTACGCTAGACGCAGCAGGAACATTTGTCTTCGTCTCCCCCGCCTGGGAGCGGCATTTCGGCTATCCGGTCAGCGACATCATGGGGAAGAGTTTTGCCCCTGTGGTGCACCCGGATGACGTTCAACCTTGCATCGAATATTTAACGCAAATCCTTACAACCGGCCAGAGCGGTACCAGTCCCATATACCGCGTTAAATGTTCCGACGGCTCGTACCGCAGTTTTGTTGCCAACGGGATGCCGTATACTGACACCAAAGGGCAAATGCTGTTCATTGGCGTAGGTCATGACGTCACTGCCCAGCTCAAGGAAGAAGATGATCGTCTCGAATTTGAACGCCAGCTGCTTCACACCCAGAAGCTCGAGAGTCTGGGGGTTCTGGCCGGCGGAATCGCCCATGACTTCAATAACCTTTTACTGACGATTCTCGGCAATGTCGAACTTGCAGCAATGAGGATCCCACCGGAATCAACCGCTCATCGACTCCTTGACCAGGCAATGCTGGCCGCCAACCGGGCTGCGGACCTTACCAGTCGGCTGTTGGCTTACTCGGGAAAAGGGGTTTTTGTTATCAGCCGGCTCAACCTGAATGATCTCGTCAATGAAAATGAGGCCCTGTTCAGAACCGCTGTTCCCAGAACCGTCTCGATTGACATGCATCTTCCGCCCCGCTTGCCGGATATTATGGGAGATATTGCCCAGATTCAGCAGGTTATCATGAACCTGATCACCAATGCCTCTGAAGCGATTGAGATTCAGGCCGGTCGCATCAGAATATCGACCGGACAGCAAACCTGCGACAGCGCTTGTCTGTCCGCAAGCCGACTGGATGAGAAACCGGCTCCGGGCAGTTATGTGTATCTTGAGGTCAGTGACAATGGTGCCGGCATGAGCGAGCAGACCCAACAGCGAGTATTCGATCCGTTTTTCACCACAAAATTCGCAGGCCGCGGGCTTGGCATGTCTGCGGTACTCGGCATTGTTAAAGCCCACTCCGGCGCCCTGTTTCTTGAAAGTTCCCCAGGGAACGGCACCACTATCAGAGTTGTTTTCCCGGTCGCGGAAAAGGCCGGTTCACTGGAGCTACCAACTGTAGCCGCCCCGCTCACCAAACTGAAGCAACGCTCCTTATCGGGCAAAGCTCTGATTGTTGATGACGAAAAATCCGTACTCAAAATATGTGTATCAATGGTCAAGCATTGTGGCCTGACAACCATTTCCGCATCCGATGGAGCGGAAGCCGTCGAGACCTTCCGGGCGCACCGGCACGAGATTGATCTCGTCCTGATGGATCTCACCATGCCGAATATGGATGGTGTCGCTGCAATGCTCGAATTACGAAAGATACAGCCGGACGTGCGGATCATCCTTTCCAGCGGATTTAATGAGCAGGAACTTGACGAGCGCATCCGCGACCAGAATCCGTCCGGATTCATCAGGAAACCATACAGCTTGAAGAATCTTGAGGCAGAACTGCGGCGGGTTTTGGGAGACGGTAACATGTAGACTCCGTCAGTTCCCAACAGGTAGCAAATCCATCAATATTTGTATATTAAATCTATAGATATATAAATTATATTCTTGACAGATGTTCTTTGTTTTGGCAGTATTCAACCATACTCCAACAAGGTGTTGAAACAAGGTCCGTTCTGTATATTTTTTTGCCAACTCAGTCTATTAAGCCTATAGACTATAAACAAAGGAAGACCGATGACCATCAGAAAGCTCGCCACAACCCTTGCCGCCGCGGCACTGGCAGTAGCCACCGCAGGCACGGCAATTGCCGCCAACGTTACGCTGCTCAATGTCTCGTATGACCCGACCCGCGAGCTGTATAGCGACATAAACAAGTCTTTTGCCTCGTACTGGAAGGGAAAATCCGGGGATAGCGTCACCATCCGGCAGTCCCATGGCGGATCAGGCAAGCAGGCCCGGGCGGTAATCGACGGCCTGGAGGCCGATGTAGTCACCCTGGCACTTGCCTATGATGTTGACGCCATTGCGGTAAAAGGGCTGATCAAGCCGGGGTGGCAGAGAGAGTTGCCCCACAACAGCGCACCCTATACCTCCACCATCGTTTTCCTGGTGCGCAAAGGCAATCCCAAGAAAATCAGGAACTGGGACGATCTGGTAAAGCCGGGCGTATCGGTCATAACACCCAATCCCAAAACCTCCGGCGGTGCCCGCTGGAACTATCTGGCTGCCTGGGGCTTTGCCCTTCACCAGAAAGGTGGCACTGAAGCCACGGCCAAAGAGTTTGTCGCCAGATTGTTTAAAAATGTGCCAGTGCTTGACTCCGGCGCCCGCGGCGCTACCAATACCTTTGTGCAGCGGGGCATGGGCGATGTGCTGCTGGCCTGGGAAAACGAGGCGTTTCTGGCTATCAACGAACTGGGACCGGATAAATTCGAGGTCGTAACGCCATCGGAAAGCATTCTGGCCGAGCCGCCGGTAACCGTCATTGACCGGGTGGCCGATAAACGGGGCACCCGCAAGCTGGCCGAAGAGTACCTGAAATACCTCTACACGGACGAGGGGCAGAAAATTGCCGCCAAACATTACTATCGTCCGATAAACCCGAAGATTCCGACCAGACTGGCCAAAGTCAAACTCTATACCATCGACAAGGCCTTTGGCGGCTGGCAGAAAGCCCAGAAAACGCACTTTGCCGATGGCGGCACATTCGACCAGATCTACGCACCCAGAAAATAATCTTCAAGCAGGACTACGTAGTAGGTTGTGACATTCGTTCAGAAGTTATTCAGAAAACCGGGATCACCCATGAAACTGTTCAAACATCACAATAATGTTCTTCCCGGTTTCGGGCCGACCCTGGGCTTCACGGTCTTTTACCTGAGCGTGATCGTGCTGATTCCCCTGTCGGCGCTTGTTTTCAAGACGGCAGGCCTGAGCTGGGGTGATTTTATCAGTACGGTCACCGCCCCCCGGGTGCTGGCTTCCTACAAGGTGACCTTCGGTTCGGCCATGATTGCGGCGGTAATCAACTCGATCTTCGGCGTACTGGTGGCATGGGTGCTGGTCCGCTACCGTTTTCCGGGGCGGCGTATTGCCGACGCTCTCGTTGACCTTCCCTTTGCGCTGCCGACCGCCGTGGCCGGTATCACGCTGGCGACGATCTACTCCCCCAACGGCTGGGTCGGACAGTTTCTGGAACCGCTCGGCATCAAGGTCGCATTTACACCGGTCGGCATTACGCTGGCCATGACCTTTATCGGCCTTCCCTTCGTGGTGCGCACCGTGCAACCGGTTATCGAGGAGATTGAAGTCGAGCTGGAAGAGGCCGCAGTATGCCTGGGCGCCAGCCGGTGGCAGACCATGAAACGGGTGATTTTTCCGATGCTGCTGCCGTCCATTCTGACCGGTTTCGCCCTGTCGTTCGCCCGCGCGGTCGGCGAATACGGCTCCATCATCTTCATCGCCGGCAACATGCCAATGGTTTCGGAAATTACGCCGCTGTTGATCATCACCAAGCTTGAGCAGTTCGACTACCAGGGGGCCACGGCCATTGCCTGTGTCATGCTGTTGACGTCTTTCCTGATGCTGCTGGTTATCAACCTGCTGCAAAAATGGAGCAGAAGGTACGCGGATTAGGGGAGGAGCACAATGTCGGCAGCAACCTATACATCACGAAAATCCGGCGACCGCGCCCAGACCGAACCGCCACTGGTACGCTGGCTGCTGATCGCCATCGCCCTGATCTTTCTGACCCTGTTTCTGCTGCTGCCGTTGGCGGCGGTCTTCAGCCAGGCGTTTGAAAAGGGACTTTCCGTCTATCTGGAGGCCCTGCGGGAACCTGATACCCTGTCCTCAATCAAGCTGACCCTGATCACCGCTGCTGTGACCGTGCCGCTCAACCTCTTTTTCGGCGTGACCGCCGCCTGGGCCATCGCCAAGTTCACCTTTCCCGGCAAGAACCTGCTGATTACCCTGATCGATCTGCCGTTCTCGGTGTCGCCGGTGATCTCCGGCCTGATCTATGTCCTCATCTTCGGCCTGCAGGGCTGGCTCGGACCCTGGCTGCAAGAGCATGACATCAAGATCGTTTTTGCCGTGCCGGGGATCATTCTGGCAACGCTCTTCGTCACCTTCCCCTTTGTGGCCCGCGAGCTGATTCCGCTCATGGAGGCGCAGGGAAAGGAAGAAGAGGAAGCTGCCCTGGTTCTGGGAGCCAGCGGCTTGCAGACCTTCCTGCGAGTGACGCTGCCCAACATCAAATGGGGCATCATCTACGGCGTCATACTCTGTAATGCCCGGGCCATGGGAGAATTCGGCGCGGTCTCGGTCGTCTCCGGGCACATCAGGGGCATGACCAATACGGTGCCGCTCCATGTGGAAATCCTTTACAACGAATACAACTACACCGCCGCCTTTGCCGTGGCTTCGCTCCTGGCGTTCCTGGCACTGATCACGCTGGTGATCAAGTCGGTGGCGGAATGGAAAGTCCGGCAGCAGCTTGGCAACGACTAGAAGCGACCACCCCCGACCCCTCCTGCCAAAAGTAGGCGCTTTTAAGCGATTCAGGAGGGGAGCAAACGCCACTTAATTAATCCCCCTCGGTTAGGGGTGGTCAGATTTCGCAGGAGAGACCATGAGCATCGAAATTGAAAACATAAGCAAACAGTTCGGCAACTTCAACGCACTGAAAGATGTCAGCCTCACCATTCCATCAGGTGAACTGGTTGCTCTGCTGGGGCCGTCCGGTTCCGGCAAGACCACGCTGCTGCGCATCATCGCCGGGCTGGAGACCGCCGACTGCGGACGGATTCTGTTCAACGGCGAGGATACCACCAGAAGCCACGTGCGCGAGCGCAAGGTCGGCTTCGTCTTCCAGCACTATGCCCTGTTCAAACATATGACCGTATTCGACAACGTGGCGTTCGGCCTCAACGTAAGGCCCAAAAGCACCCGGCCGTCCAAAAGTGATATCAAGGACAAGGTCAACGACCTGCTCCGCCTGGTTCAGTTGGAGGCGCTGGCTCACCGTTATCCGGCCCAGCTTTCCGGCGGCCAGCGCCAGCGCATCGCCCTGGCCCGCGCCCTGGCGGTGGAACCCCAGGTGCTGCTGCTGGATGAGCCGTTCGGCGCCCTGGATGCCCAGGTGCGGGCCGAGTTGCGCCGCTGGCTGCGCAAGCTGCATGACGAAATTCACGTTACCAGCGTATTTGTGACCCATGACCAGGAAGAGGCGCTGGAAGTGGCCGACCGGATCGTGGTCATGAACAAGGGGAAAATCGAGCAGGCCGGGACACCGGATCAGGTCTACGAACATCCGGCCAACCCCTTCGTGCTCAACTTCCTAGGCAACGTCAACCTGTTCCACGGCCGCAGCCACCAGCCGGGCGGAACTCCCCACGGTGCGGATGAACATGCGGTCGCTTACGTCCGCTCCCATGACATCGAAATCGAGCGCAGCCCGCAGGATTCCACCTCTCTGAAAGCCGAAATCAGGCACATCCAGAAGCTGGGGCCAGCAGTGCGGATCACCCTGGCGATGGCTGACAACGGTGAATATATTGAAGCGGAACTGACCAGGGACGTGTTCCAGGGCCTGGGACTGCAACACGGAGAAGCGGTGTTTGTACGACCACGGCAGGTGAGAGTGTTCGTAGAGGATTATCAAATATGAAGACAAAAATCCCGGAATTATCGCCAAATGCATCCCCTGCCGATATCCTCCGCATCGGCATCGAAGCTGCCGGCGGGCCGGTATCGCTGGCCTGCTCCTTCTCGCTGGAGGATGTTGCGATCATCGACATCGCCCATCAGGCCGGCATCAAACTGGGCGTTTTTGCCCTGGACACCGGTCGCCTGAACGAGGAGACGTATGAAGTCGCCGATGCCCTGAAGGTACGCTACCACCTGAAAATCGAATGGTATTTCCCCCGCCATGAGGACGTTGAACCTCTGGAGCGATCCGAAGGCTTGTTCTCCTTCCGGGAGTCCCTGGACAAGCGCCACGCCTGCTGTCAAATCCGCAAGGTGGAGCCGCTGTCGCGGGCACTGAAAGAGCTGAGCGGCTGGGTGACCGGCATGCGCCGCGAGCAGAGCATTACCCGGGGCGACCTGAAGGCCATCGAACGGGACACCCTGAACGGCGGCATCCTCAAGATCAACCCGCTGATCGACTGGAGTGAAGAACAGCTGGTCAGCTACAGCGAAGAGCAGAGCCTGCCGAAAAACCGGCTCTACAGCCAGGGATACCGCTCCATCGGCTGCGCCCCCTGCACCCGCGCGGTGAAAGAGGGCGAGGATGCCCGAGCCGGACGGTGGTGGTGGGAGAATCCGGAGAACAAGGAATGCGGGTTACACCGTCGTTGAATAAATCCCCCCTCCCTTGATGGGAGGGGGTTAGGGGGAGGGTGAAGCTGCGGCACGCTGATTCCATGGCAACATCCCCCCACCCTAACCCTCCCCCACAAGGGGGGAGGGAAGTACTACGAGGTATCCATATGAGAAAAAATCTGACCCACTTACAACAACTTGAAGCCGAAAGCATCCATATCCTCCGCGAGGTGGTGGCCGAGTTTGAAAATCCGGTCATGCTCTACTCCATCGGCAAGGATTCGGCGGTCATGCTGCACCTGGCCCGCAAGGCCTTCTACCCTGCGCCGCCGCCGTTCGCTCTCCTGCACGTGGACACCACCTGGAAGTTCCGCGAGATGATCCAGTTTCGGGACCGGATGGCCGCCGAATGCGGACTCGACCTGATCGTGCATGTCAACGAGGAGGGAGTCAACAAGGGGATTTCCCCCTTCACCCACGGTTCGGCGCTCTACACCGACGTCATGAAGACCGAGGGGCTGAAGCAGGCGCTTGACCGCTACAAGTTTGACGCCGCCTTCGGTGGCGCCCGCCGCGACGAAGAAAAATCGCGCGCCAAGGAGCGGATCTTCTCCTTCCGGAGCGCCAACCACCGCTGGGACCCGAAGAACCAACGTCCGGAGCTGTGGAACCTGTACAATACCCGAGTCAAACCGGGCGAAAGCATTCGTGTCTTTCCAATCTCCAACTGGACCGAGCTGGACGTCTGGCAGTACATCCACCTGGAGAACATTCCGATCGTGCCGCTCTACTATGCCGCTGTCAGGCCGGTGGTGGAGCGGGATGGCATGCTGATCATGGTGGATGACGACCGTCTGGAGCTATTGCCGGGCGAAGAGATCCAGTACAAGTCAGTTCGTTTCCGCACCCTGGGATGCTACCCCCTGACCGCCGCGGTAGAATCCGAAGCAAACACCCTGCCGCAGATCATTCAGGAAATGCTGCTGACCCGCACTTCGGAGCGCCAGGGGCGTCTGATCGACCACGACCAGAGCGGCTCGATGGAGAAGAAAAAACAGGAGGGATATTTCTAATGGCACATCAATCAGAGCTGATAGAAAACGATATCCTCGCCTATCTCAAAAGCCAGGAAGAAAAATCGCTGCTCCGCTTCATCACCTGCGGCAGCGTTGACGACGGCAAGAGCACGCTGATAGGGCGTCTGCTGTGGGATTCCAAGATGGTGTTCGAGGATCAACTGGCGTCGCTGGAGGCGGACAGCAAAAAGGTCGGCACCCAGGGGGGGGCCATCGACTACGC
>MGZJ01000082.1:4283-13233 GCA_001802645.1 Geobacteraceae bacterium GWC2_53_11 | reverse complement strand
CGGACAAGCGCAAGTTTATCGTTGCCGACACTCCGGGACACGAACAGTATACCCGCAACATGGTCACCGGCGCCTCTACCGCCCAGGTGGCGGTAATCCTGGTAGATGCCCGCAAGGGGCTGCTGACTCAGACCCGGCGTCACAGTTTTCTGGTGTCGCTGGTCGGCATCCGTAATGTAGTGCTGGCAATCAACAAGATGGACCTGGTCGATTTCGATCAGCAGCGCTTTGAGTCAATCCTGCAAGAGTATCAACAATTTGCCGCATCGCTCGGCTTTACCTCCATCACGGCAATACCGCTTTCGGCCCTGAACGGCGACAACATGATCGAAGCCAGCGCCAACACCATCTGGTACAGCGGGCCGACCCTGATGGAATACCTGGAGACGGTTGAGATCGCGGCTGACAACCGGCACCAGCCGTTCCGGATGCCGGTGCAGTGGGTAAACCGGCCTCACCTGGATTTCCGCGGTTTCTGCGGCACGATTGCCGCAGGTACAGTCCGTCCGGGCGACGAGGTGCGGGTCGCAACATCAGGGCGCACGAGCCGGGTCAGCCGCATTGTCACCATGGATGGCGATCTGTCAGAGGCGACCGTGGGTCAAGCGGTGACACTGACGCTGGAGGACGAAATCGATATCAGCCGGGGCGATATGCTGACCGCTCCCGATGCACCGCCGATCTATGCCCGGCATCCAGAGGCGCACTTGGTCTGGATGCACGACGAACCGCTGCAGCCGGGGCAGATCTACCTGGTCAAAACGGCAACTGCCGTAACACCCGGCCGGGTGACCGCCGTACAGTATGCGGTAGATGTCAATACGTTAGAGCAAAAACAGGTTGCTACGCTGGGGCTGAACGAAATCGGCGTCGCCCGCCTGGAGCTTGACCGCCCGATCTCGTTTGATCCCTATCGCCAGAACCGGGATACGGGAAGCTTTATCCTGATCGACCGCTTCACAAACGCCACGGTAGCAGCCGGCATGGTAATCAGTGCTGCGCCGCTGGAACCGCAAACGGCGCAGGTTCCTGATCAGTTGGGCACGAGTGGCCAGCCTCGTCGCATCAGCTTGAGTGAGGCATCCGTCAGCAGTAATGGAGTGAGCGTTGTTGATCTAACCGGAGAATGGGGAGACGTTGCCTTCGATGTGGCGGAAAGCTTCCTTGACTATCTTGGCAAGGGGAACCGCATCCTCTTCCGTCTGCGGGGCTTGATGCAACTGGAGGCGGTGGCACTGCTGGCCTATGAACAGACCCTGGCGTTCGAATTTGACCGGACTGCGGAAGGTGCGAGTGTGCTGCTCTTCAAGCGGGGCATCCGCTCAGGAAACAAAGTGTCCGAAGGCGATGGGACGGGGATTTGATGTTGATTAGCGCTTTAATAAGCTGAGGCCGGTTAAAGGGAAATCCCCCTAAATCCCCCTTTCTTAAAGGGGGACTTGGTTTTGCTCCCCCCTTTACGAAAGGGGGGCCGGGGGGGATTTTCTCCTGCGCAAAATCTCTTCAGCTATCTGCTCCAGAACAGCATTGGTCTCCAACAAAACCTCCCGGTTGTTAAACCGCAGCACAAGCAATTCTTCATCAGCAAGGCATTGGTCACGCTGCCGATCACGTTCGAAATGGTCAGGCTCAAGGTGTTGACTGCCATCAACTTCAACCACCAACCCCGCACCCGGAGCAAAAAAATCCAGGATATACGGGCCAAGCGGTTTCTGCCGATAAAACTGAACCCCATGTAACTGTTTCCGGCGCAAACGAGACCAGAGCAACTGTTCCGCATTGGTCATGTTCCCGCGCAGATCACGGGATGGCGGTTTCAGGTTTTTGCTGTAGGTGCGCAAAGCAATCTCCCTCCAACAGGTCTATGCAAACTGTACTTCTTCAGCATCCAGGCTATGCGGCAGCCCCAACACCAGTCCAGCAAACTCCCCGTCAAGCGGCGCGGTAACCGTTACTTCCGTTCCGCCCGCACTCCGGAACGACATGGCCGAACAGTGCAGCATCATTCGCCCCGCCTTAGCGCCTTCGTAGGTGGCGTCACCCAGAATCGGCAGGCCAACCGAGGCCAGATGTACCCTGATCTGGTGGGTGCGGCCGGTCAGCGGACGGGCTTCCACCAGCGAAAGTTCACCTGAAGATGCCACGGTCCGGAATTCGGTGACCGCCGCCTTTCCCCCCTCAACAACCCCGTAACGCGCCGAGGCAACCTTGCCGATCGGCGCATCAACCGTCCACTTTTCCTGTTCGGGGCGCCCCGACACCAGCGCCAGATACACCTTGTCAACAAAGCCGTCCTGGAACAGCTTGGAGAGCCGTCCGGCACCCTGACGGTTCTTGGGAAAGAGCATCGCTCCCGAGGTGCCGCGATCGAGGCGATGCACCACCCGGGCCGGTTCGTTACTCCCCTGCGCCTTGAAATATTCCGTCACCCAGTATTCCAGCGTACCCTTGAGCTGGTACGGAGTACGCTGGCTGTTGATTCCCGCCGGTTTGTTGACCCCGATCAGCTCCCCGTCCTCATAGAGCAGCGCTTCCGGCGGCAACACCAGTTCCTGAAAACGTCCCGCCTCCATGACGCCTATTTCGATGACATCGCCCGTTTTGACGCTCCGCGATGCCACCCGCACCAGGGCTACGTTGACCGTGCAGCCGCCCCGATCGATGATGCGGCGCGCCTCGCCCTTGCTGACGGCACAGAGCGCTGCGATGGCATCGTCAAGGCGGCTGCCGTTCTGATCTTTTCCGACTGTTTTTCGTAGTATCATGTCCCCGTAGTACCCTGTTTAGCGCCCGATTACAAACAAATCCTTTGTGGCGAAAGCAGCCCGATTCTGCTACCCTCTGCCTTCATGAGCGATTTTCTCACCACCATACCGGCGCTGCGCGGGCCGGTGCCGCTGTCGCACCTGTTGCTGCCCAGCTTTGTGCACGACGGAAAGCACGCCGTCGATGCCACCTGCGGCAACGGAAACGATACCGTTTTATTGGCCCGTCTGGTCGGCACAAGCGGCCATGTGTGGGGATTCGATATCCAGCAGCAGGCGCTGGCCGAAACCGGGAGCAAGCTGACCAAAGCCGGACTGGATGGCCGGGTGACGCTTCTGCACACGGGGCACGAAGAGCTGGCTCGGCACCTAGCCGTCCCTGTCCATGCCGTGCTGTTCAATCTCGGCTACCTCCCCGGCGGAGACCGATCCGTCATTACCCTGCCGGATACCACCGCCAGTGCCCTGGAACAGGCGCTGCAACTGCTTGCCCCCGGAGGAGTCGTCATGGTGACGGTCTATCCCGGCCACAATGGCGGTTCGGACGAACAGGCCGCCGTCGAAGCCTGGGCAGAGAGTCTCAACCCCAAAATCTATCACTCCTGGCGCATGGGACAGGCCAACGTCAGCGAGACGGCACCCTACCTGCTGCTCGTCCAGAAGGCACTCTGACATGTTCCGCGCCCTGCTCCCCTTCCTCGTCATCCTGCCGTCAACAGCCTATGCACTGATCTCACTGCTCTGCGCAACGAAATATTTCAAGGCTCAAGATGCCCCTCACGCCTCACCCCTCACTCCTTACCCAACACCCCTCACTCCTCACCCCACACCACCGGTCACCATTCTCAAGCCGGTCAAGGGGATGGACGACGACAGCTACGATAATTTTGCCTCGTTCTGCAGCCAGGAGTATCCGGGTGAGCTGCAACTCCTGTTTGCCGTGGCTTCGCCGGACGATCCGGCTATTCCGGTCATCCGGCAGCTGATGGAAGACTTCAGCAACCACGACATCACCCTGACCGTTAACCCGGCCCTGCACGGCCCGAACCAGAAGGTTTCCAACCTGATCAACGCCTTTCCCCAGGCAAAGCATGACATCATCATCGTCTGCGACAGCGACATCAGTGTCGAGCCCGATTACCTGCAATCGATGACCGCGCATTTCTCCGATCCGCAGGTCGGCCTGGTAACGTCGCTCTATCGCACCTCCGAGGTGCACGGCATTGCCACCGCCCTGGAAGCGACAGGCTTCACGGCGGAGATGATCCCCAACGTGCTGGTGGCCCGCCAACTGGAAGGGCTTACCTTCGCCCTGGGCGCATCAATGGCGGTCAGACGCGAGGCGCTGGCTGCCATCGGCGGATTTGACGCTCTGACGTCGTACCTTGCCGACGACTACCAGCTCGGCAACAAGATCCACCGTGCCGGGTGGAAGATCGCCCTTGATGACTGTTTCGTCGAGAGCGTCATCAAATCGGAAAACCTGATGTCGGTGCTGTCGCGGCAGCTCCGCTGGGCTCGCACCATGCGAGTCAGCCGGCCGGGGGGATATTTTGCCTCGGGTATCACGCTTCCCTTCCCCGCCGCCCTGCTGGCAACGCTGCTGGCGCCTTCACCTGTAACGGGCATAACGGCAGTGACACTGCTGTACGGCGTCCGCCTGGGTGTCAGCACCCTCTTCAGCCGCCGCTTTGTCCGGGACAACCTGTTCCCCCGTTGGCTCTGGCTCCTGCCTCTGCGGGACATGTTTGCCTTTTTCACCTGGGCACTGTCGTTTCTGGGGAACACGGTTGAGTGGCGCGGTAGCAGGTTTGTCCTGAAACCCGGGGGAAAGATCGAAGAGCTGGTGTAATGGTGTGCCCCCCCTCTTAAGATAAGAGGGGGTTGGGGGGAGTTATGAGCTTTATAAAAAATGACCGAACAACGCTAGCGGCACAACCTACCTGTTAAAGAGCCCCCCGCGCAGATCCTCCACGATTGTTCCCCGCGACCCGTCTTCACCGCAGGAAACCAGTTCAACCCGTCCGTCGGGACGCTCCGCATAGTAGGAAGCATCACCCTCCGCCAGCTTCGGCAGGTATTTCCCCCCCACGTCTTCATAGAGATCAACCTTGAACAGCTCGCGCCCCTTTTCCCGGTCCCATTCCCCCCCCAGGTTGAGGACGCCGTCATGCTCGTACACCGTTGTGCCACCATCCGGGTTGCGGTAGCCGACGAAATACTTCCCCCCCTGCTTGTGGTAAATCACCGCATCCAGGGGAAGCTGCTGCTCGCCGACAACCTCACAGAACGAGGTACCACTAATCAGGAAGGTTTTTTCGGCCTTGCTCAGCGGCCATTCGGAGGTAATTTTGTCCGGACTGTGGGTAAGAATGGTACGTTCCTTCTGCAGCACCGTATGCTCCAGACGGTTATAATCGGTATGAACGACGCTTCTGCGCAGGGCAATATCATGGATCACCACCGCATCCTCGAAAGCGGCCAGCGCCTCCTGGTAGCGCTCACGGCTCCAGACCCGTTCGATATAATCGTTGATGTCGCCGTACAGCACTGAGGCGGCTTCAAACTCCTCCCGCGTTCCGGCAAGGCGTTGCGGACGTTTCTCCGTATGTAGGGCCTGCCACAGTTCGATGTCGTGGGCGGTATCGCCGCTGAACACCAGCGACTCCGTGGCGGTGGTAAAACGCAGGCCGATACTCGGCACCCCGTGCCAGACCGGCGCATTGATCGCTTCAATAGTGTACCCGGACGGATCGTGGTAGATGTTCCGGTTCTCTTCGTAGAAGACCGGTGATGAAAACGGGTAGAACAGCTCCGGCTCCACCCATTCGCCATACTCTGGGTCTTTGAACAGCAGCCTCGGCGCTCCGTTTTTCGTGCTGATGACGATCTTGGCCAATTCGGGGCCGACCGTTGCTCCGGCGGCATCCTCCACCAAAAGCTGAGTGCGCCCCGCACCGGTGTCACGCCGCACGATCCGGTACCTGGCCCGGGGGCCGAGCTGGCGGAAATCGATGTAATCCGCATAATCAAGATCGACCGCCGTCCGGGAATCGAAGCTGAGACTGGTATTGAGGGCCGGTCCGGAAGATATCTGCAGCCCTTCATTGATCGCTTCCGAGGTGAACACCGGGAGCTTGTGGGGAATGTCGGGGGTGTATCTGCTGAACAGCGAAAGATCGGTAAACCAACGTTTATGATCATCGTGGCAATGGGTAATGATCAACCCCTTGATGGTTTTGAGGCCATGGCCGCCGATCTGCTGAAACAGGGGCGAGCCGCAATCGACCAGAAAGCTGCTGGCGCCGATGCTGACCTGATAACCGATACTTTTGCCCATGGAAGAAAAGGGGCCGTAATCTCCCAATACCCGGACATAAATTCCCTCTGTCGTCACGCTGCTACCTCGCTTATTTTTCCGTCAGTCGCACAACTTTTTCCGGATCGCATTCCACCACAACTGCGGGCGCATCATGATCAAGCGGATTCAGGGAGAATATGCCGACCGGCGTATCCTTCCCCTTGACGATCACCCGCTCGATGCCAAGGATCGAAACACCGCGAAACAGTCCTGCATCGATGCCCGGACGCACCTTTGCCAAGGTATATTCCGTCATCAAAATACGGGCGTCATAGCGCCGGGTCAACCCCTCGACCCTCGCCCCCAGGTTGACATGATCGCCAATGACCGTGTAATCCATTTTTTTGCCACCGGCGCCGATATTGCCGACAATAGCCTCACCCGTATTGAGGCCGATTCCGGCTGCCAACGGCGTTTTCCCCTCCGCTTCCCACTTTATACGCAACTGATCAAGCCGCTCCTGCATCTCAAGCGCGCAGCGGATCGCACGCTCGGCGTGGTCCTCCTGCTTCATGGGTGCGCCCCAGAACACCACAATGGCGTCGCCGATAAACTTGTCGAGGATGCCCTCCCACTTCAGCACGACATCGGTCATCGCCCCCAGATACTCGTTGAGGATCGCCACGACCTCTTCGGGCTGATGGTTCTCCGAATAGGTGGTGAAGCTCTTCACGTCGGAAAAGAGCACCGTAACCTCGCGCTTCTGTCCCCCCAGCTGAGCCATGTCAGGGTTGCGGATCATCTCCGTCACCAGCCGTTCGGTGACATAGCTGGAGAACATGGCCCGGATCTGGCGGGACTGCTTCTCTTCGAACAACAGCTTGCTGACCGTCTGCGCGGTCAGGATTACCGCCATATTGCCCAGCGGATAGATGAGCGACAGCCAGACGCCACCCAGACAGGTCACCTCGGCGGCAACCAGATAGCACCCCATCAGGGCAAAGCCGACAATGACGCCGTTGCGGGCGGACAGGCGCGGCAGCAGCAGGGTCAGCAGGATCGCGGTACAGAAAATCACCGACAGCTCGATAACACCGGGACTCTTGCTCATGAAGCGGTTGGCCAGGATGTTCTCGACAACGGTGGCGTTTTTCTCGACTCCCGGCATATCGGCGGAAAAGGGCGATACCTTCTGATCGTAGGTCGCCAGTGCCGACGTGCCGATCAGCACTACCTTCCCAGCCAGCACATCCCCCTTAACTCGCCCGCTGAGCAGGTCGGCGCCACTGATGTACGGGAAACTCCCCTCGCGACCGTAATAATTGACCAGCACGCGGTTCGACAGGTCGGTCGGAATGAAGCGCTCGCCGAAGCGGATGTTCGAACCGCCGTACAGCCCCAGATCCTCCTGGCGCAGTCCGCTCGCCAGGCGGGCAATCTGAAGCGCCAGCGACGGGTAGGCGTCATCGCCATACTTGAGCGCCAGGATTTCCCAGCGCATGACGCCGTCCATATCCGGATGCGACGACACATGCCCCAGCGCGGCTGCCGCTTTAGCAATCTCCGGGCGCGGCGTCAGCGGCCGCATCCCCTCGACCGCCCACTCCTTCCAGGCGATACCGGCAACGCTCTTTACTTCCATGAAGGCGGCATCCCAGAGCAGGTCGTTCTGCTCGGCCGTCGGCGGGGTTGTTCCCTTGGCCACGTCGGAAAACACCACCGGCAGGACAACATTGCCGGCCCCCTTGACCGCCGCTGCCAGTGCCGCATCGGCAACCGGGCTCTCCGGTTCGCTGAAGAAGATATCGATGCCGATGGCGCGAGGCCGACCGGCGGAAACCGCCTGTACAAGTTTGGCCGTTAAAGTGCGGCTCCAGGGCCAGCGGCCATACTCCTCCAGGCTCTTCTCATCCAACGCCACAATAACGATGTCAGTGCGGCGTGGCGATGGACGCAACTGTTCCCGCAGGCGCAGACGCAGGTCGTAGGTCTTGCTCTCCAGGTGTTCCCGGATAACGGCAGGGTCTTGCCACTGAAGCAGCAGGGCGAGTAGGGTAGTGACAAGCGCAAATATGTAGAAAAAGCGGTTTTTCACCGTATCCTCTTAATCTGATTTACGTAGTAATCCCTTCTCCCTGACGGAGAAGGTGGCCGAAGGCCGGATGAGGGGGGAGCAACAGTGCCGCATAGCCCAGCGCTTCCCCCTCACCCTAGCCCTCTCCCTCATGGAGAGGGGACTGTAGGTTAAAACTTAACCCCGATATCAACCCTGGTCGGCTGTTTGATCGGCTGCTGCTTATCAATAACCGGCGGCTGAATCGGCTTGATCTCCACATTCCCGACAACTGTTGCAGTTGTCGCCACGTCCGGCAGCTTGATCTCTCCCCCCGAACTGGCGGTATCCTGCTTCAGCTTCTCAATTTCTGCCGGTTTAAGCTGGCTCGGAGTCGGCAGTGGCTGACCCGATATCACAATCATCGACTGGCCGGGCGACAACAGCACCGGCGGCGTACCAGGCGCCGCCGTCAGCGCTCGGACGTCAACGATCCCCTCAAGGCAGGTAATCCGGGTGAATGGCTGGCCGTCGCTCGTCATGCCGGTATCAAACAGAATCACCGTACCGCGGGCCGCGGCAACAACCGTTGGGGTCTTGACCTCAAACTTTGTCTTGCCCACCACCGCCCGCATCTTGCCGTCCAGCAGGTTAAACAGCGACTTGCCCCGGTCGGAACGGGAATGAACGAACGTATCAACGCTCATACGCGATTTTTCCGCCAGCGTCAGCACACTGTCGTCAATAAAGAGCAGCTTGACCCGCCCCCCTTCCGCAGTGGCGACAGTATCCTGAAGCTCTATGCCCGTTTTTGGCTGCGCATTAAGTTTC
>MGZJ01000082.1:1116-4241 GCA_001802645.1 Geobacteraceae bacterium GWC2_53_11 | reverse complement strand
GCCACCGTAAAGATAAATCCGCCGCATACTGCTGCCATGAGTAGTTTCATATCAGTACCTTCCCTGAACCATGATGCTGGTGATGCTTCTGCTGTAGTCATAGCCGGATATATTAGACGCGTTGCTGGTGTAGCTGTAGCCGAGCGAAACGCCAAGGCGCTCCGATTGTTGCCAGGTGAGCGAAGCGCCGCCGGTTAAGGTGGCATCCGAACGGGCGGAGGATTCTCCGATCATCGTTTCATCATACTTCCGGGATGCGGCATCAAGAGTGATATCCAGCAGCAAAGAATTTGGCAACGTAACCGCCACTCCGGCGCTGCCCAGGTGTGCGCTTGAACTCCAGGCGTCAACCTTGGCCAGATCCCGTTCAAAGGTATAACCGGCCCGCGCGTTCACGATTTCGGATAGCTGCTGGCGGTGCGTAAGAATAAGTGCATGGGTTACACCGTTCCGATCCGAGTTGGTGGGATAGGTACCAGTGTTGTTGTAGAAGGAAGCACGCATACGGTACTCAACCCCACTCGTCATCCTTTCACGGAATGCGCCAAACAGGCCGGGGGCGATACTGAAGTCATTGTCGTACAGCTTCCCCCCCAACAAAATTGATTCAAAATTGCCGCTCACTTTTGCTGAAAGCAGCGGCGAGATGCGCCGCTTATAGGTAACATCAAACAGATTCTGGGTGAGGTTGAAATCGCTCAGGCGCAGGTGCGCCGTCTGGTAGAACGAATAACTGCCGGTCAGTTCCTGCTGGCTGTCGCGAAACGCCACACCGTTAAGGCCGATGTTAAAAAGCCCCCGCAGGTCACCTTTGCGGCTGACACCGACCGGAAGCGGCCCGCTGTCGGCGGCAAGCGGCACGTTGGAATCGTACTGCATCCCTCCGGCTGCAGTTATCCCCCATCGTTTGCCGCTGCTCTGTTTGCGAATGGCGGCAAGATAACCGTCCGCCGCTGTCTTCATCTCGGCATCCGGCTTCTGCGCCAGCAGGTTCTCAAAGTAGTCACCCGCCTCCTCAAACATCTTCCGGTTGTAATAAAAGGTGCCCAGCTCAAGGTTGATACGGTGATTGGCCGGATCGAGACGCAACGCCTGTTTCAGGGCCGATTCGGCATCCGGGTCATTGGCACGATTAAGGGCGATGGCAAGATAGAGCGTTGCCTCCGGGTCGGTCGGATGCTCTTTCAGAGCCGTGCGGAATTCGTCCTGTGCCGTGGCGGCGTCACCCGATTCCAGCGCGACAACGCCGCGCGCCATCCGTTTTTGGAAGTCGGCTTCGGTGGCAAAGGCCGGGGCAGAGATGCAGCAGAGTGTGGAGAGTAGTATCAGTTTCCGGAGCATGGTTCCTCCTGCCGGTTATTGGATGGTGGTGATAAGCGTTGGATTAAGGCCGGTGATGCTTTCCCCGGTAACCTTGTCAAAAAAGTCATATGACAGTATGGAAAAATCAGACTCTTTCGGGAAAGTCCCCTCTGCTACCTTCAAATGAAGGACTATCTGATCTTCCGTACTAAATCCCGCAAGATCAATGACGGAAAACTCAAGAACCGACTTGACGGCATCATACGTAGCTTTCTGCGTCTTGTAAGCAGTCGGTGCAGAGCTGATAAATTCAACGGCAACAGCATCATTCACACTGCCATCCGCGTTCAACTCGGGCGCAACACCGCTCGGCAGAGCAATTGCCATCTGAACACCGCCAATATTGAGTGTAGCCGTCAGCGCCGTCGGCTTGATAACCGTCTTGAGTGAACCGCCGGAAGGTGACGAATGCTGTGTATCACCGCACGCCGACAACAGCGCGAAGCACATCACTATCAGTATGTTTCTAAACCAGTTTTTCATGGCAACTGCTCCTTGAATATTTCGTCCGTTGCTGATCATAGTCCCACCACCCTGCGCAGGATGACGATGGTGTCACCCAGATTTATCTTGCCGTCCGGCTGCGGTACCCCGTTCACCAACGGCGCCACGTCGCCGTGCAAAATTTCCGGTTCCGTCGGGATCTCCACCTTCATAGCGAAGTTGAGCGATTTGAGTGCATCCGGAAGTTGCGGCTCCAGCTTGGGTGGATCCGTAGGAGGCGCCGGAATAACAACCCCGTCCACATCAGGAACTGTACCGATAAATACAGGAGCGCTCTTTGCAGCCGAAACATTGCCCGCCGCATCCTTGGCATAGGCATACAGCGTATGATTACCCCATGTGGGGAACAGGAAATCTGCCGGTACACCTGCATCTTTAGGCCAGGCAGGATCGGTCGCCAGGGGAGCAGTAGCACTTTCTGACAGAAGGTAGCCGGTGACCGCAACATCATCGGTTACAATCAGTGAGCTGACCGGCACCAACAGCGTTGATGAGGTCGCCGGAATCAAGAAAGAGCTGACCACCGGAGGCGTACTGTCAACCGCAGCGGCAAACACCGCTACCGCCCAGACAGAAAGATGTCCAACACGTATATCAACCGTTCCATCGGGGTTAACAACTGCGGTTCCCTCCAGCTGCCACGTGGTGCCGTCAAAGCTGTAATAGGACACCGTTGCACCCGGAAGGGCAAACGTCGATGCCACCGGCAGGTTAACTATCATCGGCGGATTGATTGTCTTAACGTTTGAAGCTCCGGCGGAGATCGTTATGTCGATGGAATTGCCCAGAACCGACAGGATCTTGCCGTCTGGTGTTTGTGCCGTGGCGGTATTTGTCGGTAGCGCGCCAATGCTGTTCATGACCGATGCCGTTACGGTCAGGGTGCCGCTGATCGGGTTCCCGGAAGCATCGGTCAACAGGGTTCCAGCGCCAAGGGTCAGGTTGGCTCCGGATGCGGGTAGCGACATCGGGACGGTCGTTTTGGCGTCAGCACCCGTAGTTATCTGATCCGGAGGTAGAGCATCAATCGTCAGGTTGGCGCCGGCATAGCTGACGCTGTAGTTGGCCGGAGCCGAGACGGCGACTGTCCCCTGGCCGATGGCATAGACTCCGACGTTCTCACCGGCAACACGGCTGAGGCTGCCGGACATGGTGTCCGGGGCGACCAGGCCGGTAACGCTGTAGGTCAAGGCAGGATCAGCCGTGCCATACGTCTTGTTCTTGGCAGCAGCAGTGACCGTCAGCGGTGCTGCGCCAAT
>MGZJ01000082.1:583-1082 GCA_001802645.1 Geobacteraceae bacterium GWC2_53_11 | reverse complement strand
TCTCACCGGGGGCACGGCTGAGGCTGCCGGACATCGTGTCCGGGGCAACGAGGCCGGTAACGCTGTACGTCAGCGCCGGATCGACCGTGCCGTAGGTCTTGCTCTTGGCAGCGGCAGTGACCGTCAGCGGTGCTGCGCCAATCGTCAGATTGTCACCCGTGTAGCTGACGTTGTAGTTGCCGGGAGCGGAAACGGCAACGGTGCCCTGGTAGATGGCGTGGACCCCGACGTTCTCACCGGCAGCACGGCTGAGACTGCCGGACATGGTATCCGGGGCGACCAGGCCGGTAACGCTGTAGGTCAAGGCAGGATCAGCAGTACCATAGGTCTTGCTCGTGGCAGCGGCAGTGACCGTCAGCGGTGCTGCGCTGATCGTCAGGTTATCGCCGGTATAGGTTACGCTGTAGTTGCCGGGAGCCGAGACAGCGACCGTCCCCTGCCCGATGGCGTAACTGCCGACGTTCTCGCCGACGGCGCGGCTAAGGCTGCCGGACATGGT
>MGZJ01000082.1:0-575 GCA_001802645.1 Geobacteraceae bacterium GWC2_53_11 | reverse complement strand
TGAGCGGCAGCGGTGATGGTCAGCGGTGCCGCACTGATTGCCAGGTTATCGCCGGTATAGGTTACGCTGTAGTTGCCGGGAGCGGAAACGGCAACGGTGCCCTGGCTGATGGCGTAGACCCCGGCGTTCTCACCGGGGGCACGGCTGAGGCTGCCGGACATGGTGTCAGGAGCGACGAGGCCGGTGACGCTGAAGGTCAGCGCCGGATCGACCGCGCCGTAGACTTTGCCCTTGGCAGCGGCGGTGATGGTCAGCGGTGCTGCGCCAATCGTCAGGTTGTCGCCCGTGTAGGTGACTGTGTAGTTGCCCGGGACCGAGACGGCAACCGTACCCTGACCGATGGCGTAAGCCCCGGCATTTTCACCGGCAGCACGGCTAAGGCTGCCGGACATGGTGTCAGGAGCGATGAGGCCGGTAACGCTGTAGGTCAACGCCGGATCGACCGTGCCGTAGGTCTTGCTCTTGGCAGCGGCGATGATGGCCAGCGGTGCCGCGCCAATCGTCAGGTTGTCGCCCGTGTAGGTGACTGTGTAGTTGCCGGGAGCCGAGACGGCAACCGTACCCTGGCCGATGGC
>MGZJ01000081.1:51174-51418 GCA_001802645.1 Geobacteraceae bacterium GWC2_53_11 | reverse complement strand
CCCCTTCCAACGCGTATTCCGTTTTGCCGCCGACATGCCAGCCGAGGTTGGTGGTCAGTCCCGCCTTGGAGACCACCGGAGTCTCTCCGGTATTCATGAAAAGCGCGAGGGCGGTGCCGTAGGTATTCTTGGCCATTCCGGGTTCGAAGCAGGCCTGTCCGAAGGTCGCCGCGTGCTGGTCGCCCGCGACCCCCGCTACCGGGACGCGCGCGCCGAAGAAGGCGGCCGGCGCCGTCCACGCCAG
>MGZJ01000081.1:45240-51057 GCA_001802645.1 Geobacteraceae bacterium GWC2_53_11 | reverse complement strand
ACGGCATCTACTGCCTCTTTTCCGCGTTCCGAAATAACGAGCTGGATTTCAATAAGTTTTACGTCACCAGGGATGACAAGGCCGTTCTTGCCAAACTCAGGGAGCTGGTGAAGGAAAAGAACAGCAGCTTCGTCAAGCCAGATGACCTGTCCGTTACCCGTGTCATACAGCCGGAAGGAGCGGAAAAGCACCTGAACGTCGTAATGATCGTCGAGGAAAGCCTGAGTGCGGATTTTATGACTACGTTCGGCAACGATAAAAAGATTACGCCGAATCTGGACAAGCTGGCCACGGAATCCCTCTTCTTCACGCATCTCTATGCTACCGGAACCCGCACCGTGCGCGGGCTTGAAGCATTGACCCTCTCCATCCCGCCGCTGCCCGGCACATCGATCGTGAAACGCCCCAAAAACGAGAATTTCGTCTCGTGGGGATCGGTCATGAAGGAGAAGGGGTACGACAACAAGTTCATCTACGCCGGCCACGGCTATTTCGACAATATGAACTACTTCTACGCCAACAACGGCTTTGCCACCATCGACCGGACCAACTTCGCCAAGGACGAGATCACCTTTACCAACGCCTGGGGTGTGTGCGACGAAGACCTGTTCCTCAAGGCCATCAAAGAGGCAGACCTGTCCCATGCCGCCAGGAAACCGTTTTTCAGCGTTGTAATGACCACCTCTAATCACCGCCCCTTTACCTATCCGGAGGGGAAGATCGACATTCCGTCGCACACCGGTCGCGCCGGCGGCGTCAAGTACGCGGATTACGCCATCGGTCGTCTGCTGGCCGAGTCAAAGAAGAAGCCGTGGTTCAAAGACACGATCTTTATCATCGTGGCCGACCACTGCGCCGGAGTAGCGGCAAAGCTGGCGCTCCCGATCAAGAACTACGAAATTCCGCTGTTCATCTATGCCCCGGACCGCATTAAGCCACAGGTTGTGGACCGGATGATGAGCCAGATCGATATTGCTCCGACGGTGTTGGGCCTGCTGAACATGAAATATACCAGCGCCTTTGTCGGCAAGGATGTCCTGACGAAGGACAGCTGGAACGAGCGGGCGTTCATCTCGACCTATCAGAAGATCGGCTATATTCACGACGACAAGCTGATGGTGCTCGGCCCCAAGAAAGAGGCTGATTACTTCAGTTATGTACGTAAGGACGGCGCCACAACGGTGCTGAAGCCGCCCCAGGATGACCTGCTGATGGAGAGCCTGGCGTATATCCAGGGGACGAATTATATCTACAAGAACAGGTTGAACCGTTTGAGCAAGTAAGCTTCACTCATGACGTGTCCAACCAGGACACTGCTAATTTTCGGTAATTTAACCGGACGATCATTTTATGGTCGTCCGTTTTTTTTATTATTGTGATATATCACTATTTCTTCGCATTACCCCGTTCATACTCTCTCCTCCATCCCCGTTGAAACGGGGTTCCGCAGCCGAGCACAACGCCATGCGTGATTATTTACATCAGAAACGTCGCGTGGCGTAGTGGTGCTATGTGCAGCAATTCATTAAGGTGCAAAAAGAAACAAACCGCTTAGGGAGGGGAGGTGGGAAGATGAGAGCAATGATCAGAGCGGATACGTAGGTATGGCTGAAACATTCCGGATGAAACCACGCAGTCAAATCACATTACCTAAAAAAGGAGAATATTATGTCACCAACAACAGGCGGATGGACAGCGTTCAACGACACCATATCCAAAGAAGCAGCTGATGTGTTTGCAGCCGCGATGAAAGGTCTTGTCGGCGTTAATTACGTACCCCTGGCAGTCGCTACCCAGGTTGTCGCCGGTATTAATTATGACTTTTTCTGTAACGCCAAAGTTGTCTATCCGAATGCACCAGAAGCAGCGGCTATGGTCAAAATATACTGCCCACCGAACGGTGTGCCTCATCTGACCGCAATCGTACCGGTAAATCATTAGTATGAGATCCCAAAATAATGGCAGCTCTTCATAAATAGCCGTACCAAGCGGGCCCGTCACTCAGGCCCGCCGCTTCATCGCATACAATGAGTCAACAATAGATTAAACGAGGCATCACATGAACATGACCAAAATACCGGAAGCGATCTATTTGGAGAAACTGGGTACTCTTTACGAAAAGATCCGGACGAGAGGCCTGAAGCCTCGGTACAGGAGCTTTATGAAATCTATCGGGAGCAGGAATTTGAGCTGCTGGTAGATTTTCGCCTGGGTACCGGCTTTCCGAAGGAGCGGCGTCAAGCGTTGTATAATCTTCAGCGGAAGGTTGTAAGCCGGATGGAAGAACATACTGCCTCACTGTCATCCAATACATTGGCAGCATCTGGTTTTGCTGAGGTGGTACAGGAGTTGGTTACGCAGATGAAGCTGGATTTGGCCGAGCTGCTTGACGCGGATGAGCTTGAGGCCTGGTGCGGAGATGGTTTTCCGGGGATTCCGCTTGACCCGGAGTTGATAGGTAAGGCTTGAAAGCGAGCAGGGGATACGTCAAAACAGTCGATAATCACCGGACGATCATTTTATGGTCGTCCGGTTTTTTTATGACGATTTGATGAAAATACTTATTTTGTGGTCTTTAATGCATTGTATGAGCTTGATCAAATGTGTATAAGTGTAAATCCCTATGTGTCTTCCGGATGTATCATTTCAAATACGCCTTGGTGAACCGAGCGAGATGGTGCCGAGGAGAGGTCTGTGGATGTGAGTCTGAAATGAGTGATCTGGTGACAAGCGCACTATAAACGCGATCCGAAAATACAGTTGACACATAAAACACCAATTGGTATATTTGTTAACAGCACCAATTGGTGTTTTATGGCCGGGGCAAGTATGACACCAATCGGGACAGAATTAGACGACTTAGTACTCCGTACCATTCAGGCGGCCTATCTGGCGGGTAAGATTCGCAAGACCAAAGATTGCCTGGAGGACATGGCTCGTGCCGGGTTATTAGAGGCTGACGTGGAGAATGTTATTACTCACGCCGACACGATTGAGAAGGCCATGCCTGCAACGAGCGAGAGGGCAAGTAGTCGTAGCAACACCCATTATGTGATGCGGGGAACGAGTACCAAGGGAGTGAAGGTATACTGCAAGGTTTGCAGCAATTACCACCCGCATACAAACGAGTTCATCGAATGGAAGCTGACCTCTTTCACGATTAAATAGAGGACCGAAATCATGATCTGCACAAATTGTTTTGAAGCCGAATACAAGACCGCCACAACTGAATTAACGGTCATCGTCAATGGTGAAAGTCATGTTTTGCGTGACCTTGACTGTGAGACCTGTCCGGCCTGCGGCGAAATAACCTTTACCCATGCCCAAAGTCTGGAAATCGACAAGAAGCGGATTGCCCTGGAATTCGGGCTGAAGCCGTTGCTTGCGCCAGATCAATTGAAAATCCTGCGTCGTGTTCTGAACATGAAGCTGGAAGAAATCTGCGACCTGCTGCACGTCGGGCGTAATACCTATGGCCGGTGGGAGCGGGGAGAAGTTGAGATTACGCCCTCCATGAACTTGTTGGTGCATAACCTCATTGAGAAAGTGCCTACCGCCGGTGTGAACCTTTTGGAGAACGAGCGGGTTGTTGCCATACAGAAGGCCAATGCTCCACTGTTGGGGCAGTATGTATCTTTCGGCGAATACATACGTGAAGTGATCGCTGCCACCAAGCTTTTACCGGATGTGGTTTGTAATTTCGTTGGTATAGAACTCGCGGAGCTTGTCAAAATCGAGAATAACGAAGTGGCGCCTGAGCAGATTCCGCCCGAGGTAACGGCCAGTATTGCGCGATTCTTCGAGGTGCCTTTTGATAATCTGAAGAGGATGCTGAATGTAGCGTTCTCCGTTTTTAAGATTAAGAACTCTGTTACGTCGGTGCATGACCGTTCCACCCGTTACGATGCCAAGGGGTCTGCCGTGCAGTCAAGCAGCGTCAATAAAATTGTCGAAAAGCTGGCCCAGAAAAAGGCTGGCAGTCAGGAACAGGGGCAGGTTAGCGAGGAGTATTTGGAGAAGGTGAAAACGGAGTTGGAACGCTTGGACAAGGCTGATTTGTAACTCGGATAAATCGGATAGACCCGACTCACGCAACGCCGCGACGACGCAACGACGCAACGACGCAACGAGAAGCGAGGAATTTTAGGTAGTGGAATTATGGGCAGTGTCCCGGATTATTCGGATTATTATCTCAGGAAGTGAATTAGTGAGGGGTTGCGGATATGCAACCCCTCATTTTTTGTGGTCTTTAGTAGATTGTGTAAACTTGTTTAAATAAGTATTAATACACGGTATTGAGCTTTGATTATGGTTTGTTATTTGAGAACACAATGCCGCGCGTTGTGTTCATTCTTCAGAAATCACGCGTGGCGTTGTGGTGTTATGGAGTGGGATTAATTAAGATGCGAAAAATAATCATCATTTATGTTTCTGAGGCCATTAACTAAAGATTTGGGGGGATTACATGCAAGAGTTCAAGGAAAAGCTGCTAGCCCATGTCGAGCATATCAAGAATGTTGCCAGTCACTGTGCTACCGAAGAAACCACCAAACAGGCTCTGATACTGCCATTCCTCAACATCCTCGACTTTAATCCGTTTGACCCTCAGAAAGTCAAAGCTGAATACGGAGCCAATCTTCCGGGGATTAAAGCAACCGAGCGGGTTGACTATGCGCTCTATACTGACGGCCATCCGGTCATGTTCGTCGAGGCTAAATCAATCAACGAAAAGCTGACTAACCATGCCGGGCAGTTGGCCAGGTACTTCAATTCCACACCCGGTGTTTCAATTGCTGCGATCACAAATGGTCGCGAATGGCGCTTTTTCACCGATCTTAAGCTGCCTAATGTCATGGACGAAAGCCCGTTTCTGAAGGTGAGCTTCGATTCCTTGACCGAAGATTTGCCAAACGAGATAAAGGCTGTCTTCAATCAGTTGATTCTTCGTCTGAAAATGGAGCATTTTAACTTTAATCTTGCCGATGTCGACACTGATTTGTTTTCACAGATTGCCAAGGAATATATTGGCCAGCTAAACAAGGAATTAACAACAATATATACAGAGTTAGTTCATCATGGATTGTTGCTGAATCCAGCAAAAGCTGAATAAACGTCGTTAGCTCGTTGTAGAATACACCGATTCCGTGCATCCAGGGGCAATAAGGGAACAGGCATCTAATTGTGATAACTGAAAACAGGCAAGTGTTAATTGGTGCCTGTCCACTTGTTCTGTCGTCGGCAATCTTCGAGAGCGCCCATCTCTTCCTCACTCACTTCAGGCACCCGACGGCAATGCAATTAATTGAATCATGGAATGAATAACATGATGTTCCCTCTCTCCCCAACCCTCTCCCACGAGGGGAGAGGGAGCTTTTGGAAGCGCCGGAAGTGTAGCTAAAAAGCACCCCCGCCCTTTATGGGAGGGGGCAGGGGGAGGGCGAGAGGCGAAGATGTCCATGAATCTTACCGACACAGCGCGAAAACTGCGCAAAGAGTCTACAGATGCAGAACAACTGCTCTGGGGACACCTGCGGAGAAAGCAGCTTCATGGCCTGAAGTTCCGACGACAGGAACAGATCGGCAGATTTATTGCTGATTTCGTCTGTTACGAGCACGCTTTGATAATTGAGGCGGATGGTGGGCAGCACGCGGTTGAAAAGGAAAAAGACCTTGAAAGAACGGCTTGGCTGAATTCTCAGGGTTTTACGGTACTACGCTTCTGGAATAACGAAATTCTGACGAATCCGGAAGGGGTGCTTGAAGTAATTTACAATGCTTGTGTTGTTGCTCCCCCTGGCATCTTTCCCCCTCTCCCCG
>MGZJ01000081.1:41765-45226 GCA_001802645.1 Geobacteraceae bacterium GWC2_53_11 | reverse complement strand
CCTCACAAACGCCGCCACTCTGGCAAATTCCCGAGCGACATGACCGCGCCGATGCTGAACACTCCATGGGCACTATCATGCGCCGAAGCTGAAACAAGACCGTCAGCGCGTCTGGCAGGATGATGCTTTTGGCCTGCATGACTTTGACAATTGTTGATTTCAGGGTACGTTTTATCGAGCTGTGCAAATAGACAGCGGTGCGGATTGCCGCAACTATGGGATGCGGAAAGGAAACGTATGAAAACATTTCTTGTACTTGTCAGTCTGTTGTTTGTCGTTAGCAGGTCTGCCGATGCTGCCGACAGCTGCCTTGCGTGTCACTCGGATGCCGGTCGGATGGCTGCACAGGGGTCTGCTTCGTTGACCATGACGAGGCAGGAGGTTGAAACCCAAAGCCGCATGACGGCAGCATGCAGCGACTGCCATCTGGGCAATCCGGATGTGATCGAACAGGACAAGGCTCATGCCGGCATGGCCCGTTTGCTTGTGGTGCGTAAAAAGGGACTGACCGCCGATGCTTCTCAGCAGCATCTGGCTCTGCAGTACGGCACCAATCAGATGAGCCGCCTGTACGTCGGTACGCAAAAGGATGGCAAGATCACCAAGGATGCCTCGGTGGCTGCAATCTCATGGCATGATAAACGGCGGGATACGTTGTCACAGGATTTTGACGTGATGAAAAAGACCTGCGGAAAATGCCACGAGAAGGAATTTACCGAGTTTTCGAAAAGCACCATGGCAACCAACGACAAACAGAGCCAGTATAAAGGGTGGCTCGACACGCAGCGCGGCCCGCATAATTGCGGCCCCTGGTTTGAGGGCAATTTTGAGCGGATGGCGGCGACGACTGCCGTGCCGATGTCGCGGGACAGCCACCTGATAAACCAGAAGGCCTGCAACATCTGTCATGTCGGCTGCCTTGACTGTCACTTCAACCCGCAGCCCAAAAGTGCCGCAGACCTGAGGAAAGGCGCGCACAGCTTTGTCAGGACACCGCCATCGGAAAGCTGCTACGGCAACGGCCGGGCCTCGATCTGCCATGCCGGGCCGGAGGATCGTCGCCGCGGGGCAGGCTACTTCGGCGGTTCGTATTCTTTCCCGGAAGGCAATGAAGCGGATGTCCATGTGGCGGCCAAAGTCGGCTGTCTCGATTGCCATGAGAGCACAAAAACAAACCCTGCCATCGGCCACGGCATGATCAAACGTCAGGCGGCTGACTCATGCGTGCGCTGTCATGCCGGGGCGGTTAAAAGCCATGCCGCTTCGCTCCATAAGACGCTTACCTGCGAAGCGTGCCATATCAGGAAGGTAGCGGGATATCAGGGCACCTTCTGGGGGCCGGGCAAGATGGCCGGTGCGGCGACGCCGTATTTCAAGTTCAAGGCGTATTACGGTTACATGCCGGAGCCGATATTGATTAAAAACCAGTCCGGCAAATGGATACCGGTCAAACCGTTCCCCATGGCGGTGATGAATCAGAAAGAGTCCCCCTTTACCCCCGGCCTGCACTGGCGGTTTCCCAAGGAGCTTCCCGACCTGCAGCGCACCGATGATGCCTGGGCCTATGTCGGCCTGTTCGACGGTCTGCCGGAAAACAACAAGGCGCTGCTCTGGTTCCAGATTGACAAGATGTCCCACAAGATCGGCAAAAGTCGCAGCTGCGAGTCGTGCCATGGCGATGCGCAGGGAGCGCAGCGCCGTCAGGTGACGTGGGAATACAGCGATCCGGGGGCGGCTCTGTTTGCGGGCAGTCATACGGTGGTGGCAGATAAGAGCGGGCTTTTCATCCGCGATATGCGCTCCGATACGATACAGCCGGAGAGCGGCTACACCCTGTCGGCTTTTGCTCCGTGGGTTTTTCTGAAGGATAAATGGCAGGTGAAAGGGGACTTCTCTGTGCCGATTATCCGCGATCGAAAGGGATACGACGCTGCCCGGAGCGATGCTGAAAACGCCCGGAAAACCGGCGTGCTGCACAGTGCAGGCCGGTGACGTAATGGTTGTTTACGGGATCATGCAACAATTTCCATCGCCTGTTTAAAACGAACCCCCGCCCTTTATGGGAGGGGGCAGGGGGAGGGCGAAGGTGACTCCCCCTCTCCCCGACCCTCTCCCACGAGGGGAGAGGGAGCTGTAATTCTATCTCTTCCCCCACAAACTCAATAACGCCGGCATAAAGATCAAAAACGCCGCTACGCTGGCAACCATGCCGAGCGACATGACCGCGCCGATGCTGAACACCCCCTGGTGGTGCGCCACCATCAGGGCTCCGAAGCTGAACAGGATCGTCAGCGCGTTCAGGAATACGCCGACACCCGCACTGCTGGCGGCAACCTGTTTCGGCGATTCATTGCCCTGGCGGTAGCGGTTCAGGATGTAGATGGCCGAGTCGATACCCACCCCCAAAATCAGCGGCAGCACGATGATGTTGGCCGAGTTGAAGCTGATCCCGATCAACCACATGCCGCCGATCATCAGCAAAAGACCCACCGCCAGCGGAGTTGAGCCGAGCAGGGCGTAGCGGATGCTCCGGAAGTTGATCAGCAACAGGACGGCTATGCCGATGAAGGCATAGATAAACGCTTTTAGATAGGCGCTGCGCAGCACCGAGAGCGACTCGTACACCATGACCGGTTCGCCGGTGGCGGCAGGCACGACGCTCTTGACCTGGCCCACGAACTCCTGGAGCGGTTCCCGCTCGAATATTTCCTTCTTCGGCGCCACCTGCAGCAGCAGTTTGCCGCTCTTGCCGACAAAGCGCTTCAGCAATTCGGGTGGCACGTCGCTCTCTTTGATCCCGGCACCGCCAAAACTCTCCTTCATCATGGTCAGCTTGTCCGGCAGTTCGGCAAACATCCCACCCTGGAAATCGCGCAGCATGCCGAGGGCGTTCTTGTCCTTTTCCTTTTCCAGCGTTTTGAAAAAGCCGTCCAGGGTCGTCAGGAAGGCGCCGACCGGCTGAGCCTCCGGAGCCTTTTTGGCGGCCAGCGTGTTCTTCAGCTTCTCAACCCGGTCGCGGAAATTCTCGAACACCGCCGGCAGGGCCATCACCTGCAGGTTCTCCTCATACGGCACCGGTTTGACGTCGGCCATGACGGTACGCAGGGCGGCCAGCTCGGCCAGTTTTTCAGCCTGGTGGTCCGGTGTGAATGAAAGCGTACTGACCACATGATCAACGGAGGGGAGTGCTTCCAGCTTTTTGGTCAGCTGCTCTGCTTCTGTTTTGTCCTTTGCGACAACCACGGCAAAATAGCCGGAGTTTTCCTTGCTCCGCATCAGCTTGTAGGCGTACTCCACCGATTGCAGTCCCTTGGCCTGGAGGTTCATCAGGTTGTAGTCAAAGCGCATGGTCAGGGTAGGGTAGAGACAGAAAGCGGACAGCAGCAGCGTGGCTGCGATGACGGCTTTCGGATTGGCAAACAGAGAGCAGAATAGAAAACTCCCTCCCCCTTTATGGGGGA
>MGZJ01000081.1:0-41757 GCA_001802645.1 Geobacteraceae bacterium GWC2_53_11 | reverse complement strand
TCACCCACCCCCTGGCCCCCTCCCGTCAAGGGAGGGGGAAGCGAGGCCTTCCTGAACCGCTCCAGCAGCACCAGCATGGCCGGCAGCACGGTGAAGGTGGCCAGGACGCAGATGAAGACCCCTCCTGCGGCGATGATGCCCAGTTCGGCGATCCCCTTGAAATCGGTGAAGGAAAAGGTGGCAAAGGCCAGCGCCGTTGTTGCAGCCGCCATGATGATGGAGCGGATATTGGCGGTCAGGCCGGTTTCGATGGCATCCAGGCCGCTTGCTCCGCAGCGCAGTTCTTCCTGATAGCGCAGCACCACCTGGATGCCGTACTCGATCCCCAGGCCGATCAGCATAATTGCAAACACCATGGAGAGGATGTTGAGGTGGCCGATGGCCAGGGTGGCAAAGCCGAAGGAGAGGCAGATGCCGACGATCAGCGATACCATGGCGGCGATGACGTTGAGCAGGCCGCGGAAGGCGAACAGGAGCAGGATGACGGTGAGCGACAGGGAGAGAACCGTGGCAAGCTGCAGGTCGCGCTGGCTGGTGGCCATCTCTTCGTATTCCAGCACCGGCACGCCGGTCAGGCCGCCGGTAACCCCCTTGAATTCAGGCTTGGCAAGGATTCCGGCGAGGACTCTCCGGGCGGCCTTGATCGACTTTTCCGAGGCGACGAAACTTGTAGCGTCCTTGACCGGCAGCAGCGTGATGACCTGCTGCTTCCCAGCGCTCTCCAGCATGGACGGCGCGCCGCCTCCGTTACCCTTCAGGAAGGAATCCATGGACACCCTTCGACTCCGCTCAGGGACCGGCCCTTCATTGTTGGCAGAAATCGAAGCGCCTGTGCTGAGCGAAGCCGAAGCGCCCGTGCTGAGCGAAGCCGAAGCGCCCGTGCTGAGCGAAGCCGAAGCAAAGCCTTTGTCCAGCGTGGTGAGCATGAAGGTCATGCTCGCCAGGTCGTTCGGATCATTCGACTGCAGGTAGCGGTCGATCTGTCCGGTCAGGCTGGTGAACAGGGTCTGCACTGAGGGAGCGGCGGCCAGATCTTTCAGCACCGGGGCGGCCATGGTCAGGGTGCGGCGCAGGTTTTTCAAATCCTCCAGCGGCATGAACAGCAGGCCGTTGTTGCGGAAGAAGGGGAGGCCGCCGGGGTAGAATACTTCGCGGAACACGCCCTGCTCCTTGCTGAGTGCGGCATAAAGAGCATCGGCGGCTTTGGTGGATTTCACCGCATCGTCCGATTCCAGCACCGCCACGATCTCTTCCTGGTCGCCGAATTCGGCGCGGTAGGCACGGTAATCGACCTGGAAAGGGGCGTTCCGCGGCATCAGGTCGTCGCGCCCGGTCAGGAAGGTCATGTTCTTAATGGTATAGATGATGGAGAGGGCGGAAAACAGCAGGGCCAGCGCCAGGATCAGGCGGGGATAGGTGGCTATGAATTTGAATAGACGGCTCTGTTTCATGGACACGGAAACCTCTTAAAAGCATTTGAACTCGGATGGATGGGGTGAACACGGACAAAGGCTGAACGACTTTTGTACCATCAGGATTATATCCGTGTTCATCCCCTGTATCCGTGGTTACTACCGGTTTTGGCTGTCTATCTGAATAGCATCTGTGGCAAGGTAAAGTCAATGTGGCGGGAAATTGTCAGCGAAATATATTGCTTTATTACGAGGTTATATGGTATTCCTGCTCAGTTAGTGAACCGCAGAGCTCACCCGGCCCTGTGGTTTTTTATTTCAAACAGAGGAGCATCAGACCAGCATGATTGCAGCATCTAATATTACCCTTTCCTACGGCAAGCGTGTCCTGTTCAAGGACGTTAACATCAAGTTCACCCCCGGTAACTGTTACGGCCTGATCGGCGCCAACGGCGCGGGCAAATCGACTTTTCTGAAAATCCTTGCCGGTGAGCTGGATGCCGACAAAGGGGAGGTCATCGTCGGCCCCCGTGAGCGCATTGCCGTTCTCCGCCAGGATCAGTTCGCTTTTGATGATGAGACAGTATTCAATACGGTCATCATGGGACACAAACGGCTGTACGATATCATGATCGAGCGTGAAGCAATTTACGCCAAGCCCGAATTCAGCGAAGCCGATGGTGTGCGCTCGGCAGAGCTTGAGAGTGACTTTGCCGAAATGAACGGCTATGAAGCCGAATCAGAGGCTGCGGTGCTTCTGAACGGGCTCGGCATTTCCGAGGAGCTGCGGACGAAGACCATGAAGGAACTGGAGCCGGGCGACAAGGTGCGCGTGCTGCTGGCCCAGGCCCTGTTCGGTAATCCGGACGTGCTGCTGCTGGACGAACCGACCAACAACCTTGACCTGAAATCCATCAACTGGCTGGAAGAGTTTCTCTTTCGTTTTCCCAATACCGTCATCGTCGTATCCCATGACCGTCACTTCCTGAACCAGGTCTGCACCCACACAGCTGATATCGATTTCGGCCGGATCCAGATTTATGTCGGCAACTATGATTTCTGGTATCACGCCAGCCAGCTAAACTTAAAGCAGAAGCAGAACGAAAACCGCAAAGTATCTGAACGGGCTGATGAACTGAAGGCTTTTATCCAACGTTTCAGTTCCAATGCCTCCAAGGCAAAGCAGGCGACATCGCGCCGGAAACTGCTCGACAAGCTGACCATCGAGGATATGCCGACGTCATCCCGCAAGTATCCCCATGTGGTCTTCAAGCCGGAGCGTGCCTGCGGCGATATCATTCTGGAGATCCAGGGGTTGACCAAGGAGATCGACGGCGTCAAGGTACTGAACAACTTTGATCTGATTGTGCGCAAAGATGATAAAATTGCCTTTGTCGGCGGCAATACCCTCGCTCGTACGACCCTGTTCCAGATCCTGGCCGGTGAGATGGAACCGGATAGCGGCAGTTTCCGCTGGGGCATTACCATCTCCAGTGCCTATTTCCCCAAGGAAAACAGCCAGTATTTTGAAAAGGAAATGAGCCTGATCGAGTGGCTGGGGCAGTATTCGCCTCCTACGGAAGGGGAAACGTTTGCGCGTGGCTTCTTGGGCAGGATGCTCTTTTCCGGCGAAGAGGCGACCAAAAAGACCACCGTCCTTTCCGGCGGCGAAAAAGTCCGCTGCATGCTGTCGCGCATGATGCTGACCGGCGCCAACGTGCTGATCCTTGACGAACCGACCAACCACCTGGACCTTGAGTCGATCACCGCGCTCAACGACGGTTTGATTGCTTTTACCGAAGTACTTCTATTCGCTTCCCATGACCACGAATTTGTATCGACGGTTGCCAACCGTATCATCGAAATTACGCCTGGTGGTGTCATTGACCGTACCATGGGCTTTGAAGAGTATCTTGAGAGCGAAGATGTTTCGAGAGAGCGGGATGAGTTGTACCATGGTCATGCCGATTTGAGTTTGTAGCAGCTGAATCTGCTGTTTATGTATCATGAAAGGGGGTGTCCGTCAGGGCGCCCTTTTTTTGTATTTAATTTTCACTTTAATGTGTGTTATAAAACTGCGTAATATTTACTAGATATTGTATACTTAGGCACTACAGGGGGATATACGAGTGAAAGCATTGATGCGAGGTATAGTGGCGGTTGGATGTGCCGTTTCATTTATGATGACTGGTTTGATTTCTGGCTCTGAAGCTGCTGAACCCGGCGTTGTCAAGATCGGGTTGAACTACCCGGAAACCGGTCCGTATGCCAAGCAGGGACTTGATCAGAAGCGCGCTGCCGAGATTGCCGTCGAGGAGATTAACGACGCAGGCGGTATCCTGGGTAAAAAAGTGCAGTTGGTCATGCGCGACACCAAATCCAACCCCAAAATTGCCAAGGTAACTGCGGCCGAACTGTACGACGTGGAAAAAGTGCCGATGATTCTGGGCGGTTCTTCAAGTGCGGTTGCCATCGCGACCGGCGAAGTCGCCCTTCTGAAAAACAAGCTGTTTTTCGCCACCCTGTCGTATTCAACCGAGACGACTGGTGAATACGGGCATCGCCATATTTTTCGTGAATGTTTCGACGCCTTTTCCGCCGGAAAGGTCATGGCCGATTATCTCAACAAGAACTTTAAAGGACGGAAATATTTTTACATAACTGCCAATTATACCTGGGGCTGGACCACTGAATCGGTACTCCGTTCATTTACCGATACCAAGGATACGACGAAATACCCCGAAGTTCTCACGGAGCTGGGAGCCAAAGACTTCAAGGCGGCATTGCGTGAAGCCAAGGAGAACGGTTCCGATGTTCTTGTGCTGTCGCTGTTTGGCCGCGACATGGAAATCGCCGTCAAGCAGGCCGACGAAATGGGCTTGAAGAACAGGATGCAGATTATTGTCCCCCAGATGAACGAGGATATGGCCCAGGGGGCTGGACCTGAGGCAATGGAAGGGATTGTCGGAGCTACACCCTGGATGTGGAGTGTTCCGTTCAAGTACAATTATCCGAAGGGGATTGCGTTTGTTGAGAAGTTCGAAAAGCGCTACAACCGCTATCCAACGACCTCCGGGGCATCGGCTTATGTCATTCTGCATGAATACAAGGCAGCTGTTGAAAAGGCGAAAACATTTGAAACCAAGGCGGTTATCACTGCACTTGAAGGACGGAAATATGTTGGCCTGAAGGATGAGCAGCAATGGCGCAAATTCGACCACCAGTCGGTGCAGACCGTGTACGCCGTCAAGGTGAAGCCGGCGGCTGAAGTCAAAAAGAGCAAGTACCAGATGGATTACTTCAATATTATTGCCACCATGAATGGCGAAGAAGCCGCAGTTGACTTCAAGGAGTGGTCCGAGATTCGTGACATGGTGAACATGAAGCATGAGTTGGAGGAGTACGGTTCTGAGAAATAGTCAAAGTCCGTTGTTCCTCTGATAGTTATTGCCCGGCATGCGGCGAAAATGCTATAGTTGGCCTTCATCTGAACCACAGGGATACCCGCCCTGTGGTTTTTTATGCCCCGGAGAGTCATGATATCATCCTCAACGCTTGCGATTAGCTGGCAGAAGCCCGATATTGAAGAGGAGCGCTGGGAGTTCTTTAGTCATCCGGCAAAAAAGGAGTGGTACGGTAATCACGACGTAACCTGGGACCGGATAATCGGTAGTTTCGATGAGGGGACGCTGGTTCCGTATCCGCGTGCACCACTCCTTGGAGATCTTCCGGTTGCGCTATCGTACAGTTCGTATGAGGAGTATCAGACCTATCTGGCCAAGGCAAAACGGGGCTACCGGAAGAACTATTCCCGGATGGAGGATGCGCTGCAGGAGGCGGGAAAGCTTGCGCTTCCGGCGCCCATAGTTCTCAGCTGCGGCGGGGAAGGGGTGCTGTTCTCCGGTTACCGGAGGCTCTGCCTGGGCTGGAATTACGGCATGGTGCCGTATGTGTGGCTGGTTACGCTTTAAAATAGACTGAAACCTTACCACCCCTAGCCCCTCCTAATTTAGGAGGGGGACTTCAGGCTCCCCTCCTAAATTAGGAGGGGTTGGGGGTGGTTGGGTGTATTCTTTAAACACAACAGATACAAGGGAGTTTTTACACGATGGTGCAATTGTCAAACATATCCAAACAGCACGGTTCTCAAATTCTTTTTCGTGACGCCTCGTGCCAGATCCTTCCGGGAACACATACCGGTCTGGTTGGCCCGAACGGTGCCGGAAAAACGACGGTATTCCGCATAATAGCCGGAGAAGAGGAGCCGGATTCAGGCGAGGTGATTCTGCCCAAAAAGACCACCATCGGCTATTTTTCCCAGGACGTTGGGGATATGTCCGGAAGGTCCGCGCTTGAAGAGGTCATGGCAACCTGCGGTTCCACCGTGCGGCTGGCTGCGGAGATGAAGGAGATGGAAGCGGCCATGTGCGAGCCGCAGTCCGATGACGAGATGGCTGCTCTTCTGGAACGCTACGGTACTGCGGTGGAAGAGTTTGAGCATATGGAAGGGTATGATCTGGATACACGCGCTCAGGCCGTACTGACCGGGCTCGGCATCGGACCCGACCGCTACGATCATCCTGTCGAGTCATTCAGCGGCGGCTGGAAAATGCGCATCGCCCTTGCCAGCATCCTGACTCTCAAGCCGGATGTGCTGCTGCTTGACGAGCCGACCAACCACCTGGATGTGGAATCGATCATCTGGCTGGAGGAGTGGCTGGCGACTGAATTCAAGGGCGCTCTCCTGATGACCAGCCATGACCGCGACTTCATGAATCGGGTCGTGAGCAGGGTTATCGAGGTTGTCAATGCCTCCATTACAACGTATGGCGGGAATTATGATTTTTATGAACGTGAGCGGGATATCCGTCGCGAACAGTTGATCGCTTCACACAAGCGGCAGCAGGATATGCTGGCCAAGGAAGAGGAGTTTATCGCCCGCTTTGCTGCCCGCGCTTCCCATGCGGCCCAGGTTCAATCACGGGTCAAGAAGATCGAAAAAATCGAGCGCATCGAGATTCCTGCTGAGGAGCGCACTGTCCGTTTTGATTTTGCCGAACCGCCGCGCAGCGGTGACGACGTGGCTGCCTTCGAAAATCTCGGCAAGGTCTGGACAACCCATGACGGCCAGGAAAAGCCGGTCTTCCACGGCGTTACCGGCATGTTCAAGAGGCTCAACAAGGTTGCGGTCGTCGGTGTCAACGGCGCAGGTAAATCGACCTTTCTCAAAATTCTGGCCGGCCAGACCGAAGCGACAACCGGTAGCATGACCATCGGCGCCAATGTGGAGATCGGCTACTTCAGCCAGCATGCGATGGAACTGCTCGACCCGAAGAAGACCATCTTTGAAACCATGCAGGATGCCATACCGCTGGCCACGATCGGCACGATCCGTAACCTGCTGGGCGCGTTCCTGTTTTCCGGCGACACCGTGGACAAGCGTATTGAGAACCTTTCCGGCGGCGAGAAGAGCAGGGTAGTGCTGGCCACCATTCTGGCCCGTCCGGTCAATTTCCTGATCCTGGATGAGCCGACCAACCATCTGGATATCCGCTCACGCGAAATGCTGCTGGCAACCCTGCAAAACTTCGGCGGAACGATCGTGCTGGTAAGCCATGATCGCCATTTCCTCCGTTTGCTGGTAGATCGGGTTTTTGAGGTTGATCATGGCGAGATGCGGGTGTATGAAGGGACCTACGATTATTACCTTTCCAAGAGTCATCATGCGGCTGGCTTGCATTAAGTATCTGTACCACTATCAATTCCAATCAATGGTTGGAACAAAGGAGAATGACCATGGCCAAGCCGAATTATTCATTTGAAAAACGTAAAAAGGAACTGGATCGTCAGAAAAAGAAGGATGAAAAGAAAGCCCGCAAGGGTGAAAAAAATCCTGACGGGACTGATATAGCTGAAGACACCGAAGCTGAAGCTGAGGAATCGGCGCCGGCAGCGGAGTAGCATGAAAGGGTCTACACGATGACAGAACAATCCAATATCGTTATTCTGGATGGCTATACGGTGAACCCCGGAGACAATCCCTGGGATTCGCTTAAAGCGTTGGGCCGTTGCTCGGTTTATGACCGTACCGCTGATGAACTTACGCTGGAACGGGCCAAAAGCGCCGACATTCTTCTGGTCAGCAAGGTCAGGCTCGATGAGGCCGTGCTGGAAGCGCTGCCGAACCTCAAATACATTTCAATGCTGGCGACCGGCTATAATAATGTGGATGTGGCGGCGGCGGGAAAACGCGGGATTCCGGTATCCAACGTCCCGGCGTATTCGTCGGAATCGGTCGTCCAGGCTACCTTTGCCCTACTGCTGGAGCTTGCCATGCATGCCGGTCTGCACGACACCTCCGTGAAGGCCGGCGAGTGGGTGGCGTGTCCCGATTTTGCCTACTGGAAGACACCGCTGCTTGAACTGAGCGGCCTGACGCTGGGTATTGTCGGGTATGGTGCTATCGGAAGAGGGGTGGCGCGGGTCGCGGCGGCTTTCGGTATGAAGGTAATCGCTTATGCTCCGCGGATTCCGCAGGATACCGGCAGCGTACCGGTCCGTTTTGTCGAACTGGAGGAGCTGTTTGCTTCGGCGGATGTTGTCAGTCTCCACTGCCCCCAGACCCCGGACAATGGCGGCTTTGTTAATGCCCGGCTGCTTGGGATGATGAAGTCTTCAGCGCTGTTTTTAAACCTTGCCCGCGGGGGGCTGGTGAATGAAGCCGATCTGGCGCAGGCGCTGCACGATGGCCGGATAGCTGGCGCCGGTCTGGATGTGGTTGCCCGCGAGCCGATGGTGGCCGATAATCCGCTGCTGCATGCCCCTAATTGCGTATTCACACCGCATATCGCCTGGGCTTCTCTTGCCGCCCGTAAGCGTCTGATGGCGATTGTCACCGCCAATGTTGCCGCTTTTCTGGCTGGTGCACCGATCAATGTGGTGAACAGGCAGATTTTGAAATAAGATTGATTACAGGTACGTTCCATTTCTGCGGAGTCAGTCTATGAGTGATTTAGAACCTGCTGCACAGAACCGCTTTCCTATTCTCATCGTTGATGACAACCGTCTTCAGCGCAGCGTACTTGAAGCCAATCTTAAATCAATCGGCTATGACGTTGTTTCTGCTGAAAACGGCAGGGAAGCGCTGGAAATATTCCGCAAGGGGTATTATCCGATCGTCATGACCGACTGGGTTATGCCGGAAATGAATGGATTGGAGTTATGCCGTGCTATCAGGGCGGATGACTCGGGCCGGTATACGTACATCATTATCCTGACCTCCCTGGATTCAAAAAATGACATTATCGCCGGTCTTGAGGCCGGTGCCGACGAGTACCTGGTCAAACCGCCGCATCAGGCTGAACTGACTTCCCGCCTTAAGACCGCCCGGCGTATTCTTGACCTTGAACAGTCCCAGCAACGCTATATAGAGACCATAAAGAATCTGTCCCTGGTCGATCCGGTAACAGGTATATTCAGTCGCCGCTACATGGACGAGCGCATCCACCAGGAAATCAAGCGGGCCTATCGCTATGAGCGTTCCCTGTCGGTTATTCTGGTGGGGATCAATCAGCTTGAAGAGATGGTTGTCGCGCATGGACATTACGCCGGAGATGTTATCCTCAAGGGTTGCGCTGACAGCCTGATTGAAGCGGTGCGCAAGGATGTTGACTGGATCGCCCGCTACGGGCAGGATTCCTTTGCCGTGATCATGCCGGAAACCGATTCGGCCGGAGCCATGATCGTAGCTAAACGGCTGCGCATCAGAATCGCATCGATGGTGATGAATATGTATGACAAGGAATTGAAGGTTACGGCCAGTTTCGGTGTCTCGGGATTTACCGCCAGTCAGCAGAAGCTGGGGTTCAGTGCGGATATCCTGTTGGATAAGGCTGACCAGAACCTCTGCCTGGCCCATGCCGAGGGGGGCAACACCATTAAAGGTGTGCAGATGGGGTAAAAGAAAAGCCGGACACTCAGTGGTATCCGGCTTGTTGTTTTTCTATTCCTGAACGGGGGGCGTACCGCCGCTCTGTTCACCAGCCGTTGTTGGCTTTTTCTTGCGCCGGCGCGGTTTTTTCTTCTTGATTTCCTCTCCACCTGCCGGAACAACCGCCGCCGGTTTGGCAACTGCGGTAACAGCCTTTTTCACCGGCGGGCGTCTGCTTTTGTCACTGCTTCGGGGGCTTCCCGGTTTGTCCCGTTTGATATCCTGAACCCGCTTTGGCCGTGCCGTTCGTACATGGTCGAGCACATACAGTTCGTCGTCGGCCCATTCGGTAGGAATCTTCGCTTTAATGTACTCTTCAATCGCTTCCAGAAAGAAAGCGCCATCCTCATCTGCCAGGGAAATAGCTTTTCCTTCGGCACCGGCACGGGCCGTGCGCCCGATGCGGTGGACGTAATCCTCGCAATCCTGCGGCAGATCATAATTGATGACGTGCGAGACACCATCAATGTGCAGCCCTCGGGATGCGACGTCTGTGGCAATCAGGATCGGAAGGGTACCGTCCTTGAAGTTGTCGAGAATCTTCATCCGCTTGCGCTGTTCAACATCTCCTGAAATAACCTTGCAGGGAAAACCGTTGGCGTTGAGGAGGTTATGAAGATGCTCCGCTTCGCGCTTGGTGTTGATGAAAATCATGGTGCGCGCCATGCCGTCGCGCCGGAGCAGACCCAGCAGCAGGGAGAACTTTTCCTTGCGGGAACAGTGAAACAGCACCTGCTCCACGCGTTCGGCGGTCATGGTTTCCGGGGTGACCGAAACCTTGGTCGGGGAGTTCATGAACTCGTATGCCAGTTCCATGACCCGGGGATTGAGAGTTGCGGAAAACATCAGATTCTGGCGTTTCTCGAAGGGTGGAAGCTTGCGCAGAATGAAACGCAGATCGGCAATAAAACCGAGGTCAAACATGCGGTCGGCTTCGTCGATTACCAATACCTCGATATCTTTCAGGCTGTAGATCTTCTGCTTGAGGTAATCAATCAAACGTCCCGGAGTTCCGACGATAATGTCGGCGCCGTCCATAAGCGCGTTCTTCTGTTTCATGTAATCGACGCCGCCATAAATGGCCTGGACGACGAAGCCGCAATGGGCACCCAGTTGCTTGGCATCAGCCTCAATCTGTACGACCAATTCGCGGGTCGGCGCCAGAATGAGTGCTCTCGGTCTGCCCGCAGGCGTTTCGTTTGCCAGCAGCCGGGTGAACAGAGAAATCAGGAAGGCGGCGGTTTTGCCGGTGCCGGTTTGAGCCTGGCCGGCAATGTCGGTACCGGTCAGTGTTATCGGCAGGGTTTGCTCTTGAATGGGGGTGCAGGTGCTGAATCCGGTCTCTGCAATGCCGCGAAGCACCTGCTCGGGAATCGGAAGTTCTTCAAATTTCATAAAATTTCCTTTACGGTTCATCTTTTACATCAATATACCACCATATACCGTGCTGATGCTTCTGGCAACCGAAACATATCGGCCATAGTACGTCAAAACGGCATAAATACTGCCTAAAAATGCTTTGACAAACCAGAAGCCATTCCTTTACTATGACCCGAATTTCCTTAAAGGATGCCATAAATGCAGTCAGCGCTCAACATAATCGGTGAAGACCTTAAACTGGTCGAACAGCAATTTCGCAAAGATCTGCAGTCTGACGTTCCCCTGATTCGTAAAGTCGGTGAATATGTGCTTTCAAGTGGTGGAAAGCGTGTTCGTCCCGCCCTGCTGCTCCTTGCCGCACGTTTGAGCGGTTATACAGCCGACAAGGCTATCCCCTTGGCCAGCGTTATCGAGTTTATTCATACGGCAACCCTTCTGCACGACGATGTTGTTGACAGTGCCACTCTGCGGCGTGGCATAGCCTCGGCAAACACTCTGTGGGGTAACGAAGCGTCGGTGCTGGTCGGTGACTTTCTGTTTTCCAAATCGTTTTCGCTCATGGTAAATGTCGGCAGCATGGATATTTTGCGGGTGCTTTCCGATGCGACCACGATAATTGCCGAGGGCGAAGTCATGCAGCTGCTCTGTACGGGTGAGCTGGATCTGGCGGAAGAGCAATATATCAAGGTTGTCCGCTCCAAAACGGCAATTTTGATGTCTGCCGCCTGTGAAGCGGGAGCACTTCTGGGAGCAGTTCCGCAGCGTCAGCAGCAGGCTCTTGCCGATTTCGGCATGGATCTTGGCATCGCGTTTCAGCTGATGGATGATATTCTCGACTACATTGCCACTGAAGAAGAGTTTGGCAAGAGCATCGGCCATGATCTTGAAGAGGGAAAAATTACCCTGCCGCTGATTCATACATTGCTCCACTGTAACGATTCTGAGCGTGCCGTTATCGCTGCCGTCGTAGAGCAGGATGAAATGTCTCTTGATGAGTTCAGGGCGGTTTCCGGCTTTGTCAAACAGTATGGCGGTATTGACTATACGGTCGAACGGGCTCGTTTTTTCATCAACCGTTGCAAGAGCCATCTGGACCATTTCGCTCCCTCACCGGTGCGCGAAGCCCTGCTCAGTCTTTCAGAATATGTCGTGACTCGCAGCAAGTAGATCGCGAAAACCGTTTTTATTCCTATCTATCTCATTCATCGTCCCGGAGGTTTCATGCAACGGATTCTCTTACTTTTCGTGATGTGCCTGGTTGCATCTCTTTCCGCCTGTACCAAAAAGGACTCCCCTAATAAGGGGGGGGGATCTGCTGCCGCCGAGAAAAGCCATGCTCCGGAAGTGTCGGTTGTTTCGATATCCAATGGTGCCACCCTGAAATTATCAGAGCTTAAAGGCAAGGTTGTTTTGCTGAACTTTTGGGCTACCTGGTGCCCACCCTGTCGCGAAGAGATCCCTTCCATGATGAAGCTGAACACGGCTATGGCCGGAAAACCGTTTCAGATGGTAGCCGTGTCAATCGATGAAGGTGGTAAGCCTGCCGTTGAGGCGTTTTTCAAAGAGTCCGGTATGTCGATTCCAACATATCTTGACGCCAGCGGAGCTTCATCCAAATCCTATGGAATCACCGGGGTGCCTGAATCGTTTGTCATAGACAAGCAGGGCGTTATCGTCAAAAAAGTTATCGGCGGCGTAGTCTGGGATTCTCCTGAAGTTGTCTCATTTCTGGAAAGTTTGATGAAATAGGAATTTATATGAACAGTCCGGAAGTAACCTACATCGGGGCTTTTATTGCCGGCCTGTTATCATTTCTGTCACCGTGTGTATTCCCGCTTATTCCTTCCTACGTGATGTACATTACAGGAATGTCCTATGCGGATATGCTGGCAGAGCACCCTTCGCATATCATCCGGCAAAAGTCGCTCCTTCATTCATTGTGTTTTATTGCCGGTTTTACCGCTGTTTTTGTTCTCCTCGGCGCCTCTGCCACGTACATCGGTTCTTTCCTGCATGAACACGCTACTCTCATCAGAAAAGTTGGCGGCGTTCTTCTGATACTGCTCGGCATACATGTCACCGGCATCCTTCCTCTCAAATTCCTTCTGGGTGAAAAGCGCGTTTCCATTAAACATAAACCTGCCGGTTATATCGGTAGTTTCCTGGTCGGCATCGCCTTTGCCGCTGGCTGGACCCCTTGTATCGGGCCGATACTGGCGGCTATTTTAGCTGTTGCTGCTACCGAGGAGAAGGTATACCAGGGGATTCTCCTGTTATTTGTCTACTCTCTGGGGTTGGGGGTGCCGTTCTTTCTTTCCGCGCTTGCCATGCATCGCTTCCTTATTCTCTTTAATCGCTTTAAAAAATATATCCGTGTATGTGAAGTAATAACCGGTGTTTTCCTGATGGTGATCGGTATCTTGATATACACCAACTGGCTTTCTCGTCTTTCCGGGTACGTCTCATTGTTCTACAAGGGGATTGAGTGAAAGCACACAGCACTCCTCATTCAATTCAGCTTGCCGTTGCCCAGCTTGTTGTCACGGAAGCCTTCTATGCAGGTATTCTGGAACTGCCGGTGCGACGCTCTTTTACCTCAAAAGGTGCTCCCGACCATCTGGTTATTGAAATGGAGGGTATGACCATAATTTTTGTAGAAGAGACGGATGTCATCAAGGCCCATCCAATACTGGAACCTCGTTTCAGCATGTTTCCTCGCGGTATCGGTATTACCCTTCATTTTGAAGTTACTGAAATAGAAGATATTCGTGACGCTATCATGGAGGAAGGGCTGGAGGTCCTGTATCCGCTGGATATCAAGCCGTATGGCGTCAAGGAGATGTGGTGCTTTGATCCCGATGGTTATCTGATTGTCCTGGACGAAGCATTACCGCCGCAAAAAAAGGCTGGGCAGTAGCTCAGCCTTTTTACGTTCTGAAAATACCCCATGTTGTGGTGCTATTATGCGTAAATACCTCATGTATGTTCTGCTGGCAATTGCCTCTACAGCTGCTATTTTTTGCGTAGAGTTTGCCTCACTTACCTTTGTTCACAATGTAGATCTCAAAATGAAGGATCTGCGATTATTGCTGCGGGGAACGGTTAAGCCGCCATCATCGGTAGTAATAGTTGCCATTGACAACAAAAGCGTCAAGGAAATCGGGCGCTGGCCATGGTCTCGTGAAAAAATAGGCGAACTTGTAAAGGGGATGGCAGAGTACGGTGCTAAGGTTTCCGCCCTTGACGTGGTTTTTTCCGAAACACAAAATCCAGCCTCCGACAGTGCACTTGCTGAAAGCATTGCCTTGTCCGGCAATGTCATTGCGGGACATTTCTTCAGAAATGAAATGCACCCCGTTGATCCTGATGTCCTGGCGCAAATCCAATCGTCAAAAATCCAGCAGCTATTTATTGATCCCGGTGTAACCTCCGTTCCCCTTATTGAATATGCCAACATGGATGCAAATATTGCCGTTATCGGTCAAGGGGCGCTCGCGTACGGCTTTTTTAACGTAATAGCCGACAGTGATGGTCTGTTCAGGCAGTTGCCTTTGCTTATGCTGTATAACGGTGATGTCTATCCGTCCATGGTGCTACAGGCATTGCAGCAGTTTACCCGTGAAATGGCTCAGGTTGAAATCGGAAGCTCCGGGGTACGCGCGATTAAGTTGGGAAAATATGTGATCCCGTCCAACCAGGAGGGGGTGTTGTCGGTTAATTATTACGGTCCCGGCGGTACCATTAAAACCTACTCTGCCGCAGATATCATGCATAAAAGACTTCCACCGCATGAACTTCAGGACAAAATCGCCTTTGCCGGATTTACTGAAATGGGGATTTACGACGTCCGTCCCACTCCGTTCGACCCCATCCTGCCGGGGGTTGAAATCCACGCGACGGTGGCCGCCAACACACTTGAGCAGAGTTTCATTATCCATAACAACAGCACGGTCATTGCGGAGCGGGTGCTGTTGGTCGTACTGCCGCTTGTTCTTGCTCTGCTGCTTGGGTTAGCTCCCAGTGCTTCACTCGGTTTTTTTGCCGGTGTCGGTTTGAGCGTTTTGTATATCGTGACAAATTACCTGCTGTTTACCAGGTATCGTCTGGATCTGTCGCTGCTCCCTCCGTTGACGGCACTCGGACTCACGACGGTCGGTTCCGAAATTTACCGTAGTCTGGTTGTTGATCGTAAGGGACGCTATATGAAGAAAGCGTTCAGCAATTACGTTTCAGCCGATCTGGTTGCTCAGATCATGAAGAATCCCGACAGCCTCAAACTTGGCGGAGAAAAGCGTGAAATCAGCATCCTGTTTTCTGATATCCGTGGTTTTACTTCAATTTCGGAGAAACTGTCGCCGGAAGACCTTGTTCAGGTGCTCAACGAATATCTCAACCCGATGACGTTGATTGTTCTCGAAGAAAAGGGGACGCTTGACAAGTACATCGGCGATGCTGTTATGGCGATTTACAATGCCCCGCTGGATGTCGCCGGTCATGCCGGCCACGCCTGTCATTCTGCCGTTAAAATGATGGTAAAGCTGGATGAGCTTAACCGTTCTTTTGTCGAGCGCGGCCTTCAAACAATAGACATTGGTATAGGGATCAACACCGGTGACGCCGTAGTGGGCAATATGGGGGCAGCCATGCGGTTTGACTATACCGCAATTGGTGATAACGTTAACCTTGCATCCCGCCTGGAAGGGCTCAATAAAATGTACGGCACGCACATCATCGTCAGCGAATCGACCAAGGTAATGGCTGGAAGTGATCTCCCGTTCCGTGAAATTGATCTGGTGGCGGTAAAGGGGAAACAGCTGCCGGTACCGATTTATGAGCTGATGGTAGCTGACGATCCCTCCCTGAGAGCCGAGTTCGGCGAAGCGCTCCGGTTGTACAAAAACAGGGAATTTCCTGCGGCGTTGGAGATGTTTGAGCGCCTCTATAACCAGAATAATGACAATGTATCGAAACTGTATGCCGGACGTTGTCTGGATTTTATTGCTTCACCACCCCCACAAGACTGGGATGGGGTGTTTGTAGCTAAGTCTAAGTAGTTATATCTATTGGGTTTGTTGAAATATTTTATATTGTAATATTTATACCGGAAGAATAAGTTAACCAGATGCGTGTTTACACTTTAATAGAAATGTCTTTTAAAATTTCGAGTCCAGTAACAGAAACAGGTCAGGAGGAATTATGAAAAAGAATGCCGGATTATGGAAGTACCTGTTGTCGTTGGTTTTGCTACTGTCGGTCTTTTCGACAGCGGCGCTGGCGTTTGATATCAGCGGTACAGTGACATCTACGCACGCCAAAACGGTCTACCTGAGTATTCGAACTCAGAATGGCAATTTTGGCACCAGCATCGCAAGTGCTCCGGGGATCTTCACGATACAGGGTGTCCCAGCGGGCAATTATGTCGTGACTGCGTTCGAGGATGTCTTGGATACTGGCAGCCGTCATGCCAGTGACCCTTCTGGTGTTTCCAGCTCCATCAGCGTGACTGCAAATACAGGCGGAGTCAATGTAGCGTTGACCACGCCCACGGTTTCAACCGTTCCTGCGCCAAACGGGCTTATTGTGTTGCCGTCAGATAATAGCGCGTTGGTCATGTGGAACAGCATTAACAACGGCCAAGGCGAGTTGGCCGACAAATATGGCTTGTTCTGGAGTACCTCAAGCGATGTCGTCGGTACATATGCCACCCAAGGTGGCAGTCTGATAAACATTCCTGCAACCGGCGATATGCGCGGACTGATCCTGACGGATTTGACGACCGTTTCAAGCGGAACGCCCATAGCAAATGGAGCCACCCTCTATTTTGCCGTCACCGCAAAAATCGGTGCCAATGAAAGTCTTCCGGCAACTCATGCAAATTCCGTGTTTATCGGGTCGGCTCTCGGCGGCTACTCTGTCTCCGGAACGGTGACATTTACCGGCAGTACGCTGGGTAAGCCTTTGTTGCTTGCGGTGGTTGACAACAACCAGAATGGTCCTCCTTCCCAGATTTATATGACCAAGGTCGTATCGCCGGTTTCTCCCCAAAGTTATACGGTTAGCAGTGTTCCAAATGGTACCTATCGGGTATATGCATTCTTTGATTTGAACGGCAACAGCTTGATGGATGCAGGAGATCTGGATGTTAGTGACGCTGTGGCACCAGTAGTGACTGTTGCTAACGGCCCAGCTACAAATGCTGATATTACCCTGAGTTCCGCTCTGGAATCGGCAGCTTCCGTTCGCACTAATCATTGGAAAGACGATTTCAATGAAAGTTACGGACTCAATTTTGAAATTGAAGGGAAGTACAAACGTCCGGTTAAAGTTACTTTGATTACTGGATCAAATGTAACCGGTCCGCTTGACATTGCCCTGGATGATTACGGCAGGTTCAACAGTTGGGCCGGGATCGCCTCCGTGGTTCCACAGATCAATGATACCTATACGTTTAATGTTACCTATTCCGATCTGAGTATCGGAACTATCACCGGCTCGGTTACCGGTGTGTTGAACAGTTTTGCCACCCCTGTTTCACCGGTTGGCGCAACGGCATTCAATGCCACTCCTGCTTTGACATGGTCGGCACCGGCCTCCCCCCCAGCCGGATTCTACGGTTATCAGGTGTCTCTCGAACAGCAAAATGGAGGCGGCATATTCTGGGATCCAAAGGAAATGTCCAGTGCTGCAACTTCCGTAAACTTTAACTTTGACGGTAGTGCAAGCCAGACAGCGCTGACTGACAATACTGCTTATAATTGGAAAGTTTCGGTTTTTGATGCGTCAGGCAACTCCGCAACGCAGCAAGCCAGCTTTACCTATGGCACAACCGGAGACAGTCAGGCACCATCGGTTCCCAGCGGCGTTACCGCCGCAGGAGTGAATTCCAATCAGATAAATGTTACGTGGAATGCTGCCACCGATAATGTCGGAGTTAACTATTACACCATTTACCGTAATGGTTCGATTTTCGACCAGCTTTTTGGTGCAACCAACACTTCCCTGTCCGACACTACGGTAACCACCGGCGTTCCCTACAACTACACCGTGGTGGCATGTGATGCGGCTGGCAATTGCTCTGCATCTTCAACTCCTGTAACAGCAACGGCAACGGCAACGTCTCCGCTTGCAATCAGCACAACGTCGTTACCGAATGGTGTAGCAGGTTATGCCTATTCACAGCAGATTAATGCAACTGGCGGCATACCACCATATACATTCTCAATTGCGACAGGCTCAATCCCGGGGGGGCTTACGTTAAGCAGTACTGGCGTCCTCTCTGGAACTGTTTCTAATACGGCAACGGGCAATTATGCTTTTACTGTACAAGTCACGGATTCCGTTTCTGCGACAGCACAGGGTACTCTTAATATTGCTGTTGACACTGCTTTTCCGGCTATTTCTTCAGCCGGTGTGTATCATGGTACTTTGTCTAGTGGAGTCGAGGCAGATTCTCTTGACATGTTAGTCAAAAATGCTACGGCGCTTTCTCCGACAACAAATGTAACGGCCACAGTTACCGGGCCGAACGGCTTCAACTATTCATTTACAAATGCAGACATTAAGCCGTTTATCAATGGCCAGATTGATCTTAACTATCAGTTGCCGACTGCGCTGACTCCAGGTGTATATACATTCACGCTTGATGATGGTCAGGGGCATGTGTCCAAGCGCGTGGATACTCACGGAGGCGTAGCAACTGTGCCGGTTGTAGACAGTACAAAAATTCAATTCCAGCGAAAATCTGATGGCTCGTATCGCCTCAGTTGGGCTTCACTGAATGACACAAAGACATATAATTATAGAGTAAGGATTAATGATGGAACGGGTGCTCCGGTGTATTTCAGCAACAGAACCATGCAGGGGTTTGATGATGTTCCTGCGGCAAGCCTGGTGGTTGGAACAACGTATCAAGTGAGGGTTGAGGCTTCAGAATCGGCAACATTTGATATGATGACCAACCGTTCCAGTTCGTCCTATGTACCGTTCACACCTCAGGTGTCGGATAATGCAGGAATGCTTCTATATTCCTATGCAGGTGCTTTTAACCAAGTTGAGGCTGATGGTACCCAGGGCGCTAACTTTGGCTTTGCAGCATGCAACTCGACCGGCACCGCTTGCTCTGCATCTGATGCAAGTCTTGTAACATTAGCTGAAATTTACGCCCCGGATGGTTCGCTTTACTACACATATGACCTGGTTGCTGATAAACAATCAAATGGTGTCGATTTTTTACATTTTTTCAACCCTGCACCTGCTGCAGGAAACTATAAAATACGTTTTGTTGCCAACGGACTGGATCACTTCAGCTATGTTACCCTGACAACTCCGGTTGTATATCCGGCACCAGACAACAGTACTTACCAAGCAATTGAACAGTCAAACGGCAATATTCGCTTCAGCTGGGCTAATGTAGATTACAATGGTGCTCTCTATTATCGTATTCAGATTAAGGATATGGTTACCGGGACGTACTATACTACTGGACGGCTTAATCAAACAATTATTGATGTTCCCAGCTCGACGCTTGGCTCAGTTTTTGGTAATTCTACAAATGTGAAATGGCGCGTGGAGGTGTATGACAGCAGCAATTACAACACCCAACGTAATAGGCGTAACGGGTTATGGTCTGTGGGCGTACTGTCAGATACGCCGCCGTACTCAGCGGTTCTGCCGACAATCGGGAACTACGGCATAGCAAATGCAGTGCCGTCCAATGGCATTGCATCAACTGAAATATGGTTTGCTGCTTCAAGCACGAGTGCGACTATTACTGAATTGCGTGTCGAGGGACCGAACGGCTTTACCAGGAATATGATGACTCAAGCATCAAATGTTGGTAATGGCCAATATCGTTTGTATGAATCAGGCTCACTACAGTCCGGTCTGTACAAGTTCACCGCTTTTGACAGTAACGGTAATAATTCCTTCCGCTATGATTATCTGACATCCCCACATGCACTACCTGTTGTAGATATGAAAACCATTCAGGTAACTACGGATCCAAATGGTGACATGCGTTTCTCATGGGCTCCTGTCATCAGTGATATTACTACCTGGTGCAATTTACTTGTGTTTACCAATACAGATATTTATGGAACAGGCACTCCAGATCTTCTTGTGACGTCTTCACTGATTCAGGCTTCTTCCGTAGCCTTTACGTCAGCTACGCTTGCCCCGTCGCAGCTTATGCTGAGAGTTCAGTGTAATGATGGTAGCAATACTATGGTTTATAGCAATCGTAGCCGCTCTATGATGGTTGGGTATCATGGGACTGGCTATAATTATTCGACTCTCACTGATGCAGATGGTGATGGGTATGCATCCGATGTTGATGTCAATGATAACGATGCGAATGTTTATCCGTTCTCTTTGATTGGCGGTACTACTGACACCATTCCTCCTACAGTTCCGGCAAATGTAACGACCATTGCTGTGAGTGCTTCACAGGTTGATGTCAGTTGGAGCAGTTCTACGGACAACGTGGGTGTTACCTCTTACAAAGTTTTCCGTGATGGTAATCTCGTCGCGCAGCCATCAGGTGCTACAAACACCTTCTGGTCGGATACAACTGTTGCTGCAATGACAACCTACAGCTATTCGGTAGCTGCATGTGATGCGGCAAATAACTGTTCGGCACAATCAAGCCCCATTACGGTAACAACTCCTTCCAGCGTGACTCCTACCGGGCCGGTTACCTTCACCGGCACAATATCCTATAGCGGCACAAAAACCGGTTATGTGCATGTAAGTGTTCAGACCAATAACGGTACACTTGGTACGGCAATTAAATGGACGACCGGTATGACCTCCGCAAACTATACGATTCGCGGCGTTCCTTCCGGTAATGTCAGCAATACCATTACTGCCTATCTGGATTCTCAGGACACCGGCTTTCGTACCGCCTCATCACCGGTTGGCAGCTCATCAGGCAGCACTGCAACAGCAAGAGATATTACCTTAAACGCGCCTGCCCAAGTTGCACCAGGCGCACCGCAGAATGTTGAGGTTAAACCGGGTGATTCGGCGGTTCTCATGGCTTGGCAGCCAAATACGGTGAACAACGTAATTGATGCCGATTATTACGATATCTACTGGGATACGACCGCTCAGGTCAGTACTTCATCTGCTGGCAAAAAACTGTCAATTCCTGCCGGTCTGGATTCGCCTATTACCATTAGTTCTCTTACCAATGGCACAAATTATTATTTCATGGTTGTACCTCGTACAGGAACCCTGACTGGTACCGCCTCTGCTGTAGTTGGCCCGATCACAGTCGGAGCCAGAACAGGTTTGAATACGGTTTCAGGAACGGTAACGTATAACGGAACCATCCCTGTCGGCACCCCACTGCTCATAGCTGTTGCTGGTACGGGAAGCGATAAGGGAATCGGCTCGGTGCACTTTGCATCCATTGCCAATGCTACAGCCAGCCAGGCTTTCAGTGTTTCCGGGATTCCGGATGGCGGGTATGAGGTGTATGTAATTCTGGATTTGAATAAAGATGGAATAATCGGCAATGGCGATATTTCAAATACAAGTAATGATCAGGCTCCGATCATCAATCTTTCTGGCGGGGCCGGAACAGCAATGGGTACCATTGCATTGGTAAGCAAAAATTCTACTGTAAGCGTGACGACAGATCATTTTAAAAGCGGAACCGACGAATGGTTTAATGTGAATGGCTCTGTCACAGGACAATTAAAACGGCCTGTCTCTGTTACGCTTGATACTGCTCCCTCCTCTTCAACGCAATTTTATGTACCAATGGATCTTACCATTGGAAATGATAACGGTAAGGATATCCAATTCTGGGGAGGAAATAACGTTGCCCCGGTTGTTGGAGATACCTATTCATTTACCATCAGATATTCTGATGGAACTACAGAAACTGGAGTCACCGCAGCAATTACCGGCGTCATAAACAATTATCCGGTTAACCCGACAATCAGTAGTCCGGTGTCCACTGTGCCAACCTTCAGTTGGTCAGCGCCTACGGTTGCTCCTGCCGGAAATTATCAGTATTCATTGTGGGTTGATAATGCCACTAACAATAATAAAATGTGGGAACAGTGGTCAATTCCCAGCTCTATCAGGTCTATAACGTACGGCAGTGGTTCATCTTCAAGTTCGACACTTCTGGTCGGCACCGCGTATAAGTGGTCTGTCAGTGTAAGAGATCAGAATGGCAACAAGGCCACAACAGGCAGCAACTTTACCCCAACGACGTCAGGTACTGCTGGCGACACAACAGCTCCGGCACTTGTTTCAACTGTTCCGGCTAACAATGCAACCGGTGTATCGATAAACGCTGCAATATCCATAACCTTCAGCGAAGCAATCAAGGGTATGCCGGATTTGACCGCAGCTTTGAAGAACAATACAACAAATCAGTATGTTCAGGGTTTTGGTTCGTCAACAGCAGATAGCAAAACACACACGTTTGTCCCGAGTGCACCTCTGGCACCCGGAACAACATACAGTATTCAGTTCAGCACCGTTACCGATATGGTTGGTAATGCTTTACCGGTTACGACGCTGACCTTTACGACAGAGACTACTGATGCTACGGCGCCGGTAACGACTGCTTCTCCTGCCGGTGGGCTGTACAACGCTAATCAGACCGTTACTCTGAACGCCAATGAAACTGCAACGATCTATTACACCACAAATGGCGCTACTCCGTCGGTATCTTCAACCGTTTACAGCGCTCCAATTTCGATCTCTGCCGATACTACCCTCAAGTTCTTCGCGAAAGATACTGCCGGGAATGTGGAGACGGTCAAGACTCAGGCCTACACCATTGACAAGATCGCTCCGGTAACTACTTCATCCCGCGCTGCCGGTACGTATGGTGCTTCATTTGACGTTACTTTGGCTGCCAATGAAACTGCGACGATCTATTACACCACGAACGGCTCTGATCCGACAACGTCATCATCAGCTTACTCCACGCCGATTCTGATCTCTGCCAATACAACCCTTAAATTCTTTGCGAGGGATACCGCAGGGAACAGTGAAACGATAAAGACTGCTGTTTATGTTATTGATACAAGCCTGCCTGTAACAACGGTTTCTCCTGTCGGAGGGCTGTATAATTCTGCGCAAAGCGTCACATTGAGCGCCAGCGAAGCCGGTGCATCAATCTATTACACGGTCAACGGTGCGACACCAACGGCATCATCGACAAAATACACCGCAGCTATCACGATTTCTGCGACAACAACACTTAAATTCTTCGCAAAAGATTCGGCTGGCAACAGTGAGGCCGTTAGAACCGAAACGTACACCATCGATACGGTAAAGCCGGCGGTCACGGCAACATCACCGTCTGCCGGAGCAACCGGTGTGGCGTATGACAGTACGGTAACCGTTACGTTCAGCGAAGCGTTAAAGGAAAGCACGATCAGCAGCACCAGTATCCAGGTTTCAACTGCAACGGCACCAATCGCCGGCTCGATAACCTATAGTCCGGGTACGAAAATCGCAACATTCACTCCGGCTGCGCTTCTCCCTTCCGGGGCTGTAATTTACCTGTCTGTTGCCAATGTTGAAGACCTTGCAGGGAACAAAGTAACTGCGCTTAACCGCTCATTCACTACGGCGCTTCCTGACGGAGATTACAACGCTGATGGAATCTTCACTATTGCGGATGTAAATGAAATTCTCAAGGCATCACTTATGAGAAGCACTCCGAGCGCAGCCCAACTCAAACGGATTGACATCGCACCGCTGGTAGGAGGAAAACCAAGCCCTGATGGTGTCGTTGATGTATCAGATGTTGTAGTTGCTCTTCGTAAGTTGGTTGGTCTGGTAAGTTGGTAATTGAGTTACAATAAAATGACAAGGCGGTGTGATATGAAAATACAGGCTATACTTAAGACTCTCTGCATTATGATTTTGGGTACGCTCCTTGGTTGTGGCGGCGGGGGCGGCGGAGGAGGGGGCGGTGGATCGACACCACCGACTTCGGTTGCGGCAAAAACATCAGTCAGCGGAACAGTTTCTTTTCCTTCGCTTTCCTCTTTGGTTGGGAAACAAGTTTCTAAAACTGTGGCATTAGCGTTACCGGCTGGAACTACCGTAAAAGCCTACACGCTTGACGGCACTTTTGTCGGTGAAGCAACAGGTGCCAATCTTAATCTAGCGACCGGCGCATTCACAATATCCGACCTTGCTCCTGGAGCCGATTATGTTATCAAGGCGGTCAGTGGCGGACAGGTGCTCCGCAAACTTGTTGAAAAAGCGCTTGTTGCTCCTAACGCGGAAGTACCCAGTCAGGATCTGAGTGCGGTTTCTACTGCTGCCGTAACGGTTGCCTCACAAAAACTTGGGACGGATGCTGGTCTGACTAATCTGGTGCTTGGTGAGCCAACTGTCTTGACTGCGACCCAGAAGACAACTCTTTCTGAAAGGATCTTTACCGATGTTTCGCCTCAGGCGCTGGAGCAGCAGATAACCGATGCGCAAACCACAATGAAGGCGGCAATATCGAGCGGTAATTATACTGCAATTAACACGCAATCACTGATTGACTTGGTGAATACCCTCAATGTGGTTATTGCTGCCATTGATAAAAACACTGATCCGACGAAATTGATGAACGACAGCACTCTCTCTATTGATGTTACGACAAGCGACGTAAAACAGTTTACGCTTGCAGCTCCCAGCACACCAACCACGCTGACCACTGTAACTCAGGCTGTCGTTGCACCGATTATTACCAAAAGCATTGATACTTATGTGCCACCGTCACGGGTTCAGCTTGACATTAGCACTGATGTTCCAGCAGGCACTTTGTACGGACTTATACTGGATATTACCATGCCTGTTGCGGCAACCATGCCTGCTGTCTCAATCACTTCAACTGCTGCCGAACTTAGCTTTCTAGAATTAGAAACCAAACTGAGGCTTGCTGCTGGAGTAGATCAAAATGCAAGTATTAAAGTTTTGTATTGGGACGTTTCCTCCCGCAAGATGAGGTTACAAATAGCAAGTGGCTACCCACTAACCGGTCCGCTTTTCTCGTTTCTAACTGATCGTACAACTGGTCAGACATTATCTGCTGTTGATTTTACCGTTACTACTGTAAAGGCGACAGATGAGAATGGAACTGCGCTTGCTTCAGGCATTAACTTCGGCAAGACAGTGACTTCCAGCGGACTCTGAACTGTCCGTGAGCTTGTGAAATCTGCCTAGCGTAAGGAGAATGCCCCACTCATCTAAGTGATGTGTGGGGCATTCTCTATCAGGAACAATAACGATTGGTTTTACTGCAATTCTTTGACTTCCACTGATTTCATGGTAATTTAAACGTTGTTTGAAGTTTAAACATCTTCGCCAAGTGAGGTACTCGGTATGAAAATACACCTTTTGCATGTTTTGCTGATTGGATCACTGGTTTTGTGTACTGCTGTGCCTACCATTGCTGAATCTCTTTACGTTCAACCCTTCAAAGCCAAGATATTTTCCAAGCCTGCAATTTCTTCCGATATCCTCGGCACGGTTGAATCCGGTTTCCAGTTTTCCTCCACCGGCAGAGAGGGGAGCTGGGTCAAGCTTGTGTATAAAGGTAAAACTGGCTTTGTCCCGTCTGTTCAGACCGCAAAAACACCTCCTCTTGGCAAAGCTGCTGCTCAAAGCGGGGAAGCAGGCCCCAAACTGGGTGCCAGAGCCAGAACCTCATCCTCATCGGCTGTTGTCGCCGGAATGAAGGGGCTTACCTATGAAGATCGGGCGAGGGTTACCAAAGGGGAACATAGCGATTTTGGTGCACTTGATAAAGTTGACGCCCTCAAGATTTCTCCCGAAGAGCTCAAGCAGTTTCAGCTGGAAGGAGGTAAACCATGAGAGTATTGAAAATTTCCTCTGTTCTTGCTCTATGGTTTGTTTTTCAAACGCTGACCTGCCACGCCTCCGAGTCCAAGGCTGATGATTGGCGTGCGCGTGCTTCGGTTGCTGATCGTGATACATACGCTGATTCCGATACCGAAGAAGAGGTTAATTTCGGTCGTGAAATTGCCGGTCGCCTGCTTGGCCAGTACAAACTGTCAACGAACGTTAAACTGCAAAAGTATGTCAACCTGGTCGGCGCTACGCTCACTCAGAATTGCAGCAGGCCGGAGCTTGATTTTCATTTTATTGTTGTTGACAGTAGTGAAATAAATGCTTATTCAACACCGGGCGGATACGTCTTTATTACCACGGCGGTTCTGTCCAGAATGAGTAATGAAGCAGAACTTGCCGGAGTTCTTGCCCATGAAATAGCCCATGTTACCGAGCGGCATATTGTTAAAGAACTTAGCCTGAAGGGCACTGAAAAATCTGCTGCTTCGTCGATTGCAGCGATGATTGGCGGCGCTTCAAAATCTGCTGAAATTGCTTTTTCGCAAGCGGTTGACAAGGCGGTCGATATTCTATTGCGGGATGGCTACAAAAAAGAAGATGAAATGCAGGCAGACGCTACTGCGGTCGTGCTGTGCGCATTTTCGGGATATGATCCATCAGGTCTTGTAACGTTTCTTGATAAGATCGGCAAGGTCAAGAGCGGTGTTGGTAAAACATATCCGGTATATGATGTCCGCCTTGCCACTCTTCAGCGGGCAATGTCTGATGAAGGAATTGCCGATATGAAACTCGCTTTGAATACGGAACGATTTGCAAACGCAATGAAAACTGACAAAAAGATAAATCTGAATCCGCTTGATCTTGCCAATCCTATTGATATGATCCGTAAAGTTATCCCAGGAGGAGCCCATGATTAGAACAAAAACTCAGGTTGCCGTACTGCTTGCCGTAACAACATTTGCTGCAACATCATGGGGTGATGAATTTCATTACAATAATATACTTGTCGGGGATAGAGCATCTGGGATGGGGGGTGCCTACACTGCGGTATCAGATGACCCTGGTGGTATGTATTACAACCCTGCAGGGATCGCTTATTCAACAGGAAAGAATCTTTCTGCAAGTGTTAATGCCTATAGTGTATCAAATAAAACCTATAAAGGTGTTTTTGCTGGTCAGGATTGGACCAGAACCTCCTCAACACTGCTGCCGAACTTTTTCGGTATCATACAACCGGTCGGTAAAATCAAGCTCGGCTTTTCGTATGCGGTCCCTGATAGCAATCAAGAGGACCAGGATCAGTCATTCACTTATGACAACGGCGCTAGTTGGGGAAACACGACCCATGTAATCAACTTTAATAATAAAAATGATGTAAATCTTTTTGGACCATCTGCTGCCATTCAACTGTCGGATTCGTTTTCAGTTGGTGCAACTCTTTATGCGCACACCAGAAATACTGAAGCAATTTTGAATTGGGTGCAGCAATCTGATGACGGTAAAAGTCATAATTGGGTTAATTCCTACCGCGAAACTAATGAACTCGGTGTAAAGCCAATTGTTGGTATAATGTGGTCACCTGCTGAAAAAATATCATTAGGACTCACTGTTTCAAAGACTGTGATACTTCGTTCAGAAATATTGGATCAAGCTAACCAATCAGCTGCAGAAAACCAAACAAGCGGAGCAACCAATAATGCCAATATTGTACTGCAAACAAATAAATCATTGAATACGACTTCGCAAAAACGGAGTTATCCTTATCAAGTTACAGCTGGAGTAGCGTTCTTTCCAAACAGTTCACTCCTGATTTCAGGTGACTTGAGTTATTATTCTGCGTATGACTACGAATGGGTAGATGGTTTGACAAAGCGTACTTCAGTTATAAATGGTGCACTGGGCGCGGAATATTATATCAACAAGAATTGGGCGGTGCGTGGCGGATTATTTACTGATATTGCAAATACACCAGATCTTGTATCAGATGGGACGTATCAGCTGGAACATATTGATATGTACGGCGGAAGTATGACGGTAAGTCATTTTACAAAAAACACATCAATTTCGTGCGGAGGCAGCTATAAATTTGGCAATGGTAAGTCACAGATCATGCCAACAAGTCCTGTTCAAGATGTAACAGCAAACAACTGGACACTGTTTATTTCATCTTCGTATACGTATTAAGCAGGGGAAAAGTACGATCGGGGTGGGGGCTATTTCCTCACTCCTTTCAATTCTGCATCGCAGCAGTATTGACACCATTGACACTAGGAGAGACCTGTTATGAACGAAATGATTTTTTTGCTGTTGTTGTTTGGTCTTCCGGCTGCCATTGGGTTCAGGCTGGCTATTTCACGGGGGAAGAACCCCCTGATGTGGGGGCTGCTGTCGGGCGTCTTCCCTTTTTTTCTTTTGATACTTCATTTCAACAAGCCGGAACACGAGATCAAGGGGTATTTCCGGAAATGCAGCCAATGCGGCAGAACATTTCCCTGGAAGGATACGGCGTGTAAATATTGCGGAACTGCTGTTTCATGAGCTACTTAATGCAGACTCTTCTCACTTCCTTCAGGTCAGTCAGACCCTGAAAACATTTGAGTATTCCGTCCTGTTTCAGTGTCGTCATACCATCTGCAATGGCTTGCTTTCGGATGAATTCAATTTCTGATTTCCGCTTTACCAGCGCCTTGATAGCATCAGTCCCTTCAAGCAATTCATGAAGTCCCAGCCGTCCTTTGTATCCTGAATCCCCGCATTTCTGGCATCCTACAGCTTTGAAAAGTTTTATATCAGCAGACTTTAATCCTGTCTTGGCGAAATCTTCTTCTCCATATTCAATAATTATTTCTTCAATTTCTTTTTGCGATGGAACGTATTCCTCGCGACAACTGCAGAGACGTCGTGCCAGGCGCTGCGCCAAAATGCAGAGGATCGCGTCGGAGAAACTGAACGGATCGAGTTCCATATCAAGCAGGCGGGTAATGGTTTCCGGTGCCGAGTTGGTGTGCAACGTTGAGAAAACCAGATGTCCCGTCAGTGAACATTCAACACCGATTTCTGCGGTTTCCTGGTCTCGCATCTCGCCAACCATGATGACATCCGGGTCGGCGCGGAGAAAGGAGCGGAGGGCTGCAGCAAAGGTAAAGCCTATTTTAGGGTGTACCTGAACCTGGCGCAAGCCGCGCTGGGTTATTTCAACCGGGTCTTCTGCGGTCCATATTTTGGTATCAACGGTATTGATAACTGAAATTGCCGAGTGAAGCGTAGTCGTCTTTCCTGAACCGGTTGGTCCGACAACCAGTACAAGACCATATGGTTGATGAACGCAGGCATCCAGTACGCGGGAGTTGCGTTCGGTCAGACCTAACTTGTCGTAGGGAATTGGTTCGCCGGAGGCAAGCACACGCATTACGACGTCTTCCAGTTGACCGGCTGTCGGTACGGTTGCAACGCGCAATTCCACATTGAGTGGTCCGAATTTCTTGAAGTCGATCTTTCCGTCCTGCGGTTTGCGACGTTCGGATATATCCAGGTTACACATGATCTTGATACGCGACGGTATGGCATATTTGTATTTGTAAGGAATTTTCTGATAGACCTTACAGCGGCCGTCAACCCTCATTCTGACCTGTACGTCTTCCTTGCCAGGAAATGGTTCAATGTGAATGTCCGAGACCTTGTTGTTAACCGCGTCAATAATAATCTTGTTGACCAGCTGGACTATCACACTGTCCTGCTCTGACACCCTCTGAGATTCAGATTCAATTTCAGGATCATCGCTGGAATCAAGCTTGTTAAGAATATCGTCGATACTGCTGCTGGATGTTCCTGAAGCTCCTTGATAGTAAAACAGGTTGATATAACTCAGGATATCTTCCCTAAAGGCGCCAATAAAGCTGATGCGTTTGTATTCGGGATACACAAACCGCAGCATGTCCTGTCGCCCGAGATCAGTTGGGTCATCAATAATAATATGAAGGATCCCGTTTTCAATTTTGAACGGAACCCACCACTCTTTGTTTAAACGATCAGGTCTGACGCGTCTGAGCAACTCATCTTCAAGTGGCGGTGAAGTGGGCTCGTAACCAATAAATTCAGTGCCGAAATAGAAGGAAAGGTTTTTTGCCATATCCTCCTTGCTGATTCCGAATTCGTGCATCAAGACAGAGTCCATCCCTGACTTGGCAACATCCGGATGTGTTGATGCTTTTTCCAGAAGTTTGTCATCGACAAGATTCTTATCAAGCAGGTAGTTGTAGCGCGCCTTGTGACGGATAACTTTTGTGGTGACGGAGAGACGGTAGATATTGTGAATTGCAATTGAGAGAGAGGTGGATAACTCAACAGCATAACTGATATCGGTGTCATCATAGGGAATGTCGCCGTTTTTATTGATAATCTGGATGACGCCGATCAGGGTCTTCTGGAATTTCATCGGTACGCAGAGTACCTGTTTGGTGACATATCCGGTTTTTTTATCCCAGCTGTCGTCAAACTTGAGATTGCTGCCGATCATCTTCAGTTCGTGCTGGTCATAGGCATTCTTGATATTAATGATAGTGCCCGTAATCGCGCAGTAGCCGGAAAGGCTGGCATCACTGATCGGTACGACGATCTGTTGAACTTCAGTGCCGCTTTTGACTTTGGAAATAAGGAGGTTACGTTTGGCGTCTGCCAGATAGATGGTTATGCGTTCAGCGCTGAAAAGTCCGGCAATACTATCTTTGATATTAATAAGAATCGTATTAAGATTGTCTGCGGAGTGGATTTCATTGATTTTGTCCATTAACCGCTTGCGGTATTCAAGCTGCTGTCGTAGTGCGTCTGTTTCCTGAGGCATGGCGTCATCCTGTTTGGCTAGCGAGAAGGTACGTTCTATGCATTTTTGCAGCGACTTGTTTCTTTAACATATGCATTTGTCGAGCAGGAAGGGATATTCTCTTAGTAAGAGTAGCAGATTTCAAGTATATCTCAAGATATATTCATATATACTTCGGGAAGTTGCTTGTGAACAATTGTGGTAACGAGAATCACTGATAATGTTAGTTTGGTTTTATCAAAATGGGATGACTTTGGCCGATAGAAGTGGTAATGAATAGCGGCCACATTGTGACGCAGCCCATTAAGCCGGGAGGAAAAATGAAACTGAGAGTGTTGGGAAGTGCGGGTGCTGAACTTCCAGACTTCAGGCCGCCTGCATTTTTACTGGATGACCAGTTGCTCCTTGATGCCGGAACAATCGGTTCGGTTCTTACGGAAGAAGAACAATGGAAAATCCATACTATTTTTATTACCCACTCTCATTTGGATCATATTCGAAGTATTCCCGCCCTTGCTGATAATATAATTATTAAAAATCAACGCCATACCGTCACTGTTCTGAGTACCGATGAAGTTATAGTTGCCATGCAGAACCATCTGTTTAACAATATTATCTGGCCCGATTTTACCAAAATACCGGATGAAAAGAATCCGGTTATTACCTTTTCAACTATTATTCCGTATCACGAATACAAGGTCAAAGAGTACTCCATTACAGCAATTCCGGTGAATCACACCGTGCCGACGGTCGGCTATGTGGTGAAATCATGTGGAAAAACGCTCGTCTACACCGGGGATACGGGACCAACCGAAGAAATCTGGACCCATTGCTCCGGAGTGGATGTTTTGATTGTTGAAGTTTCCTTTCCCAATTCAATGGTGCCGCTTGCCCAGCTGACAAAGCATTTGACAGCTTCCATGCTGGTTGATGAGCTCGCGAAAATTGCTATTTTGCCAAAGCGTATCCTCATTACCCATCCCAAACCGCAATACTACGACCAGATCAATAAGGAAGTAAAAGAACTGTCGATATCCGGTGTCGAATTGCTGCGCGACGGTTCCGAATATCAGATCTAGTCATGATGTTTATCCCGTATTTATCCCTTTTCATCGGCCTCTCACCGGACTTTTAGCCTTGCTAAACTAGATGCTTTTCAGTATGTTTGTTGGAGTTACGTTCCCATTTTATTTCGTTTGGAGGAAGCATGTACAGTCAGGCAGGCAAGACTAAATTTCAGATCGATCTTCGCCAACATCTGCGAGATCAGAATATCAGCGGTAATCTTGTCCATCTTATCTGTGAAATTGCCGAGGCAAGCAAGTATGTTATTAACGCAGTACGTACCGGTGATCTGGGCGTTGCCGGCACTTCAAACTTGTATGGTGAGGAGCAGCTTGCTCTTGACGTCCTCTCAGACCGGATTATGCGCAAGCGTCTTCAGCATTCAGGAGTTGTGTGCAATATTGCTTCTGAAGAGATGGAGGAGATCTTTCAGGTAACCAGCAATCCTCAGGGAATGTTCTCTGTCGCCTATGATCCTTTGGACGGATCTTCGCTTGTTGATGTCAATCTGGCGGTCGGCACCATTGTCGGTATATATCAGGGCAATGACCTGCTTCAGCCGGGCCGCAAAATGGTGGGCGCAGTCTATATCCTGTACGGGCCCCGCGTTTCAATGGTGTATTCCGTTGGCAAAGGTGTGTATGAATTTACGATGAATCAGCTGATGGAATACACACTTACCCGTGAAAATATCCAGATGAAGCCGTGTGGCGATATGTATTCACCTGGCGGTCTGCGGAAAAAATACAGTGAGGGTAATGAGCGCTTTATCCGTTTCCTGGAGGATAAGGGGGCCAAACTGCGTTATTCCGGTGGTTTTGTGCCTGATATCAACCAGGTTCTGATGAAAGGGAAGGGGCTCTTTATGTATCCTGCCCTTAGTGACAGTCCCAACGGTAAGCTGCGGCTGCTTTTCGAGCTCAATCCGATGGCCTTTTTGATTGAGCAGGCTGGTGGTGCTGCCACAAATGGCGATATTCCTATTCTCGACATAGTTCCGGAAGGGTTGGATCAGCGCTGCCCGGTATATATAGGTTGTAAAGAGGATGTTGCCAAAGCATCTGAATTCCTGAACGGCTCCTGCTAAAGGGTAGGTGTGTATGTCCTCCACTACACAGAAGCCCGAAATTCAGCCTCAGCGCCTTTGCAGTGAAATTCAGTTGTTCGATTTATGTGATCTGGGCGCTTGTGAGTTTAATAAAAATCGTTTCTGCACCAATTCCGATATGCTTGTTCGTTTCGAGAAAATAGCCGATGTAGAACGGCGCTCTCCGGAACGTTATATCTCTGAATCACTTGATGCTGAAGCGGATGAAGGTGAAGAAGGGTTTGATGTGGATGATGAGCTCTCTATGGATGATTTTGAGGGTGGAGAAGACGACGGTTGGGAAGACTAACGTAACCAATGATGCTAAAGCGGGGATCAGTTTTGACTGATCCCCGCTTTTTTATATGAACTGTTTTCCCGCACACTCTTCCCAATGCTTTCGAGGTATTGAAAGAAACAGGTCGGCAATGGCCGGATCAAATTGCGCGCCGCGAAATTTAATGATTTCGTTGGCGACTGCTGCAAATGGAAGAGCCCTTCGATACGGGCGATCAGATGTCATGGCATCCAGTGTATCGACCACCGCAAAAATACGGGCGCCAATTGGAATTTGTTCCCCTTTGAGTTGTTTGGGGTAGCCGGTGCCGTCATAGCGTTCATGGTGAGTGAGGATGATTTCAGCCGGAATCTTCAAAAATTCGATTTCTGACAGGATTGCGTAACCGACTTGCGGATGTTTGCGCATTTCAATCCACTCGCCATCATCAAGTTGACCAGGTTTGAGCAGTATGTTGTCGGAAATGCCGATTTTGCCGATGTCGTGCAGAAGCGCCCCTTTTGCCAGTTCCTGGAGCTCTTTTCCTGCCATCCCTAATTTCCCGCCAAGAAACGATGCAAAGTTCATAACCCGTTCCGAATGTGAGCCGACCTCTTTTTCGCGAGCATCCAGAGCCTTTACCAAAGCGGTGAGGGTATTGTCGTAAGCGCTGGAAAGCTCATTCATGGTTTTTCTAATTTGAGCCGTCTGCTCCATGACTTTGAATTCAAGGCTGACCTGATAATTTTTCTTTTCTATTGCAAGGCAGCGTCGCTCGATCAGGTTCTTGACGGTCAGCACAACGCGATTTATGCCGAATGGTTTCGTGATATAGTCATCAGCGCCAAGGTGAACGCACTCCATGGCGGTATTCATGTCCGAGAGTCCCGTGATCATTAACACTGCAATATCCGGGTCCACTTTTTTCAGATCACGAAGTAATTCTACACCACTTCTTCCCGGCATCATGATGTCGGATATAACGAGGTCAATTGGCTGTTCGCCTAGAAGCACAAACGCTTCATCAACGTTGGAAGCCTGGTGGCAGATATAATCTTCCTGAAGAAGAGCGGAAGAAAGTAAATTCCGAATCATCTCTTCATCATCAACAATCAGGATATGTTCCATCATTCCTTGTGCTCTCCATGAGTTGTGGAATCATCAGTCATACAAGTATGGACCAGTGCGGCGAGATCCGCGGGGCTGAATGGTTTAGTCATGAACCGGATTTTTTCTCCCTGGAAGTCGATGGGGTTCAATTTTTCTTCTGAATATCCTGACATAAACAGTAATTTGACGGCAGGGTATTTCAATCTCATTTTCTGAACCATTTCAGTCCCGGACATGTCAGGCATCATGACATCGGTAAGTATCAGGTCTATTTTCTCTCCGGCACGATCAAAAATTTTGAGCGCTTCCAGAGGGCCGTTTGCCGTTAATACATCGTATCCCTGAGAGCGCAGGGAAACAGCGGCAAGATCAAGGACTGTCTGCTCATCTTCTACGACCAGAATCAAGCCTTCTCCTCGCTCTGCTTTTGTCGCAATTCCGGGGGGACCGGAAACAACTTTGTCTTTAGTATGCTTGAAAAGACGCGGGATATAAACCTTGAATTCAGTTCCGATACCAACCTGGCTGACGACCTTAATATAACCGTTATTCTGTTTTACAATTCCATAGACGGTAGCCAGCCCAAGTCCTGTTCCCGATTCTGCCTTTGTTGTAAAAAACGGTTCAAAAATACGGGTAATTACTTCGTCAGTCATGCCCATTCCGGTGTCACGAACGGAAATAACGACGTAATCTCCTTCCATGGCGCCGCGGTTCTTGCGTACAAACGAAGAATCAAGGGTTTGATTGGCTGTCTCAATTGTGATGGTTCCACCCCGCTCCATGGCGTCACGGGCGTTAATAACGAGGTTCATGATGATCTGTTCAATTTGGCTTGGATCAGCAAGCACCATGCTTATATCGTGGGAGAGTTGGGTGGTAAGAGAAATGTGTTCGCCGATCAGCCGACTCAGGATTTTTTGAATACTGGCGATAAAAATGTTTACGTTAATAGGTTGCGGATCAAGTATCTGGCGCCGACCAAATGCCAGAAGCTGCCGGATCAGAGATGTTGCCCGTTCACCCGCGTTGATAACCTGTTCTATGTCTTTGGCAGCCGGATGCTCGGAGCCGATTTTCTGATAGGCAAGCGTACTGTAGCCGGTGATGACGGTAAGAAGATTGTTGAAATCGTGCGATATCCCGCCTGCAAGTTGGCCAATCGCTTCCATTTTCTGTGACTGGCGAAGCTGGTCAAGAGTTGATTTGCGGATGGTTTCTGCTCGCGCGGCAGAAATGGCGAGAGCACAGGAGTGCGAAAAAGTCTCAAGGTCTACTAAATCATCTTGCGAGTAACCCTGCTCCCGGTTTGCCAGCCCTATCATGCCAATTGTCGTAGGGCCGATTTTGAGAGGGAATCCGGCAAAGGTCACAATGGGGGCGGAGCAGATGCGGCAGGAGCAGGCGCACCATTCATTGTCTTCAGGAGCGTTGACAACAACCGTTCTGTCTTCGATGACCGGAGCCATAAGCAGTGATGTATGGAGCGGTACCTCATATTGACCGTTACGGAGAAGCTCATATTGGACTTCCTGAAACCCCGGAACCGGATCAAGTGATGTCGTTGACAATGCCAGAACTCCGACGTTGCCGTTCGGAAGCATTTCATACAAAACAGCTCGCGACGAGCTGGTAATGGTCATACATGTTTCAAGGATAATCTCAGCCATCTGGTGCAGATTGCCGTGTTCCATGAAACTAAGATTAGCGTTGTTTATTGCTTCTGTCAGTTTCAGACGTCGTTGCTGATGTTCTTCGGAATGTTTCTGTTCGGTAATATCTTCGGATACTTTTATGAAATGTGATACGGAACCGTCATTTGATTTGATTGCTGAAATTACCGCTTTTTCAAGATAATACGTACCGTTCTTGCGACGGTTAAAAAACTCACCATGCCACTCAGTTCCGGACTTGAGTGATTCCCACAGGCGTTGATAGAATGAAGCAGACATTCGTTCAGATCTGAGAAGGGCAGGAGTTTTTCCGACAACTTCATGGGATGAGTAACCGGTTACCCTGCAAAAAGCCGGGTTTGCATATTCAATAGTCCCGTTGCTATCGGTCATAAGTATTTGACTGGAACCGATCTCGGAGGCACGGAAAAACTTGCGCAATTCCATTTCAGCATGCTGGCTGACAACATCGGATATGGCTTGGTCTGAATTCATCCTACTGGCACCTTTTCTCCGGTAAGTGATATGCTGTAGCAACATCAATCTTCTATCACTCAATTGTCATGTTTTCAAGCGGCATGACCTATGGTATATACGCAATGAAGTGTTTCTTTATCCCCAATTGTTGCCTGCAGGTATTCCAGGGAGGGTTGATGTTCCGTTATCTATTAGTAATCATTACGACTTTATCGTTTTTTGTACCGGCTTCCTGGGGGGAAGACAAGACTCCTGCCTTTACGCAAAAAGATTTTGCCCGGTTGATCCTGCAACAGTTTTCGTGGAACGGCGGCTTGCCAAAAGAGCCGGTTGATCGCGATTATCTTTTGATCCTTGGCGGAAAACGTACCTATCGCTATGAGGCTGAAACGGCCTACAACGAAAAGACGGACCGGGTTACCATGAACAGTAATCCCATGTTTGGTGCATTCACCGGAACAGGGTGGATTCTTGGTGTTTCAGATACAACAACCTCTACCTTTACTATTCTGCTGCCTATTGAGGGTGAATACGACCTTAAAGCCGTTATAAAAGGGAACGGATTTGTGTGGAAGGTTGGCAACAAAGAGTACCGTGCGGATTCAAAATCGGCAAAATTCCAGGAGATCACGATAGCAAAAGTGAAGTTAAAAGAGGGAGTTGTCAGTATTACGTTACAGATTCCTCCTGAAGGCGCCATAGATTCATTTTCGTTATCAGCACCCAACTACCCTTCAATTCAGCCTTTTAATGGCTGGCGTTTCAAGGATGGCTTGACTGCAGGGCGGTTGGCTGAAACTGCAGTCGCATTGACGAATCGATATTCTCAGCTTCCCGACGTGGAACAAAAAACAGCACCAAAAGCACGGGCCGATTTCGATAAGATTGCTCTTCCTCCCACCGTTACGTATACAACGGCCTCATACCTTGGCCCATTCACATCCCCAAAGTGGCTCCGGGCTGACTTTCGGGGTGAAACTCTTCAGATTCCTCTTACTGTTGCAGAAACAGGGTATTATGGTCTCGTTCTTAATGTAATGGGACAACCCGTGATTGGGAGCGTGAATGATACCCCCTTCAAGCTGGACGGTAAACCATACCTGTATAAGCATGATATTGGTCTTTACCGCCTTGAAGCGGGAGATAATACGTTATCTGTTACCCTTCCTCCAGCAGGTGGGATTGATAGTGTGCAGTTCAACAAGAAAAGTTCCACTCCGGATGATTTTCTGCGTCTGGCTGGCGTGACCGGACCTGTTGATCGTCTTATCGGAGCGGAAGAGGCCGCTGCAGTTCTGAAGAAAATTCAAGGTTCCTTTCAAATCAGAAAATAACGGTCTGCCATGTTACGCCGCTGGCCGTTCCTGATTCCGTTCCTGTTCATGACGGTAGGCATGACGTTCTCTGCCTTTAACGGCTATTATTGTGATGTTGTCACAGTTATAGCCGTTTTTTCGTGCCTGGTGCTTTCGTGCTTTGTACGGGATTCGAGGTTGTTTTCTGTGTGTACGGCCTTGTTTTTCTTTCTCTGGGGATCATATGCCCTGCATCCATGGCTAGCTCCCGAACCGTCTTCTCTCTCAACCCGGGCGATAACAGCTGACGTGCCGGTTACCATTGAAGGAGTTATTTCAGCTCGTCCCCAGGTTGCTCCTGATGGCAGCCGGTTGGTTGTGGATGTTGAACATATTTTTATTGACGGGCGTACAGGCACAGTTTCAGGCCGTTTGTTGCTGAATATTGGTGACGGTGATGTTACGTTGAGCAGAGGCGACCGCATTCGCTTCATTTCCCGGCTGTCAGTCCCGCGTCGGCTCGGGTTGCCGGGGGAGTTCGACTACCGGCGCTATCTTGCCTTTCAGGAAATATCTGCCGCTGGTCGAGTCGCTTCTCAAAACGACATTGTTCTTATTCGCGCTGCAGCGGTTGAATCAATGCTGCGCACGGTTGATCTTGCCGCACGTCGCCTTGGCGACGCTATCCGGACTTCGATTGCTGATGAAAGGGTATCTTCCGTGCTGACGGCTCTGCTGATCGGTGATCAACGAAGAATCCCCCGTGATCTTGCCGAAGCGTATACCAGAGCGGGCGTTAATCATATCCTGTCGATTTCCGGTTTTCACGTCGGCATTATTGCAGCGTTCATAACGGTTCTGGTTATCTGGTTTCTTACCCGTTTTGAATATCCGGCGCTTTACTGGAATGTTCGCCGGATTGCGCTGTTGGTAGCTGTTCCCGCAATGGTCGCCTATCTGTTTTTGACCGGTTCCGCACCGGCGACCGCCCGTTCGGTTATCATGTTGACGGTTTTTGCAGCTGCACTTTTTGCTGAGCGGGAGCGGGATTCAATCAATACTCTTCTGCTTGCGGCGTTTTTTCTGGTTGCCGGTAATCCGCCGACGCTCTTTGATGTGTCGTTTCAGCTTTCATTCATCTCGTTGTGGGGAATACTGATTGCGGTTCCATTGATTATGAGGCTTACTGCAACTGTAACCTCGCTCTGGTTACGCAGTTTGATCCAGTTTACCGCCGCATCTGCCGCGGCTACATGTGTAACGCTGCTTCCGGTGCTGTTTATCTTCAAGGTTGCTTCGCTCAACGGAATCTTGACCAACTTCATCGTCGTGCCTCTTCTTGGATACGGCGCCGTACTTACCGGGTTCATTGCTTTGCCGTTTGTGTTGCTCTTTCCGCCTGTTGCTCCGCTTTTGCTTTGGCCCTCCGCTACACTGATCGCCCTCTCCAACGTGTTTATTATCTGGTGTACCTCTCTCCCGGTTATCTCCTTTTACGGTATCACCGGTTGGGATATGCTCTTTTTTTTGATGCTGATGTTCTGTATGACTTTTTTACGGAGCAGGCTTCTTCTTGCCGCGTCCGGGGTCTTGATACCGGTCACCGCTTTTGCGCTGCATATACACGCGGCAAACATGACAGACGGCCGCCTTCATATTACGATGCTCAGCGTCGGTCAGGCCGAATCGATGCTGATACGTCTTCCTGATGGTTCTACTCTGCTTGTGGATGGCGGCGGCTATCTGCATGATACCGGTCACGACTTTGGTCAGAGGGTCCTTGCACCCGCGCTTGGGGTTCTGCATGCAGGTCATATCAACAGGGTGATAGCCACCCACGATCACCCTGATCATAGCGGCGGGCTTCCTTTTGTTATAAAGAACTTTACGGTTGACGAGTTTTGGAGCGGTCCGGATGTATCAACGGAACTACGGAGAGAGCTTGATATGAAGCAGATTCCGCAGCGTACCCTTGCAACAGGGGATGTTGTTACGCTTCCGGGACCTGTCGTTATTACGGTGCTTTCACCGTCCGGGTCAGGCCGCCGGGCGGCAGGCAGTGACGAATCCAGCGTCAATGAACAGTCGCTCGTGTTTCGTCTCAGTTACGGTTCATTCAGTATGATCTTTTGCGCTGATGCGGGTTTTGAGGCCGAACGGCGGTTGATTTCCGGTGGTTATGAACTGCACTCCACCGTTCTTAAGGTCGGACATCATGGCAGCCGTTTCTCAACGTCGAAAGAATTTCTCAAGCGGGTTCATCCTGAATTGGCTGTCATTTCCGCAGGTGCCGGAAATCGCTTCGGACTTCCTTCACCGCAAACAGTTGAACTGCTGGAATCGAAAAAAATACCTCTCTACCGTACTGATCGTGACGGGACGATTGACATTGTTACGGATGGTGATGGCTGGACAGTTTCAAATGCCTACAAACCCGAATGACATTGACTCCATACCGGAAAATGGAGTACATATATGAGATAAAATTTGTTCAATTTCCTATATCGGAAGACGTTACATGGATACGATCCTGTTAGTTGAAGATGACCGTTTTTTCCGGGAAATGTTTTCCAACCTGTTGCAGGCTGAAGGATATCAGGTTGAGACAGCCTCATGCGGCAGTGATGGTCTTGAGATGCTTGCCAACGGTCAATACTCTCTGGTGATTACCGATCTGGTGATGCCCGATATCAGCGGCCTTGAAATCCTGTCACGGGTTCGCGAAGACCATCCTGATGTTGATGTCATCATGGTTACCGGAAATGCAAATCTGGAATCGGCAATTTTTGCCCTGAAACACGGCGCCCGCGACTATCTCATCAAGCCGGTCAACCCGGATGAGTTCAAGCATTCGGTTGCCCAGTGTATTCAGCAGCGCCGTCTTCTGGATGAGAACCAGGAACTGAAGAACATGCTGGCATTATTCAGAGCCTGCCAGGCAATTGCCGGTTGCCTGGATCGGGAACATTTGTATCATCTTCTTGTTGAAGCTATTGCCCGGGAAGCCGGATTCAGTCATGCTCTCGGTTTCTTTATGGGAGCTGCGGCGTTTGAGCTCAAAGTTGCCAAGGGCATAACTCCGGATCTGGGCAAGTCTCTTCTGGAAGTAATTTCCAGCAGACTTACGGATGCATCAGAACTGGAATTTTCAATTCAGCATGTCGATCTCTCAGCTCAATTTGCTGCCGAAGGATTCTCGAGCGCATTCCTGATTCCGGTTATCAGTGGTTCAACACCGACCGGCATGATCGTGTTGCTCAATTCAAACACACATTCACTTCCCGATATTGATGCCTTCAGGAAAAATATCCATTTCCTGATTGATCAGTCACTCAATGCTTTCGAAAATGCGGAAACGTATTCACAGGCAAAGGATCTCCTCTTTATAGATGATGTGAGCGGTCTGTATAATCATCGCTATCTCGACATTGCCCTCGAACGGGAAATGAAGCGTGTAGAGAGGTATGCGTCGCATCTGGCGGTTCTGTTTATCGATGTTGATTCGTTCAAGCAGGTAAACGATGTCCACGGTCACCTTGTCGGCAGCCGGGTTTTGGCTGAATTCGGAGCTCTGATAAAAAAATCGGTTCGTGATGTTGATATCGTTATCCGTTACGGCGGCGATGAATATACCGCCATTCTGGTGGAAACCACCTGTGTGACGGCTGAACTTGTCGCCGAACGTATTCGCAGGCAGGTTGAAGCCCATCATTTTACCGGAACTGAAGGGCAGGTCATACGGTTGACCTGCAGCATCGGTTATGCCTGTTGTCCCGACGATACGGCATCTAAAGATACCCTGCTTGAGATGGCCGACAAAGCCATGTATTCCGGCAAGACCTCCGGAAAAAACTGCGTGCAGAGAGTGCAGGTCGTACCGGATCAGGACTGATCCGTTTGCTGGATGTGATGTTTCTTGTATCAATTTTTTGAGGTGAATTGTGGCACTTACAGCAGTTAAAGGTTTCAATGATATTCTCCCTGATGAATCCGGTCGCTGGCAGTATATTGAAGAGACTGCCCGCCGGGTTTTCGAATTGAACGGTTTTGGTGAAATCCGCGTTCCCGTTATGGAAAAGACCGAGTTGTTCTGCCGTTCAATCGGCGATGCGACCGATATTGTCGAGAAAGAGATGTATACCTTTACCGACAAAGGCGAGAACAGCGTCACGCTCCGTCCGGAAGGAACCGCCGGTGTCATGCGTGCGTTTATCGAGCATAAGCTGTACGCGCAGGATCCGGTGGCAAAATTATATTACCTCGGCCCGATGTTCCGCTATGAGAGGCCGCAAAAGGGGCGCTACCGGCAGTTTCACCAGATAGGCGCC
>MGZJ01000080.1:46759-48109 GCA_001802645.1 Geobacteraceae bacterium GWC2_53_11 | reverse complement strand
CGAACGACGCCACGACGCCGGGGCGGCGGCCGTGGTCGTTTGCTGCGGCGCGGTCGTTTCGATCGGGGCGAGTGCCGCGGTGGTGAATACCGAGACGGCGCTCCAGGCGGAGAAGCTGTTCTGACTCACCGCCTTGACCTTCCAATAATAAGTGGCCGCCGGACCGAGGACCGCCTGCGGCTGCCACACGTTGCCCGTGACACCCGTCGGCGATGTAACAGCAATCTGGAATCCGGCGTCGGTGGATAACATCAATTCGTAGCCCGTCGCTCCGGAAACCGGCTGCCATTGGAACGGCGGCAGCGCCAGCACACCCGAGGCCCCTGGCGTCGGGCTTAAGAGCAGCGGGCTGCCGAGTGCGGTCGTAAAGCTGCGTTTTGCCGACCACGGCCCCGGCAGCGGCGAGGTGGCGCGCACCCGCCAGTAGTAGGTAGCCCCGGAGTCGAGGCTTCCCAACCGGATGGTTTCGGCTGCGGTCGTCCCTTCATACCGCGGCGAGGCGAAATCGACGGAATCGTTCACCTGCCACTGGTAACTGCCAGCCCCGGAGAGGTCGCGCCAGACGAGGTCTATGCCGCCGACCGTGCCGGAGGAGTAGAAGCCCAGACCCGGCGCCCCGTTTGCAGGCGAAACCAGTTCGACGGGCGAGGCCAGGGTGTCGGTGTAGGTCACGATGCGGTTGTTGGTGGTGTCCATCGAATACAGCTTATTGCCGCGAATGTGCACCTCCCACAACGTAGCGCCGTCCGGTAGGCCGCCGCGGGCCATATCCCATGCGCCATAGTCGGGTGCCTTGCGTACCAGCCCGCCGCTCGAGGCATTCACCTGATTGGCGCTGGCGGCATAGAGAATACCGTCATTCGATACTATCAGGCCGCTGATGATCGTCCCGGCCGGCAAAGCGGAATCGACGCGGCTCCAGGCCGTATCGCCGATTTTCAGACGCCAGATGCCGGCGCCCGCCGTCCTCGATGCGGCATAAACGTAACGGCTCGATGCGAAATCATTGGCGAAGGCCAGGTAGACGTCGCCGGTGAGCCCGGAGGCCGGCAGGGCGGTGAAGGTCACGCCGCCGTCCGTCGAAAGGTATACTTTGCCGTCGCTAGCCGCGGCGAGGAGGGCGTTGTCCTGCGTAAACTTCGGCGACAGTTCCAGGGCGGTGATGGCAACATTGCCGACAGCGGTGCTGTCGAAAGAAAAGCCGTTCACCGTCCGCCGGACGAGGGCACTTCCCGTCTCCAGCGAGGTGTAGAAAAACCGCTGGGCATCGACGGCGGCGAAACCAGCCGTTGAGTCAATCTTACGGGGCAAGTGGAGTACGGTAAAACTGCCTCCAGAATCCGTCGATTT
>MGZJ01000080.1:46419-46723 GCA_001802645.1 Geobacteraceae bacterium GWC2_53_11 | reverse complement strand
GTAGAGAGTGCCGTCGGCCGCCACGCCCAGCCGCTCGATATTGACCAGATTGTAATCGCCTTGACGTAATATTCGCCGCCATGTCGCCCCATTATCCAGCGTCCGCCACAGGCTATGGCTGCCGCTGCCGAAGGTCAGCAGGTACAGCGTGCCGTCGCTCTTCGACACGGCCAGGTCGACCACCGATGAAATAGTGCCGTCGATGAAGGCCGTTTGGCTCCAATTCTTACCGCTGTCATCAGACACCGAAACCGCGCTTCCTGCCCCCGAGGTGCCTGCATAGAATGTGCTGCCGTTGATGGCG
>MGZJ01000080.1:6294-46343 GCA_001802645.1 Geobacteraceae bacterium GWC2_53_11 | reverse complement strand
CAATACCGATCTGATATCAGCTCTGGAACAGGGCAAGTATATTCCGGTTATCGCTCCGGTCGGTGTGGGGCCGGAAGGTGAAAGCTACAATATCAACGCCGACCTGGTGGCCGGACGGGTTGCTGCTGCCCTCAATGCGGAAAAACTGATCCTGCTGACCGACATCAACGGCGTGAAAGATACCAGCGGAACACTGCTGGAAAGCCTGTCCGTGGCGCAGTTGCACCGCCTGATCGATGAAGAGGCCATTACCGGCGGCATGATTCCCAAGGTCATCTGCTGTGCCGATGCCCTGAAAGACGGCGTCAAGAAGGCTCACATCATTGATGGCCGCGTGCCTCACGCGGTGCTGTTGGAGATATTCACGGATGTGGGCATCGGAACGGAGATTACGAAATGAACAGTCAGCAATGGGTTGAAAAATCAGATAAATACATCATGAAGACCTATGGCCGTTACCCGATTGTGCCGGTCAAGGGGCTGGGGTGCAAGCTGTGGGATGCGGACGGCAAGGAGTATCTCGATTTTCTGGCGGGCGTTGCCGTCAATAATCTGGGGCACTGTCACCCGAATGTTGTTGCCGCCCTGCAGAAACAGGCTGCAGAACTGATCCACTGTTCCAATTACTATCAGATTCCCCAGCAGATCGAGCTGGCGGAACTGCTCTGTAATCACTCCTTTGCCGACAAGGCGTTTTTTTGCAACAGCGGGGCCGAGGCGAACGAAGCGGCCATCAAGCTGGCGCGTAAATACAGCCGTGACACCTATGGGCCGGAGCGCTACGAGATCATTACTGCGACCGATTCTTTCCACGGCCGTACCATGGCCACGGTGTCGGCGACCGGCCAGGAGAAGGTGCAGCGTTTCTTTGATCCGCTCCTGCACGGCTTCAAACATGTCCCCTTTGATGATGCCGCTGCTCTGGAAGCTGCGGTTACGCCCAATACCTGTGCCGTTATGCTGGAGCCGATTCAGGGAGAAGGTGGCATGAATATGCCGTCTCCCGGCTATTTCCAGGCGGTGCGGGAGATCTGTGATCGCCACGGTCTGCTACTCATCTTTGACGAAGTACAGGTTGGCATGGGGCGGACAGGAACGCTCTTTGCCTATGAACACTTTGGCGTGACCCCCGATATCATGACCCTGGCCAAGGCGCTGGCCGGCGGAGCGCCCATCGGTACCATGCTGGCCAAGGATATCTATGCCGCGGCTTTTGTGCCCGGCACCCACGGCTCGACCTTCGGCGGCAACCCGCTTGTCTGTGCTGCTGCTATTGCCACGATAAGGACGATCCTTGAGGATGGCCTGCTCAACCGCTGTGAAGAGATCGGCGAATATCTGACCGGTGAACTGGAAGCGCTCGGCAAGAAGTATTCCTTCGTCAAGGAAGTGCGGGGCGTGGGTCTGATGATCGGCATGAGCCTGGCCATTCCCGGTGCTGATATCGTCAAAAAAGGGCATCAGCGCGGTGTGCTTCTCAATGTGACCCACGATACGGTCCTTCGTTTTGTGCCGCCGCTGGTGGTGACCAAGCAGGAGATCGACGCAATGATAGTAATCCTCGACGGCATCTTTGCCGAGGCCGAGGCATAGGAGAGAAGAGATGACGCGACACTTTCTGGCGCTGCACGACTACACCAAGGCTGAACTGGACGGGCTGCTGACCTTTGCTGCCGAACTGAAAGTACAGCAGAAGAGCCGGACTCCGCACAAACTGCTGGACGGTAAAACCGTGGCATTGATTTTTGAGAAAGCCTCTACCCGCACCAGAGTTTCCTTTGAGGTTGGCGTTTTCCAGCTCGGTGGCCATGGTCTGTTCATGTCGTCTGCCAACTCCCAGATGGGGCGCGGCGAGCCGATCAAGGATACGGCGCGCGTCATGTCCCGTTACTGTGACGGCGTCATGATCCGCACCTTCGGGCAGGAGATCGTGGAAGAGTTCGCCCGGTACTCCGACATACCGGTTATCAACGGCCTGACCGACCTGTTCCACCCCTGCCAGATCATGGCCGATCTGCAGACGGTTATTGAACATAAAAAAAACTATGAAGGGCTGAAGTTTGCTTGGGTTGGCGACGGCAACAACATGGCCAACACCTGGATCGAAGCGGCAGCAATCTGCGGCTTTGACCTGGCGCTGGCCTGTCCCGCAGGATACGAGCCGGATGCGGCTGTCATGGCGTGGGCCAATACCAAAGCTCCCGGCAGGATCACTCTGACGACCGACCCCAAGGTCGCGGTTGCCGGTGCGGATGTCATCAATACCGATGTGTGGGCCAGTATGGGGCAGGAGGCCGAGCAGAAAGAGCGTGAGAAGGCATTTAACGGCTATTGCCTGGATGATGCCCTGCTTGCGCTCGCCAAGCCGGATTGTGTGGTCCTGCATTGTCTTCCTGCCCATCGCGGCGAAGAAATATCCGACTCGGTCATCGAAGGGAAAAACTCAGTTGTCTGGGACGAAGCGGAAAACCGGCTCCATATTCAAAAAGCTATAATGGCTACGTTGATCAAATAAATTCAGTAACCAAAGGAGAACACACAGATGGCACCAATCAAAAAACAGGAAATCAAGAAAATCGTTCTGGCTTATTCCGGCGGTCTGGATACATCAATTATTCTCAAATGGCTCAAAAATGAGTACGGCTGCAAGGTTGTGGCGTTTTCCGCCGACCTGGGGCAGGGGGAAGAGCTTGATCCGGTCCGCGAAAAAGCTCTGGCAACCGGTGCCGACAAGGTCTATATCGACGACCTGAAGGAAGAATTCGTCCGCGATTTCGTGTTCCCCATGTTCCGCGCCAACGCCATCTACGAAGGGCACTACCTGCTCGGCACCTCCATCGCCCGTCCGCTGATCGCCAAGCGCCAGATGGAAATCGCCGCCAAGGAGAAGTGCGATGCCGTTTCCCACGGTGCCACCGGCAAGGGTAACGACCAGGTCCGCTTCGAGCTTGCCTACTACCATTTCGATCCCTCAATCAAGGTTGTCGCCCCATGGCGCGAATGGGATCTGAACAGCCGCCAGGCGCTGATTGAATATGCCAAGAAGAATGGCGTGCCGATCCCGACCATCAAAAAGCGCCCCTGGTCATCAGACCGCAACCTGCTGCATATCTCTTTCGAAGGTGGCATCCTTGAGGATACCTGGGCCGAGGCTCCGGAAGAGATGTACGTGCTGACCAAGTCGCCGGAAAAAGCTCCCAACAAGCCGCAGTACATTGAGATCGAGTTCAAAAACGGCAATGCCGTGGCTGTTGACGGCGTAAAAATGACCCCGGCCCAGCTGCTGGCCCACCTCAACACCATTGGCGGACAGCACGGCATCGGTCGTGTGGACCTGCTGGAAAACCGCTCTGTTGGCATGAAATCGCGCGGCGTGTACGAGACCCCCGGCGGCACCATCCTTCGCGAAGCCCATTCGGCTGTCGAGCAGATCACCATGGACCGTGAAGTGCTGCGTATCCGCGACAGCCTGATTCCGGAATACGCCCGGCAAATATATGCCGGTTACTGGTTCTCCCCTGAACGCCAGATGCTGCAGGTCCTGATCGACGATTCCCAGAAATGCGTCAACGGCGTGGCCCGTCTCAAACTGTACAAAGGTCTGTGCCGTACGGTCGGCCGCAAATCCGAGACCGACTCGCTCTTTAACCTGGATTTCGCAACCTTTGAGAAGGATCAGGTTTTCAATCAGGCTGACGCAGAAGGGTTCATCAAGATCAATTCACTGCGGTTGCGGATCAGGTCGCTGATGCAGGCCAACCGGAAGAAGTAGAAAATTTGGCAAAAAATGTGTTCAAACAACTAGAGCGGCTGCGATGCCGCTCTAGTTGTTTGTATGGCATTTGATCTGCTGTTTTGCTATAACTCTCCAATGAAATTTAGACAAATAGGCGTTTATAGAAATCAGAAAAGGTCACATTTATTATGAATCTCACTATTAGCTTACCGGCTAAATCCCTGAGTAAGGTGTACCTTAGACAAAGCCTTAAACGGGAGCAGATTGAATTATTCAAGGCGAATCTTGGGCTAATGTTTGAACGTATTCGTTCCGGCGAGCATGAAGAACACCTCAAGAATATCGTTTCCGATTTCCTCAAGGATACCTGGTACAAGCAAACCAACGAGATCAATACAAGCGGCAGGACCGATCTGGTCATCCACAACGGCAAGAGTTCGTCCGATACGGTCGGCGTGCTGATTGAGGTTAAGCGCCCCGATAACAATAGCGAGATGATTTCGCCCGACAAGCCGAACACCAAGGCCCTGCATGAGCTGCTGCAACCGGCGCAGCAATATCCATCTCTACCCCGACGACTGGAAAAAGCTCCCGGTGCCGGATGTGAGGCCTGAACAGCAAGCCCCCATTACTGCTCTTGTAGACCAGCTTCTCACCGAAAAAATAAACGACCCCAAGGCCGGTATCTCAGTCCTTGAAGCTACGATTGACCATCTTGTCCGCCAGCTCTACGGCCTGACCGAAGAGGAAAACGTCGTAGAGGAGGGGAAGGCATGAATAACTTTCTGAATGCAACACAAAACAACTCATCTGAAAAACCGCGCTCTACCTTGAATCCCCAATTCTCTCCACTGCGTGAAGAAAATTGAAAACATCAATAATGCTCAAGACGAGAGAAGATCTGGGTGCTCTGGTGCACCACCCAGTTCTTCAGCTTTAGGAGGCTTGAGAGCGATGAAGAAAAAACCCGTCACGACCACAACTCATGAACTCGCACCGCTGATCACCGAACTTCGCAGCCTCATCCACTCCGCGCGCCATGCCGTCGCCACGACGGTCAACACGCTACAGGTGATGACCAATTTCGAGATTGGCCGGCGGATTGTGGAACATGAGCAGAAGGGGGCTGTGCGGGCCGAATATGGCAAAGAACTGCTGAAGGAGCTTTCCTTGCGGTTGTCTGAGGAGTTCGGTAAAGGGTTTTCAGAGAGAAATCTGCGCAGTTTTCGGGCGTTTTACTTCACCTACCAGGATCGACTTGTGGCAATTTGGCAGAAGCCTTCTGCCAAATTGCCGCTGACGCCAATTGGTCAGACAGTGTCTGACCAATTCAAGATAATGGCACTGAGTCCGTCTGCCAAATTGTCACTATTCGAGAATACTTCGCTGAAATCTCTTTTCACTCTTAGTTGGTCCCATTACGTCCTGCTGCTTACCATCAAGAACCCTGACGAGCGTAGTTTCTACGAAATAGAAGCAACGAACGAGGGTTGGTCTCTTCCTGAACTGAAGCGTCAAGTTGCCTCTTGCCTTTACGAACGGCTCGCACTCAGCAAGGACAAAGAAAGCGTTCGTCAACTTGCCACTGAGGGGCAAATTATCGTCACGCCTGCGGATATGCTCAAGGAACCGTACGTTCTTGAATTTCTTGGTCTTGACGAGAAATCGGGCTATTCCGAATCCGATCTAGAAGGTGCCATCATTGACCAACTCGAAAAATTCCTGTTGGAACTGGGCAAGGGCTTTCTCTTCGAGGCTCGCCAGAAGCGGTTCACCTTCGACGAAGACCACTTCTTCGTTGATCTCGTCTTTTACAACCGCCTTCTCCGCTGCTATGTGCTCATTGACTTGAAGTTGGACAAGCTGAGCCATCAGGATCTGGGGCAGATGCAGATGTACGTGAACTACTTCGACCGTTACGTCAAGACCCCCGACGAGAACCCCACCATTGGCATACTCCTCTGCAAACGGAAGAAACAGGCCATTGTGGAACTCACGCTGCCTGTCGACGCCAATATCCACGCACGGGAGTACAATCTCTATCTGCCATCCAAGGAAGTCCTCCAGCAGAAGCTGACAGACTGGGTGCGGGAGCAGGAAGTTGTATATGGTGTTGGAAAGGATACGTCTCTGCTTTGATTTTATCCGTTTTTCGCGTATAGTGTCCCGTCCTTAACTTAAATTAGATACAAGGGAATTTCACCATGTCCAAAGACAAACTGTGGGGCGGACGCTTCACGCAGCCGACCGATAAATTCGTCGAGGAGTTTACCGCTTCCATCGACTTTGACAAACGCCTTTACCATCAGGATATTCGCGGCTCCATTGCCCATGCCCGTATGCTGGGCAAGCAGGGGATCATCCCGCTTGCAGATGTCGAGCAGATCGTCCATGGCCTGCAGGGGATTCTCCAGCAGATTGAGGCGGGAGAGTTTGACTTCTCCATCAGTCTCGAAGATATCCACATGAACATCGAAGCGCGCCTCTCCGCCGCCATCGGCGAAGCGGGCAAGCGTCTGCATACCGGGCGTTCGCGCAACGACCAGGTGGCTCTGGATATCCGGCTCTACCTGCGTGATGAAATAGTCGAGATAACCACCTATCTCGATCTGCTGATCGATGCCCTGCTGAATCAGGCCGAGGAAAATCTGGATACGCTGATGCCCGGTTTCACTCATCTACAGACGGCACAGCCGATCCTGTTTGCCCATCACCTGATGGCGTACGTAGAGATGTTCAAGCGGGACAAGGCGCGGCTGGAGGACTGCCTGAAGCGGGTCAATGTGATGCCGCTGGGGGCCGGTGCGCTGGCCGGCACGACATTCCCGATTGATCGCGAGTATGTTGCTGAACAGCTGGATTTCCCGGCGATCACACGCAATTCGCTCGACTCGGTGTCGGATCGCGACTTTGCCCTGGAGTTTCTGGCTGACGCCTCGATTCTGATGATGCATCTGTCCCGATTGTCAGAAGAGCTTATTCTCTGGTCAACCAGCGCCTTTCAGTTCGTCGAACTGTCAGACGGCTTCTGCACCGGTTCTTCAATCATGCCGCAGAAGAAGAATCCGGATGTACCGGAGCTGGTTCGGGGCAAGACCGGGCGGGTGTACGGCAACCTGATCGCGCTGCTGACGGTGATGAAATCACTGCCGCTTGCCTATAACAAGGATATGCAGGAAGATAAGGAGCCGCTCTTCGATACGATCGACACGGTCAAGGGGAGCCTCAAGATCTTTGCCGACATGATCCGCGAAATGCGGGTCAATACCGATAATATGCGCAAGGCTGCCGGCCAGGGGTTCTCAACCGCGACCGATGTCGCCGATTATCTGGTGCGCAAGGGGCTCCCGTTCCGCGATGCCCATGAAGTGGTCGGCAAGGCTGTTGCTTACTGCATCGAAAACGACATGGATATCACTGAGCTTTCGTTGGCAGAGTGGCAGCTTTTTTCGGGCAAGATAAATACCGACATTTTTGAATGCATTACCGTCGAGGCCAGTGTCAATGCCCGCAATATCCCGGGCGGCACTGCCCGCGAGCGGGTATGGAGTGAAATTCAAAACGTGCGGGCAGGAAATTGATTCGCGATGTACTGTGATTTCTTCGGCTTTTCCGAAAAGCCATTTACGATCACCCCAAATCCTCATTTTGTATTTCTCAGCAGTATTCACCGTGAGGCGTTCGCCCGCCTGCTGTACGGCGTTGACAGTCATGCCGGTTTCATTGCCCTGACGGGGGAGGTGGGTACCGGCAAGACTACGATGCTTCGCACCCTCTTAACACAACTCGATTCTGACAGATACAGAAGCGCTCTGATTTTCAATCCGTGCATGTCTGCTGAGCAACTTTTGGCCGCCATTTGCCGTGAGTTCGGCCTTGAAGCCGGTGAACTGAGCCGCTCCGGTTATCTGGATCTGCTCAACCGGTTTCTCATCGAGCAGAATAGTGCCGGCCGGACCGCGGTTCTTGTCATTGATGAGGCTCAGAATCTGGCCCCTGACGTACTGGAACAGGTGCGCCTGATCTCCAACCTGGAGACGGAGCGTGACAAGCTGATACAGATTATTTTAGCCGGACAGCCGGAATTGAATGATGTTCTCCGCCGTCATGACCTGCGTCAACTCAGCCAGCGTATTACGGTACGATGCCAGCTTACGCCGATGAAGCTTGATGATACCATTCGGTACATCAACCACCGCCTCATGATATCCGGCAGCCGGATTCCGGATATCTTTTCAACTGCAGCGATACGGCGAATATATCGTTTTTCACGCGGTATCCCGCGGCTGATTAATGTTGCCTGTGAACAGGCGCTGGTTGTCGCCTGGACCCGGGAACTCAGGTCGGTTTCTCCTGCGATTGCCGCGGAGATAATCAGCGAACTCAGGCCGGTTGATGAGCGTAACGGGTTCTGGCAGCGTATTTCGTCCTGGCTGTGTGCCGGAAAGTGGATCTGACGTATGAGTTATATTCTTGATGCCCTGAAAAAAATCGAGCACGAAAAAAGCAAAAAAGCTGGTCCTGACGGCCGGATCAGTATTACCGGCGATCTGTTCCATGAGCGCAAAAAGCCGTCCGGCAGAAGCGGTATCTGGAAAACGGCAGCGATTGTTGTCGTGGCTGTGCTGGTGACATGCGCCGGAACCTGGTTTGTGCTTCGGGGCGATGGTCTTAAGAGTCGCGCCGTTGTACGCCCTGCCGTTTCAGCGCCGCCTGTTGCCGTTACCACTCCGGTGATACCGGCTCCTGTGCCGATACAGGCCGTTCAGGCACCGCCGGCTCAGGTCATCTCCGTTCCCCCTGCATCCAGTCCGTCAACGGGCGGTAAGCAGTCGGAAGCGGCCGCTGCTTCTCCTCGTGAGAGCCGCCGTTTAAAAAAGGCAGTACGGGAACGTATTCCTTCTCCGGTGCAGAAACAGGATGTTCCAACCGTGCCGCCACCTGCGGACATCAAGTTGTCCGGTATTGCCTGGCAGGACGAGCATGCCGGCAGGAGAGCTGTCATAAACGGTTTTTTGCTTAAGGAAGGTGCCGTAGTTTCCGGTGCCAAAATTACCGATATTCAGGCTGACAGGGTCCGGTTTTCGTCCGCTGCCGGAGTGTTTGAGATACGGCTGGATGCTGTGTTGCCGTCTGAGGTGAAAAAATGAGCTATATCGGGCGGTCAGCGCTTATTGCCGGTATGTCGTTAGTTGCAACAGGGTGCGGCAAAAAGGGACCGCTGATTTATCCCGACATGCTGGTTCCGGCTGCGCCGTCTGCGGTTATAGTCCAACAGAGCGGCAGTGCCGTAAAGCTTAAATTTTCTCTTCCCCGGAAAGATCGTGCCGGGAGGCCGGTTGACGGCGTTGCCGGTGTTAAAATCAGCAGACGCACAACCGGGGCCGATCAGAAGGATGTCTGTCGATCCTGTACAACGGATTACATCCTGTTTCGAACACTTTATCTTGACAGTTTGCCGGCAGATACCCAGCGCATCGGTGGACAACTGATACTGCGCGACAGTGATGTGAACGCCGGAAACATCTATTCGTACCGGATTGTGCCGTTTACGGCTGACCGCGTGGATGGTGTCTCATCGGCACAAGCCGACGCCCGGGTGGACAGCCCCCTTGCAGCTCCCGGTTTGAAAATCGAGTCATTCCCCACGGAACTGAAGCTCTTTTTATCCTACAGCACTACCCTGAAGTCGGGTCGACTGGTGGGATACAATGTGTATCGTTCTTCAGGTACAGCGCCTCAATCACACCTGCCGCTGAACAGTGACCCGGTGATGGGGAAAGAGTATGTTGATACTGGACTTGAGCGGGGAGTGAAGTACCGCTATTCAGCCAGAGCAGTAGTCATGCGGGCATCAGGAGGCGTTGCGGAGAGTATCGAATCACGCGAGGTCGAAGGTATACTAAAGGATGATGAATAGCTCAAAAGTCTTGTCGCAATTTATCTGAAACAGAAAAGGGCATCCAATACGGATGCCCTTCTTTGTTGAGTTACTGTTAAAACCGGAAATTACTTTGCAACAGTTTCAGCAAGTTTAACAGCGATATCTTTGTAAGGGTTGGCGAACAGGATGATCAGGCAGACAACCAGTGCATAGATTGCGAGGGACTCGATCATGGCCAGACCGATCATCATGGTGGTCAGGATTTTGCCGGAAGCGCCTGGGTTACGGGAAACGCCTTCAACTGCGCTTTTAACTGCGAGACCCTGGCCAATACCTGTACCTACGGTGCCCAGTGCCATACCAATACCTGCTGCAAGAACGCACATCGTGAAAAAGCTCATCTTTACTACCTCCATATGGTTTTGTCTCCTAAACGGTATAGGAGTATCTGAGATTAAGAATTAGTCCCGACAAGTGGGACGCTTTTTAGTGTGCATGCTCAAGCGAACCCTGGATGTAGATCATGGCCAGGAGCATGAAGACGAAAGCCTGGATGAATGATACCAGAACACCCATCAGCATCATCGGCAGAGGAACCAGGAACGGTGCCAAGCCGAAGAAAATCATCAGAACAAGCTCGTGGCCGTTCATGTTGCCGAACAGACGCAGTGTCAGTGATACGGGACGGCTCAGGTGGCCGATTACTTCGATGAAAAACATGACCGGTGCCAACCAGGCGATTGGTCCGAGGAAGTGCTTTATGTAGCCGAAACCGTGGTGCTTGAGTCCGACGATGTGTGTGGAAATAAAGACGATCACCGCACAGGCTGCCGTTGTGTTGATGTTTGCGGTAGGGGGGAAAAAGCCGGGGATCAGACCAATGAGGTTTGAAACCAGAACAAAGATAGCGAGCGTTGCGATCAGCGGGAAAAACGGACGGCCATGTTCACCCATGGTGTCAACGATCATGCCTTCGATACCGCCGATAACGGTTTCCATGAAGTTCTGCAATCCGCTGGGAATAGACTTGAGCGCCGAAGTTGCCATGACCGAAAGCACGAGTAACAGGACAATGATCAGCCATGTATAGGCGACTGCATCTGCACTCGCTGCCGGTAAATGCAGCGGAGCCAGCAGTTTGCGGAAAAATTCAAGAAACAGTAACGGGTGAACCATGGAGCTAACCTCCTGCGCGCAGGGCGCTGTATAGTGAAAGTGCGATAATATTGATGACAATAACTGAGAGTCCGACAAAAAGTCCGGCCAGCGAAAACCAGCCGGAAACGATTATAAAATAGAGCACAAGGCCCGTCAGGGTAAGGCGCCCTACATAGCGGAACTGGGAGTACAGCGTTGCCCTTGCTGGCTGCATTCCGAGAATCCGTTTGAGGACGTTACGAATCCAGAAAAAGTTGGCTATCGCGATACATCCGCCGGCAAAGGCACCCAGACCGACTTTTGACGAAAAGAGAAGCCAGCCACCTAGGGTCAGAAAAACCAGTAATCCCAGGCTCCCTTTGATGATGACAGCAAAGAGGTTGTCCTCATTGATCGTTATCATCACTTTTGCGGATCTCCCTGCCGGCGATGACATACACATTTTTGAAACCGGCGGCAATTCCGATAAAAAGAAAAATATAAAAGAACCAGGGCTTCGTATCAAACCAACGATCCAGGGTGAGTCCGAACCAGACACCAATTGCAATCGCCAATACAACAGAAATTCCCATGCTGGAAACCATTGCGAGGCTCTGAAAAAGCTGTCGATTATTGGTGGCCATGAAAAGTCAGCTGAAGAAGTGGCACAAAACCGGTATTCCTTAACATAAGTGTAGACACTATGTCAAACAGAAATGAACGCATGGGCTATGCAATCACCTTGAAGCATTTGGTTGCTGCCGCAATCGTTTTTTCAATATCGGCTTCACTGTGGGCTGCTGAAACAAAAGCAGTCTCGAATTGGGATGGTGCCAGGTAGATTCCTTCGTCCAGCATGGCAAGGAAGTATTTCGCAAATGCCTTGGTGTCGCACTGTGACGCGGTCGGCCAGTCGAAAACTTCCCCTTTGGAGAAAAAGGCGCAGAACATGCTGCCGACGCGCGTGGAATAGATTGGATAACCGGCATCTTTTGCAGCTTTGGCGATGCCTTCGGCAACCGCGCGACTTTTTTCTTCAAGCGCCTGATAAAAACCTGGCTGTTTGAGAATATTCAGTGTTGCAATCCCGGCTGACATGGCGAGCGGGTTTCCTGACAGTGTTCCGGCCTGGTAGATGCCGCCTGAGGGAGAAAGTTTTTCCATGATGTCCCGCTTTCCGCCGAAAGCTCCAACCGGAAGGCCTCCGCCGATGATTTTGCCGAGAGTCGTCATGTCAGGAGTAACGCCATACAATTCCTGAACACCGCCGTAGGCAACCCGAAAGCCTGACATGACCTCGTCAAAAATCAGCACGATTCCTTCGTTGGTACAGATCTCGCGAAGGCCCTCCAAAAAGCCTTCGCGTGGTGGTACGGTACCCATGTTGCCGGCAACGGGTTCAACGATTATGCAGGCGATGGCGTCTTTGTTGTTGGCTATCAAAGTCTTTACTGATTCAAGGGAGTTGTATTCGGCAGTCAAAGTATGTTTTGCGAAGTCGGCCGGCACTCCGGGTGAGTCCGGAACGCCAAAGGTGGCGGCGCCAGAGCCTGCTTTGACCAGAAGGGCGTCGGAGTGGCCATGGTAGCATCCGGAAAATTTCATGATTTTGTCGCGTCCGGTGTAGCCGCGTGCCAGGCGGATGGCACTCATGGTTGCTTCTGTGCCTGAACTTACCATACGGACCATTTCAATGGAAGGGACTGCGTCTATCACCATGTTGGCAAGAATTGTCTCCCGCTCTGTTGGTGCACCGAAGCTGGCGCCGCTTGCCATGGTCTCCTGAACTGCCTTGATAACATCCGGGTGGCAGTGGCCCACAATCATTGGCCCCCATGATCCGACATAATCAATAAAGGTGTTGTTGTCTTCATCAAATATATGGGAGCCGGATGCCTTTTTTATAAAGAGCGGGTCTGCTCCGACTGATTTAAAAGCTCGAACAGGGCTGTTGACTCCGCCGGGGATGGCTGCTTTTGCCTGCTGAAAAAGAGAGCTGGAACGTTCGTGGTTCATGGCTGACCTCGCAAAAATGATGGCTGATTAAGGCGTTTAGAGTGGCGTATCTATCATACAGTGTCGCCTGGTGTCAATGGTAAATGGGTAATTTTATTTATAATTTAGTGTGTTGTGCGTGGTGATTCTTATTTAACAGGAGTAAAAAAAATGTTGACAAAGGATAGTAAATGCCATATTACAAGCGTCGTTTGTATACAGTATACCGTCCGCAGTAAGGAGGATTTTAATGCTTGGTGCATACCTGCCAATACTACTTTTAGTGCTCGTGGCAATAGGTTTCGGGCTTGTATCTCTTGTCGCGTCATCGCTGATCGGCCAGAAAAAACCGTCCAAACTGAAACTGCAACCGTATGAAAGTGGTTGTGAACCTGTTGGAACCGCCCGTGAACGCTATTCGATTAAGTTTTACCTGATCGCCGTACTGTTCATTCTGTTCGATATTGAGGCAGTGTTTCTGTACCCATGGGCCATACTCTACAAAAAACTGGGTGTTTTTGGCCTTGTTGAGATGGGCCTCTTTATTGTCATTCTCTTTGTTGGTTATATTTATGTATGGAAAAAAGGAGCGCTGGAATGGGAGTAGACAATCCGCTTGGCGATAACGTTATCACCACGTCACTGGATCTATTGGTTAACTGGTCCCGGAAGTCATCCATCTGGCCGATGACCTTTGGTTTGGCATGTTGTGCAATCGAGATGATGGCAGCTGGTGCCGCCCACAATGACTTGGATCGTTTTGGTATTATTTTCCGCGCATCTCCGCGCCAGTCCGACTGTATTATTATCGCCGGAACAGTTACGAAAAAGATGCTGCCGGTTATTCAAACTGTTTATGAGCAGATGCCTGAGCCAAAATGGGTTATTGCCATGGGGGCTTGTGCTTGTTCCGGCGGGATCTTTGATACCTACAGCGTTGTGCAGGGCATTGACCAGGCCTTACCGGTTGATGTTTATATCCCCGGTTGTCCGCCACGCCCCGAGGCGCTGCTGTTTGGACTGATGAAGCTTCAGGATAAAATTATGACGGAGCGTAACTCATTCGGCTCCTCAATAGGTCTCGGTGAGCGCTATATTCCTGAAGCCGCTTGATTCTGTATAACCGGCAAAAGCACACAAATCCCACAAAAGGGTTGGATATCATGGCAGAGAACAATCGCGCAGTACTGAAGTTGAAGGAAAAATTTGCCGCTTCGATTATTGATGTAGCTGAATTCAGGGGCGAAGTAACGGTAACCGTAGCGAAGGATGCCATTATTGAAATCCTTTCGTTCCTCAAGCAGTCCCTGCAGTTCAACCAGCTTACAGATTTGACGGCGGTCGATTATCTAGGCAAGAAGGAAGACCGTTTTATGATGGTCTACCAGCTGCTGTCGATTCCGAACAAAGATCGACTGCGTATTAAAACGCCGGTAAGTGAAGCTGCCTGTAGTATTCCGACAGCTACTCAAGTCTGGCTTACTGCCAATTGGCTTGAACGCGAAGTTTACGATCTGTTCGGAATTACATTCGATAAGCATCCTGACCTTCGGCGTATTCTTTTATCCGAAGATTGGGTGGGCCACCCGCTACGTAAGGACTATCCGCTGCAGGGACCTGACCGTGAACCCTATAAAGGGCGTTTGTCATAGTTTTACTACATCGTTCTGTAATCCGATCATAGAAGAGGCGATACATGGCTACTACTGAAACAATGACACTAAATATGGGTCCGCAGCATCCCAGTACCCATGGGGTTCTGCAGCTCGTTCTTGAGCTTGACGGTGAGGTTATCGTTAAGGTCACTCCTCATATCGGCTTTCTGCATCGTGGGGTTGAAAAGCTTTCGGAATATCGCACATATCACCAGATCTTGCCACTGACTGATAGGCTCGATTATCTGGCGCCAATGAGCAACAATCTTGGATATATACTGGCAGTCGAAAAACTGATGGCTGTTGAAGTGCCGGAACGTGCTGAAACGATCAGGATAATCCTGACCGAGCTAACTCGACTTGAATCTCATCTTGTCTGGCTGGCGACTCATGCGCTTGACATCGGAGCCATGACGGTTTTTATTTATGCATTTCGTGAGCGCGAAACGGTCATGGAGATTTATGAATTGATCTCCGGTGCCCGTATGACGTCAAACTTTTTCCGTGTCGGCGGTCTCTCGCAAGATGTAACGGATGAATTTGTGAAAAAAGCTGGCGATTTTATCGATTCAATGCCTGGATACCTTGATCAGTATGAGGGGCTCTTGACAACAAACCCGATCTGGCTCAAGCGTACAATTGGCAACGGTGTTATTTCTGCGGAAGACGCTATTGATTTCGGCATAACCGGTCCTGCTCTGCGTGGATCAGGTGTCGATTGGGACCTGCGGCGAGATGATACGTACGGTGGGTATGACAAGTATCAGTTCAAAGTGCCTGTGGGTGAAAAGTGCGACACATTTGACCGGTATAAAGTCCGTCTGATCGAAATGCGTGAATCCTGCAAGATAGTGCGTCAGGGACTTGACCGTCTCAAACCCGGTCCGGTTCTGGCTGAGTGCCCGCAAGTATGTTATCCGCCTAAAGAAAACGTCTACAACAGCATTGAAGGGTTGATACATCATTTTAAAATTGCATCCGAAGGGTTTGCTGCTCCTGAAGGTGAAGTTTATCAAGGCGTAGAAAACCCAAAAGGTGAGCTGGGTTTCTATATCGTCAGCGATGGTGGCAATAAACCTGAACGAATGAGGATTAGACCGCCATCATTTGTGAATCTGCAGGCAATTGAAAAAATGGCTCTAGGATCTATGATTGCCGACTTGGTGGCGTGCATAGGTACACTTGATGTTGTTCTTGGTGAAATAGACAGATAACTCCGCATGATTCAAAGGAGATGGGGCGCATGAGTAAAGTTGTCGCGCAGCAGGCTGAAGAACAGGAACCGGAAGTTGACCTAATTAAGGCCGACCAGGTTATTGACAAATATATTGATCTGCCAGGCAATCTGATGCCGGTACTACAAGGCGTCCAGGATGCCTATGGATACATTCCGCGTATTGTTGCTGATCATGTTGCAGAACGCTTGAATGTATACCCAAGCCAGATTTACGGGGTGCTTACCTTTTACGCGCAGTTTCACCTCAAGCCACGTGGCAAGTTTATTATCCGTGTCTGCGTCGGTACTGCCTGTCACGTTCAGGGTGCACAAAGGATTAAGGAAACATTCTTTAATCTTCTACACATTGCTCATACTGAAACCAGTGCAGACCTGCGCTTCACCTTTGAAGAAGTTGCCTGTTTGGGTGCTTGTGGTATGGCGCCGCTTGCCATGGTAAACGATGATACATATGGCAAGATGACAGTTCAGAAGGTTGACGAAATCGTAGCCAAATATTCTGCAATCCCGCTTGATTAAGCGGACTCACGCTAGAGGACACAACGCATGGGCGACAATTCAGGTATTCAGATTCTAATCTGCCAGGGAACTGGCGGTATTTCAGCCGGCGCAAAGGGTGTCGAGGCGGAATTTCATCGTGTAATTACCGAGCAGGGTCTGACCGCTACTATCGGTAAACGATGCGATGTTATCAAGACCGGCTGCCGCGGCCTCTGTGCCAATGACGTTCTCGTTGACATCATCACTCCCGAACAGGGGCGGGTCACCTATGACTTCGTTCTTCCGGAAGAGGTTGAGAAGATTGTCATGGAGCATATCGTTGCCAATACAACGATGGAAAAACGCAAGGCAAAGCCCTATTACAATACCTTTCTTGAAAAACAGATGCGCGTTGTCATGGGTAACTGTGGTGAAATAGATCCGGATAGTCTTGATGCTTACCTGGGTGAGTACTCAAAAGGTTTTCAGGCTATTGAAAAATGCGTCAAAACAATGAAGCAGGATGAGGTCATTGAAGAAGTAAAGAAATCCGGACTTCGTGGTCGTGGGGGCGGCGGTTTCCCTACCGGCATGAAATGGTCTTTCTGCAAGGCATCGCCTGGTGATCACAAATATCTGATCTGTAATGCGGATGAGGGCGACCCTGGTGCATTCATGGACAGATCTATTCTGGAAGGTGACCCCTACTGCATTATCGAAGGTATGCAGATTGCCGGTTATGCAATTGGTGCTACCTATGGCTATGTGTATGTTCGTGCTGAATACCCGCTTGCTGTGCAGCGTCTGCAACATGCCATTGATGTTTGCTATGAAAAGGGTTATTTGGGTAAGAACATTCAAGGTTGGGGACTTGACTTCGACATGCGTATCAAGATGGGCGCTGGTGCTTTCGTTTGTGGCGAGGAAACAGCCCTGATGGCATCTATTGAAGGCGAGCGCGGCATGAGCCGTCCGCGTCCGCCGTTCCCGGCAGTGAAAGGTTTGTGGGGTCATCCTACGAATATTAATAACGTTGAGACGTTTGCCAATGTTCGCCACATTATCAACAATGGCTCTGACTGGTATGCAGGTCTCGGTACGGAAACAACCAAAGGGACAAAAATCTTTGCCGTTACCGGCAAGGTCAAGCATACCGGTCTGGTAGAAGTTCCAGCTGGTATGAAGGTCCGGGAAGTCCTTTTCGATGTGTGTGGCGGTATTGTGAATAACCGCAAGTTTAAAGCAGTTCAGGCCGGGGGCCCATCCGGTGGATGTATACCTGAACAGTTGCTTGACACGCTGGTCGATTACAATGCCCTTATTCAGGCGGGAGCTATGATGGGCTCCGGTGGTCTGGTTGTCATGGACGAAACAACCTGTATGGTTGACGTTGCCAAGTTTTTCCTGACCTTCACCAGAACAGAATCCTGCGGTAAGTGCGTACCGTGCCGGATTGGCCTCAAGGTTATGCTTGATATTCTCACAAAAATAACCGAAGGCCGCGGTGAACCATCTGATATCGAAACTCTGCTTGATCTTGGAGCGGCGATTAAAAAGGCTTCTCTCTGCGGTCTTGGGCAGACGGCACCTAATCCGGTTCTTTCAACCATAAATTATTTCCGGGATGAATACGAAGCACACATCAATGACAAACGATGCCCGTCCAATTGCTGCAAAGACCTGCTGCTCTGGGCTGTGTCGGAAGAAAAGTGCGTTAAGTGTGGTGCCTGTAAAAAGGCCTGCCCGGTTGATGCAATTGTTTGGGAAAAAGGACAGCTGGCTTATTTGGACCAGGAAAAATGTACCAAGTGCAAATCATGCTACGACGCTTGTCGATTCATGGCCCTCGTATAATCCGGCTTTAATGGATCGGATGATTAAACTCACGAACAGAGGTTTTAGATGGTTAATCTTATAATTGACGACAAGCAAGTCACCGCACCCAAAGACTCTACAATTTATGACGCTGCCAAGTTAAACGGCATCAAAATCCCTATCCTGTGCCACGACAAAAAGCTGAAGCCTTTTGGTGCATGCCGCATGTGTCTGGTCGAGGTAGAGCAGATGAAGGGACGTCAAATCCCCGCCTGTACGACTCCGATAACCGAGGGGATGATTATTCGTACGGCCACCCCGGAAATTATCAAAGCTCGCGAGCTTGTTTTAGAGTTGCTTCTGCTTAATCACCCGTTGGATTGTCCGGTTTGTGACAAAGCGGGAGATTGTGATCTGCAGAACCTGACGTATGACTACAAGGTCGACAGTAACCGTTTCTCCGATTTAAAATTCCAGCACGAAATTGATTATAATAATCCGCTGATAGAACGCGATATGAATCGTTGCGTTCTGTGCGGCAAGTGCGTCCGTATTTGTGATGAAATAGTCAGTTACGGGGCATTGACATTTATTGATCGTGGCATTGAAACCAAGATCGGTTGTGAATTCGAGAAAAAACTTGATTGTGAGTTCTGTGGCTCATGTATATCGGTCTGTCCGGTTGGATCGTTGCTGGCACGTCCCTTCAAGTTCAAGTCTCGTTTCTGGGCGCTGACCAAGCATAATTCCGTCTGCGGCTATTGCGGAACCGGGTGCAATCTGACTCTGGGCGTTAAGGACAACAAAGTTCTCACTACTGTCTACGATGAAAACCAAGGTTTCCATAAAGGGCAACTATGCGTTCGCGGCAGGTTTGGTTATCAGTTTATCAATAGCGACAAGCGCCTAACCAAACCGCTGATACGAAAAAACGGCACTCTGACAGAGTCAACCTGGGATGAAGCCCTTGAACTTGTCGCAGGGCGTCTTAAAGGTGGCAGTGCCGTTGCTGCTCTGGCTACTCCGCGTTTAACCAACGAAGAACTTGTCGTATTCAAAAAACTATTGCTGGATAGCGTCGGTACGAAAAACTTTGATCATGCTGCCGGTTACGCTCATGCCGCATTGACGGAAGGTTTTGCCCGCAGTTTCGGTACAAGCGCTTCTTCGGCCAGTATTCTTGATATTCAGAAGAGTGACCTGCTTCTGGTCATAAAAACAGATTCCTATGAAACTCATCCGGTCGTTGGCTTCGAAGTAAATATGGCTGTCAAAAATAAGGGCGTGAAGCTCTCTGTACTGTCTGACAAGCGCGGCAAACTTTCTAAGTTGCCACATGCTCAGACTCTGGTTCACCTCCCAGGAAGTGAAGTCGCCGTACTGAATGCCATTGCCAAGACAATTATTGATGAGAAACTCGTTAACACTCATGCGGCGTCAGTGCCCGGTTATGCAGAACTTGAGAAGGCGTTATCCGCTTTTTCTGCCGAAGTGGTTGCTGCTCAGTGCGGTTTAACTGCGGCAGATATCAAGAAACTTGCTACGGATTATGCATCTGCCGAGAAAGCAATGATTATCTTCCCGGTTGGTCAGGCGTACACCGGCCACAATGCTGATCTGGCAAGTGCGGTTGCAAACCTGGCTATTCTGACCGGTAAGTATGGTAAAGAGGGGTGTGGGGTTCTTTGCCTTTCCGAAAAGAATAACAGCCAGGGTGCTGTCGATATGGGCTTTTATGCTCAAAATGGCGGTTTGAATGGCCTGCAGATTCTTGATGCTTGTACCGATGGTACTGTCAAGACTCTTTTTGTAGCTGGAGAAAATCCACTGACGTCCTATCCGAATCGCTCCAAGGTCAAGAAAGCTCTTGAAGCTGTCGAATTCCTGATCGTAACAGAGTTATTCCTTACTGAAACGGCTGCCATGGCGGATGTTGTTCTGCCCGTTTGCTCGTTTGCCGAAAAAACAGGTACGTTTACCAGTGCCGACCGCCGTGTCCAGTACGTAAAACCTGCGATAAGCAAGAACTCTCAGCTTAAGACTGATTTTGAAGTGTTCTCTGATTTGATCGTTAAACTTGGTGGTCAGTCTTCATCGACACCAGCAGTACTTTTTGGTGAAATTGCGGCAACTACTCCCGGCTACACCGGCATGAGTCACGAATCCCTGAAAAGTGAAGGCGCTTTCGCCGCTGTTTCAATGAAACCTGCATTTGTTGTCCCACAGGCCACAGCTTCTGTTGCAGCTGAGGCGGGTAAGCTTGCTCTGGTGACCGGCAGTGCTCTGTATCACAGCGGTACACAGTCACAATACGGTGAAGGTCCAATGCATGTCTGCCCTGAAGGGTATATTGAACTGTCACGCGCTGATGCATCTACGTATAAAATTGCAGAAAACGATCTGGTTACCGTTTCCTCTGCTGAAGGTAGTATGCAACTCAAGGCTAAAGTCACTCCCCGTATGCCCGTTGGCGTTGCATTTGCTCCATATCATTTTACTGCTGCCCCCATTAACACAATTTGGAGTGGGGCACCTGTTACGCTCGTTTCAGTCGCAAAGTAATACTGTATTTTCCGTAACTGCACAAAATAACAAATTTCATACAAGCATAGAAAGAGGGTCAGATGGGAATCGAGATATTAGGACTGCCGCTGATGTATTACATCGCCATGGTTGCCAAGGTCCTGGTGGCTTTTGTCTTTGTGTTGCTGACCGTGGCATACGCCACGTATGCCGAACGTAAAATCATCGGTCATATGCAGGTTCGTCTGGGACCAATGCGTACTGGCTGGCACGGCCTGCTTCAGCCGATTGCCGATGGGGTAAAGCTCTTCTTCAAAGAAGAGATCATCCCTGCTCAAGCAAGCACCTTTGCTTTCCTGGTCGCGCCGCTGATTGCTCTCATACCGGCTTTTATTACGTTTGCTGTAATCCCTTTTGGCGGAATTATTGAGGTAGCCGGTTATAAGATTCCGCTACAGATTGCTGCCTACTACGATACGGCATCTGGACAGGTGTTTGATGTCAATGTTGGCGTTCTGTACATTCTTGCCATGTCATCACTGGGAGTTTATGGAATCGTACTCGCCGGGTGGGCGTCAAACAGCAAATACTCTCTCATGGGCGGATTGCGTGCTTCTGCCCAGATGATTTCGTATGAGCTTGCAGCTGGATTATCGATTATCGCTGTGTTTATGCTCTCCGGTACACTGTCTCTTAATAAAATCGTTGAACTTCAGTCCGGTTGGGGCGGTTTTGAATGGTTTATCGTTAAGCAACCTCTGGCAGCATTCATGTTCTTTGTCTGTTCGCTTGCAGAAATCAATCGTACCCCGTTTGACTTGCCTGAGGCGGAGACGGAGTTGGTATCCGGTTTCTGTACAGAATATTCTTCAATGAAATACGCAATGTTCTTCATGGCTGAATATGCAAACATGGTAACAGTCTGCGCACTGACCGTCACACTGTTCCTTGGCGGCTGGAACGGACCGCTCACTGCAGCAATGCCAATCCTCGGACCTGTATATTTTATTGCGAAAGTATACTTCCTGATGTTTGTCTGCATGTGGATTCGCGCAACATTGCCACGATACCGTTATGATCAGCTAATGCATCTGGGTTGGAAGGTATTTATTCCACTGGCACTTGTAAATATAGTTGTTACAGGAATCATCGGCTACTTTATTTAACAGCACGCTGAATGAGTAACGTAATTTCAAAGACGAGGACAGACACATGAATCCGATTACACCGATTATAAACGGTATGAAAATTACATTTAAGCACATGTTCATGAAGCCGGTTACGTTGCAGTATCCGACTGAACGACCAAAGGTGGCAGAGCGTTATCGCGGTCTGCATGGCCTCAAAGTTTCACACAGTAAAGCAAAATGCGTGGCGTGTTATCTCTGTCCGACAGTCTGCCCTGCAAAGTGCATCAGGGTTGAAGCGGGCGAGGATGCAAACCACGACAAGTTTGCATCAGTATATGAGATTGACATGCTGCGCTGTATTTTTTGCGGATATTGTGTTGAAGCCTGCCCGGTTGATGCTCTCAAGATGACCGGTGAGTTCGAATTGGCAAACTACAAACGTAGCGACTTCCTTTACACCAAAGAACGTCTCTTAGAAAAGTAATAAAGGAGCAGTGAATGGAAACCCTCTTCTTCCTGATCATAACGCTAGTGGCAATTGTATCGGCGATTCTGGTGATAACCTGCAAGAATCCGATCAATAGTGCGCTGTCACTCATAATGACCTTTTTCTGCCTGGCCACGTATTACGTTATGCTCGATGCGCCATTCATGGCTGCAGTTCAAGTGATGGTTTATGCAGGCGCAATTATGGTTCTTATTGTATTCACCATAATGCTGCTGAACATCCGTGTTGATTCATCAAAAAAACATTCACACAAACTTGTACTTGGCTCCATAATTGGCTTCTTTACCTTGCTTAATACCATATTTGTTCTGGTTAAAAGCCGTGCCGCTCTCCCTACAGGCCCATATAGTGGTGAAATGCTCAGGAGTATCGGCCACACTGAGCTGGTTGGTAGAGAGATGTTTACCAACTTTCTGCTGCCATTTGAAATCACTTCAATATTGTTGTTAGTAGCGATTATCGGCGCGGTCATCCTGGCCAAGAAAAAAATATAAGAGGGATATATTCATGGAAAACCTGAACAGCTATCTCATCGTAAGCGCCATACTCTTTGCAATCGGTACAATTGGCGTTCTTACCAGAAAAAACGTGATTGTAATGTTTATGAGCATCGAATTGATGCTTAATGCTGTCAACCTTACTTTTGTCGCCTTTTCACGTTATCTCGGAAATCTTGATGGACAGATATTCGTCTTTTTCATAATGACTGTTGCGGCTGCCGAGGCAGCAGTCGGCTTGGCACTGATTATTGCCTTCTTTAATAATAAAGAGTCGATAGATGTAGAAGACGTCAATCTGATGAAGTGGTAGAAAGCAGTCATCACCTATACGACAACGTTTAACGATTGCATAAAAGGAGTCTTACATGTTTGACAACGTATGGCTAATACCACTTTTCCCGCTCATTGGATTTCTGATCAATGGTTTGTTCGGGAAAAAGATAAAAAATGAAGCTGTTATCGGCGCCATAGGCACTTTGGCAATATTTGCTTCATTTGTGGTATCGTGTTTGATACTCATGCAGATGATCGGTCTGCCAGCGGAGCAGAGAGTATTTGAAAAAGTGCTTTTCCCATGGATCCACTCCGGCAATTTTAAAGCCGATATGGCTTTCCTGCTCGACCCGCTTTCGTGTGTAATGATCATGGTTGTTACCGGTGTCGGCTCTCTCATTCATCTTTATTCGATCGGTTACATGCATGGCGAAGAAGGATTTTACCGTTTTTTTGCCTATTTGAACCTCTTCTGTATGTCGATGCTTTTGCTGGTTCTTGGCAGCAATATGCTGGTAATGTTTATCGGCTGGGAAGGTGTAGGTCTTTGCTCGTACCTGCTGATCGGTTATTACTTCCACAAAAAATCTGCCGGTGACGCCGCGAAAAAAGCGTTTGTCATGAACCGTGTTGGTGACTTCGGATTTTTGCTCGGTCTGTTTACCCTTTACTGGTGGTTTGGCAGTAATCATAATATCTGGACAATCAATTTCGTTGAAATTAAAGCTGCATCGCACCTTCTTCCTTATGGCGGGGTTGTAACCGTAGCAACACTTTGCTTTTTTGTCGGAGCGACCGGCAAGTCTGCCCAGCTTCCGCTCTTTACCTGGCTGCCTGACGCAATGGAAGGCCCGACTCCCGTTTCCGCCCTTATCCACGCTGCAACCATGGTAACTGCCGGCGTTTATATGATTGGCAGAATGAGCTTCGTTTTTGCCAAATCCCCAGACACATTACTGGTCATCGCCGTGGTTGGAGCTGCTACCGCAATTTTTGCTGCCACCATTGGCACAGCTCAGAATGACATTAAACGTGTTCTTGCTTACTCAACAGTTTCGCAGCTTGGATTCATGTTTTTGGCAATGGGAGTTGGCGCATTCAGTGCCGGCATCTTCCACCTGATGACACATGCCTTCTTCAAGGCTTGTCTGTTCCTTGGTTCAGGATCCGTTATTCATTCCATGCATCATGCCCTTCATAAAATCCACTCCCACGATGACGCGCAGGATATGCGTAACATGGGTGGCCTGCGCAAGGCAATGCCGATAACCTTTATCACTTTTGCCGTATCGACTATCGCAATATCCGGTATTCCACCACTGTCCGGCTTCTTTTCAAAGGATGAAATTCTCTGGATGGCATTCAGCAACCAGTTTCACGGTAATGTGAATATCTATCTGTGGGGAATTGGTGCTGTTGCGGCATGTTTTACCGCATTCTACATGTGGCGTCTGGTATTCATGACATTCTTTGGTGATTGCCGTATCAATCCCACTGCAAAAAGCTATCTGCACGAATCGCCACTGGTTATTACCATTCCTCTGATGGTGCTGGGTGCACTTGCAGCGGTAGGCGGTTTTATTGGAGTTCCTAAAATACTTGGTGGTCTCAATCATTTTGAACACTGGCTGGAGCCGGTATTCGAAACGGCACATGAGTATAGTACTCAATATGCTCATCATGGTGCTCATCCAAGTCATTCCGTTGAATGGACACTGATGATACTGTCAACCGTAATAGCAGTAATCGGCATCATGATTGCTGCGACCATGTATGTTAAAAACAAATCATTGCCCGGCCGGTTTGTTGCTACGTTCCCGACGCTGCATCGCGCTGTCTTCAATAAATGGTACGTAGATGAAATCTACGACTACCTGTTTGTGAACCCTTGTAAGGCGTTCGGTCAGTTTCTCTGGAAAGGGTTTGACGTCCTGATTGTCGATGGCGTTGTTAACGGTGTGGCAAACACAGTTATGGGCTTCAGCGGGATTTTCCGCTACATGCAGTCCGGATACATCTATAACTACGCTTTTTCAATGGCGCTTGGTGTCGTTGTAATGCTTGGCTACTTCATTTTCAAATAACCAATTCATAAGCACTTTGTATAAAGGAGCACGAATTCATGAGTAACGTACTGAGCCTGACGACATTCCTGCCGATACTGGGTGTCCTGTTGCTGCTGTTCATCCCGAAAGACAGCAAGGGAGTACTTCGGAATGTCACCTTCGCGGTAACTCTGGTGACTTTCTTTGTGTCGCTAATCATATTGACAGGATTCAAGGCTAACGCTGATTTCCAGTTTCTTGAAAATGTACCCTGGATAGCTGCCGGCCCGTTTGTCATGCGCTACAATATCGGTATTGACGGTATCAGCCTCTGGCTTGTAATCCTGACTACGTTCATTATGCCGATTGCAGTTCTCTCCACCTACACAGCTGTTGAGGAGAAGGTTAAGGAGTACATGATCTGCCTGTTGCTGCTTGAAACCGGCATGCTGGGTGCGTTCATTTCGCTTGATATTTTCCTTTTCTACATTTTCTGGGAAGTCATGCTCATTCCGATGTATTTCATGATCGGTATCTGGGGTGGCAAGAATAAAATTTACGCTGCTGTAAAGTTCTTTGTTTACACCATGGTAGGATCACTTCTGATGCTTGTTGCAATTGTGTTCCTCTATTTCAAAGGAATGCAGGCTGGTATTACTGATTTCGGCCTATTACAGTTCTTCAGCCTCAAACTGGATCTTGCGACACAGATATGGCTGTTCCTGGCTTTTGCCTTCGCGTTTGCAATCAAGGTCCCGATGTTTCCACTCCACACCTGGTTGCCGGATGCACATACCGAAGCGCCGACAGCAGGTTCTGTTATCTTGGCAGCTGTACTCCTTAAAATGGGTACCTACGGTTATGTGCGTTTTGCCATCCCGCTGTTTCCCGAAGCAGCACACAAGTTTGCTCCGCTGCTTGCAACTCTTGCCGTGATCGGTATCATCTATGCGGCGCTTGTAGCTATGGTTCAGGAAGATGTTAAAAAACTGGTTGCCTATTCATCAGTGGCTCATCTTGGTTTTGTAATGCTCGGTATTTTCGCCTTTAATGTCGAGGGCATTACTGGCGGCATGTTGCAGATGATTAACCACGGTATTTCTACCGGCGCACTGTTCCTTATTGTTGGCTTTATATACGAACGTCGTCATACCCGCTTAATTACAGATTTTGGCGGATTATCAAAACAGATGCCGATTTTCGCGACAATCTTCATGATTGTAACGTTCTCTTCAGTTGGTCTTCCTGGTACTAATGGCTTCGTAGGTGAGTTCCTGATTCTGCTCGGTGCATTTGAAAGTGAGTTGCGTTGGTGGACTGTAATAGCAACGAGCGGTGTCATTCTTTCAGCGGTTTACATGTTGTGGGTATTCCAGCGGGTCATGTTCGGCGAACTTGATAACCCCAAAAATCAGAAACTTCTAGATTTGAATGCACGCGAAATTACTATTATGGTTCCGCTGCTGATAATGATTTTCTTTATGGGTCTCTACCCCAAGCCTTTTATTGATAAAATGGATCCAGCTATCAAGAAGCTCGTATCTCAAGTTCGCGTTGCATCAGTTAATGCTCAGGTTATACCAGGAGCACAGCAGATGCAAATGCCTGAAGGGCATCCCGGAATGTCTCAGCAGATGCCTGCTGGACATCCCGATATGCAGCAGATGCCATCTGGCCATCCTGGCGGCGCAATGCCTGCCGGCCATCCTGGAATGGAAGCTCCAGCTGCCCCACAAGCAGTACCCGCAGTAAACCCGCATGACGCAAAGTAAATCAATAACGAGTCAATCCGACCGGAGGATATTTTAGATGGACATGATTTCAATTCCTGTCGTCAACATGACGCCGATTTTACCGGAGATATTTCTCTCCGTGCTGGCCATGGTTCTTCTGCTGATCAATGTATTTTCGCCTGGCGGACAGAAGTCATATCTGGCTTACATTAGCTTTTTCGGCATCGTTGCGACGGCGGTACTGGTAGGAGCGGGGTGGGGGGCTCACATTGAAAGCTTCGGGGGATCCGTCGTACTTGATAATTTTGCGACTTTCTTCAAGATGACGTTCCTGATTGCTGCCGGATTAACCGTGCTTATTTCAGATCGTTACATGGAACGTGAAGAGTGCAACCATGGCGAGTTGTATCCGCTGATCCTGTTTGCCGTTGTTGGCATGATGCTGATGGCATCTGGCACCGATCTCATGACTATCTTCCTTGGTCTTGAAGTGATGTCCGTAACCCTGTACGTCCTTGCCGGATTTAACAGGGCTAATAAAAAATCCAATGAAGCGGGTCTCAAGTACTTCTTGCTGGGCTCCTTCTCCACAGGTTTTATGCTCTACGGCATGGCACTTATCTATGGTGCTACCGGAACAACACGCCTCTACAAGATTGCCGCAATTCTTGGTCAGATGACGCTGCCTTCCGCCAATATACTTCTTGTTGCCGGTATGCTGCTCATGATGACAGGTTTTGCCTTTAAAATTGCTGCTGCGCCGTTTCACATGTGGACACCGGATGTTTATGAAGGTGCGCCAACGCCGATGACCGCATTTATGTCAGCCGGACCAAAGGCTGCTGGTTTTGCTGCTTTGATGCGTCTGTTTCTGCTTGCTCTGCCAACATTGCAGGTTGAATGGAGTCAGGTCCTTTGGGTACTTGCCGTATTAACCATGACTGTTGGAAATATCACAGCATTGCGTCAGGATAATATCAAACGCGTACTTGCCTATTCCTCAATCGCCCATGCCGGATACGCTTTAGTCGGTTTTGCTGCCGGTAACGGTACCGGTACTGCCGGTATCCTCTTTTACATGCTTTCTTACTCTTTCATGAACATTGGTGCCTTTGCTATCATAATCCTGGTTGCAAAGAAGGGCGAAACAAACGGCAATGTCTCTGATTTTGCAGGTCTTGGCTTCAAACGCCCGGTACTTGCCATTGCAATGACCATTTTCCTTTTCTCTCTTGCAGGCGTACCACCAGCTGCTGGCTTTATCGGCAAGTTCTATCTTTTCGCAGGAGCAATTCAGAAGGGATACATCTGGCTTGCCGTTATTGGTGTCCTGAACAGTGCAGCATCTGCCTATTACTACCTGCGTATCATGGTCTACATGTATATGAAAGAACCTACGGAAGAGTTTGAGTGGGTTCAGGTAACCGCCCCTGTTACCCTTGCACTGATTATTGCCGTTGCGGGAACGTTGATTCCGGGTGTTGTACCGTCTGTAATTCTTCAGTATGCGCAGATGGCTGTCAAATTGCTCTAGTCTGTTGGATATTGATTGGTAAAAATATGGGCGGCCTCATTGATGATGAGGCCGCCCTTTGTATTAGCACATCAGATGAAATTTCAGCACATTCAGGTATAGCAGATGTCAATTGACTCAGGTCTCCATACCATCTTCAAGGGTCATGACGATGTTTCTAAAATGCGTGGAAGAATTATATAAAATGATGTGCCTTTTTCTTCATCAGTGCTGAAGCCTATAGCGCCACCCAGGTACTGCTCACCGAGAAGCTTCATACTGTATGTTCCGAGCCCTCTGCCGTGCAGACTCTTTGTGCTGAATGATCGTTTGAAAATTTGCAGAGCCACCGCTTCAGGAATTTCTCCCGGATTATGTACAATAAAACAGACCCCCAGCTCGTGCTCTTCAAATCGCAGTTGAACCTGTTCTGATGGCTGAACCGCTTCTAGCGCATTTTTAACCATATGCGCTAGAACCTGTGTGAGCAAAGTCCGATTTGTCATGACTGCAACAGGATCTTCCGGATAGTGTATAACGATGCTATGAACTTTGTCGGTGGGGTAACTGGAAAAATAGTCGCGAAGATCGTCCATGACTTCTGCGACCAATGAATTTTCGAGTGTTATCTGCAACTCACCACGTTCAGCCTGCAAAAGAATATTGTGGCTCTCCACTTCCTGGGAAAGTCGAGTTGAGAGGTTGACGAGTTTTCGGGCAATGCTTGAGGCGTCCTGAGGACGTTTTACCAGCAACTCACTCCAGCCTCGGATGCCGGTAACTATGTTTTTGAAGTCATGGAATAAAATGTTTTCCAACGCATCGCTACGCTTGGCGGCACTGATATCATGGGCAACAAAAACTATGAATTTTGTGTTCCTGGCAGGTAGCGGAGTCGTTCGAATCGAAAATTCGTGAGCTTCAAAAACACCACTCCGCTGCACCGACATCAGGCAGTCACCTGTTGCCGGCTGGTTCAGGATCTGGCTGGAGAGAACGGAAATAACCGCACCACATACGGAACAGCTTTTTGATGTTCCGCATCCACCGGGGGCGTCACAACTGTGGACGCATCCGAAGACTTCACCAGGTCTCAAGCCTATCAGCTTATCGGTTGAGCTTGCATGCAGGTCATGCAATAGAGAATCATTTGCAGCTACTACCTGCCGTTGTTCATTAAGAATCAGGACATAACCGTCAACTGACAACAGAATTGCCTGAATGGTCGGATCCTGCATGCAAAAATCAACCAAGTCCTGAAGCTCTTCGGCCGTGGAGCGCTCAGCTGCAGCAAACCACGTGCCTGATTTTGGCAGAGCTTCATCATAATCATGGTAATTCATACGTATCTCCAAACCTCATATTACATTTTCTAAAGAATAGCACCGGCTTTTGGTGAGTCAAGTGTGCTATTTTCTGGAGTGAGTTCAACTACTGGGGTAGTATCACCGTACAGGAGAAATTATTGTCGTGAGTGAACAACAGTGGACTACGTTGAAAGTGCTTACCTGGACCAAAGACTACCTCGGTTCCAGAGGCATTGCAAACGCGCGGCTTGAAGCTGAATGGCTGTTATGCGCGGCAACCGGTCTTGATCGGGTCGGCTTGTATCTTCAATACGATAAACCGCTCAATGACCGTGAACTGACCGATTATCGGACCATGGTAGCTCGCAGGGCAAGGCGTGAGCCGTTGCAGCATATCCTCGGCAGTCAGGAATTTTGCGGACTTGATTATGAAGTTTCCGGAGACGTCCTGATACCGAGGCATGATACGGAAGTGCTGATTTCGGAGGCCATAAGGCTGGCACCGGAAGCTAAAAACATTCTGGATATCGGAACCGGCAGCGGATGTATTGCCGTATCGCTCCAAAAACAGCTTGTAACGGCGAAGGTGACAGCTACGGACATTTCGGATGCGGCGTTGATCGTTGCACGTCGTAATGCCGCCAAACATGACGCTGTGATCGAATTTCTGCTCGGTTCACTGTTTGCTCCGGTTTCAGGCCGCCGATTCGACCTGATTGTATCTAATCCACCCTATATTCCGACGGCGGATATCGGCTCGCTTGAACAGGAAGTGAGTGATTACGACCCCCGCACGGCTCTTGATGGCGGCAGTGATGGCCTGGATATATACCGAGCTCTGATTCCAGCCGCTGTTGACCACTTGAACAGCGGTGGCTGGCTGATTTTGGAGATTGGCATTGGTCAGGCACATGATATACAGCGGCTGTTCCGTGAAACCGGCAGCTTTGGAGAACCGATTGTTACCTTGGATTCAGGTGGCATCGAGCGTGTCGTTGCTGCACAACGAAAGGAGAAACTATGAACGGAGAAAATGCTCTAACAATGCTTGCCGAAGGTGACCTGCTGGTTCGCGAAGATGAGGTCGTTGCTGCCATATCACGAATAGCTGCCGAGATCACGGCAGAGCTGAAGGACGCAAACCCGGTACTGATATGCTGTATGAATGGCGGGCTTGCATTTGCCGGACAGCTTCTGACCAAGCTTGTCTTTCCGCTTCAGATTGATTACGTCCACGCCACCCGTTACGGTCATGAAATCAACGGCGTCACGCTTGACTGGAAGGTCCGGCCGCAGCTTGATCTGAAAGACAGAACGGTGGTGCTGCTCGATGATATCCTTGATGAAGGGGTAACGCTGGCTGCTATCGCCGAATATTGTCGCCATGTCGGGGCGGCAAAGGTCATGATGGCGGTGCTGGTCGAAAAGCTGCATCTGCGCAAGGTTGCACCGGGAATGAAGGCCGATTTTACCGGCATTGAGGTCGGCGACCGCTTTTTGTTCGGCTATGGACTTGATTATAAGGGGTACTGGAGAAATGCTCCCGGCATCTACGCGCTCAAAGGGCACTAAGCCGATTCCGGCAGTGCATTACGACACAGGGAGATATCCGTGGCCAACATAGTCCTTCTTGCGGTGTGTCTCGTTGCTGGTTTCGGACTCAGGAAAACCGGACGTTTTCCCGCTGCTACTCCTGCCGCGCTCAATGGCTTCATTATTCATATTTCATTGCCGGCTCTGGCGATTCTTCACATCCATCATCTTAAGCTGGACAGTTCACTTGCTCTGACAGCGGCCATGGCCTGGCTGCTGTTTGGCTGCTCCTGGCTGCTGTTCAGCAGCGTCGGGAAGCTATTCGCGCTGGATAGGAATACCATCGGGGCGCTGACGCTGGTGGCGGGGCTCGGCAATACATCTTTTGTCGGATTGCCGATGATAGAAGCGTATTTTGGCAAAGAGTATCTGGGTGTCGGGATAATCGCCGACCAACTTGGCTCGTTCATGGTGCTCTCGACGCTTGGGATATTCGTAGCGACGTATTATTCCTCCGGCAGTGTGACACCTCGTCAGATGGCGCGCAAGATCCTGTTGTTTCCACCCTTTCAGGCACTGTTGCTGGCTCTCCTGCTTAAGCCCGTGTTATTTCCCGATTGGGCCGTAACCATACTGGAGAAACTCGGCAGCACACTCACCCCGCTGGCGCTTGTCTCGGTCGGTTTCCAACTTCATTTTGGGGGCATGAAGGCGCTGCTGAAACCATTGGCAGGTGGTTTGTTCTTCAAGCTGCTGCTGGGGCCAGCGGTTATCTATATACTTTACGTAGTCCTGTTCGGAGCCACGGGAACCATCATGCAGGTAACGATCTTTGAAGCGGCCATGGCACCGATGATAACAGCCGGTATTATTGCCATTGATCATGATCTGAAACCGCAACTTGTCGGAATGCTCGTTGGGGTGGGAATCCCGTTTTCATTTGTTACCCTCTATTTCTGGCACCTGTTTTTGACGAGGGGAGTGTGATGACTCTTCTGATGAATGCTCTTAAAAGTGTCACTATGTGCCAGATTGGAACGGACGTTTACCCACATGTCTCACACGCCGGAAACGCGGCGTTTTACCTTTACGGCGTCAAATTAGATGACTGCATGAAAAATACCTTGACAATAGGACCTGTTTTGTTTATCTATAGTTTTAATAGATATGATTTCAAAAAAGACTAAATACGCGCTCATAGCGCTTGGCTATCTCGCCGAACATTCCACCGGCGAACCTATTCTTATTTCCGAACTTGCGAAGGAAGGGAATATACCCAAGAAGTTTCTTGAAGCGATTCTGGTTGCTCTTAGAAAAGGCGGCGTACTGAAGAGCAAGATAGGCAAGGGTGGCGGATATATGCTGGCATTGCCGCCGGCGAGCATAACCATTGGCAAGGTTGTCAGCATACTTGAGGGTGGTTTTGCATTGGTGGAGTGTCTGAACGACAACGTTAAAGCTGTGTGTGAGGAGTGCGGAGACCCGGCCTGCTGCGGTATTCGTCTTGTGATGAGCGATGTAAAGCAGGCGATCGATTCAGTGCTTGGTTCGACTACCTTGGCTGACATGGTAGAGAGAAGCGATAACGCCCGGCAGAAGAAGTCAAAAATAATGGATTTCAGCATTTAATTTTTTTGTCACAAAAACCTACCAAGTCTATAGAGATTGGTAAACCGAAAGGAGAGCAAATCATGAGCAAAATTTATGCAGACAACTCGCAATCGATCGGTAACACCCCTTTGGTGAAACTTAACCACATCGTTGGAAACTCAAAAGCAACCATTCTGGCAAAAGTAGAGGGGCGTAACCCGGCATATTCGGTTAAATGCCGCATCGGTGCCAACATGATCTGGGACGCGGAAAAACGAGGCGTATTGAAGCCCGGCGTCGAGATTATTGAACCGACCTCCGGCAACACCGGCATAGCTCTGGCGTACGTTGCAGCCGCTCGTGGTTACAAGCTGACTCTGACTATGCCGGAGACGATGAGCATTGAGCGCCGCCGGGTTCTGGCAGCACTGGGGGCAAACCTGATCCTGACTCCCGGAGCTGAAGGGATGAAGGGAGCAATCAGCCGCGCTGAGGAAATAGCCGCTGCCGAACCGGAAAAATACTTCCTGCCGCAGCAGTTTAAAAATCCGGCCAACCCGGAGATTCATGAGAAAACAACCGGTCCGGAAATATGGAATGATACAGACGGCGCTATCGACGTCCTCGTCGCGGGAGTAGGCACGGGCGGAACCATTACCGGTATTTCCCGTTACATCAAAAACACCAAGGGAAAGAATATTATCTCGGTAGCGGTGGAACCCAAAGAAAGCCCCGTTATCAGCCAGAAGCTTGCCGGGCAGCCGATTCAGCCTGCCCCGCACAAGATCCAGGGAATTGGAGCAGGATTTATCCCCGAGACTCTCGATCTCTCCGTTGTGGACAGGGTTGAGCAGGTAACCAGTGATGAAGCGATTGAATTTGCCAAGCGTCTGGCCAAAGAGGAAGGCCTTCTGGTCGGGATCTCCTGCGGCGCCGCAGTGGCCGCAGCGGTTCGGCTTGGTCAGCTTGATGAATTTGCCGGAAAAACCATTGTTGTGATTCTGCCTGACGGCGCAGAGCGCTACCTGTCAACGGCTCTCTTCGAAGGGATCTAAGAATGAGTACTATCACACCGGATGTTTGGAACAAGGAGCTGGAGCATCTGGTGCGAGATGCCTTGCAAACGATCCGCTTTGGCACGGTAACCCTTGTTGTGCAGGACGCGCGAGTTATTCAGGTGGACAAAAACGAGAAGATCCGTATCAACAAAGTCGGGCATATTGACGGCTGTGGAATCTAAACGCTAAACAAATACGCGCTGACCAGAAAACTGGAGGCCGGTCGAGAATCACGGTGGTGATCTCTTCCGGCCTTGTTTTTTGAGAAATGAGAATGACCATGGCACATCACATTGCAGTATACGGCAAGGGAGGCGTCGGCAAAACGACGCTGGTCACCAATATCAGTGCCTCTCTGGTGGAGGCCGGCTTCAGTGTGGTGCTGATCGGGTGCGACCCCGACGGTGATTCATGTTCTCTGCTGCATGGTGGTTTTCCCATACCACGGGTGTCGGATCACATCATTAATCAAACCGGCATCACACGGGAGAATACTGTCCATCCCGGTTTTAAAGGAATAGGTTGTATTGAACTGGGAGCATCAACCGGTCTGCCCGAAGCGTTGCATGAACTTGAGCGCCTGCACATTGTTGAACAGATTAATCCTGACTTTGTTATCTACGATATTTCAGGAGACAGTTCATTCGCAACGCTGCAATCGGTCATCCGCCAGGCCGGAATTACCCGGCTGTTTGTTGCTACAACCGCCGATTATAATGCACTGCATGCCGTCAATGAGGCTTTTGTTTTTCTGGAACAGTATAATAGTGAGAACCGGGTTCCTCTTCCGATGGGGGGCTTGATCCTGAACAGTATCGCCAGCTCTTTTGAAGAGGCATTTGTCAGCGATTTTGCCTTTCATACCAATGCCCGGACAATCGGAAAGGTGCCGCGCTCTCAGCTTGTCAGGCAGTCAGAACTTTACGGGGAAACGGTCATCCAATCCAGGCCGCAATCAAATCAGTCGTATTACTATCGCCGTCTGGCGAATCAGATCGTTGATGCGACACAAACGATCTATTCCGGCAATCTTCCGCAGCCGATGTCAGACAAACGTTTGCGTGCCTGGAGCCTGGAATGGGCGGACCGGATCTACGCGCTTGAAAACGGATTGGTAACGGACGGTGCGGCAATTTGATGTGTGAGGTGAAAAGCGATACCCCCTGAAAAGAATAGAGATGTTGCGCCGCACTAGGTGAAAATGATACATAGATACGCAACCCTTTCACGTCCCTCCAAGGTACATGCGGAATGTGGGGTCATATCACATAGTGAGGTTGAAATAATGACAGTGAAACAGTTTGGTCCGACAAATCTTGACGCGACACTCATACCGAAGATTGCTCAGCAATGGGGGACGCCGGTCTATCTACATGACCAGGAATTTATCGAGAACAGTTGCGAACAGTTGCTGAATATGCCGAATGCCTACGGACTGCATGTCCGCTACGCCATGAAGGCCAATTCGGACCGCACCGTGCTGCGTGTTGTCACCAATAAAGGACTTGATCTGGACTGCTCGTCACTTGATGAAGCGGCCCGGGCTTTTGCGGCGGGTGTGCCCTATTCCCGGATGATGCTGACGACCCAGGAGGTTCCGTCCGGTGAAGAGCGCACCGAGCTGGAGGAAATGATCCGTTCCGGTCTGAAATACAATGTCTGTTCCATGACGCAGTTTCAACTGATTGCTGACTTTGCCAAAGCCAACAACATTGACTTGTCCATGAGGGTTCATCCGGGCGCCGCCGGCGGCGGCGAGAGCGCTACCCGCGACACCGGCAGCGAATACTCCTGCTTCGGCGTGCACCTGAATGATGTTCCGCAGGTCAAAGCTCTGGCCGACAAACTGGGGCTGCGCTTTACCCAGGTTCATGTCCATATCGGTTCGGGTGGCGATCCGGAAAAGTGGCGTCAGAACATCGACCGCGAACTGGGTTTTGTGAAGGCCTATTTCCCGGAAGCTACCACGGTCAGCTTCGGCGGCGGCCTCAAGGTGGCCAGGATGCCCGGCGAAAAACAGGCCGATATCGCGGCGCTGGGTGCCTATGCCACCCAGCGGATAACGGAGTTCAAGGAAGCCACCGGCCGCGAGCTGCAGATGGAGATCGAGCCGGGAACCTATGTGGTGGCCAACTCGGGTCATATCATCACCAGAATTATCGACAAGAAGCTGACCAACGAGCTGAACTTCCTGATCGTTGACGGCGGCATGGAGCTGTTGACCCGTCCGTTGCTGTACGGCTCCGAACACCCCATCGCCATCGTGCGCCAGGATGGCACGTTGCTGTCAAGCGAGTATGACTGCATCCCGACAGCCGGGTTGAAGTCGTTCGGCATTGTGGGGAGATGTTGTGAAAGCGGTGATTCGGTGCGTCTGGATGGTGATGGCAACATTGTGCCGATGCTGATTGCCGAACCGGAAATCGGAGACTACGTCGTGATCGGCGGCACGGGAGCATATTCCGAGAGCATGTCGCCGGAAAACTACAACTCGCACCGTAAACCGCCTGCCGTTATGAGAACCCGCAGTTCCGAGCTGGTTCTGATCAGAAAGAAGCAGGTTCGGGAGCAGCTTGTCCAGAATGAACTGGACGTGAAACTGTAATTGATACAGCAAGGTATGGATAATCAGGGGTCAAGGGAGATGCGTTCCCCTTGGCCTCTTTTTCATGGAGGCGTATTTCTCCGCACAGCGCCACGAACCTCGGACGATCGGCGTGGTGCGTGTTCTCGCCAGGGGGCTCGCCAGAATGTCGTACAGAAGCGCTCATAGGATTTCGCGAGACTCTACGCTTGTTTTCGCCCCGGACAAAATAGGATCCCGACTCTCGAGCGTCGAAGCGAATCGACGAACGATGCCGGGCGGATCATTAAGCAGACACGCAGCCAAGATCGCGCATTGAGTATCAAGCGGCATCCTTCATACACCGCGGGCCGGGAAATGCGTTCGCTGAAACAAAAGTCGGGGGGCCGGCCGTAAAGGCCCAGCCCCTCGGGAGTCGCATGGCACTATCGGAGCAACAACATCTTCCTGGAAGCAGCGAACTTGGTTGACGAGAGCGTGTAGAGATAGAACCCGCTGCTGAGCGTGCCGGCATCGAACACGCGCTCGTGCGTGCCTGCGGTCATATGACTGTTGATCAGCGTCGCCACCTCCTGGCCGAGGATGTTAAACACCTTCAGCGTCACGAATCCGCTCTGCGGAAGTGCGAAGCTGATCGTTGTTGTCGGATTGAAGGGATTAGGATAGTTTTGATGAAGGGAAAATGCCGTCGGAAGAGAGACCGCATCGCTTCCGTCAACATTCGTCAAGATGCCCCACCACATGAGCGACCCTGCAGGTTCGCCGCCGGCGCCGGTGTACGCCGGTGAAGATGTCTGGTATTTCAGGTTCAGGCTGTCTACGTAATAGGTCCATTGTGGGCGCTGGTAGTCCACTTCCGGCCGGAAGTTTGGCTGTTGTTTTTGTCGGTTGGCTTCGTTCCAGTAGTACGTGGCAAACGGAATCAGGTTTTTCGTGGCTTTGATAAACGTAATGTCCACTTTCCGGAAGGCATTGACGGAATCGGCTCCGATCCTACTGTTGATATGCCAGCTTAACGGGATAAGATTTCCAATCCCTGCGCTGCTCTTGCTGTTGTACCATGTTTGGACCGCCGGGCTCACCGAATAGTAGTTGTTTCGAACAACCCATTGTGTCGGAGTTTTCCCCGCCGAATCGGGAACGGTACCGACGAATGTCATTCTGAACGCACCGCTTGGTGCACGCTCACGCGTATCACCAAACTCCGCCAAACGTACGGCATCGGTACTGTCGTTGCCGAGAACGAAATGATCCACGAACAAGTTGTTTGTGATTTGCACCTTTGCACCGACCCAGCCGAGGCCGAGGCACCCGTGCATCGAGAGGGCGTTGTAGACTGTGTTGTGATCAAAGATCACAACCTCGAGTTTTCCGACGCTCGAGTAATGGCGCAACACACGGTCAGTCCCGTCGATAAACGTGCAGTTCCGGATGACCACGGAATCTACCGTGACGTTTCTGAAGTCGATTGGCCTGCCATTGCCAATGTTTGTGTTGTACAGGCTGCCGGACTGTGCGAAGATCGTATTCGTGATTTGGACCTTGTGTGTCGCGACGGACGTTTGAATCGTGGCAGCTCTGGTGCCGCTCAGGATGCAACTGTCAATCTCTACACTAAAACCCGTTGCATTGGTATTGATGATGCGCGGGGGCATCAACGAGATCTCCGTCGGCAGGAACTCGGACCAGCCGACCATCACGATCTTCTTCAACCAGAGATTGCCGCGAACATCGAATTGGTCGTTCGGGTACGCGGCAGTGCTGGGATTCTTGTAGGAATAGATCACGGGCATTTGCCCGCTTCCTGAGGCCGCCTTGATGCGCAAGGTCCAACCGTCGTTTCGCACTGCGGTGGAGATAAAATACACCCCCGCTCTCTTCAGCACGTAGACCCGATTCAGGTTTGCCCGTGCGCCTGCGGCGGTAGTATCCCCCACAATGACATTGTTCAAAAACGACCCGGATTCAGTGTAGTCCGGAACGACCATTTCATTCTGCCCGCGGGAGACGGCGGGAAGCAAGAGTACCAATGCGAACACGCAAACTAAACTTCTCATTGTACACCTCCTGTTTGGGTTATGGATGGCGCCTGTTATTTATGATGTCGTGTTATCGTTTTCCATTCGTTTGCAGCCGGTCTAGAGTTCTACTCGCACACCGAAGTCGGCCGTCATCCCGTACTTGTTGCTTGAATTAGCAAGGAGTCCAATCGCGGGTACGATCCGATTGGCAATCGACGAGGACTCCTCTTTGCCGGTAATGTTGTTGAGATTCAACGAGAGAGAGATGCGGTCGGTGATGAATTGCTTCAGAGCGATATCCCATTTGGTATAGCTCTCTTGCACTCCATCGCTTCGTTGGTTCGACGAGAAGGAGCTATTGAAGCTTCCCTGGTGAAAGACGGAGATTCTAAATGAGAAGCCCGCAATATCGTAACCAAGCGATGCATTGCCGAAAAACTCAGGTTGATCCTCCAATTTCTGTTTCTTCTCATAGAGGACGTTTTGTGAACGCGTCGTGTAGATCCACCTTCCGAAGAGAAACGTGGAATCACGATAGGTGTCAACCCTCGACGTGGCAACCCACGTTTCAGAACGTACGATCGAAAAATTGTAGCTCAGGACAATGTTCTTCAGGAGACCGGGAAGGAATTTGAAATCCATTTGGTGCTCTACTTCAAATCCCCAGACGCGCGTTGGCTGTGTTGAATTGTACGGATAGAAGAGGTTGTAGGCGGTCCCGACCGTGTCGGCACCGAAGGGCCATTTCCATTTGATGCCAAGGCTATCGAGGGGTGCCTTACCGGAGAGTTGAACCCCGTTGATGATATGGTACATGTTTGTGACATTTTTATAGAACGCAGAGAGGGATAGGAGACCGATGGTATTGCCGAAAAGCTGTGTCTGCACTTCGTAATTCCAGGCATTGGCGTTTTTCAAATCCGGATTGCCAATATCCAATGTGTTCCCGCTTGCCTGTCGGGCCACAAACTTCAATAGCCTATGATTGAAATCGGGTCGCGCCAACGCTTCGTACGCTGCGAATCGAAGGTTCATGAATTCCAACGGCCGTACAATGGCTTGAATGTTGGGCAGCATGACATTTTCTTTATGGTACACGACCGTGTCCCGCAATTCGCCAAAGGGAAACGGGAAACCACTGAGGGCTTTGGGGGTGTACTTAGACATGTAGTCGTTATCGTCATCCTCCAACCGGAGGCCGGCTATGATCGTCGTGACACGTCCGAAATTGAACGTGTTCATCACATAGCCTGCGAGGATCCTCTCTTTGATGCCGTAGTCATCTCCTGCAACTTCGAAATTGTTCTTGTACTCTCGCTCGGTGCCGCGTTGGTCCAAGTATCCACCGATATTGAGTTGCCTCCAAAGCCGCAGGGCATCCCTGTTGATCAACGGATAGAGCGCGTATCGATCATAGATAGCTCGACGCGGAGGGTCGGGATCGAGGAAATTCGAAAAGATGACCTGCCCACCCGCCGTTAATTGCAGGTTTTCGAAGCGCGTTCCGGTGAGATTCTTCTTTGCGATACCTCCGTTTTCCGCAGATGTCCACTCAGGCCAAGCATAAAGATAATAGTTCGATCTCGCTTCGCGGAAAGAAGCATGTCTTGATTTCGTTCTGTATTTCCCGCCAAACTTCAGTTCTCCCGTTAACAAGTTGCTCACTTCATAGGCCGTCGAGAGATCGAGAACCGCTCCCTGCTCTTTGTCCAAATTGTCCTGGGTGCGATCGTTTGCGAGATTGATGTAGGAAGCTTGAAAATTGTTGTACGCATAGGGAATCCACTCTTCT
>MGZJ01000080.1:0-6279 GCA_001802645.1 Geobacteraceae bacterium GWC2_53_11 | reverse complement strand
TCCAGAAACTATCTCACGTCCTATAGAACCTATCGCCAAACGGGAGGTGTGGCATACAACTATAGAGATCGTGAAACCGAGGATCCGATTCTCCCCACGCAGGGACGTATTGAACGCCCCGATCTCCGTTTCACGATCTCTATAGTTGTATGCCACTCCTCCCGTTTGGCGATAGGTTCTATAGGACGTGAGATAGTTTCTGGAGGTTTGGTTGTAGATGGCGCTAAATCTAATCGACCCATCGTCGGGAGTATCAACATCCAGAAGAAGCGTCCCGCCTCCACGTTTTCTGAGTTCATTCGCATAGGTGATCTGGAGTTGTGTTACTTCATAGTCATTTCCGCTCGCGATACCGGTCAAGTCATAGGTGAGGTCGGTCGATTCGTTACTTCTGACCGTTCGTTCCAGGTTTCCTGATACCTGCACACCCAGAACATCACCAAAAAAACGTTCTCCGTATCGTGCGTTGACGTTGTACTGTGCAGCCGACTTATCCAACGCATTATACGATCCCTTCGGTTCAAGTCGAATCATCCGTTCCGACTGTGCCTTCCTCGTGACGAGGTTAACGCTCCCGGCGATCGCGTCTGCATCTTTATCAGCGGTCGACGCCTTCAATAATTCGATTCCTGCCAGGGAGCCCTGCGCTATCGTGCTGAGATTCACCCCTCGATCGTTCGCTTCCGTTGGAGCCATTCTCACGCCGTCATGATACACGACCGAGAACCTGTCACTCAGACCGCGCAACACAACTCTACTCGCCTCCCCGCCGCTTCGAAGAAGCGAGACGCCGGGAAGCCGCCCGATTGCCTCCGCTGCATTCGCATCGGGTAATTCCTGTATCTTTTCTTCGGAAACGACACTCATAATCGTGTTCGCGGTAAGTTGTTGGTTGATTGCCGCAACCTGCCCGCGCATCTGCGCCGTCACAACCACTTCCTCGCCTAAAATGACCGTCGGTTTCAACTGGACATTCAGTTGGACAAGATCCTTCGCGGCAAAATCGATGCCGATCTCCTTTGATTCATATCCCACGCATGACACCTTCACCGTGAAGAACGCCGGGGGAATTCGAGTGATCTTGTACTCACCGTCCAGGTTTGTTGCGTTCCCCAAGGACGTGCCAAGCAGGAAGACGTTCACCCCAACAAGCTTCTCGCGGCTTGAGGAATCCGTCACGGTCCCCCGCAGCGTTCCTTGACCTAAGACCGCAGATGGGAGAATGAGCGCAAAGACTGCAATGGCTTTGATGCGTCGGAGGATTTTCATGAGAATAGTGCTCCTTGATCAGCCCAGATGATCGGTTAAGAGGAAACTGGCACTCTTGATGGTTGCGCGCTTCAATAATGAACTGCGATGATTCACATATCCACGGCATGCGCTCCGCCCGCCCTATCAGGACGAGCACCTTCTTCAGTTGTCACCAATCTTTGTGCGACTACACGATTCACGAACGATAAGCTCCGGTTTCAGAATTTGTCGAAGGGGTATCTCTTTCCCCTCCATCTTTCCCACGAGCAACTCCACTGCCTTTTGCCCTATCACATCAGTCGGCTGACGAATCGTGGTCAGCGGGACTGCAGCGTATTGCCCACGCTCGATATCATCGAAACCGATGATGGCAACGTCATCCGGAATGTTTAGCCCTTGCTCGAGAATCGCGTTTTCGAACCCAAGAGCGGAAAGATCGTTATAGACGAAAAAGGCGTCCGGCTTCAGAGCGAAACTTTTGAACCGCCTGCCAATCTCATAGCCGGATTGATAGTCGTACCACTCTCCTCTCTTGCGGAGATGAAAGACAAGTCGTGTGTCCACCCGCTTGCCATGCGATCGGAGGGCGCGCGTGTATCCACGGCCTCGCAGTTCACCGACCATATTGCCTTTTTCACCGTTGATGTAACCTATTCTCTGATATCCAAGCTTGATGAGATGTTCGGTTGCGATGAACCCGCCCAACTCGTGATCGCTTCCGACAAACGGAATATTCTCGTCCGCGATATAGGAGACCATCACAAAGGGAAATCCTTCATGGAGGATTCTTCGGATGGTCGGAGTCGCGTGGTACTTGTGAGTCATCGAGGCGATGATCATTCCGTCGACGCCGAATTTGCGAAACCGCGCAATCTGCGCCTCTTCTCGTTCCGCCTTCCCCGACGAATTGGAGATCAGCACATGGTAGCCGAGCTCATAGGCTGTATCCTCGACGCTGTGCATGACACGTGAAAAGAATGGACTACGTATATCTCGAAGGACAAGACCCACCGTCTGATGCTCGCGTCGTGTCGTTCGAGGCACCGGCTTGGCAACATAGGTTCCTTTGCCAACACGACTGTACACAACCCCCTCGTAGATCATTGTCGCCAGAGCTTTCTTGACCGTAATCAAGCTCACGTTGTACGCGGCGGCTAATTCAGCGTGAGATTGGAGTTGATCGCCGGATTTCAGTTCCATTGCGGCAATCTTCGACTTGATATCGTCGACAATTTGGAGGTAAAGGGGGGTAGAGTTGTGCAGGTCTATGGGCACAATGGTTAGCCTGGTATACTAGGTATGTCAAGGTTAGTTTTTTCCCGTTTCATTGTCAAGTGCTTTTTGGTTTTTTTTAGTTTTTTATTGGAAGGCCCCGCACGAAATCGCTCCCCCACGCCTGGAGGAGTTACATCCGAAAAGGGATCAGCCGAGTAGCTCGGACGAAAGCACGGTGTTTTGCCACGAAGACGCCACGGCACGAAGATAAGTTCTTAGTTCTTTGGCGTTTAATGATGCTTTGTGACTCATATGTTGATCGCACTACTTTTCGACCGGATCTCTCACGGCTTACCTCAGATTCACGAAGATCGGGCAATGAGACAGGAAGAATGCTCTTCCGGGAGTAGAATCAAGGAACTTCGGGGGATTACGAGCGGAAGCTAGAAGGTCGATTTACCTTTCATTCGGCCGAATTCCTGTTTGTCGAGGCCTCGCACCGCCTCCCTGGATTCAACCGTAGTTCTGGGCAGGAGATCGGTCGTATGACTGTTTCGAGACATCAAATTACCGGCGTCCCGGTTGGATTCCGCGTGGACGCGCCTAGCCCAACTTCACCGCTTCTCATCTATTACAAACGGACTTCCACCGATCTCAATCCGACCCGTCACAACTCCGGTAGTTGCGCCATCGGCCTTTCCTTTGTAGCCCGGTTGCTTTCCACCAATGCTTACTTCGAAGAACCCGGGCTCAACAATCCGGCGGTTCTGATGGTTGATCAGCGACAGTTGTCTTGGTTCCAACCTAAATGAGATGCTCTTCTTCTCCCCCGGAAGCAGGTAGAGCCGACGAAATCCCTGAAGCGATCTGATGGGAACCGGCGCAGACGCTTCCACGTCTGAGACGTAGAGTTGGATAACTTCTTCGCCCGGCCTCGAGCCGGTGTTCTCGACGTCGACGGAAAGAACAATCTCCTCTCCGGCACGAACACTTTTGGGAAGAAGAAGACTTGTGTATGCAAATGTCGTGAAGCTGAGTCCATATCCGAACGGATAAAGCGGCTCACCCGTGAAGTACCGGTAGGTCCTTCCCCGCATACTGTAGTCGGCAAATCGCGGAAGCTGGCTCGCTGATTTGTAGAACGTCACCGGCAATCGTCCCGCCGGATTATAGTCACCGAAAAGGACATCGGCCAGGGCATCGCCGGCGGCTTGTCCCGGATACCAGACTTCAACAATCGCCGGGAGGTGCTCGGCAGCCCAGTTCACCGCCAGAGCGCTCCCGTTCATCAATACCAGGACGATTGGTTTTCCGAGTGCAGCGAGATCGTGCAACAGTATTTCCTGCGGTTGGGGCAATCCGAGCTCGATCCGATCACCTCCCGAAAATCCCGGGACGTTCACGGGCATTTCTTCTCCTTCGAGGCGCGGGGAAAGGCCCAGCAACGCAATGACAACATCTGCCGCCTGCGCTGCCGCAAGAGCATCTTCCCTCAATCGTGGATTCGGTTTTGACCAAACGAGCCGCGCACTTGCATCCGCGCGCCGATCCCAATATTCGATCCTGATTCGCCGCGGAAGCCCGGCTTTGAGGTACATATCCTTCCATCCTGTGATCACCGTGTGCCGATCGGAAGATTCCGCGAGAAGAGAATCCTCCAGAAAGAGCCGGAATCCGCCATACACGGTGACTCCAAGCAAGAATCGTCCGGTCGTCGGGGGAACAAGCATGCCTGTCCACCGCACGCTAAAACTGTCCGCTCTCAGGCCCGGCACCGCGGGTTGATCCCACCAATTGAAATCAATCTCCGGATCGATGCGCGTGAGGAACGGTTCACCTTCAAATGCGTGATTGTTGAAATACTCGGCCTTGAGCCCGTTTATCGGCATTCCTCCTCGATCGGCAAGAAGCGACGACGTTGTGATTGCTTCGAACGATGAGACATTCTCCGCGATGTCGCATCCTCTTTCGTACAGCACCGTCGTCTTCTGAGAGACTTTTCGCTTGATTCCTTCCAGGGGCGTTATGGGCTCCGCAGGAATTCCGTTGTAGTTCCCCAGCAGCACTTCCACGTCATCCGCATTAGGACCGATGACGGCAATGGTACGAAGGTCTTTCCGAAGCGGAAGAAGTCCGTTTTCATTCTTGAGCAATACAATCGATTTACGTGCCGCCTCGACGGCCAGCTCGCGATGTTCTTTGGAGTCGTTGACACTCGAGGGAATGTGAGCATACGGAACCCGCTCGGGAGGATCGAACATTCCAAGTCTGAGCCGGGCGCGGAAGAGTCGTTTCAATGATCGATCAACGAGATGTTCGCTAATGAGTCCCAAGCCGACGGCAACTCCAAGGCTGTCGTACGTTACGCCGCAATTGAGGTCGGTCCCCGCGGAAAGGGCCATTGCCGCCGCCTGCGGAGCCGAGCGGGCGACCTTGTGTGTGTTGTAGAAATCCATAATCGCCCAGCAGTCGGAGACGACGTAGCCGTCGAAGCCCCACTCGTCTCTCAGTATCCTTTGAATCAATTCATTGCTTCCGCAACACGGCTCGCCGCGGAAGCGGTTGTAGGCGCACATGATTGACTGCGCGCCCGCCTCTACGACGGTCGACCGGAAGGCCGGCAAGTACGTTTCCCGCAAGTCGCGCTCGTCTACAACAGCATCAAACACATGTCGTTCGGGCTCTGGACCACTGTGCACGGCAAAATGCTTGGGCGTCGCAATCGTCTTGAAATAGTATGGATGATTTCCTTGAAGTCCTTTAACGAACTCGACGCCCAGACGAGCCGTCAGGTACGGATCTTCGCCGAACGTTTCCATTCCGCGACCCCATCGTGGGTCACGAAAGATATTGATATTGGGGGACCAGAATGTGAGACCTTCGTAGATTCCTCGTCTCCCATCGCGCACGGCTTCGTGATGCTTCGCCCGTGCTTCATCTGATATTGCAGTGGCCACACGCCGCAAAAAGTCGGAGTCCCACATTGCAGCCAAGCCAATCGCTTGTGGGAAGACCGTTGCTCTTCCGGCCCGAGCCACTCCGTGCAGCGCCTCATTCCACCAATTGTAGGCAGGTATTCCAAGGCGATCGACCGAAGGAGCGTTGTACAGCATTTGCTTGACTTTCTCATCGAGCGTCAAGCGTGCGACCAGATCACTCACCCGATCATCAAGAGGAAGATCGGGATTCTGATAGGGATACCCTGCCCGCACGTCCTTTTGCGAGGGGATCCCGCTCGGTGCACAACTGCCGATGAGAAGTATCAGAAGGGGAGCGAGAAGCGACGCGCGCACGTTTCGGTTGGATGGATTCATGAGTAACTGATGTTACGCAAAGAGTAAAATCCGAAGCACTAAACCCGAAACTCTAAACAATCCCAAAATTCAAATTTCCAAAACAGCCCCATTTCCGTTGCAGAATTTAGGATATTTGAATTTCGGTCATTTGAGTTTGTTTAGGATTTCGACCCGCCTGCCAAAGCGAAGCGGCGGGCAGGTATTCGAGATTCGAATTTTCATCATCTGCGTAACGTCAGTGAGTAACTCAAAGTGATTGTAGTTTTAGACGCTGTCTCACCACCGATGGCACACCGATAAACACGGATGAGCACGGGGAAGTCAGAACGACAGAAGCCAGCGAGCCAAGAATCACTGATCACTGATTTCCGACCTCTGATTTCTTATCTTTATCAGTAACAGCTCAGCGAACTTGGCCATCGAGGAGGGAATACCTTCCGTTGCAAAGCCCCCTTTGTCATTGGCGCAATCGCAGCGTGAATGAGAGCGTTTGACAACCATCTGAAAGTCCCGGAGG
>MGZJ01000079.1:12030-12287 GCA_001802645.1 Geobacteraceae bacterium GWC2_53_11 | reverse complement strand
CTCCGACAGGAAGGAATGCAGCAGGCCGGTGCCAAGATACTCAGGGAGGTTGAGCAGGCCGCCGCATAGTCCCAGGATTGCCAGTGGAATGAGAGGCCACTCCATGATGCGCGTTCCCCCCTCCCTTGACGGGAGGGGGTTAGGGGGTGGGTGAAGGAGCTGACCGGCAGAGTCGTTATTCACGGGCATATTTCCAATATTTCCAATACTCGTATGCCCAGCAGCATAAGTATGAAGTTGCTGATCGGCCGAGTTGT
>MGZJ01000079.1:0-12008 GCA_001802645.1 Geobacteraceae bacterium GWC2_53_11 | reverse complement strand
TCCCCCGCCAGGGGGGAGGGGATTACCGCCGAACACAACCAGCACCATCCTGAAGGTATAGAATGCGGTGATAAGGGCCGTAATCAGGCCGACGACATACAGCCCGCCGTAGAGTGCCCCGCCCTTGAACCAGACCGCCCCCAGAATGCCGTCCTTGCTGAAAAAACCTCCAGTGAGCGGCACCCCGGCCAGACAGAGCGCCCCGGCGAGAAACGGCCAGAATGTTCCCGGCAGGGTGCGGCGCAGGCCACCCATGCGGAAGATGTCCTGTTCGTGGTGCAGGGCGGTAATGACGCAGCCTGCCCCGAGGAACAGCAGCGCTTTGAAGAAGGCATGCTCCAACAGGTGGAACGTGCTGGCGGTGATTGCTCCGGCGCCGACCCCCAGCATCATGTAGCCGATCTGGCTGATGGTGGAGTAGGCGAGAATCCGCTTCAGGTCGCGTTGAACCAGGGCGCAGGTCGCCCCGTAGAAAGCGGTCAGCGCTCCCGTAATGGCGATGGCGGCGGTGACGGTTGATGAAACGCCGATCAGCGGGAACATGCGCATCAGCAGGTACACCCCGGCGGTGACCATGGTGGCGGCGTGAATCTGGGCCGAAACCGGCGTCGGGCCGGCCATGGCGTCCGGAAGCCACACCATCAACGGCACCTGGGCCGATTTGCCCATGGCGGCCAGCAGCAGCAGGAAGCCGAGGGCGGTGATCACCCCGATCGGCATGAGGAAACCCATCTTGTTGAGTTCGGTGATGGAGACGGTGCTGAACAGCTGGAACATCCAGACAATGGCGATGCCCAGGCCGACGTCGCCGATGCGGGTGACGATGAAGGCCTTGCGTCCGGCAGTGGCATTTTCAGGTTTCGTGTACCAGAAGCCGATCAGGGCGTAGGAGCAGAAGCCGACCCCTTCCCACCCCAGGTAGAGGAGCGGCAGGTTCTCGGCCAGCACCAGCGTCAGCATGGCGGCCACGAACAGGTTGAGCAGGGCAAAAAAACGGACGTAGGAAGGGTCGTCCTTCATGTAGCCGACGGCATAGATGTGGATCAGGCCGCAGACGAAGGTGATCATCAGGCAGAGTGAAAGCGAGAGCGGATCAAGGTAGAGAGTGAACGGCGCCTTGAAATCGAACGCAGCCAGCCACGAGCCAAGCTCCACCGTGACCGGGGCGCGGTACGAGAACGCGGCAGCCAGCGTCGCGGCGAAGCTTCCCCAGATGACGGCGCAGGCCAGCGCCTCGCTTGCCCGGCGCGGCAGCAGGCGGCCGCCCAGCAGCACATTGGCGATCGCTCCCAGCAGGGGGAGCAGGATTATGAGTTCAAGGTAAAGTTTCATAGTTTTAAAAGCTCATTTTTGCCACAGAGGCACAGAGACTCAGAGAAATTCAAAAACAGGAACTTATTCTGAACATAATTTACATACTCTTGATTGTGGTAATTTTAGCTTGAAAAGCATCTTCAGTTTTGCATAGCCGAAACAGACGGCACATGTCGGTTTTCCACATTTACTGCATTTACCGCCCATTGCCGTTTCAAAAGATCTTCCACAACAATGACATTTCCAAGGAATAATGCTGTTCATCATAGGTTGTCCCTGAATCAATATTTTGGATTATCTGCTTTTCTCTGAGCCTCTGTGTCTCTGTGGCAAACAAATCCCCGTCGTTAATCTTTTAACTCCCGGAATTCATCCACATCCACCGTGTTCTTGCGGCGGTGCAGGTAGACCACCAGCGCCAGCGCCAGCGAAACCTCGGCCGAGGTCATGGCCATGATGATCAGGGCAAATACCTGGCCGTCGGCCATCCCCCAGTGGTTCGAGCCGCCTACAAAAACCAGCATGGCGGCATTGAGCATGACCTCAATCCCGATCAGCAGCATGATCACGTTTGACCGCCAAACCAGGGTACAGACCAGTCCCAGGCCGAACAGGACGGCAGCCAGAATAAGCACATGTGCCAACGGGACGATCATGGTTTTCCCTTCCGGCCAAGGTATAAAGCGCCTACCACTGCGAACAACAGCTGCATGGAGATGATCTCCACCGCCACGCCGTATTTCCGGAACAGGGTCTCGGCGAAGTCGCGGACCGTGAGAGCGCCGGAGGGGTGAGGGGCGGCGGCATATCCGGTGGCAATGGTTCCGATGGATGCCAGGATGATCCCCCCCAGAATAATCGGCAGCAGCCACTGCTTCAGGACGGGACGCCGGGCCTCATCGGTGCGCCCCAGGTCGAGCATCATGATGACGAACATGAACAGCACCATGACCGCACCGGCGTAGATGATGACCTCGAACATGGCGACCAGCGGTGCGGCCAGCAGAAAGAAGATGGTCGCCAGGCTGAAGAACGAGGTGACGAGGTAGACAATGGCATGCACCGGATGCTTCTCGGTAATGGCCAGGATCGTGCCGATGACGGTTACTGCCGCCAGTATGTAGAAGAGGTATGTTTCCATAAAATCCATTTTTTGGCCACGGAGACACAGAGGCACAGAGAAAGTCAAAAACAGGAAAAACGGTTTTGGGTTAAACCTAATAATTTGTGCTTTTCTCTCTTTTAAGTTTTTCCTCTGTGACTCTGTGTCTCTGTGGCAAACAGCCTTTTGCCGTTATGGCAGTAATGACCTGACATCTACCGGGCGTTTTTCCTCAATTCCCTCGCCTCTTTGCTGAGTCACGCCGATACCAGCATGACGGTAAAAGTTATACTCCGGCGATTTACCGCAGCCGTCGATCAGCAGATCTTCCTTTTCGTAGACCAGATCCATGATGTCCCGCTTGCAGATTTCGAAATCCGGGGTCATCTGGATGGCCAGGGTCGGGCACGCTTCGGCACAGAGGCCGCAGAAGATGCAGCGTGCGAAGTTGATCCGGAACCATTCGGCATAGCGTCTGCCGTCTGCTTCTTCCCCCGGCTGCATGGAGATGCAGTCCACCGGGCAGGCCGCCGAACAGAGCTGGCAGGCCACACAGCGCTCGCCGCCGTCCGGGTCGCGGGTCAGCACGATGCGGGCCCGGTAGCGCGGGTAAGGAGTACGTTTCTCCTCCGGATACTGGATGGTCACCGGCCTGCGGAAGATATGCTTCCAGGTGATCCACATGCCGGTCAGGAGCGCTGCTATGTCGGATAGAATCTTCATGCAAAACCTTTTAATTGGCCACAGAGACACAGAGGCGCAGAGGAAAACCGAACAGAAAGAATCAAGAAGATTAGGGGTACACCAAAAGCTATTTTGGGTTTTGATCTTCTCTGAGTCTCTGTGTCTCTGTGGCAAAAATGCATTTACGTTAGCCTCTCAGCACCAACCACCAGCCGGTCACCACGATGTTGACCAGCGCCAGCGGTGTCAGGATCTTCCAGCCGAAATGCATCAGCTGGTCGTAGCGTAGCCGGGGCAGGGTGCCGCGCATCCAGATGAACAGGAAGGCAAAGGAGAGCACCTTGAGCGCGAACCAGACCGCCGGCGGCAGCCACGGGCCATGCCATCCTCCCAGGAAAAAGGTGGCGGCCAGTCCCCCCAGCACGATGATGTTGATGTATTCCCCCACGAAAAACAGGCCGAAACGCATGCCGGAGTATTCGGTGTGGAAACCGGCGACCAGCTCCCCCTCAGCTTCGGGAAGATCGAAGGGGATCCTTTTGCATTCGGCGGCGATGCTGATCAGGAAGATCACGAAGGCCAGCGGCTGGTAGACGATAAACCAGCAGCCGGACTGGGCGTTGACGATATCCGACAGGCGGAACGAGCGGGCCAGCATCACCACCGGTACCAAGGATAGCCCCATGGACAGCTCGTAGGAGATCAGCTGGGCGAGGCCGCGGATACTGCCGAGCAGGGCATACTTGGAGTTTGACGCCCACCCCCCCAGGGCAACACCATAGACCGCGATGGAAGAGAGCGCCATGAACAGAAGCAGCCCGACGTTCAGGTCGGCCACCTGCAGCGGCACAGTGTGGCCGAATAGCGTGAGCGGTGCGCCGAAGGGGATGACGGCAAAGATCATGATGGCAGGAATGGCGGCCATGGCCGGAGCCAGATAAAAGAGCCACTTGTCCGCGCCGATCGGCCGGAAGTCCTCCTTGGTCAGGAGCTTGATCAGGTCGGCCAGCGGCTGCAGCAGGCCGAAGGGGCCGACACGGTTGGGCCCTTTGCGGTCCTGGATCCAGGCCAGTACCTTGCGTTCGGCAAAGACCAGATAGGCCGCCAGGGTGAGGATGACGAAGAAGACCAGGCCGATCTTGGCCAGGATCAGCGCTATGTCGATCGGGTCATAGATCATTGATCATGACTCCTTCACTCTCCGCAGCAAGCTCCTGAAGACGTTCCCACTTTCCGGACAGCGGTTCCGTGATCTGTTCGCCGCACAGCCCCTCGATGAGTGCGGCCACCGTTTGCCAGGCCGGCTGCGGCTCGCCACCCGGCGGGATTGTGCGATGGATGTGCGGCGGATGGCCGGCGGGATCGAGCCCACGGACCGGGACCCCCGGATTCATGACTTTTTTGAAGCGCTGCGCCCTCCCTTCGTTGTTTATACAAGTACCGTCCATCTCCACCCAGGCGGTGGTGGGGAGGACTATCTGCGCTGCCTGAACGGTTTCCGTCATGCGCCAGTCAAGCGCGGCCACAAACGGAATACCCTCCAAAAGCTGTGGCGGAATATCTGCCTCCACGGCGATGATTCCCTTGATCTTTCCTGTTGCAACGGCATGTTCAAGGCTGACGGCGCCATGTGCCCCGGCCAGTTGTGCCGCGACATAGCTGTTGGCTGCCGGAAAGATGACGGCAAGTTTCAGATTGCTCTGCTGTTCCAGTGTCTCAGCCAGCCGATCCGGCGCATTCGTTGCAGAACAGATCAGTACCGGCTGCTTGGCATCGGCCAGCGGTACTGCGTCCAGTGAGTGAACTGAAATTGCATCATAGAGACGCTTTGGTTCCTGGCTGGCTTCGACTCCGCTCAGCCAACGGTTCATTTGCAGAATGGTTGATTTTTGAACTCCCTCCGTTCCCTGAGCGGAGCCGAAGGGGACCACATACACCGCGGCCCCGTTGCGCCATGCCTGCCGAACCGCAAGAGCCAGCATCGGGGCTTTCTGCAGAGGATCGCAGCCGCAGACGACGATGCAGTCCGACTCCCTGACGTCCCGCTGTGAAGCCGGCTTACCGGATGACAGCAGTTCAATGAGCGGAAGCGTCCGGTCGCTCTCTTCCTGAGAGGTGAAGTAGCAAAGCGCCCCGGCGGAACAGCACTCAGCCAGTCGCGGCAGCAGAGCTGCTCCTTCGAGAGCCAGTCGCGATGAGCCTACCACGGCGATGCTGCCGCTGCCGTACAGTTCTTCAATCTGGGCAATGCGCAGCAGCAGGGCTTCCAGGGCTTCGTCACGGCTCGCTTCCCGGCCGTCAATCAGCGGGGTGCGCGGGCGCTGCGGATCATTCACCGCGTCATTCGCAAAGCGACTCCGGTCGCAGATGAACCAGCCGTTGACCGCTTCGTTCCGGCGGGCCGTCATCTTGAGCAGCTCACGGTAACGGGCCACCGGTGTGGTGTTGCACCCCAGCGAGCAGCCGGGGCAGACCGATGGGGCCATGTCGTAGTCCCAGTAGCGGGCCTTGAAGCGGGCGGTCTTGTCGGTGAACACCCCGGTGGGGCAGATATCCACCAGATTGCCGGAGAAGGGGGACTCTAATTGTCCGTCCTCAAAGCGACCGTAATAAACCCGCCCGGCGCTTCCCATGACGCCGAAATCCGTGCCGCCGGCGTACTCCTGGTAGAAGCGGACACAGCGGTAGCACTGGATGCAGCGGTTCATTTCGTGCTCGATGTAGGGGCCGAGATCCTGGTTAATGTGGGTGCGCTTTGTGCCGCTGTAGCGCCGGATGCCGTGCCCGCCGGCGATGGTGTAGTCCTGCAGCTGGCATTCGCCCCCCTCGTCGCAGACCGGGCAGTCGTGGGGGTGGTTGATCATCAGCCACTCAATGACATTGCGCCGCATGGCAACCGCTTCGGGATCGGTGGTTGACACCACCATGCCGTCCTGGGCCGGCAGCATGCACGACATCTGGATTCCCTTGACCGGGCCGTCCACCATCTTGACGGCGCAGACCCGGCAGGCCCCGGCCTTGCCCAGCGCCGGATGCCAGCAGAAGTGCGGAATCGGGATGTCCACGGATTGCGCCGCTTCCAGCACGGTGACTCCGTCGGCTACCTCCACCGGTATGTTGTCGATGATCAGTTTCGGCATGACTTCATGATCCTGTTTTTGCCACAGAGACACAGAGACTCGGAGAAAACCAATTCCAGAGTGAAAATAAGAAAATCGGCATTAAAGGATTACCCTTGTGATTCCGTCTTTTAAAAGGGGAACATTAAAATTGATCAGCAGTCCAAGTTTTTTGTCCGTCAGTTTCATGTAACTCATCAATTGAGCTTTGAACACAGGATCATTTCTTTCGACAGCCTTCAGTTCAACAATCACTCGATCTTCAACAACAAGATCAAGCCTAAAATCACCCAAACACGTATTTTTATACATTACCGGCACTATTACCTGGTTTTTGTAAAGTAATCCTTTTGATTCAAGTTCATAACAAAGAGCCTTCTCGTAAATTGATTCCAGAAGCCCAGGACCAAGATTCCGATGTACCTCAATTGCACAACCAATAATTTTCTCAGTTAACTCATTATCCTGCATTATTCACCTCTGTGCCTCTGTGTCTCTGTGGCAAATTTGCCTTTAGAATGGGGCATTTTCCTTTGACTATATGCTCTCGCATCTCATCTTCAAAATGCCGCAGCAGCCCGTCCACCGGCCCCATGGCACCGGGCGCCAGCGCGCAGAAGGCGTAGTTCAGGTACTGGACATGTTCTTTCAGAATCGCGATGTGCTCTTCGCTTCCCTGGCCGGACTCAATCTGCTCCAGCAGATGAACCACATAGGGAAGACCTTCGCGGCAGGGGGTGCACCAGCCGCAGGATTCGCGGGCGTAGAATTTCACCAGGTTGAGGGTGGCCGCCACCATGCAGGTGTTCTGGTCGAAAACCACAATGCCGCCGGTGCCGAGGCGCGACCCGGCTTTGGCCACCGGATCGAAGTCCATCGGCACATTCCACTGCTCCCTGGTGAAATACGGCGTGGAAGCCCCGCCCGGCAGGCACGCCTTGAAGCTGCTCCCCAGACGCATGCCGCCGCAGGGGCCGTCTATGATCTCCCCCAGCGTCATCCCCAGCGGCAGTTCGAAACAGGCCGGGTTGGCCACTTGGCCGCTGACGCAGAACAGCTTCATGCCGGACGCTTCGGATGTGGCTGCCGTGTCCTTGAACCATTGGGGGCCGTGGGCGATGATATACGGAACGTTGGCCAGGCTCTCCACGTTGTTAACCACGGTCGGTCCGCCCCACAGCCCCTTGACCGCCGGGAAGGGGGGCTTGGCGCGCGGATTGGCTCGCTTCCCCTCCAGGGCGCTCATCAGCGCGGTTTCCTCGCCGCAGATGTAGCGCCCGGCCGAGACATGCACGTCGATATCGCAGGAAAAGCCGCTCTCCAGGATATTCTCCCCCAGCAGTCCGGCTGTCGTTGCTTCCGTTATGGCTTGGCGCAGGTTGGCGGCAGCCTGTTCGTAGCCGCGCCGGATGAAGATGAACGAGTGACGCACGCCGATGGCGTAGCAGGCCAGCACCATGCCCTCGACCAGGGAATAGGGATTGGCTTCGAGCAGGATGCGGTCCTTGTAGGTGCCCGGCTCCATTTCGTCGCAGTTGCAGATGAGCCAGCGCGGCCCGGTCAGGTTGCGCGGCACGAACGACCACTTCTTGCCGGTCGGAAAACCGGCGCCGCCGCGGCCGCGCATGCCGGAGTCAATCACCGCCTGCTGCACCTCGTCGGGGGACATGCCGGACAGCGCCTTTTTCAGCGCGCCAAAGCCCCCCTCGGCCCGGTATTCGGCAAAGGTGACGCAGCGACCCGGCTTGTTATGTCGGAAGAGGATCTGTTCCATAAAAACCTTTTATTTTGCCACAGAGGCACAGAGACACAGAGAAAATCTTGAGTGGTGTCCGCTTTTGCATTTAGTCCCCCTCCTTTCTCTAAGGAGGGGTTAGGGGTGGTTGCCTTTGATTTTCATCAATCTTAAAAATCAAAAAGCGAAAACCTTACCACCCCCAGCCCTTTATGCCCCAGAGGGTACTCCTAAAATAGGAGGGGAGTTACTATCTTTGAAGCGTTCTCGACCGTAACCCTGCCGCAGATCGTGTCGCCGATCATCAGGGTCGGCGCCTCCCCGCAGTTGCCAAGACAGCAGCAGGGGAGCAGGGTAAAGAGGCCGTCCGGTGTCGTCTCTCCCGGTTTGATGCCGAGGACTCCGGAGAGGTGGCCCAGCAGCGTCTCCCCCCCCATGGCCCAGCAGGAGATGGAGTCGCACACATGGATCACCTGCTGTCCCACGGGACGGCGGTAGATCATCTCGTAAAAAGTGGCCAGTTCCTCAACCTGCAGCGGAGAAAGCCCCAGCAGTCCGGCCGCCTCGACCACCGCCTCGTCGGTAAGCCAGCCGTAATGTGCCTGGAACGCCTTCATCACGTCCACCGCTGCCTCGCGATTGGTGATGGCCGAGGCGATGCGGGTTTGGAGTTCGTTTTTGAGTTCAGTTGTTATCATTTTAAAACCTGTTTTGCCACAGAGACTCAGAGGCACAGAGAAAATCTAAATCAGAATACAAAAGGACTGGTTTACCCCTTATAAGCTTTGTGCATTTTCTTTCTTTTTAGGTTCTTCCTCTGAGTCTCTGTGTCTCTGTGGCAAATAATGCTTCTGATTTTACCTGTCCAAATCCGCTAGCACAAAATCGATTGATCCCAGTATCGCCAGGAAATCCGCTACCAGCCAGCCGCGGCTCATGACCGGCAGCGCCTGCACATGGGGGAAGCTGGGGGTCTTGATCCTGACGCGGTACGGGATATTGAGGCCGTCGGAGACGACGAAGTAGCCGTTTTCCCCTTTCGGGGCCTCGATGGCGCTGTAATTCTCACCCTTTGGTGCACTCATGCCGCGGGTGCTGTTGACGAAGTGGTGGATCAGGGACTCGATATCCTTGAGCGTATCCGGCTTCTGCGGCAGCACATAGCGGTAGTCGTCGGTCATCCAGCGCCCGGCCGGCATGGTGGTGAAACACTGCTCCACGATGCGCAGGGACTGCTGGATCTCCTCCATGCGCACCAGATAGCGCGCCCAGCAGTCGCCCCCGTCGGCGGTCGGGATGTCGAAGTCGAAGCGGTCATAGCCGGAATAGGGGATCTTCCTGCGCAGATCCCACTCCATACCGCAGGCGCGCAGGTTCGGGCCGGACAGCCCCCACTCCAGGGCATCGTCCTTCGAGATCGCTCCGACCCCTTTCAGACGGGCCATGAAGATCGGATTTTTGTCCAGCAGCGAGTGGTACTCTTTCAGCCGCGCCGGCATCCAGGCCAGGAAATCCCGCACCGGCCGCTCCCAGTCATCGGGCAGGTCTTCGGCGACGCCGCCGATACGGAACCAGGCGGGGTGCATCCTGCCGCCGGTAATCATCTCCACGATGTCGAAGATTTTTTCCCGGTCGGTAAAGGTGTAGAACACCGGTGTCATCGCCCCGATATCGGCGGCGAAGGTGCCGAGCCAGACCAGGTGATTGGCGATGCGGAACAGCTCGGAGAGCATGACGCGGATGGTCTCCGCCCGCTCCGGCACGGTGATGCCGCACAGTTTCTCCACCGAGTTGCAGTAGGCCAGGTTGTTCTGCACCCCGGACAGGTAGTCGATCCGGTCGGTGTAGGGGATGAACTGGTTCCAGTGCTGGCGTTCGCCAATTTTTTCCGCGCCCCGGTGGTGATAGCCGATGTCGCTGTCCATATCGACGATCTCTTCGCCGTCCAGCTTCAGCATGCAGCGGATGATGCCGTGGGTGCCGGGGTGCTGCGGCCCCAGGTTGAGGATGAGCGTGTCCGGGTCGTTGTGGGCGAAGAACTGCTCGGCCGGCATCGACTGGAACCTGCGGGCGTCCTCAAGGGTGTAGGGGGGCATCTCTGTGCCCCGGAAGGGGTGCGACTTGCGCAGGGGGTGCCCCTCCCAGTCGTGCGGCATCAGGATCCGGCGCAGGTTCGGGTGGCCGTTGAAACGGAGCCCGTACATGTCGAATACCTCACGCTCGTACCAGTCGGCATTGGCAAAGACTTTGGTGACGGTGGGGAGCGGCGCTGCTTCGTCCGGCAGCTCGGTCTTGATGCGGATATGGCCCGGGATGTCGAAGTTGAGCAGGTGGTAGTTGACCGTGTAGGCTTTGAACTTGTCCGGCTCGCGGCGGCAGGAATCGTCCACGCAGGCGATGTCCTCCAGCCGCCGGAACGGGGCGGTCGTGCGGCTCTTCAGGCGGCCGAGCACGTCCGGGAGCAGTTCCGGCGCCACCCGGTAGGTAAGCATGTCGGTGGCGGAGTCGTCGCGGCGGATCTGTTCGCCGAAAATCGCCTCCAGCTCGCCGGTCAGGCCGAAGTCGGGATAGTCGCGCTTCGTCGCGGGGGGACGCCACTGTTCGTCGCTGCGCGGCATAAAGCTGCGCGGATGGCCGACCGAGACTCCTCGGATGGCAGTCCCCTCCAGGCCGGGGCCGCGCGGATCACAGGTTTTTGAGACGCCGTCCACCAGCACCGGCACGGTGGTGCCCTGGCTGCCGCCGGTCATATGCAGCACCGGACGGGAGGGGCGTTCGCCGCTCCTGATTTTCTCCTGCAACAGCATCAAACCCTGCAGGAATGCCTCGGGGCGGGGGGGGCAGCCGGGAATGTAGACATCCACCGGCAGAAACTGGTTGACCCCCTGCACCACGCTGTAGACGTCGTACATGCCGCCGGAGTTGGAACAGCTCCCCATGGAGACCACCCAGCGCGGTTCGGCCATCTGCTCGTACAGGCGGAGGATGTTCGGGGCCATCTTGCGGAACGGGGTGCCGGCAATCACCATCAGGTCGGCTTCACGCGGCGAACCGCGCAGGACTTCGGCCCCGAAGCGGGAGACATCGTAGCGCGAGGTAAATGACGTCATCATCTCGACAAAGCAGCACGACAGCCCGAAGAACATCGGCCAGAGCGAATTTGCCCTGCCCCAGTTGATCAGGTCGTCCAGGTTTGTCAGCAGTATGTTGTCAGGAATGTCCTGGTGCATTTTAAACCTCAAACCATTTTTGCCACGGAGACACAGAGGCACGGAGAAAATCTAAGAAAAGATGTATAAGCGTTACTGATAATGAAGATGCTTTTTTAATTCCAACAACAGGTTTAAGTCTTTCTCTGAGCCTCTGTGTCTCTGTGGCAAACCCGTTTTCCTGCTGATGGCCCCCATTCTAATCCTCCCTTGACCCATAACCACGCCAGCCCCAGCAGCAGGGCGCCGATAAAAAAGGTGATGTGCAGCAGGCCGGGCATGCCGAGCCGGTCCCAGTCGGCGGCCCAGGTGAAGATAAAGGCGGTCTCCACATCGAAGACGATAAAATATATGGCGATCAGGTAAAAGGGGACGGACAGGGGGCGGCGGGCAGCTCCGCTCGGGATGACGCCTGATTCGTAGGGCATTTCCTTGTTGCGGGAGGTGGTCTTGGCACCCAGCCACCAGGCGGCGAACAGCAGAACTCCGATGACCAGGACGGCCACAACGGTGTAGATAATCAGCGGTACTAATTCGGCAAACTGGTACATGCGTTATCTTTCGCCCATCTTCCGGGAACACGTGGAGTGTAAATGCGCGTGGATACATTACGACATCTAGATATCACACTATAACCTACCACACAATTTACAAAATTCAGTGTACGCCGGAATGATGTTTTGTGGTAGTGGCGTAAAATCAGAGAGTTGTTATCAGCTTTCCAGCCCTTTCAGAAAATCCGACACAGCGGTCACATCCTGCAGTTCCCGGAACTCCCGGTAGCCGTCAATGCCGTCGGGGTCAAGTCCGCGATAGAAGCGGGGCCGGGCGGTTTTCAATCCTGA